>CAXTVJ010000026.1:0-46682 GCA_964247715.1 uncultured Acidobacteriaceae bacterium | reverse complement strand
GCTCGCCAGCATGATCCCCATCGCCGGCTCCGCCTACACCTACACCTACGCCACCATGGGCGAGCTTGTCGCCTGGATCATCGGATGGGACCTCATCCTCGAATACGCCTTCGCCAACATGAGCGTGTCTGTCGGCTTCGCCGCTCATCTTGTGGACGCATTAGATTGGTTCGGAATTCACCTCGACCCCAAATGGCTCGCCCCCGCCCTGCTCCCTCAGGGCCTTCAGGACCTCGCCGGCAAAGACATCTTCGCTCCCGGCTGGCACTTCGGGTTCGACATCCCCGCCTTCTTCATCGTCCTCTTCATCACCGTCCTCCTCGTCCTCGGCATCCGCGAGTCCTCCAACACCAACAACGCCATGGTCCTCATCAAGATCGGCGCCATCCTCACCTTCGTCTTCTTCGGCATGTCCTTCATCCACCCGTCCAACTACCACCCCTTCTCGCCCAACGGATGGGGCGGCGTCCTCGCCGGCGGATCCATCATCTTCTTCACCTACATCGGCTTCGACGCCGTCTCCACCGCCTCCGAGGAATGTAAAAAGCCACAGCGCGATGTCCCCATCGGCATCATCGCCACCCTCATCGTCTGTACCATCCTCTACATCGGCGTCGCCGCCGTCCTCACCGGCCTCGTCCCCTGGCAGTCCGTCGCCGGCGACGGCGCACCCGTCGTCAACGCCCTCAAGCGCGTCGCCCTCGAACCCGGAGCCCACCGTCTCCACTGGGTTCGCCTCGCCGTCCTCTTCGGCGCCATCCTCGGCATGATCTCCTCCATCCTCGTCGGCCAGTACGGCCAGGCCCGCATCTGGTTCGCCATGTCTCGCGACCGCCTCCTCCCCGACGCCTTCAGCAAAGTCCACCCCCGCTTCCGCACCCCCGCCTTCGCTACCATCGTCGCCGGCATCCTGGTCTCCATCCCCTCCGGCCTGTTCGACGTAGGCACCCTCGCCGAAATGTCCAACATCGGCACCCTCTTCGCCTTCGTCCTCGTCTCCATCGGCGTCATCCTCCTCCGCTACAAAGACCCCCACCGCCACCGCGGCTTCCGCGTCCCGCTCGGCCCCGTCATCCCCCTCCTCAGCATCGCCTTCTGCATTCTCCTCATGGCCGGCCTGCCCGCCCGCACCTGGCTGCGTTTCTTCATCTGGCTCGCGATCGGCCTCGTCGTCTACGTGCTCTACAGCCGCAAACGCAGCGAGTTCTACCAGCAGTAAACCAAACCCGCAGGGCTGCTTGTTAGCCTTGTACTGGCGAAGCCGTATACCCCGCGAAGTGGTGCCGCCCGGAGTCAGGGCGCACTTGCCCTTCAGTCGATTCTGGCCTTGCTGAGGCGTATCACGTCCAGGCAGAGGTGCTCGGCTGACCGCGCGACAGCGAACCCGCCGCTGAGACCTGCGCCTGCCCCAAACCCCTACCCCGGGATCAATCGCTCCCGCTTCAACCGCTCAAACAACTTAAAGAACGATTCCCGCGTATCCTGGTGCGTCACAAACCCCAGCTTCCGGCTCTTGCTCATATCGTTCACGCACTTGATCGTCCGTCTCAGATCGCCGTCCGTATGCCACCACGAGGCCAGCCGGTTCACATCCGCCTCGGCTAACCCGTACTTTGAGGCGATCGCGCGGCACTCGCCTTCCACACCCTGCATCCGCGGCTCCGGCGGCGCGCGCCACCGTCGGCGGACCCTCCGCCTCCCACCCGAAGTAAGCCGGGCAGCTGCGCGAGATTCTGCCCAAGAATGCCCGTCGAGCCCACTCCAACGCGATCTGCTTCGCCACCGCATCTCCTCCGCGCCCGTCCTCGCTGCGAAATAGATGTCGCTTACCCGGACAGGGCATTCGCCCGCGGAAACCTGTCAAGGGGTCCAGCCCCGCCGCAACCTGCAAGTAGCTGCAGACTCAAAACTGACAGGCGGAAATAGTTGGCGTAGTGACCCTCTCCAACCTGCTGGCATGGAAGTAAGGATCGAAGAAAGCCCCGTCGAGCCAAAGCGCTCCGGGGCTTTTCCGTTTCCACTTACGTCGGAACTCATTTGCTTGCACGACTTTGGAATTCCACCTGCACGGATCGCCAGTAAAGACGCATGAGTTGACTACAAAGTTAACGGGGAGGGGGTGTCCATGCCGGAGACGAGACGCTCCATGCGTCAGACCGAAATTCTAAACCGCAGCCGTCCCTTCCACGCCCATCCCGTCTTCCACCTTCAGCAGCAGAGCAATCCCCCGCGGATGCAGCAGATCCTTCTCTCGCGCGAACGCCACCATCCCCTCCAGCGCCTGCCGACTGTGCTCGAACGTTCGTGCAAAGCTCTGCACCAGCTTCACCACCTGCGCCAGCCCGAACTGCTCGCGATACCGTCCCGCCATCCCGATCAGCAGCGTCTGCACCACCGCCAGATGCAGGCACATCAGCCCATGTTCGCTTTCGCTGTCTCCTTCAGCCGCTCCGGCATCCAGCGCGGATGCACCCGGAAATGCCCGCACCTTGCGCACGAACGGAGTTCCGTTACCAAAGACATAGTTCAGCAGGTAGTTCTCGAGCAGATGAGGATGTTCGTTCATCAGCGGCAGGTAAAAGCGCGCATACGCCTCCGCATACGCCTCCAGAATCTCCGCCTCGCTCGTCGCCGTCGCGCACCCAAGCCCCACCTCGAAGTCGCGCACGCACTCCACAAACCGATCCGGAACCGGAAGCTCCGCCAGCCTCGTCCGCAACAGATCCAGCACCAGTTCGAGCTGCAGCGCAGGCTGCTCCCGTACCTTCGCCAACACTGGCCGCAGACGATCCTGCGCCAGACTCCGCGCACTCTCCACCAACGCCCGATGCACGCGCAAACCATCCATCTCCGGCCAGTTCCCCCCACTGCTTTCGCTCAGCATCCGCATCCGCTCCGCCGTAATCCCCAGCAGGTAAAGCCGCTCCCACAGCGCATGGCTCCGGTCGCGCAGTACCAGCAGCACAAACTCCCGCATCAGCGGTCGAGGATCACGCTCATCCGCCTGCAGCGCGTCCGCGATCAGGCCATCGTAACGTCCGCGCGCATGGCCGAGCCACGCACCCTCAAACACCAGTTCCTCCAGCCCCAGCGTCACCCGCGCCGCCTCCGGACAGGAAAGATGCAGCGCCGTCTCGTTCCCGCCGAACTGCCGCGACTGCACCCGCGGATACACCGCGCACGTCGCCGGCAGCATCTCCGGCCCCAGCGCCTTCTCGATCCCACACAGCTTGTCGGTGTCCAGAAACGAGCACACCGCGGTCGGAGTCGACGCGATCCGCGCATAGTCCCGCATACTCGGCGAGCTCGTATTCAGCACGATCAGCGTTCCCAGATGAGGCTTCATCGCTGCGACCGACCGATATCGCTCCCACGTCGCCTGGTCCACCGCCACGCCCCAACCCTTGCAGCACGTGTCCTCGCACGCCGAGGCAATGCACCGGAAATGATGCGCATACGCCGGTCGAACCGGCTCCCGCACCGCCTGCGGCGTGTTGACCCCAGGCAGCCCCGCTCCAGGAACCGGAACCGGCGGCAGATTCGCCGGCAATGCCGGACCCAACGCACCCGCACCCTGTTTCCCCAGCCCATCCACTCCAAACAAAGCCATCGAAACGCCTCCTGTCCCTGCGCGCCACCCGCGCACCATCACCGGAAGCAATCCGCTCACCAAAGCCGTAGCCGGACCATGAGAGTCTTCTTGCCGCGACGCGTCATCCGCAGCGACGCGTCATCCGCAGCGACTCGTCGGGTCCGCAGCTACTCGTCGTCCAGATCGGCGTACACCACCACCTGGTCGGTTTCATCGCAGGCACGCAACTCCAGGGTCACGCGCTCGTGCATCGCGCGCGTGGCCAGTACCGTAAACGAAACGCGTTCGATCCCCGCAACGTTGTCCCGGTCCAGCACCGACAACCGCTGGCCCACGCCGTCCAGCACCTGCAGAATCGCCCGCTGCATCCGGTTCAGCGCCTGTTGCGCCTCGCTGGCCAGCGCCGCCGCGCGCGCCTCGCCCACAGCCTCCGCCGGCAGCGTCGCTCCTATATCCGCGCGCACCTCGTAAACCATCGAGTAGCGCTTCCACCCCAGCCTGCCCTCGAATGCCCCCACGGTCTGGAGCGCCATCAGCACCAGCACAGTCGCGATCAGCGCCTCCACATACAGTCCCGTCCCGCAGGCCATGCCGATCGCGGCCACAACGAACACCGTCGCCGCGCTCGTCAGCCCCAGTACCTTGCTCTTCGTATGCAGGATCAGCCCCGCACCCAGAAATCCAACGCCCTGGACGATATTCGCGGCTACCTGGCCATGGTTCGCGGTCGAGTCGCCCGAGAGCACCACACTCAAAATGGTGAAGAGCGCGGATCCCATGCAGATCAGCAAGTTGGTCCGCAGCCCCGAGTCCTTATGCCGCCACTCGCGCTCGATGCCGATCGCCCCGCCCATCGCGCACGCCATCAGCAGCCGCGTCGCGGAAGCCTGCGAGAGCAGCATCTGCTCCAGCGTGGAGAAGTGAAGATGCGGGATCACTGCGCCAGCATACCGCAGCGATCCCGCTCCCGGCCCTGAGCGACCCGGCTCTCAGCTCGCAGCACTAGCCTTCAGGAAAGTCGGCGCCCACCGTCGTCGCTTCCCACGTATCCAGATCGTGCTTCACCGCGTCCAGCTTCTTGCGCACGATGTCGAGACCCGGCTTGCCGAGCACCAGACGCAAAGGCGGGTTCTCCGACAGCACCGCATCGAGGATCGCCTGCGAGCCGCGCACCGGATCGCCCTTCTGCTTGCCGCTGTTCGCCTTGCTCTGCTTCCGCCGTTCGCCCGCGGTCTGGTCGTAGTCCGCGATGTGCGTCTCCGACTCCAGCAGGGAGCGTCCCGACCAGTCCGTCCGGAACGGACCCGGCTCCACGATCAGCACCTTGATCCCCAGAGGCTTCACCTCGATGGCCAGCGACTCCGACAAGCCCTCCACCGCGTACTTGGTCGCGTGATAGTAGCCCGTCGCGCCGAAGCTCACCAGTCCGCCGATCGACGAGATGTTCACGATGTGGCCCGCTTTGCGCGCGCGCATGCCTGGGAGCACCGCCCTGGTCAGCTCCACCAGCCCGAAGAAGTTGGTCTCGAACATCTTCCGGACTGCGTCGTCCTCCCCCTCTTCGACTGCGGCCAGATAGCCATAGCCGGCATTGTTCACCAGTACGTCGATCTGCCCGAAGCGGCTCGCCGCCTGCTTCACCGCATCACGCACCTGCGCCAGGTCGGTGACATCCAGAGCCAGCGCAAGCGCATTGTCCTCATGTCCCGCAACCAGATCCTGAACCTGCTCCGGATGGCGCGCCGTCACCACCGCGCGCCATCCACGCTCCAGAACCAGCTTCGCCAGCTCCCTGCCGAATCCCGTCGAACAGCCGGTGATGAACCACACCGGCGATTGCTGCTGTGCCATGCTGAATCTCCCTGCGCGATAGATGCCGTGCGCGCGCCTGGCGATCCTTCACACGGTAAACACCAGCCGTCTGCCCGAATTCCCAGTCTTCCAGCGACTCTCCACCTGATTCAGCGGTGCGGTTTCGGTCTCGATCCTGAGCCTGGCGTCCGCGTAGGATGCGAACATCCGCCGCAGCCCGCGCACGATCTGCTCTGCGGACAAGCTGCCCAGCCCGCTGCCCATCATTTCGAGCCCGGTGCTCCTCAGCACCTCAGCCGGAAACTTCACGGTCGCTCCCGCTATCGCGCCGATCTGCAGATAGCGCACGCGCCGCTCGGCTCCTTGGCCGCGACCCGCCATCGCTTCCAGCAGCAGCTCCGCCGGACGTCCCCACAGATAGTCCAGCACAAGGTCGACGCCCTCGTCGCGCATCACCCGCTGGAACGCCTGTTTCAGCTCGTCCTCACCCTGCGAGAGCAGAATCGTCTCGTCGGCTCCCAGCGCGCGCAGCCGTTCCAGCGCCGCCGCATCACGCCCGGTCGCCACAATCCGCTTCGCGCCCAGATAACGCGCAGCCTGCACCGCCTGCTGCCCAGCCGCGCCGGTCGCACCCTGCACCAGCACGGTCTCGCCGCCCTCCATCTTCGCCCGTTCCAGCAGCGCCGCCCACGACGCCAGGCCCGGATTCCCCAGCGCCGCCGCGGTCACCTCGTCAATCTCGTCCGGCAGCGCAATCGTCCGCTCCCGCTCGACCAGCGAACGTTCCGCCATGGCCCCGAACGGCCGCTCGGGCCCCGCGAAGTACACCCGCGTCCCGTCCTCCAGGCTGCCCACACCATCGTTGCCGGGAACAAACGGCAGCCCGCCGCCCGCACTGTAGTGTTTGCCGCTGGCCTGCGAGCGCACCAGATTGCTCAGCGCCGCCGCCGCAACCCGCACCACCACCTGGCCGGTCTCCGGCTGCGGCTCGCGGAACTCCCCATACTTCGGACCCTGCGCAAAACTCTCCACGACTGCTGCCTTCATCGCGAACGTCCTCCCAACCCATGTCTCCCGACACGTATCCTGAATGGATGCCGCGCACCACCCCACGGAACCACAAACCAGATTCACCCGAAGAGATCGCCGCCTGGCTCAGAGACCTGCCCAAAGCCGAGCTGCACCTGCATCTCGAAGGCACTATTACGCCCGAGACCCTGGTCGAACTATCGCGCCGGCACGACGCCGAGCCCCTCACCCTCGAAGCCGCCCGCGCCCTCTACGTCTATCGCGACTTCCAGCACTTCCTCGTCACCTTCAAAGCCGTCTCCGAGCGGCTACGTACCCCGGAAGACTTCGAACACATTACCTGGCGCATGCTGGAGTCGCTCGCCGCCCAGGGCGTCGTGCACACCGAGGTCTACATCTCCTGGGGCATCCTGCTCAGATTCAAGCCGCAGCTCCAGATTCCCGACGTGATGGACGCCGTCGAGCGCGCCCGCACGCGCGCCGAGAAGGAGTTCGGTATCTCGCTGCTCTGGATCATCGACGCGGTCCGCCACTTCGGCGTAGAGGATGCCGCGACCGTCTTCCGCCTCGCCGCCGAGTTGCAGCCCAGATATCCCAGCATCACAGGCATCGGCATCGGCGGCGACGAAGAACGCGGCCCCACTGCCGAGTTCCGGGAACTCTACGCCGAAGCCCATGCCGCCGGCCTGCACCTCACCGCGCACGCCGGTGAATCCACCGGCCCGGTGCGCGGACCCGCCGAGATCTGGGCCGCCGTCAACATCGGCGCGGAACGCATCGGCCACGCGCTCGCCGCGCAGCACGACGCAGACCTCATGCGCATCCTCGCCGAGCGCCAGATCCCGCTCGAGATCAACCTCACCTCGAACGTCCGCACCGGCTGCTGCGCCGCGTTCGAAGAACACCCGCTGCGCCGCTACTTCGACGAGGGCCTGATGGTCACCCTCAACTCCGACGACCCGCCCATGTTCGGCTCAAACCTGCTCGAGGAGTACGTCGCCGCGCAGCGCCTCTTCGACTTCACCCTCGAGCAGATGCGCGAGCTCGCCGCCAACTCCATCGAAGCCAGCTTCCTCGGCCCCGAACGCAAGCTCGCCCTGCTCAGCCGCGTCGAACAGTATCGCGCCTGAAGCGGCTTGACACTGATCTTCACCGGTTTCACCGATCAAGACAGATCAGGCAAACCAATACGCACGAGCGGGAGACGACGGAGGATCGAGGCATGCAATACGTCTCATCCATGTCTCGTTTCATCCGTCTTGATCGTCCTCTAATCGGTGTAGATCGGTGTAGATCGGTGTTAAGCCTTCAGGCGAGTCACTATCTCGGCGCTGGCACCATCACCGCGTTTGGATCCACCTTCGGGATGCCGAAATGTCCGCCCAGATGCAGCAGATCGAGCGGCCGCAGATCGCACGCCACCTGGATCACGTTCATCATCTTCACTCCGCGCGTCAGCACCGTCACTCCGTCCACGTCGGCTCCGGTAAAGTGCAGCCACATATCCGTGATCGGCCTGGTGGGCTGGGCCGAGTTCTCCGGCGTCTGATTCGCGTTCACCAGATGCTTCCACCCCGCCGCATGGTAGCTCTCGAGCAGCGCCGCCATCGCCTCGGGCGTGTAGAACGCCGGCCGCTGAAAGCGGTAGTTGTCGATCGAAATGCCGTGCAGCGCCGCCGCCGCACGCTCGGGGTCCATGCCGCCGGCCTCGAGATAGCCTTGCGCCAGCTGCAGCATATTGCGATCGAACGTGGTGCCAAAATGTGTCGCGGGCTGATCCGCCAGCCCTGCGAAGTGCGCCCCTGGATTCAGCGGAGCCGTCGGCACCTCAGCCGTCACGGCGGGCGGCGGAGGTGCCGGCACAGGGGAAGCGTACTGCTGCTGGGCGGCAAGCGGTCCGGCTACAGCAAGCGTCAGGACGGCGGCGAAGAGTCGCATGGGCGTGATTCTCCTTGCCTCTTATGACCCCGTTTGACGGAGAAAGTTTGCAGAGAGGACAGCAAGTTCGCCATGAGGCGGGGTCTTCGTACAGTGCCGGCAAACCCCGTCACGTCGACGGGTCCTCGATGCGCTTTGCGCGTGTTGCGGGCAAACGCATCCCGGCTACGGCTTGGGCGCGAAGTACCCCGTACGCGACCGCACCTTATACCGCCGGTCGGTCGCCTGCAGATAGATCGTCCGGAAACCACCATCTGCCTTGAAGTCGGCCGGACGGTACTCGAGCGAGTACTGACTGCGCAGCTCTTCTTCGATGCTCCGGAAGCCCTGCGTCATATCCTCCAGCCGCACCGGCGTAAAGATTCGTCCTCCCGTTGCCGCGGCGATCGTCTCCAGCACGTCCGCGCCCTTGCCCCGGGTCGGGCTCGTATCGGTCGAGATGGCGTACACGATCGTCTCCGCCCGCTGACACATCTTGATCGCGTCGGACTCGAGCGCGCGCGAATAGTTATCGTCGCCATCCGACACGAGGATGATCGCCTTGCGCACCGACGTCCGGTCCCGCAGCGCCAGCATCTGGCTCTGGCACGTCTTGTAGAGCGAGTCGAACATGGCCGTGCCGCCGCCCGGACGCAGCTTGCGGATCCCCTGATCCAGCGCGTCGATGTTGTTGGTGTAGTCCTGCGTCAGATCCACCGTGATGTCGAATCCCTCGACAAACGCGCGGTCGTCCGGATGCAGCACCTGCAGGAAGAAGTCGGTCGCCGCATCCTGCTCGAACTTGAACCGCGTGCGGATGGACGAAGAGGTATCCAGCATGATGCCGATGCGCAGCGGCAAATTGGTCTGCTGGGTGAAGTTGATGACGTGCGCCGGCGGCAGCCCGTTGTCGAGCAGCCCGAAGTCCTGTCGCTGCAGCCCGGTGATAAAGTGCCCGCGCTTGTCGGTCACGGTAAAGACCAGGTTGACGAGGTCCGCATTCGCGCGCAGCGTAAACGTCGGCTCCTGACCTTCCTGACCCGGCTGGGTGCCCGATTGTGCGCCCGGCTGGCTGGACTGCTGCGCGGGTGACGGAATCACCTCCGCCTGCGCAGGTGGCGACATCACCGGCTGCGGCATCGACGCGGGTGCCGGCTGCTGCGCGCGTGCGTACCGCGTCAACGAAGATCCGGGCAGAACCAGCGCCGCACAAACGAAAGCAGCGCAGGCGGAAAGACGGCGGGCAAAAAGCGTGCGGGTCACGCCTGCGATTCTAAATGGCCGCTATGGCTGTGCGTAATAACCGGTACGCGTCCTTGCGGTCAGCCCCGCCTGCGTCAGTCGGATCTCAAGTGAGTGGTACTGGTCCGGATGTTCCGCCGGATCGGGCGCGAACGTGAGCTCATAGGTCCCGAAGGTATCGTCGATGGAGCGCCGGATCAGACCCGCCACGTCGTTGCTGCCGTTCAGCGCCAGGCCGCCCGTCTGCACCGCCAGCACCTGCAGCGCAAGGTCGGCCTCATCGGTCTTGCCCGGTTTGCTCACACCCTTCAGAAAGCTCTCGTAGTAGTTGTCCCGCAGCACCGAACCGCTCGCGCCCTGCGGGTTTACCTGGTACAGCGTGATCTGCGCCAGTCGCAACTCAGCCGAGAGCTGCACGACGCTCCGGAAGATCGCACGCTGGTCTCGATCGGACAGAAAGGTGCGCGGACCCGAGAGCAGCGGCCAGCCCGGCGAGAGCCAAACCATCAGCTTGCGTCCCGGCTGCGTGGACTGCCGCGCCGCCAGCGTGCGCAGCGCGTGGATGCAGATCGTGCTGCGGTCCTCCGCCCCGTAGAAACCTGCGCCTCGCGGCAGCGACCGCAGACCGATCTGCTGGTTGTCGAGCGCCGCCGCCAGCTGGTTGCCGTCCGTGGTCGATTGAGGCAGCATCTTCACGTCAGTATCGGTGACGACCGCGAGAGATACCGGTCGAGCGAGACGTGCGTCATTCTGCGTAAACAGCCTCTTCAGCTGATCCCGCACGTATGCAATCCCGACGTACGGCACATTCACGTCGTCGATCACGATCAGCACCTCAGCGGGCGATTCCGAGCCCAGCGCACGGAACGATGTGATCGGCGTTGCGTTCTTGTCCTCGAGCAGAGTGAAATCGCTCTGAGCCAGATTGCCGACCGGCGCGCCTTTCTTGTCCGTCACCGTCACATCCAGCCGGATCGGACCGGTCTCATGCGGGACGCCCTCAGGCCCCGGCGGGGGCGGCGTAACCGGAAACTGCGCGAACGAAACCGCGGACGGAAGGACGAGAGCGAGCAGAGACAGACGAAGAAAACGCAGCGGAGCGCGCATGGAAGATCTCTCCTGCGGCGAAAAGAGAAGCAGCGCCGCACATCAGGCAGACGGCGGCATGTGCGGGGAAGTTGCATCATCTCCTGCGTTTAGCCGGGGTCGCCTGCTTTCTGCTCGCGCCACCGCGCGCGGGCGGCGTCGCCGGAATCTCCGGGCTGACGCGCACTTTCTCCAGAAACGCCGCCAGCTCCGGGGCCAGCGGAGCCTCGAGCGCAAGCTCCTCCCCGGTCTGCGGATGGCGGAAAGCAAGCCGCGCCGCATGCAGAAAGTTCCGGTCCAGCGATAGATCCGGAAGCGAAAGCTCCGGCGGCGTCGTCTCCCCTTCCGTCCGCAGGGTTCCGGCCGCGCCGTACAGCGTGTCCCCCACCACGGGATGTCCCAGCGCCTGCAGATGCACGCGAATCTGGTGCGTCCGCCCGGTCTCGATCGTCACCTCCACCAGCGTGAACGGGCCATAGGCCGTATCCATCCGTTCCAGCACCTGCACATGCGAGAGCGCCGTCCGCGCGCCCGCCTCCACCGTCCGCCGCGTCGTCATCCGGGTGCGCCGCACCAGGTCGCGCGCGATCGGCAGCGATACCGTCGTCTTCTCCTGGCGCAGATGCCCGTGAGCCAGTGCGATATACGTCTTATGCACCTCGCGGGCGGCAAACATCGCGCTCAGCTCCCGGTGCGTGCCGTCATCCTTCGCCACCACGATCGCGCCCGACGTCAGCTTGTCCAGGCGATGCACGATCCCGGGCCGCAGCTCGCCGCCAACCGTCGAAAGGCCCTGACTGGCCTGACTGGCAGCCTGCTCCGCCGCGAACCGGAACAGCAGCGCATTCACCAGCGTGCCCTTGTTGCGCGCGTCGTCGGACTCGCCCGCGCCCGCGTGCACCGCCATCCCGGCCGGCTTGTCGACCACCGCGAGGTACGCGTCCTCATACAGCAGCTTCAGCGGAATGTCCTCGGGCGTCGCGTGCAGCGGCTCCAGCACCGGCTCGCCCTCGATGGCGATCGTCTCGCCGCCCTTCAGCTTGCCCTTCGGCTTGGGCACTGCGCCGTTCACCCGCACCTGCCCGGCTGCGATCAGCATCTGCACCCGCACCCGCGACACATCCGGCAACGCCTGCGCCAGATACTGATCGAGCCGCAGACCCGCGGCCGAAGCATCGGCCACAAAGCTGCGCGTCTGCTCGGTCCCCAGCTCGCCAAGCTCCGCCAGCGGCGTCAGCGCAACTGCCGGAACCGGCGTGCGCCCGGCCGGCTCGACCCCCCGCGTCGCCACATACTGCGGCCGCACCGTGCGCCGGCGCTGACCCTTCGGAAGCATGTTCTTCGACGGCATCGCGCATTCCCTCTGTGTTCAGCTTACGGGTTCCACCCGGATCACTGCCGTCAGCACCAGCGCAAACCCCGCAAGCAGCATCCCCACTGCCGCTAACTCCAGCAGGTCAAGCCCCAGCGGCCCCGCCGCTCCGGGCTGACGCAGAAAGCTCAGCAGAAACTGTGCCGCGCCTGTCCCCAGCAGCGTCATTCCCGATACCGCACCGGCAGCCGGCCGCGCCCGCAGCAGTCCGTACGCCACACACCCCAGTAACGCCGCGCAGAACGCTGCGTAAAACGCCACCGGCTGCAGCCGCAGGCCGCCCGGCTGCACACCCCACGCCCGACCGGTGGGAAGCCCGGGATCCGAGCCTTCCGCCAGGTGTCCCAGCGCCAGAAAACACCACACCAGCATGCCGCACGGAGCCCACGCATCCAGCGCCCGCAACACCGGCAGCCGCCGAAACCAGAGCCACGCACCCGTAGCAACCCCCGTCAGCAGCACACCCGTCGCGGTGAGCGAAGGCACCGCCAGCAGCACCAGCGGGTACGCTCGAAAGGTCGTCCAGTTCATCGCGACCAGCTGCACCCGCGAGAGCACAAACGCCGCCAGCACCGCGAACATGCCCGCGTCCCAGAGCCTGCCGGGGTCTACCCGCGCCAGCCTTGCCGTCCGCTCCGAGAGCCACAGCGCCAGCATCAGCCCGCACGCCGCCAGCGCGCCGAAGGTCGGCAGCGAGAGATGTCCGAAGCGAAAGAGGGTGGGATGCACGCGTTTTCAGTCTAACCGCGCGAAAGACAGCGAAGACCGACCCACTGGGCCGTGCGACGAAGCGCAGGTGAACCCGCCTGTAAGCGGTGGGACTCAGCCGTGGCTCTTCAGGCTTTCCGGACTGGCGGACCTAGCACACCGAGCCATGTATACGAGCCGAATCCCTGTTCATGAAGTATTGGTTCAACCTGCGTTGTTCGCGCACCTGCTTTGCAGGCCGGTCTGTTGCTGGTTGGATGCTACGCGGGGTCCTCTGGAATCGCAAGTCAAGCGGATGTGGGATGGAAGAGGAAGCGCAACTGCCTTTTCTTGCCTTCCCTGCATGATCTTTCTCCAGAGGACCGTACTCGCCCGTACTCCGGCAAAGCTACTTTTTCTCGTTGTCCGGAACGGCGATGCGCACGAAGTCATCCGCCAGCTTGTGCAGCGCCGCCGGTACATCGGTGCCCGTCAGCGGTTTGCCATGTCCCGGCGCCACCACCTTCGGCTCCAGCGCCGCCAGCTTTCGCACCGACTCCTTCGCCGCCTCCCAGTCCGACGTGAAGTAGCTCGGTGGCCCGTGCAGCTCCGGCGTCTGCGCAATCGACGCCTCGAAGAAGCTCTCCGGCTTCGTCGTGCAGAAGGCATCGCCCACGATCAGCGTCTTGTCCGACTCGCGAAAGAACGATACATGCCCCGGCGTATGGCCCGGCGTGCGCAACAGCGTCCATCCCGGCAGCTCCGCCAGCGACAGCTCCGAGCCCTCGTTCGGCAGCGGCCTCAATCTGCCGCCCAGGTCGATCGGTCCCTTCGGCAGCGTCGGCGACATCAGCGACATCGCGCCGCCGCCCGCCTTCCAGTTCGGCGCGGGGTACTCCGCCTGCCCGGTCAGATACGGCCACTCCGCCGGATGTGCGTAGACCGGCACATTCCAGTCCTCCGCCAGATCCTTCGCCGCGCTCACATGGTCGAAGTGCCCATGGGTCAGCACGATCGCGTTCGGCGGGTTGTCGAAGTGCAGCCGCGCCCACTCCTTGATGGTGTGCGCTGAGAGCGGAAGCGCCGCATCGATCAGCGTCCACGACCCATCCGCATGCGTCACCGCGAACACATTCACGAACACGATGCGCAGCCCGATCACGCCGGGCGCGATCCCGTCCATCGGCAGAACATCCTTCGGGTCGATCGCCACCTTATCCATCGCACGCTCCCTCGAGCGGGTAGGATGCTCCGCGCCTCACGCAAGTTTTGCGGCCGCCCAGCAGGCTTAGCACCGATCTCCACCGATGCCAGCGATCCATGCAGATTGGAGGCAGGGACTGAAGCAACACCCCTGCGAACTGGCAAGCCCACATAGCCGCCAGGGAACCCATTTTGGAACTGGATCTGCTTTGATCGGTGGCATCGGTGCAAATCGGTCTTAAGCCTCTTCCGAAGCCCCAGAGTCAACCCGCGCGCCGCACCGGCTCGTACTCGTCCAGCACCTCGTCCAGCATGCCGCTCAACGACGCCGACCGGCTGCGCACACTGGTCTCCGCCTGCGTCGCCGATCCCGTCAGCGCGCGAAAGCGTTCGCGCAGGCACTCCAGCTCGTCCGCGATATTCAGGGACGCCAGCACCGCAACCCGCAGCGAATCTACCGTATTCGAGTGCTCCGCAACCGCCCGCATCTTCGCATCCACCACCCGCGAGAGATGCTCGATGTACGCCGGGTCGGTCCCGCGCAGCGTGTAGATCTGGTCGTAGATGTCGACCGAAACCGGCTCCGGCCCGGCCTGTTCTCCGTGTTCGCAACGTTCGTCCCGCATGCTCCTCCCTTTGCGCGCAGTCGCCCTGCCCGGTTCATCTGCAGTTACAGCAGCTCGTCCATCTGCTGCAGCATCTTCTCCACGCGCGTCCGCACCGACTCGCGCTCCTGGTTCAGCGTCGTGATCTGCTGCTGGGCGGCGTTGGAAGCCTGCGTCAGCTCGTCCAGCTGCTCGCGCAGCGACCCCGCTTCCGCCTCGGCCGCGGCCCGCGCGTCACGCTCCCGGCGCACGACGTCCACCGCGCGCAAAACCTTCTGCTCCAGCGCCTGAAACTCATCGACGCTGATAGTGGCGTTGTCCGTCGCGTTCTCGGTGGCTGGCTCCGTCATCGTCATCACAAGGCTCTCCCGCCCCAGTGTAACGATGGTTAACGTGGATTTCGCGTCAGTAACCTGCAGGGGACTCAGCCTGAGAACGGGCAACCCGTACGATCGGCCCTCTCAGACCCGCAGCGCCCCGCCCAGCCCTTCCAGCGCTGCGATGATCCCCGACGACCAGCCCGCCAGCTCGGTTTCCACCAGGGTGCGGTCGACCGACTGAAACACCGTCCGGATCAGCATCGAGAACACGCCCGGGAATCTCTTCGGGTTACGCCAGTTCTCGCCCAGCCGCACCGTCTGCAGCTCCGCGATCCCCAGCCCGCGAATCGCCGCCTCAACCGAAGCCCACGTCGTCGTCTCCGGGAACGTGAACGAGAAATCCCGCTCGACTGCCTGGAAGCGCGACAGCTCCCGCGCCATCGCATGGCGCAGCGGAAGCTCCAGCAGCCGCTCCAGATCGATCTCCGCCAGAAACACCGGCTGCCGCAGCTTCCGCCGCGCCGTCTCCGCCTGCGAGAGTTGCCCGAACTGCGCGACCGTCTCCTCGCCCAGCAACACCCGCGCCCCGCGCCCCTGCTCAAACTTCGTCGCTGCACCGGCCACGTACGCAGCCGCAACCGGCAGCGCAAACAGCCCCAGCACCGCCTCGACCGCACCCTTCACTGCGAAGAACGGCGCGTCTTCTTCCATGTGCGGAGCGAAGCCCGTGACCCGGCCCGTCAACCCCAGCGACAGCGACTGCCGTTCGCGCACCTCGTCCGCGGAACCCGTGAAGACCGTCCCGCGCTCGAACAGACGGACGTCCAGCACATCGCGATTCAGATTGTGCGCCAGCATCGCCGTCATGCCCGGCAGCAGCGACGGCCGCAGGTTCGCAGCCTCCTCGCTCAGCGGGTTCTCGAGCGTGACCGCACCCCGCTCCGGCGCAAACGCAGCCGACTCCGCCGCGCTCGCAAACGTGCTCGAAACCGCCTCCGAGAACCCCAGCGCCAGCAACCGCGCGCGCACGGCCTCTTCGGCCCGGGAGGTCGGTTGCGCGACCGTCACGCCCGCCGTGGGCAGCGTATTCGCAAAGCCGTTGTACCCATAGACCCGCGCGATCTCCTCGATCAGATCGATCTCACGCGTCAGGTCCAGCCGCCACGACGGCAGTTTCACCTCGTAAGCATCGGTATCGAGCGGCGTCAGCTCACATCCCAGTGCCGTCAGAAAGCGCTCAGCCAGCCCGCTCGTAATGCCTTCGGGCGCAACCGTCGTCCCCAGCAACCGCTGCACCGTCCGCACCGCAAGCCGCACCGGCGCGCGACCCACTGTAGCCGCCGCATGCTCCGGCACCACCACATCCACCAGCCCGCCCTCGAGGGTCCCACCACACGCCTCAAGGATCGTCTTCGTCACCAGCGCATTCGCTGCCGGAGCCGCCGCGAAGTCGGCCCCGCGCTCAAACCGGTGGCTCGCATCGGTATGGATCAGGTGTCGCCGCGAGCTCGCGCGGATGGTCACCGGCTCGAACCACGCCGCCTCCACCAGCACATTCTTCGTCTCGGCCGTGATCATCGAATCCCAGCCGCCCATCACACCCGCCAGCCCCAGCGCCTTCTCCTCATCGGCGACCACCAGGTCCTCCGCCACCAGCGTCCGCGTCGACCCATCCAGCAGCCGGATCTGCTCGCCCGCCCGCGCCCGCCGGACGACAATCCCGCCCGCGACCTTATCCAGATCGAAGGCATGCGTGGGATGCCCCATGCCCAGCAGCACATGGTTGGTCGCGTCCACCGCATTCGAGATCGGTTTCTGGCCCAGCTCGGCAAAGTAGTGGGCGATCAACCCCTTGCTCGGCGCGATCGTTACCCCGCGGATCACCTGCGCGGTAAACCGCCCGCACAGATCCCTGGCCTCGATCCGCACCGGAAACGCCTCCGCCGCGGGGCCCGCCGCGGGCATCGCGACACTCAGCGCGTGCAGCGGAACGTCGTACATCGCCGCCACCTCACGCGCGACGCCGTAGTGGTTCATCGCGTCCACGCGGTTGGTCGTGATGTCCATGTCGAACAGCGCGGCCTCCGACTCGCCGGCCTTGTCGTTCAGCTCAAACACGCCCTCCACGGCAATGCCGCGCAGCGTCAGGTCCTCGGCAAGCCGGGCGTCGTCGACCGGCAGAACAGGCAGATAAGAACGGAGCCAATGCGTGAGAATCTTCATAAATAAGCGAGCTCCAGTGTACCGGGTCTCGCCCGGGGACAAGGCTTAACACGGATCGAATGGATGAAAGACAATGAAGGGCAATAAGACTGAAACGGTTAAAGACCAGGGCCAGCCAGGCCAGTGCAGCCCGACTTTGCCTTACCCGTCCTGCATCTGCCCTGTCGTCTTGTTGCCTTCATCCGTCTTCTCCGTGTTAAGCCTTGTCTTTCAGGAGTCCCGCATGCGCCGTCTGCTCGCCCTCACCGCCAGCCTTCTCGTCACCGCATGCGCCCTCGCACAAAGCAGCGGCTGGCCGCCCGCACCCGGCCACGCCGAGCTGCCGCTCTGGCCTGCCGGCGCCATCCCCGATCCCATCCCCACCACCGGCCCCGAGGCCGACACCAATACCGCCAAAGACCCGCTCATCGCCGGCCGACCCATCGTGCGCCTCGGCAATGTCGCCAACCCGACACTCACCGTGTACAAACCAGCCGCCAACAACACCGGCGCCGCCGTCGTCGTCTTCCCCGGGGGCGGCTACAACATCCTTGCCATCGATCTCGAAGGCACCGAAGTCTGCGACTGGCTCACCGGCCAGGGCGTCACCTGTGTCCTCGTCAAATACCGCGTGCCCAACACCGGCCCTTACCCAAAGTCCAAAGCAGCGCTCGACGACGCCCAGCGCGCCCTGGGCCTGGTCCGCCGTAACGCCGTTCAGTGGGATATCGACCCCAACCGCGTAGGGGTACTGGGCTTCTCCGCCGGAGCCCACCTCGCCGCCGCGCTCAGCACCCATTACGCCACGCGCCTCTACCCTGCCGTCGATCCCGCCGACGCGCTCTCCTGCCGCCCCGACTTCGCGGTCATCGTCTATCCCGGCTACCTCGCGCTCGCCGAGCAGGGCATGCGCTTCAACCCCGACCTCCCCGTCACCGCCGACACCCCGCCCACCTTCCTCCTGCAGGCCGAAAACGACCCCGTCCACGTCGAGAACGTCCTCCAGTACTTCCTCGCGCTCAAGCAGGCCGGCGTCAAAGCCGAGCTCCACGTCTACGCCGAGGGCGGCCACGGCTACGGCCTGCGTCCCACCGCCCTGCCCGTCACTCACTGGCCCGACCTCGTCGACACATGGCTGTTCACGATCGGCGTCACCCGCGCCACCGCCCCGTAGCATCGAAAGACTCCATGGCTGAACCGAAAATCACGCGCGCCGCCTCCCCCATCGCTGCTCTGCGCGAGCACGCCACCGCGCTCGAAGCCGCCATGGAGCTCGCGCGCGCCAAACCGAAGAAGGATCCGGTCCACCGCCTGCGCACCGGCGCGCGCCGCATCGAGGCCCAGCTCGAACTGCTCACCCTGCTCTCGATCGACGAACCCCGGCTCGCCGGCTTTCCGTCCCGCGCCAGAAAGTTCGGCAAGCTGCTCAAGAACCTCCGCCAGGTCGCCGGCAAGGTACGCGATCTCGATGTGCAGCGGGCACTGGTGAAAGAAGCCGTGGCGGAGGGCGCGAGCAAACGCGAGTCGAAGGATGCAAAGCATCTGCGCTCCACCCTCAAACATCGCCGTGACCGGGAAGTGAAAGCCCTGCTCGCCGAACTGGAAGCTCACGCCCGCAAACTCGGCCCGCGCCTCGAGGACCTTCTCGATGCGCTCGAACCCGCGGCATCCATCCAGCTCCCGCCCAGACGCCTCGCCACGCTCGTCCGCGACTGGTACACCGCGCGCGCTGCCTCGGCGGATTCGACCGAAGACGGCCTCCACACCCGGCGCAAGACCGCCAAACTCGCGCGCTACATGCTTGAAGACGCTCACCCCGCGCTCGCCGGCCAGTTCGAAGAGTTGCAGGAACTCGGCGGCCGCTGGCACGACGCGCTTCAGCTTCAGCGCCTTATCCGCGACCTGCTCGGGAAGCATACCGCGCTCCGCGAGACCTGCCGCAAGCGCGAAGAGGACGCACTCCGCGAGTTCCGGCAGCGCCTCGAAGCCTTTACCCCGCAAGCCTGAACTCTATCTATCTTCTCTCCGTCCCAAAATCGGGTCATCGGCTTGGATTGGCGTCAAGCCTCGCTGCAGTGCTTCAGGCGAACTGCTCCAGGAAGCGCATATCGCCCGAGTAAAACTGTCCGATATCCGACACCCCGTGCAGGATCATCGCGATCCGCTCGACGCCCATCCCGAAGGCAAAGCCGCTCACCTTCGCCGGATCGTACGGGGATGGATCCAGATGCAACCGTCTGCGCTCTTCGGTCACTGCCGCGAACACCGCCGGGTCCACCATGCCGCAGCCCAGCAGCTCGATCCACCCGGAGTGCTTGCACTTGCGGCAGCCCTTGCCGCCACAGAAGATGCATGAGATCTGCACATCCGCCGAGGGCTCCGTAAACGGGAAGAAGCTGGGGAAAAACCGCGTCCGCACCGCCGACCCGAACAGCGCACGCATCGCGTGATCGAGCGTTCCCTTCAAGTCCGAAAACGTGATGTTCGTATCCACGCACAGCCCTTCTACCTGATGGAAGATCGGCGAATGCGTGGCGTCAGCCGCGTCGTTGCGGTGCACCTTGCCCGGAATTACGATCCGCAGCGGAGGCGCCTGCGCCAGCATCGTCCGGATCTGCACCGGGCTGGTATGCGTGCGCATCAGCAGCCGGTCGCGCGAGGGCTTGGTATGCTGCCCGCCAATCTGCAGCGTGTCCTGGGTATCGCGCGCCGGATGATTTGGCGGAAAGTTCAGCGCCTCGAAGTTGAAGAAGTCGCTCTCCACCTCCGGCCCGGTCGAAGTCGAATAGCCCAGCTGATGAAACACCTCGACCACCCGCTCCATGGTCGTCAGCAGCGGATGCGCGATGCCCGGCTGATGCGCGATCCCCGGCAGCGTCACATCGAGCGCACGCACCGTCTCCGCAGGAGCAGTCGCCGGCTCCGCCAGCACGCGCTCGATCAACTCTTTCAGCTCGTTGAACCGCATGCCCAGCGCCCGCCGCGACTCCACCGGCGCACCCTTCAGCCACGCGTCCGAGATCAGCTTCAGCCGGCCCTGTTTGCGCCCCAGCCAGTGCAGCCGAAAGGCCTCGCGGTCGTCGGCAAGCGCCGTCGACGAAAGGCGCACCTCCTCGGCGACCAGCGTAAACGCCCGGTCGAGCGACTCATCATCGTAAGCGGAAAGCAACGGAAGTTCGTTCATACGCAGACGCTCAGTGTATCGCGGAGGCGATCCCGTCAGATCGCCAGCGCCACCACCACCAGCACCAGCACGCCCATCAGCAGCGACCGCTTATCCGTGATCGCGTACACCACCGGGTCTTCGTTCAGCTCGCCGCGCGAGGCCAGCAGCCACAGCTGCGAGACCCACATCAGCAGCACCGGCAGCAGCAGCCACAGCCGGCCCGGGTGGTTGTACAGCTTCAGATCCAGCTGCGAGATGTAGAACATCAGCACCACGACCGACGCATACCCCGCCGCCGTCCCGAACGCCCGCAGCTGTTCGATGTCCGCCAGCAGATAGCCGCGCCCGTTCGTCGGTGCCTGGTCGCGCATCTTCAGCGACTCCAGCTCCGCGAAGCGCTTGACGAACGCCAGCGACAGGAAAAAGAACACCGAAAACCCGCCCAGCCAGTTCGACACCGGTACCCCGCTGGCCGCCGATCCGGTAAAGATGCGGATCGTATACAGCAGCGACAGCACGATCACATCCACCAGCACCAGCCGCTTCAGCTTGAAGGAGTACGCCGTCGTCGTGACCGCATAAATTGCCAGCCAGCCCAGCATGCCCAGCGGCGAAACCAGCGGATCGCCCGCCCGCGCCATCGCCAGCGTGACCGCCAGCGCCAGCAGCAGCGAAGCCAGCAGAAACCCGGCCACCACCATCACCCCGGAGATCGCCGACAGATTTCCCGCCGCGAACGGCCTGCGCCGCTTGGAGTGATGCCGGCGATCCGCCTCCAGATCCAGCAGATCGTTGACGATATACGTCGCCGACGCACACAGCCCGAACGACAGAAACGCAATCAGCGCACCCACGAATGGCGCAATCGGATGCGGCTGGTTCCACACATGCGCCAGCAGCAGCGGGACGAAGATCAGCGTATTCTTCGCCCACTGGTGCAGCCGGATCGCCTTCAGCCACGCCCGTACCGGCGACACCTGATCGCGGAAGATATGCGCCGGCGTCACCTTCGCGGCGCGCAATCCGGCCATCAGCGCCGCGTCCGGATTCGCCACCATCGGCTCTCGGCATCCAGTCAGAATCGACAGGTCCGGCTTCGCATTGCCGATGTAGGAAAACTCCTCGCCGAACCGCTCGCGAAACGCCGCCAGCTTGTTGCCCCCGGCCAGATTCTTCAAGCCATCGCTCGCCAGCACCCCTTCGAAGATGCCCTGATGGGCCGCCACCCGTTCCGCCAGCACCGTATCCGCCGCGGTCGCGAGGTAGAGCTTGCGCCCCTGTGCATGCTGGTGAAACAAAAACTCCAGCAGCGGCTTGTTATACGGCAACGCCTCCACATCGATCGTCACCGCGGCCGTTACCTGCTGTTTGAAGCGCGCCTTGCCCTGCGAAAGCCAGCCCGGAACCCGCAACAGCGCCCGCGGATGCTGACGCGCCAGCACCAGCACCGCATCCACCAGCGTGTCCGACTTCACCAGGGTGCCGTCCAGATCCACGCACAGCGGAAGCGTCGCCGTCAGCCCCGGACTCCGGGTCACGGCCATGCCAGTCGGATCGAGCGAAGGCTGTACAGAGGACACATCAACTCCCGGCCCCGCGCGGAGCCACTGCCTGGTTAGAGTGCCACGCGCCGGACCGCGCGGCGTTGCCGGTTCCTACCGATGAACACAAGACGACGAAAAGACGAGAAGACGGCTTACATCGACAGACTACCCCAGCTCCCGGTGCCGCGACGCAGCCAAATTGTACCGTCGCGATTACGCCTGGCCCGCCGGAACTTCCTGCGCCAACGCGGGAGGATCGGCCGGAAACTCATGCTCCAACTCCTCCAGCATCTCGAGCGAATGCGGAAAATAGGCGTTCGCGAAGTACTGCCCCAGCATCCGGTCCGTATTGAAGAAGCTTCCGTTGATCGCAATGCAGTGCTGCTGCATGCGCGCCCACGCATTCGGCCGCGCGAACAGCGGCGCGATCCGGTTCTCCAGCTTGTCGTACAAGCTCGCCGCCTCTGCCGCATCGGAGTCACCGTCGTCGATCGCCCAGCCCGTCACATCCTCCGCGCAGCCTTCGATCCACCAGCCGTCCAGAACGCTCAGGCTCGGCACCCCGTTCAGCGCCGCCTTCATCCCCGACGTGCCCGAAGCCTCATAGGGCCGCCGCGGCGTATTGATCCACACATCCACTCCCTGGGTCAGGATCGAGCCCAGCTCCCAGTCGTAGTTCTCGAGATACAGCACCCGCAGCGAGCCCGTCGCGACCTTGCCGGCCAGTTCGAAGACCTCCTGGATCAGCTTCTTGCCCGCCGTATCCGCCGGATGTGCCTTGCCCGCAAACACAATCTGCAGCCCGCCGATCTTCTTCGCGATCTTCGCCAGACGCTTCGGGTCTTCCAGCAGCAGGCTCGCCCGCTTATAGGTCGCCACACGCCGCGCAAAGCCCAGCGTCAGCACGCTCTCGTTCAGCGCCTCGCCGGTGCGCGCAGCCACCGCCTCCACCAGCCTCCGCTTACCTACGCGATGGGCGTTCGCGATCCGGCTCGGCTTGATCCCGTACACCGAGCGGAAGTAGCCGTTGTCATGCCGCCAGCGCGGAAGCTCATCATCGAACAGACGCTGCAGCGGCGGCGAAACCCACGTCGCCGCATGCACCCCGTTCGTCACCGATTCGAGGTGATAGTCCGGAAACATCTGCTGCGACACCTTGCCGTGCTGCATCGCCACGCCGTTCACAAAACGCGAGAACCGCAGTGCCACATACGTCATGTTCAGCAGGTTGTTGTGGATGCCGCCGAAGCGCTCGATCGTCTTCGCGCGCTCGTCGCCCAGCACCGCATACATCTGGTCCAGGCCAAACTGATCGTGGCCCGCCGGCACCGGCGTATGCGTCGTGAAGACGCACTGCTTCGCCACCGCCAGGCGGTCTTCGTCCGTGCAGCTCGCCAGCGTCGTACCCGGCGCCAGCCGTTCTTCGAGCAGGCCCAGCGTCAGCAGCGCCGCGTGCCCCTCGTTCATGTGATACACCTCCGGCAGGCACCCCAGCTTGTGCAGCAGATGCACGCCGCCCAGCCCCAGCACCGTCTCCTGGCACAGCCGGTAGTAGGTATCGCCGCCGTACAGCTTGTCCGTCAGCCGCCGGTCCCACGCATCGTTGCCTTCGATATCGGTATCCAGCAGAAACACCGGGATGACATGCCCGGCCACGCCCATGACGTCGAAGCGCCAGGCACAGATCTGAATCGAACGCCCCTGCATCTCGAGCGTGATGGTCTCGCCCGCCGCCGGCAGTTCCTCCGGCGACCACGGAAAATCCTTCTCGGTCTGCCGCCCCTGTGCGTCCAGATGCTGCTCGAAGTAGCCCTTGCGATGGCACAGCGAGACCGCCACCATCGGCGCGCCCGTATCCGCCGCCGAGCGCAGCGTATCGCCCGCCAGCATGCCCAGACCGCCAGAATACGTCGGGATCTGCGGATCGAGCGCAATCTCCATCGAGAAGTACGCGATGGTGCGGGTGGTCAAATCGACAGGACGGCGGGACGACGGGGTCAGCGGTGCGGAACTCATCGGAATCGGTGACTTTCTCCCCGGCAGGATCGGGGATCAGGCCGTCGAGGCGCTCGTGAACCTGGCGCATCTGGCGGCCGAAGAAGGAGGTGAAAAGCAGTGCAAACGGCCCCGGATCAGGTCCTGAACAGAAACCGCCGGGATGGATGCAGACTACCAAATCCATCGGTGCGCGCAGCGTAAATCCTCTGGAACTTCCGTTGGACGAACCATCCCGCTTCCGTTCCATCCTGTCTCGGAACAAGGCGCAACACGGATACAACGGATGAAGAGCAATGAAGACGGATATGGCCAGTGCGGCTGAGCCAGCGGGTTACTCGATCCTCTGCTCTCTGGCAAAAACAAAGATCGAGATCGGCAGAGGCACCCGCGTCCGAACCTCAAAGAACAACCCCGTCCCCGCTCTCGCCTAATCCGTCCTGACTGCCTTTGATCGGGCGTGCCCGCGTCACTCCTTGTCCTGGAATGCGGAAGCAACCGCAGCCTCGCCCAGCAGCTCCACAATCCGCTCCACCCACGCCCCGTGCTCCCACTTCATCAGCACCGACCGCAGACAAAGCACGGACTCTCCCGCGGACCAGGCTCCCGCCGGAAACAGCGATACCGGCAGCCGTGCCAGCGCCAGATGCAGCCCCAGCCTGGCCGCCTCGTCGAAGATCCGCTGCGCCCGCGCCGAACTCTCCTCCACCGTCGCCGCCCGGCATGCCCACACCACAATATCCAGCTGCGGCGCATGCTCCGGCACCACAAACCCCGGCATCGCGCTCAGCCGCCCCACCATCGCCAGCGCCGCCTCGCGGCAGCCGCCCAGCCCGTGCGCGAACGTGCCATCTTTCACCAGCGGAAACAGCCGCTGCGTACTCCAGAGCGCGACCGCCGCGGCACCGGCACGCGAACACTCCAGCGAAATCTCTCCCAGGTGCAGCGCGCCCGAGGTGAAGTAGGTAAACGGCGAATCGTGCTTGTAGAACCGGCCCACGCGCGGATCGGCGAACACCACGCACCCGCAACCGTACGGCTGCAGTCCGTGCTTATGCGGGTCCACCACGGCGGAGTCCGCCTGCGCGATGGCGTCGTACGCCGCCCGCGCCGCCGGCTCCAGATTGCCCGCCAGTGTGAAGTACCCGCCATACGCCCCGTCCACATGCACGCGAAACCCGTAACGCTCGCGAAGCTTCAAAATCTTGTCCAGCGGATCGACCGAACCCGTCGCCGTCGTCCCCAGCGTCGCCACCACCGTGCCGATCCGCGGCCCATCTCCCGGCTCCGCCAGCGCGGCTTCCAGCGCGTCGAGATCCATACAGTTGCGCCGGTCCACCCCGATCGCCCGAAACGGCAGACCCAGCACCCCCGAAATGCGTGAGTGCGTGTAGTGCGCCTGGGTCGACGCCGCCACCGCCCGCGCCTGCCCGTCCAGCTCGCGCTCCAGCTGCCCCGCTACCCACAGCGCCTCCAGATTCGCGATGGTGCCGCTGCTCGTCAGGTGTCCCAGAAACCCCTGCACCTGCTGCGCGAAGCCGAACATGCGCGCGATCTCCGCGACTGCCTCCATCTCCATCGCCGAGCTTGCCCGGCCGCCGTCCAGCGCATGGTTGTTCGGGTTCACCGACATCGCCATCGCATACGCCGCGCGCGCCACCGGATGCGGCGGCTTCAACATCTGCCCCGCATACAGCGGATGCGCGTACGGATAGTTGTCGTGCATGCGCCGCGCCGCCTCGGCCAGCACCTCCGCCGCCCCCTCCGGCAGCGGCTCGGGCGAAACCGGCTCCAGTGCGGCAAACCCCGCATCCAGCTCGCGCTGTGCACCATCGAGTAATCCGGCGAACGCTTCAGAAGAGATCATGCGTAGCCCAGCCAAAGTGCGAAAGGAACCCAAGCAGCAGCGCCAGCACATACCCGATCGTCGACAGCATCCCCGCCGTCCGCAGCCGCTTCATCGCCGCTTCGACTGCGACAATCAGCACGAACAAGACGGTCGTCAGGATCAGCCCGTCCGGCACGAAGAACCGGGTCGACGTCAGCGTCGGGTGCGAGAGGAACCATTTCAGATGGAACGGATCCAGCAGCGATCCGGCAAGAAACACGACGTAGAACAGCACCAGCTGCACTAGTACCAGCAGAGCATTTTTCATAGCGAATCGACTCGTGGGAACTCAACCAGAAGTGTAGCGCGCTTCATCCGCTCCTCCGTGAATGCGGCGAAGCCGTCCAACACCCCGCGAAGGGACGCCCGCCCGGCGTAAAGACCGAATCGTCCTTGCGGTTTGCCGGTTCAGTACTCACCGCCCCTGCTCAAACTCCCGAAACCGCCGCTCCAGCTCCCACTGCTCCGCCGCATGCGGGTTCGCCGCCAGAAAGGCCGCGCACTCGCCCGCAGCCGCACTTCCCAACTCCTGGCGCACGCAGGCCGGTGCCATGCGCGTAAACGCATCCGGCACCGCCCACAGGCTGGCTCCGGGCAGGAACGTATGCTCCATCCCGGTCCGCGCCATCTGCTTCAGGTCGAGATACCCCAGCCCGAACTCCAGCGCGGCCGTCGTGTACTCGTGCGTCAGGTCGATGCGCGACACGCCCTCGTCATCCGTGTTCAGCGACACCGGCACGTGCGCCGCACGATAGTCGGGCAGCGGATGATTTGGAGCCGTAATCCCCAGAATCCCGTCGTTTGAAGTCAGATTGATCTCCACCATCACATGCCGCTGCGCCATCTCCGCCAGCAGCCCTTCGGGATCGCGCTCCTCCATCACATCCACCCCATGCCCGATCCGCTCCGCATGCCCCACCTCCACCGCCTCGCGGATATGGAAGTGCAGTCCCGCCGGCGGCACCAGCTCCGGCGCCAGCTCGCCCGCATGCAGGCTGAGGTGTACCTGCGGATACTGCCCATGCAGATAGTCCAGCATGCGCATCTGCCGCGCATACTCGGTCATCGCCAGATACGCATCCTCCGGCTGCACGTAATTGAGCCCCACCACATCGGGGTCCACCGAAGCCACCTCAAACCCCAGCAGCGTCTGCGCGAACACCTGCTGCGGCGCGTTCGCCCGCAGGATCTGATAGATCACCTTGATCTCGACCGTGCACGCCGGCAGCGCCTGCGGCGTCCCGCAGTGCTCGCGCGTCTTCCGCTCCGCCAGCGCTCCGTCGATCTCCGCCCGGTCCACCTTTACCTCCTCGAGCAGACCCGCCCGCAGCAGCTTGTCGCGCAGCCCCGCAAGCTCCGCCTTCGAGGTCCCCGCCACATCCTCCGGCTCCGTGCTCGCCGCCGTCGTCTCCGGCCTCAACGCTTCCGGCCAGCCGAACTGCATTCCCAGCCGGACCGCCGTCGAGAACGAAGGCGTCATCATCACCTCGAGGTACTGCTCGTTCTGCGACGCCGCCCGTGTCGCCACCTCGTCCATCCACTCGCCCGCATGGGCCGCGCCCAACCCGCTGAATCGCCCGAACGTGGCAAAAAACTGATCGTGCCCGCTCACTCCCGGCGTCGGGACAAACGACCGCATCGAGAACGAATCCACCAGATCGTCGTACAGCTTCTGGTCTTTCAGGGCATCCGCGGCCGCCACCAGCACGCCCCCCGTACACGCGCCGCCGGCAGGCTTTACCAGGGCCAGCTTTACCGTATCCACGCAGAAATGATCCTCCGCGGCATCCTTCAGTAACGTCTCCGCATACACCGCGCCCGAGAGGTGCATATGCAGGTCCGCGCCCTTCGGCATGCGCTCGAGATACGCGTGCAGCGCCAGCGGCCCGTCATGCCGGGCCCGCTCGAACGCCGCCTCTGCCCGGCGCTCGCCGGCATTCGCGGCCGGAGCCGCCGCGTGAGGCTGCGAAGATGTCTGCGCAGCCAGACACGCCGGCGCGGCAAGCACAAGGAGAGCAAGAAGCCTGGAGAGCATAGGCCCATCCTAGCCCGCGCCCGCCGCACCGGGAAGCGCAATCCTTCGCATCGGTTTGGCGCGGGCCGCACCCGGTTGCTATACTGAGCCTGCGTTTGTGCGGTCGGCAGACAGTCTCCCAACCGACAAGCTTGGCCGTGGAGCTGACCCTCCGCATCCCTGCAACGAACGAATGGTGTGTGGACTCTCTCGAGTCCTGTGCGTCGCCGCAACACGGCGCGACAAAGCTCACCGGCCAGATAGCTCAGTGGTAGAGCGCGGCCCTGAAAAGGCCGGCGTCGGCGGTTCGATCCCGTCTCTGGCCACCATTTACAATCAACAACTCCGGCGTCGACCGTTCCATCCCATCTCCAGTCACCTCGTTCGGCCATGACAACGAGTGACATCGGGAGGCGGTACGTCAAGAGCGAAGCCAGTCGACCCATGACCGTGACTTCGAGAGCGATCCGAGTTGCGCATGCGTCGGTCCCCTGGTGGGCCGAGATGTAGCCATACCAGACAAGAAGCAGCAGCAGCCTCCACCGACTGCCGAAAAGCAGCGATGCCGAGGAGGGCCGGTACGCCCGTCAACCCAAGTGTGAGAGCAATCTGCCAGAGATGTACCTGCGCGACAGGCAGGACGAACCATGCCATGACCCAGCCCGCCAGCGCCATCACGCTGAGGAGCATACAGAGGACGGTGCTGTCTGCGAAGAAGCTCCCGAGAGAGATTGCAACCCGCGACGCCGGGCTTACCTCGGCAATCTGCCAGGGCTGCTGGCGCGTGACGTTCGATCGCAGGTAAAGGAAGCAGAGGGGCAACAGCAGCGTGCTGAGGACAGTACCGAGCGATAAGCCGATCATCGGCGATGTCAGTTCCGGCAGATGATTGTTGATGGAGAGGATGAAAGAGGTTCCGTCGCCTCGCGGCAGCCAGAAGCGGGCCCCGATCAGGCCGCCGAGGAGCAGGAGCCAGAGCCCTTTGCTCCGCGTAGAACGCTTCAGCGATGTTGACGCGGCGGAGTGAGCGGCCAACGCAAACGGCTGAGGACCGGCCAGGGAGTTCATGCTGGAACAAGCCCTCCCCGCTCAACCCGGAGTATCGCATGGGCGTGCTTTGCAAGCTCGTCCGATAAATGTGTCGTCATGACGACGATGGCACTCTGCGCGTGCCGCACAACCAGCTGGCCTACCCTCCGGGCGGTCTCAAGATCCAGCTCCGCAGTCGGTTCATCCAGGGCAATCAGTTGTGGGCTGCCCAGCAGCGATTGCACAAAGATCAGGCGACGGCGCATGCCACCTGAAAACGTCGCAATCTTGAAGTGGACATCGCCATGCAGCCCGACGGCCTGGGCTAAAGTGAGGAACTGTTGATCGGCCCTGGCCGGATCCAGACCCTTCAGAGCAGCGATATGCTGGGCGAACTCCCGCGCCGTCACATCTTCCGGCAGATCGACGGCCTGCGGTGCGTAGCCGAGTCTCTGGCGCAGAGAATGGTGTGCGCCGGGGAGTCGATTCCTGTTCCACAAATGCGTTCCGGCGTCAGGCTTTTCCGCCGTGGCAACCAGCCGCAGGAGCGTAGACTTGCCCGTCCCGCTCGCTCCAAGCAGAAGCGTCAGTCCTGGCGTGGATCGATGGGTGATTGCATCCAGAACACGCTTCCTCCGGTAGCTCTTGGTGATCTGCTGCAATTCAAGGCAACACGGCGCTTCTGTTTCGAAGGGTTGCTGGGGTTGCTGTGGCGTAGTCAAGTAGGCTCCTGCCCTGAGTACGGCTCTGCGATCCTTTTGTTCCGTCGTAAAGTCGGTCGGCCCGGCGCCGGAAGGTCTGCTGCGAGGTGCCAACCAACCGGTCACCCGGCACATCGGGCATCCCCGTAACGCGACAAGGGCCAACCCGCCCAGGCCGCGAGAGAGCAAGGGTGCTGAGCGCCGATCTCCATGGCGTATACGATTGCCCCTGGTCCGAACACACCTCGTAACAGGTGCTCCGCAATGGACGTGCGTGAGAAGGGCGGGCGAGTCATCGTCGACCTCTGATACGCTGCGGAGGAATTAACCGCTGAGGTATTCGCGCAGAAGAAGAGCTCTGTGCAGATTGGCTTGAGTGGCTTCCCGGGTCTTGCCCAACGTGTTTGCGATCGCATCGATCGTCATCTCTTCGACATCGCCAAGCAGAACCCTCACGCTAGTGCCCTGGCAGGGACTGTACGGCGCGGCCAGATTGATCCGCAACTCCAGCAGCGCCGCTGGGAGAACGCGCGCGCGTTCTCCCTCTCATCGAGGTCCACTCGCATTCCAGGCGCTCTCTGCGCGAGCGACGGAGCTGGCTGCCGCGGAGGCAATCGACTCCCCTCAACCGCAGGACATGTGTGTCTGGCTGGCTGGCGCGCCGGGTTGATCGTAAAGCTTCAGTGCAAGCAGGCCCTGACCGAACGCTGATCCTGCACGCATGGCAGCCACGATCATGCAGACTTCAGCGGTATCCTGGCGGCTCGCTCCCTCGGCTCTGGCTGCGGATGTATGCAGGTCCACGCAGAGAGGACACTGCGTCGTGAACGCCACTCCCAGTGCGATGAGTCCGGTACCTTGTCGGGATCGAGCCATCAGAAGTCCTCTGATCGCCAACCATTCCAAGGATACGAACACATCGAGGTGAGGGAGCACACTCCGCGCGCGTAAATCCTTGTCTGCCCTCTTCTTGGCATGCCGGTTCAGTTCCCGCTCAGGTCACCCCCGCCTGCAGCTGCGCGGCCGGCTGGCCACGATGACACGAAGAACTCGTCATTCCTCGTCGGCATGGCCGGATCACAGCAGAGCGAACAGCAGATTGCTTTCGCTCGTCCCGCAAACCCGCCTGATCCACCCTCACGGCAGCCCGGTCATGCCCCGCGCGAACTTGATTCCCGTAGGGCCCAGCAGCACCACAAACAAGCTCGGAAAAATACACAGCACCAGCGGAAAGATGATCTTCACCGTCGTCTTCGCCGCCAGCTCTTCCGCATGCTGCCGCCGCTTCTGCCGAATGCCGTCCGAGTAGGTCGCCAGCGCGCGCGCGATCGGCGTGCCGAAGCGTTCCGTCTGCATCAGCATGTTCACAAAACCGTCGATCTCCACCAGCTGGTTGCGATCGGCCATATGTTTCCATGCCTCCAGCCGCTGCTTGCCCGCGCGCTGCTCCCGGTTGATGCGCATGAACTCATGCTGAATGTCCGGATGGCGCTTGTGCAGTTCATGCGCCACGCGCATCATCGCCTGATCCAGGCCCAGCCCCGCATCCACGCAGATGACCAGCAGGTCCACCGCATCCGGAACGCCCCGCTGCACGCGTTTGCGCCGAGCCTTGGTCAGCCGAGTCAGCAGAATATCCGGTCCCAGGTACAGAACGCCCGGCAGGCCCATCATGAACATCACGCGGTTCCAGTGCAGGAACGAGCCCGCGATCAGTCCCAGAATCGGACCCACCAGCCGCGCCATCACGTACAGATCGCGATATCCCTGCGTCACGATGCCCGCGCGCTCGAACCGCTCCGCCAGCTCCGCGCCGATCGACATCCCCATCGTGCCGCGCGCCCACTGCACCGTCGCAAACACCTTCTTCCGCAGCGTATGGCTGGCCGCGCGCTTCACCGCTTGCGGCTTGTCCGGCATGCCGTGCAGCACCGTCTCCACGCGCTTCGCGGTCACCCGCGCCGTGCTGCGGTGCAGCACGAATGCCGTCACCAGACCCATCCCGCACAGCGCGCACAACAGCAGCATCACGTCGAACAGCAATCCCATCGTCCCCGCCCTCTGCTTCCTCGAAACGCTTCCAGTCCCCGAACGCTAAACCTTGATGTCCACGATCTTGCGGATCACCATCGCCCCGATGAAGATCATCACGCCGCTCGCGATCAGCAGCTTCTGCCCGATCGAATCGTGAAACAGAAGGTCGGAGTAGCCCGGCGAGAGCAGATTCAAGATCACCATCAGCACGATCGGCATCGCCGCCAGCAGCATCCCCGTCATCCGTCCCGACGCCGTATGCGTCTTGATCTCGCCCTTCAGCTTGATCCGTTCGCGGATCAGCCGTGTCGTGCGATCCAGAATCTCCGTCAGATCGCCGCCCGTCTCCTTCTGCACCAGAATCGCCGTCACCACGAAGTGCAGGTCCTCGGACGGAATGCGCGACGCCATCTCGAGCATTGCGTCGCGATACGGAATGCCGAACTTCTGCTGCTGAAAGCAGTGCGCGAACTCGCCCGCCAGCGGCTCCGCCGACTGCTGCGCCAGCACCTCGATCGACGACGCCATCGAGTGGCCCGCGCGCAGCGCACGCGACATCAGATCGATCGCGTCCGGCAGCGCCTCCTCGAACTTGCCCAGACGCCGTCCGCCCTGGAACTTCAGAAAGAAGTAAGGCAGCGTCGCCGCCGCCACGCCCGCGACCCCCGCCACCCACAGCATGCCGAAAAACTTCTCCACCAGAAACAGCGTCGCCACGCTCAGAAAGCCGCACAGCAGCGCCACCCGCCCCACCGTCATCTTCATGCCCGAGTAGAGGATCACCACTTCCAGGTGCTCGCCCAGACTGTTGCGCTCGAGAATGCCGCCCACCAGCATGCTCAGCCGCGACTCCTTCGCCACCGAAAGCTCGATCGCCGGGCCCTGCGTATGCTCATTCTGCCCGATGCGCAGCGCGATATCGCTCACCCGCTTCTTCACGTTCTTCTCGGAAGACGTGGTCCGCGTCAGGTAGAGCGTAAGCCCCGTGGTCAGCGCCGTCAGGATCAGGAAGACGACCGGCATGCTCATCGCGGTTTAGACCTCCACCGATTCATTCAGCGCATCCAGGTTGAACGGAATACCCGCCGCCTTCAGCTTCTCCGCGAACTTCGGCACCACGCCCGTCGCATAGAACCTGCCCTTCACCTTGCCGCCCGGACCCAGCCCCTGTTTCTCGAACACGCACAGATCCTGCATGCTGACGATCTCGCCGCTCGTTCCCGTAATCTCACTGATGTGCGTCACCCGCCGGCTGCCGTCGCTCATGCGCGAGGCCTGCACGATGATGTGCACCGCCGACGCGATCTGCGCGCGGATCGCCTTCTCCGGCAGCGCCACCGAACCCATCATCGACATCGTCTCCAGACGCGAGATCGCATCGCGCGGATTGTTCGCATGCACCGTCGTAATCGAGCCGTCGTGGCCCGTGTTCATCGCCTGCAGCATGTCCAGCGCCTCTTCGCCGCGGATCTCGCCCAGGATGATCCGGTCCGGCCGCATGCGCAGCGCGTTGATCACCAGCTCGCGCTGCCGGATCGCGCCCTTGCCCTCCACGTTCGGCGGACGGCACTCCAGCCGTGCCACATGCTTCTGCTTGATCTGCAGCTCCGCCGAGTCCTCGATCGTCACCACCCGCTCGTCCTCCGCGATAAACCCCGAGAGCACATTCAGCAGCGTCGTCTTACCCGCGCCCGTACCGCCCGAGACCACGATGTTCAGCCGCGCCTCCACCGCGCAGCGCAGCAGCTCCAGCATCTGCGGCGTCAGCGCCCGCACCCGCAGCAGATCGTCCTTGCCCAGCGGCGACGAACCGAACTTGCGGATCGAGATCAGCGGCCCGTCCACCGCCAGCGGCGGAATCACGATGTTCACGCGCGAGCCGTCCAGCAGACGCGCGTCCACCATCGGCGACGATTCGTCGATGCGCCGTCCCACCGCCGAAACGATCTTGTCGATCACATGCATCAAATGCGCGTTATCGCGAAAGACCACATTGGTCTCATACAGCTTGCCGCGCCGTTCCACATACGTCAGGCCCGCGCCGTTCACCAGAATGTCGCTCACCGTGTTGTCGCGCAGCAGCGGCTCCAGCGGCCCCAGCCCGAACACCTCGTCGATCACCTCGGTCGCGATCGTGTCGCGATCCGCTCCGCTCAGCGGCACCTCATGCTCCCCGATCAGCTGCGTGATGATCTGCTGCAGCTGCTGGCGTCCGTCCGGCGCATCCTGAATCGCGGAGAGCTGCTCCAGATTCACCCGCTTCAGCAGATCGCGGTGCGTCTCCGTCTTGATCTGGTTGCGCGCCGCTTCGGTCAGCGCAAGGTTGCTGCCGCGCACCTCCACCTGCACCGGCGCACTCGGCGCCGCCGCCACGGGCGTACTGCCGGCCATCGGGACGGGCGGCGGAGGCTGCGGAACAAGGCGGACCGGAGTCATCATCAAAGGTTCTGCCATCGGGTCTCTTTCTCATCTGCACGGACAGGCAGACACGCCTCCGCTTACCAGCTCAGGAAGAACTTTCTCTTCGTCTTTGTCGTCGCCAGCATGGTCGCCGCACCATCCAGCGCCAGCCGGTCGGCCCAGTGCGCCACCGCCGAGACGAACGGGCTGCGCGTCTGCAGCGGAACCGGCTCACCTTCATTCAACGCCCGCAGCAGACCCGCGTAATTATTCGGAATCGAGACCGCGATCGGAAACCGTGCCGCCTTGACGATATCTTCGCCGCTCACCGCGTCATCCGAGGTCGAGCGGTTCACGATCAGCCGCAGCTTGTCCGCGAATCCGTTGCCGTTGCTCAGGTGTTCCACCCGCCGCACCAGATCGCGCAGGCTCGCCACATCCGGCGTGCACACCAGCTCGATCTCATCGCTCGCTACCGTGATCGGCGCGAACGCATGCACGTACTCGAGCGAACTGTCGATCAGAATGTAGTCGTACCGCGTCTTCAGATACTTCAGCACCTTCGAGATCGAATCCGCCGTGCCCTCCTGCACCGGTGCGCATGTGTCCGGCGACGGAATCACCTCGAGCCCGCTCGGATGCCGCACCACAAACCCCTCCAGCAGCGCCGCATCCAGACGATCCGCGTTCCGCAGCATCTCGTCGAAGTGATACCGGCTCTGCTTCAACCCGAGGTGCAGCGCCACATGCCCCAGCTCATGCTTATGGTCGATCAGCAGCACCTTCTTGCGATGTTTCTGCACCAGATACACCGCCAGGTGCACCGCCATCGTCGTCGTGCCGACCCCGCCCTTCACCCCGTAAAACGAAAGAATCTTGCCCTGCCCGGAGCCCGTCAACGCCATCGACTGCGGGCCGTTCTGAAAGCGCTGCAGCGCCTCTGCCAGCGTCGCCTTGTCGATCGGCCGCGTCAAAATGTCGTCGCATCCCGCGCGCATCGCCCGCACCAGAAACTTCGGATCGGCCTCGGACGCGATCGCCACCATCCGCATGCCGTGGATGAACGTCTTCTGCAGGCGCTCCATCGTCTCGATCGACTCGTCCGGATCTCTGTCGCAGTCGATCAGCGCCACGCATCCGTTCGCCGTCTTCATCACCTCGGGAAACTGCGGCGACTTCTCCGCCGTGATGTACTCCCCGAACTGCCCGATAAACTCCGCCCCCGGCACGGCGGCCACCGCCTCCATCACCAGCGCTACCACATCCTCGCCCGCGCACACGCTGAACACCGCCTGCAGCAGCTGCCCCGGGGACTGAGCCGTCGCTGCCGCCTGCATCTTCTCCTGGACCGCCGCGCCTCCTGACATCAGTGAATGCCCTCCAGATCCTTTGAAGGCTTGATCTGCGTGTCGAACTTATCCGTGTTCGTGCCCGGGGTCAGCGGGAATTTCGGCTCCACGATGGGCGGCGCGTTCGCCGGATCCACCACCGTCGCCGTCACCACCATCACCAGCTCCGTCGTCGAGTGGCTCAGGTTCTTCGAACGAAACAGCTGCCCCAGAATCGGAATATTCGCGATCCCCGGAATCTGCGCCATCTGGTCCTGCGTCCGGCGGTCCAGAAGACCCGTCAGCGCAAAGCTCTGCCCGTCGCGCAGATCCACCTCCGACTCCGCCCGCCGTGTCGAAAGAGCCGGAATCGTGAATCCCGAAACCTCCACCTCGTTGGTGTAGTCGAGCGAGCTCACCTCCGGAGCGATCTTCAGATGAATCGTCCCGTCCGAGTTGATCTGCGGCGTGAAGTCCACCTTCACGCCGTACGGCTTGAACGCGATCGTAATCACCGGAGCCGAGCTGCCGGTAGAGGCCGCCTGCGCCACCGGCACCGGAAATTCACCGCCCGAAAGAAACCGCGCCGGCTGTCCGTCCGTTGTCGTCAGATTCGGTTCCGCCAGAATCTGCAGGATATTCCTTGACTCCAGATCCTGAATCGATACGCCATATCCGCTCGAAAGATTCGTAAAGAACAAAGTCAGCGGATCCGACGCCGATAACGTGGTTACGCTTCCCACCGTACTCGACGTGACCGCCGTCGATCCCGGAAACTGCCCGGTGGAGGTCCCAAAGACATTATTCCCGCCATGCGTGAAGTTGAACCCGAACTGCTCCGCCTTCGTCCGGTCCACCTCCGCGATGCGCAGCTTCAGCTGGATCTGCTTCCCCCGCATCGGCACGATGCGCAGGGAGTTCACCACCTCTTTGCCGTAGTTCGCCGCCAGCTTCGCCGCGCCCGCGAACGCCTCCGCCGTCGGCACCACGCCCGAAAGCGTCACCCGGTCTTCGGCCTCTTCCACCACGATCGCATCCTTCGGGTACGCCTCTTCGAGCGCATGCCGCAAACCCGCCGGATCCATATCCGCCGAGACCGTATAAAGGCACGACTTGCCCGTCGTATCCCAGATCACCAGACTGCTGATCCCCGGCGTCTTCGCCGTGATCACAATCTCCTCCGGCCCCGCCGTAAAGCTCTGCAGCACCGCGGGGTTGCCCACGTAGATCCGCCGCATCGCGCTCACCCCGCGCATCATCATCGACTGCCCCACCATCAGGTGCAGCTTGTCCGTCGCGCCCGCCGTCTCGATCATCAGGTGCGCCTTCACCACCGAAGCCGACCTCGTATCCAACGGCTGACTCGCATGCGCATTCGGCCCCTGCGCCAGCGCGGCCGATACGCCCGCAAGCATCCCCGCCGCCACCAGCCCTCGAACCATAGCTCCTGCACTTCCCTTCATTTTGGACCTGCCTGGAATGACTCCGACGTCGTCTTATCCCCGGAGATCGTCTCCACCGTCACCTCGTTCGGCGCCTGCTTCGCACTCAAGAACTGCGCCGGCACCTTCGCCTTGTGTCCCGGGGCCGGCTCCACATGCGCCGGTTCGCCCGGCTGCGGCATCAGTTTGCCCATCAGCATCGTCATATCGACCGCCGGATCCTCCGACTTCACCTTGTCCGCGCCGTTCCGCAGCACCAGGTGGATCGTCCCCTGCTGGCTCGCCAGCACCGCGCGTTCCGCGTCCTCCGGCGTCAGCAGCAGCGTCACGACATTCGCCACGGTCGGCTTGCCGTCCGCCTCCGGCTGGTACTGCTTGCCCGCCGCCAGCACCTCCGCGTTCTGCACCACCGTAAACGTCACCGGCTCCGGAGACTTGTCCGGGTGCACGGTCACAATCACATCCACATGCGAAGCCGGCTGCAAGAACCCCGCCACCCCGATAATCTCGTCCGACCGCAGCGCCACCGCGCGCATCCCCTCCGGAATCTTCGCCGCCAGACCCGAGCCCGCGCCCGGCGCCGTCACCATCTTGTCCGTAAACGGCTGGCCCTTCCCCACCGGATACAGCAGCGTCCGCCCCAGCAGCGCCTGCGGGCTCGAAAACGCGCCCGAAAGCGGATTCGACGCCGGCCAGTTCACAGTCTCCAGATCCTCCGGCTTGACCACATCGCCCGCATCCATCGCCCGCGCCGGGGTCATGTAATGCTCGTCCGGCCGTACCGCCGCATGCGTGCTCATCTTCCGTCCCAGAATCCACGTGCAGCTTCCGGAGACGATCAACCCAAGCGTCAAGGCAGTCGCAAGCCGCTGAAAATTCATCGCGCAGCCTCCACAAAACCGTCCGCAACCCTGCGTTCGCTGTTCTTCATCCTGTTATGCCCTCGTTCGTCCCGCGCTGCGCTGAAGGTCCTGTCTCACACGCCAACCTGTCTCACGCCAGCCTGTCTCACGCCAGACCAACTGCGGCAAATCGCTGGTATGCCTCTATCAAAGCCCTCCCCATCGGGGTGCGGTATCACCCGAAGGACGAACCGCGATGGCGAAACCAAGCCATGGTGCCGCGGAGGCGTGCCCTCAGCGCCTGCGCCGGTTCACTGCACCACCGTCACCTTGTTGGTCGGCCCCGTACTGTTCGGGTTCAAGGCAAGATTCAACGTGCCGCTGCCGGTCAGCAGCACCTCGTCGGCGATCATCTCGCCCAGCATGTACGTGCCCGTCGTCCCCGCCCCGCTTACCTGCAGCTGCGAGTTGTACGCGGTGTTATGGCAGTAAAACGTCCCCGCGAACTGCAGTTGGCCCGACCCCGCAAAATCAATGCACGGCGTCGAACCCGAAGTCTCCGACGTTCCCGACGTGATGTTCGAATGCGCCGAGAACACCAGCAGTCCCCGAATCCCGGTCGAACTCAACGTGTCCGTGGTGTCCCCCGGCGAACTACCCTGTCCGTCGTAATACGTGCCTCCCGCCGTACACATCCCGTACAGCACATTGCCGTTCAGGTTTGTGGTCAGACCGATACTCGACGGAGGCGAGCTTCCATCGCAGGTCAGGTAAGTCGAGGCGACCGTGCCGACACCGCTGTTTGTGCATCCCGAACAGCCGGAGATCTGCATCGATCCGGTCAGAAAATAAAACATCACCCCTTGCGTATTCACATAATTGCTCGGGCGTGCGACCCGCAACGTCGCGCTCGCGCTCGCACTCAAATTGCCGTTCATGTAATACACGCCCGGAAGAAAGATGTAGGTTGTGATTCCACCCAGATTCTGGATGCCGTTGGAGTAGTAGCCCGGGCTGAACTCCATGCAGTCGTGTCCTTTGGTGCCTGAGTTTCCAGAGTTATCCGGACAGGCGTCTGTACCGTACGCCACCCAAGTCCCGCTCTGACCGTTCGCGGGCGTCACACTCTTCCAGCTCGCCGGTGCCGGCACCGACCCGTACGGATCCACCGCCGGGCTCACGCTCGTGCGCCACAACCCCGTCGTCCCCCCCTGATACCCGTATGTCGCTCCCGTAATCTCAGGCTCGGGACCGACCAGCGCCATGTCCGACCCCGTATAGTTCGGGCCGCCCTTCGAAAGATTCAGCTCGCCTTGATTCTGTCCGTACTTCACCGCATCCGAGTTCGGCGAGTTCACCACGATCCCGCGCTGCGGTCCGCCCAGGATGTTGATATACGCCCCGCCCGAGTAGTTCAACGCTCCCGCGATCGACGGATTCAACACCACCAGCGGCGCGTTGCCGTTCGCCTGCGTAATGCCGCACGTGCTCGACGTCGTCATGGACACATAGTTCGAGGCGTTCATCAGACCCATCAGGATCGTCGCGACCCGCTCGACGATCGTCACCTGCAGAAAGGGATACGTGCCCGGTCCCGCCGTGACCCCGCTCACCAACGTCGGGAACGTCCACGAAACGTCGTCCGTTCCCGGAACCCCAAGCCCCTTGCCGTTGTACCCGTTCACATTGGCGTACCAGCAGATGGTGGCCGTCGAGCTCGCCGTGCAGTCGCCGTTGGTCCCCACGGTGAACCCCTGAGTCGTGCTCGTATACGTCTCCCCCGCGGTCGTCGCATTCATGTCCATCGCACCCGCCTCGCAGGCCGCATCCGCCGCCGCCTGCGCCGCCTGCCGATGCACCCACACGTTGGTCAGGTCTACCGCGAACCCCAGCACCAGCAGCAGAAACGTCAGCAGCACCATCAGCAGCGGAATCGCGATCTGTCCCGCGTCCCCGACCATCTCCGCATCCACGCCGCTTTCCGTACCGGCCGTCATCTCAGGTTCCAGAGAGATCTCCATCGCTAGTACGTAATCCTTCCCTGTGCAACGATCGTGTGGCTCACCCGGAATCCGCTCAGTCCCGTAAACGGCACATACGTAAACTGCACCGTCACCACCATCCGTGAGTTGGGCGCGCAGCTGCTGTCCGGCCAGCTCGGGGTCACCGTCGCGCCCGCGATCAGGTTCATGAAGCGCGACGCAAAGTTGTTCACCGCCGCCGTCACATTTGTGCCCGACGCATCGCTGCAGGGCGTCGTGAAAGGTCCCGAACAAAGTGCGTTGTCCGAGCCATGCTGCACCCCGTACCGCACCCCCACCCGCGCCGCCTCCGCGTACACTCCGTACGAAAACACCAGCATGCAGATCTGTGCGATGAACAAGACCACCATGAAGCAGATCAGCATCGACATCCCCGTCTCTACCATTGCCGCGCCGGATGTCTCTCTTCTCAGACCAGTCGCGAGGCTCAGCACCGGCCGCATCAGTTCACCGCCCGCATCGAGACCTGCCGGTGCAGCTGCGCCACACCCAGGCCCGCGCCGGTAAACTGCATGATCTGCGGCAGCTGGATCGGCGGCACCAGCGTGTACGTCACATCCACCCGCTGCAGCACAAAGTGAGGCGCTTCGGGATCGGTTCCCGGCGTATACGTCGTCCCCGCCGGACCCGAGCTCGTGCACTCCGCCGTATTGCTCGCAACCCCGTTCGCCACCGAACACACCTGGATCGTCGTCTTGGTGGAAGCATTCAGGTAGTTCGTCAGTTCGCTCTCCACCTCGGCCTCCACCGTCGCCGCTGAGGGAGGCGTCGCCTGCCCCGGAGCCGTAAACCCCGCACCCGAGTACTCGCACGCATTGTGCGCCGCCGACGTAATGCTCGCCGCCGCAATGCAGAAGTAGCCGTAGTCCACCGCATAGCACATCAGCAGGATGAAGAACGGCATGATCAGCGCAACCTCCAGCAGGCTGCCTCCCGCGCAGGAGCCCACCAGGTTCGGCCGGCCGGCGCTTTCACCGGGTGCGTCGGAATCTCTCATCGCACACATCAAACTAGCCGCGCCCGGGCCAACCCTCCATCCCACAAAATGGGAGCCACCCATCCCCCCGATGCGCCGCCGCAACCCCCAATCCAGCCCGGCAACCAGACCGCCATCCACCGGCGTTCGCCAGCCCTGCATCCAAAGAAGTGAGCCGAGACGCCGCACCCATGGCCAATCCCGCCAACACCCTGCACTGGCTCTTCAGCCGCGCCCGATCCGAAGCCCCGCGCAACCGGCTCATCGCCCGCTGGCTCTTCCTGCGCGCCCTCGGCCTGGTTTACGGCTCAGCCTTCTTCGCTCTGCTCTTCCAGGCCCGGGGACTCGTCGGCACCGCCGGCATCCTGCCGCTCGATACCTGGCTCCAGCGCGTAGCCCAGGCGTACCCCGGCCTCGCCCGCGTCTGGATTGCGCCCACCATCCTGTGGCTCGCGCCCGATAACCACGCGCTCATGGCGATCCTCTGGATCGGCCTCCTCGCCTCGATCCTCGTCACCCTCAACCTGGCCACGCGAGCCTCTCTGCTCGTCTGCTTCCTCAGCTTTCTCTCCTTCATCGCCGTCTCTCAGGACTTCGGCCAGTACCAGTCCGACGGCATGCTCCTCGAAGCCGGCTTCCTCGCCCTCTTCCTCGCGCCGCGCGGACTCCTTCCCGGCTGGGGCGCACGCTCGCTCGCCTCTCGCGCCGCCTCGCTGCTCCTGCTCTGGGAATGGTTCCGTATCTACTTCGAATCCGGCATCGTCAAGCTCGCCTCCGGCGACCCCACCTGGCGCAACTTCACCGCAATGTACGAGTACTACCAGAACGGGCCGCTCCCCACCTGGGTCGGCTGGTACCTCGAGCAGCTCCCGCACTGGTTCCAGCAGGGCACCGCCGGCCTCACCCTCGTCATGGAACTCGGCCTGGTCTTCCTGGCCTTCATCCCCGGCCGCCGCTGGCGCAACACCTGCTTCGTCATCGTCACCCTCTGGCAGATCGGCGTCATCGCCACCGCCAACTACGCCTTCCTCAACTACCTCGTCCTCATCCTCGGCGTTCTCCTGCTCGACGACCAGACCCTCACCCGCTTCGTCCCGAAACGCTGGCACAAAGGCCTCCTCACAATCGCTTGTCCCCCACCTTTGTCATTCCGCAGCGAAGCGAAGGAATCTGCGTCTCCAGACGAGAGCAATGTTGCAACAAGCGTCATTCCGGACGAAGTCCGGAATCTCAGTATTTCTGCCGCCCCAGAAGGAGGTCATCCTGAGCGAAGCGCGCAGCGCGCAGTCGAAGGACCTGCATTTTCCAAGGCCACCGAACCCGCCTGGCGCCACCACGCCGACACCCTCCAGCTCGCCATCACCGCCGTCGTCCTCACCACCATCTTCTATGTCAGCACGGCGCAACTCCTCCTTATCCTCTGGCCCGCCGCGCCCGTCCCCCTCACCCCCGTCGCCGCCCTGGAACCTTTCCGCATCGCCAACCAGTACGGCCTCTTCGCCACCATGACCCCGCACCGGTACGAGATCGAGTTCCAGGGCTCGAACGACGGCATCACCTGGACTCCCTACCCCTTCCGCTATAAGCCCCAAAACCCCGTTGAACGCCCCCGCATCTACGCCCCCTACCAGCCCCGCTTCGACTGGAACCTCTGGTTCGCCTCGCTCGGCCCCTGGCAGGAAGCCCCCATCGTGATCCTCACCGAGCAGTGCCTGCTCGAAAACGACCCCGACGTCCTCGGCCTCTTCCGCGCCAACCCCTTCCCGCAGCAACCTCCACGCATGATCCGCGCCGTCCTCTACCAGTACTGGTTCTCCACCAGGGAACAAAAGCGCACCCAACACCTCTGGTGGACCCGTCAACTCCTCGGCACCTATGCCCCCACCCTCGAGCGCCTCCCCGACAACCGCTACGCCGTCACCCAGGCCCCCACCCTCAACGGCCCACCGCCCGACTAACCTCCCCCGCCCTTGCCTTCTACTCCTCGGTCCCTACTCCCTGTTCCCTGCCTTCTGTACCCTGTCCTTATGCTTCCCGGTATCTCGTCCCACGTCTTCCTGCCCCATCGCCTCACCCCCGCGCACCTCGACGCCCTCGCCGGCTCCGGCGCGCAGGCCATCGAGCTCTTCGCCGCCCGCTTTCACTTCGACTACACCGACCGACCGCAGACCCGCGAGCTCGCCCAGTGGTTCCGCTCCTCCAGCGTACGCGCCACGCTCCACGCCCCCATCACCGCCGACACCCACTTCTCCCGCCACGCGGCCCCCAGCCTGAACCTCGTCGCCAATGAGAAGCCGCGCCGCATCGAGGCCATGGAGGAGATCAAGCGCGCCCTTGAATCCGCCGAGCAGATCCCCTTCACCTCCGCCGTCCTCCACCTCGGCCTCGACGGAGACCCGTGGTCCGACTACGCCCTCGAGCACGCCCTCACCGCCGTCGAGCACCTCAAAGCCTTCGCCGGCCCCCTCGGCCTCAAGCTCCTCCTCGAAAACCTCCGCAACGGCGTCACCACTCCCGCCCACCTCCTCGACATCCTCCGCATCGGCCACTTCGACACCACCGGCATCTGCCTCGACCTCGGCCACGCCCACCTCCAGGGCTCCGCCCCCGAAGAATCCATCGCCCAAACCCTCACCCTGCTCGCCCCTCGCATCGCCGAGCTCCACCTCCACGACAATCACGGCGTCCCCACCGCCGGCACCCCCGCCGCCGGCGACCCCGGCAAGCCCGACGCCCACCTCTGGCCCGCCAGCGGCACCGAGCGCCCGCGCACCCTCGCCTCCGGCACCATCGAATGGCGCGCCATCTACACCCTCATCGAACAGATACTCCCCGCCAATATCCCCGGCATATTGGAAATCGCCGACACCCAGGCCGACGCCCCCGCCACCGTAACCCGCATCGCCCGCGAAGTCTTCGCCCACCGCGAACGGCTCCTGGAGCCTTAGCACTCACGGCGAAGCCGTCCAACACCGCACGAAGTGCCGCCCGCCCGGCGTCAGCGCGACTTTGTTGTTGTCTCTAAGCCGAATCCTTGTTGTCTCTAAGCCGTAGCCATCCAGCAGCTGTCAAACGTAAGCGCCCGATCTTTCCCCGCCCGTTTCGCCGCGTACAGCGCAAAGTCGGCTCGTTCCATCAGCGCCGCCGCCCCTTCGCCATCCTCCACCGCGATCCCGATGCTCGCCGTCACCGCGCGCATCGGCCACTCCGTCGCGCGCATCGCCTCCAGAATGCGCGCCGCCAGCGCCGCCGCCCCGTCCACATCCGTCCCCGGACAGATCACCGCAAACTCCTCGCCGCCATACCGCGTCGCCACGTCCCCATCCCGGCTCGCGTCCATCAGCACCCGTCCCAGCGTTCGCAGCACCGCATCCCCGCACGGGTGTCCCCACGTATCGTTGTAACTCTTGAAGTTGTCCACATCCAGCATCAGCAGCGCCATCGGCTCCCCCGTCCGCGCCGCCTCCGCCAGCGTCTCGTCCAGCCGCCGGTCGAACACCCGCCGGTTATACAGCCCCGTCAGCTCGTCGGTCGCCGACATCGCCGCCAGCACGCTGTTCGCCGCCCGCAGCTCCCGATGCGACTCATGCATCTCCCGCTGCCGCCTCATCTCCTCCGTCACATCGAACGCCACTGACGCCAGCATCGGCCGCCCGTCCGGCTGCCGGCACGGAACCCGGATCATCTTCCAATGCATCGGCTTCCCGTCCTTGCTGGTCGCCTCCATCAACGTCTCCAGCGCCTGATCCTGCCGCAGCGCCGCCGCATCAGCCTCCTCCAGCCTCCGCGCCAGCTCCGGCTCCCAGAGCTCCGCGCTCGTCTTCCCCACCCACGCCTGCGTCGTGATCCCGAACCGGTCCGCCATCTTGCGGTTGTAGAACAGAACCCGCCCCGCCTCATCCTTCAAATACGCTTCCAGCGGCAGCGCATCGATGAACGTCCGAAAAATCCGGTCCCTCTGCTGCAGCGCCAGGTTGATCTCCGCCGCGGCCGTCTGCCGCGCCCGCAGCGCAATCCGTGCCCCGATCTGTTTCGCCAGCACCTCCAGCGCCCTCACCTGATCCGGCCGCAGCGCCCGCGGAGTCGTGTCCACCACGCACAGTGCCCCGATCCTCTCCCCACCCGGAGCCCGCAGCGGCGCACCCGCATAAAACCGCGTCCCGCCCTCCGCCGTGCAGTAGCGATTCCCCTCAAACCGCGCATCCGCCAGCGTGTCCTCAATCACCAGCACGTCGTCCTGCAACACCGTATGCTCGCAGATCGACAGATCCCGCGGCACCTCGCGCATCTCAATCCCCAGCCGCGCCTTGTGATACACCCGCTCCGCATCCACCAGCGTCATCAAACCCGCCGGCGCGCCGCAGATCGCCGCCGCCAGCTCCACGACCTCGTCGAACTCCGCCTCCGGCTCCGTATCCAGCAACCCCAGCGCATGCAGCGCCGCCAGCCGCTGCAGCTCCTCAAGCGATCCGCGTGCGGAACACAAGACCATCATCAAATCCACTACCGGTAGAAGAGCCTGATCGTGCATGTCCACTCCATTACCTTCGCTCCCGCCCCCGGGGACAATCACCCATCCGAGTAATCACCCGCTTTACCTTGCAAGCAACCCCACCCGACACCCGCAACATACCCGCCGCCCCCGCACCCCGGCGTAAACTGAACAAGCTCATGTCCACCACTGAAAACCCCGCCGCAGTCTCCCCGGCAGCCGCCTCGTCCGCTCTCCCCATCGCCACCATCGCCACCCTCGCCGCGCACGAAGGCCAGGCCGTCACCCTCCAGGGCTGGCTCTACAATCTCCGCTCCTCCGGCAAGCTGCTCTTCCCTACCTTCCGCGACGGCACCGGCACCATCCAGGGCATCGTCCCCAAAGCCCAGGTCTCCGAAGAACTCTTCACCACCCTCAAGAACCTCACCCTCGAGTCCTCCGTCCGCGTCACCGGCCACGTCCGCGCCGACGCCCGCGCCCCCTCGGGCTTCGAGCTCGACGTCCACGACCTCGAAGTCCTCCAGCGCGTCTCCGATGAAACCCCGTTCCCCATCACCCTCAAAGAGCACGGCGTCGACTTCCTCATGGAGCATCGCCACCTCTGGCTCCGCACCCCCCGCCAGTCCGCCATCCTCCGCGTCCGCGCCACCATCATGCGCGCCGCCGCCGAGTACTTCGACAACAACGGCTTCACCCGCACTGACCCGCCCATCCTCACCCCGAATGCGTGTGAGGGGACTTCAGAGCTCTTCGAAATGGACTACTTCGACAACGACAAGGCCTACCTCACCCAGTCCGGCCAGCTCTACGTCGAAGCCACCGCCCTCGCCCTCGGCAAGGTCTACAGCTTCGGCCCCACCTTCCGTGCCGAAAAATCCAAAACCCGCCGGCACCTCACCGAGTTCTGGATGGTCGAGCCCGAGATGGCCTACGCCGGCCTCGACGACCTGCTCGAACTCGCCGAAAACTACCTCACCTTCATCGTCCAGGCCGTCCTCGCCAAACATCGCGCGGACCTCAAGGTCATCGGCCGTGACGTCTCCAAGCTCGAGACCATCCAGGCGCCCTTCCCGCGTCTCTCCTACGACGAGGCCCACCAGATGCTCGTCGAAGCCCACGCCGCCGGCAAGATCGACACTCTGCACCAGGAGGGCGACGACTTCGGCTCCCCCGACGAGACCTACATCAGCAACCAGTTCGACCGCCCCGTCATGGTTCACCGCTACCCGGCCGCCATCAAGGCCTTCTACATGCAGCCCGACCCCGCCGACCCCACCAAGGCCCTCTGCGTCGACGTCCTCGCCCCCGAGGGCTACGGCGAAATCATCGGCGGCTCCCAGCGCATCGACTCCTACGACCTCCTCAAACAACGCATCGAAGACCATCACCTCCCGCAGGCCGCCTTCGAGTGGTACCTCGACCTCCGCAAATACGGCTCCGTCCCCCACTGCGGCTTCGGCATGGGCATCGAGCGAGTAGTCGCCTGGATCTGCGGCCTCGACCACGTCCGCGAAACCATCCCCTTCGCAAGAACCCTCAACCGCATTTACCCGTAGCCAATCCGCGAATTAGAGATGGCTCTGTTCACTAGACGAGTTCTACAAACGTGCCTAGAGGTGGGTAAAAGTCCTGAATAGCCCAAGCGACCGTCACTACATCGCTCGCGAGTGGGAGATAGTACTGCTTGAGCGCCTCTCTAGACTGGGCCACATCGAACACGAG
>CAXTVJ010000025.1:16072-52685 GCA_964247715.1 uncultured Acidobacteriaceae bacterium | reverse complement strand
TTCCGATTCCGAAGCACGCAGCATCGCCCGCGTCGTCCGGATGGCCAGCTTCGTCGTCTCAATCGCAAACCGAAGCTCGTCCACCTGCGCCCGGGATGCCGCGCAAAGCAGCTTCGTCTTCGCCGCCAGCTTGATCGTCTGTGCGCACCGCCTGTCCATGCACCCACCCTGCGCGTCCCGCGTCCCGCCCTCCGTAACTCTCGCGAACACAAACGGCACATGCCACTCCGAAAGGTGGCATGTGCCGTAAAGCGAACCATCGCAGCTCGAGCAAAGCCTCGGGCGCGAATCTAGTAGTTGACCTTCAGCCCGAACTGTATCTCCCGCCCGGGGTCCTGCGACTGCACCACGCCAAAGGTTCCGTCCCCTGTATTGCCTCCGTTGATGCCCGTCTGCACGCCGCCGGTGCACGACGGTCCACAGCTTGACGACGGCGCGCCGAAGATCGGGGTGTTCGTCAGGTTGATGAACTGCGCCATAAACTGCACGTTCACCTTCTCGCGCACGGGGAACGCCTTGATCACATTCAGGTCCGCGGTCTTGATGCCCGGCCCGCGAAATGCGCCCACGGCGCAGTTCCCGAACGTCCCTGGATCCGCCGGTGCCACCGCCGCCGGGTTCAGATATTGCAGACCCACGCTGCCGCCCACCTGCTCGAACTGCCTGTTCCCATAAATATCCACGTTCGGGAAGCAGTTCGGCCGCGAGTTATAAGACCCCGTTCCCGACGCATCCGGAGCCGAGACGTTCACCGCGAACCCCGTATGGAACGTGAAGTCCGACGCCACCGACCAGCCCCCGATCGCCTCGTTGACAAGGGAATTCACATTCGAAGCGAACTGTCGCCCCTTGCCGAACGGAAGATCGTACACCACATATCCGTTGAAGTTGCTCGACAGGTCCGTGATGCACCGCCCGTAATCCGCTCTCGGATCGTATTCGTTCTGGAAGAAGTTGTAGGTCCCGTTGGTCTGGCTCTGCCCCGTACCCTCTTCGTCGCCATAGGCCCCGAAGTACCCAAGCGAGTTCGACAGGCACTTCGACCATGTATAAGAGGCCTGCAGATCCAGCCCGTGAAAGTGCCGCGTGTTGAACGTAGCTTCGAGCGCCTCATAGCGGCTGATCGCCGACGAATCGTTGTACCGGACATTCGCTCCGGCAGCAATCAGCGGAGCGGCATACGGCGGCGCCGAAACCGTCCCGTTCGCCCCGAGCACCTTCTGGTCGTACAGATAGATATCCGACATATGGTCGATCTTGTTGCCCACATACCCGATCGACATCGTCGTGTTCTCCGCCAGCTGCTGCTGCACCGTCAGGTTCCACTGCTGGTCCACCGCCGGCTGCAGCTTCGGGTTGGTCAGGTGAACCGTCACGCCGCCGCTCAGGCACGCCGCCGAATACGCCATCAGCGCCTGCGCCGTGCACGCCGCCGCCGGAAACGACGCATACCCCTGGTCCAGCGTCGTCACCGGTTGCGAAAGACCGTTGTTGTTCTCGTCGCGCGCCACCTGGTACGGCGGATTCGCCACCGCCATATTGTTCAGCCCGTTGCCTTCCATGAACGTCGAGATGTCGTACGCGCCCCGCAGCACCATCGTCTTGTGCAGTATGTCCGGCTGCCACGCAAACCCAAGCCGCGGCTGCACGTTGTCGATGCCCGTATACGTGTTGTAATTCGTGCCGATCTCGGGAACGCCCGTCAGCAGGTTGAAATTCACATTCTGGCTCGCGTTCTTGTCGCCCCGCGCGGTCGTCAGCTCATACCGCAGCCCGAGGTTCAGCGTCACGTTATGCGCCACCTGCCAGTTGTCCTGCACGAACCCGCCAAACAGGCTGTTCCGCAGATTGAAGTGCAGCGGCGTCCCATCCTGCACGTCTTCCGGCAATCCCAGCAGGAAGTCCGCCGCCGCATCGCCGCCGCCCGTCCCGTTCGTCCCGTTCCCGGTAAACTGGCCGTTGAACGTGAACGAGCCCGCCAGACCCTGGGTGCCCGGATACAGATCGTTGATCATGTAGTGGAACCACTCAAACCCGGCGTGCACCGAGTGTTTCCCATGCGTCAGCGTCACCGCGTCTTCCACCTCATACGTCGTATCGTGGAAGATCTCGACCGAATCGTTGTTGCCCAGCATCGAGTACGACCCGATATTCAGAGCCGGAAGAATGCTGTCCTGCACCCCGGGAATCCCGAACGTCATCGGCAGATTCTGACCCGTCGCATTCGCATACACCTGATCGTTCGCGGGGAAAATCTGCGCCCCGATCCGGAACTCATTCACGATCGAAGGCGAGATCGTACGGTCGTAGTTCACCACGAAGTTCTTCAGCGGATACTCCCGCGTCAGCGAAGGAAGCAGCGGCAGGCTGTTCGTCGTCGCATTGATCACGTACATCTGCGAGTAGCGGCCCTGCACATGGTCGTTCACGCTCGCCTGCCAGTCGATCTTCGCGTCGCCCTGGTACTGGTTCGTCGTGTTGTCCACCAGATACGAGTCGGTGCCCGCCGCCGGAAACAGCGGAGACGCCAGCAGGTTCTTCGCCGCCGCGCTCCGGATCGGCACCTGGTTGTTCAGAAACGGAGTCCGCTGGCTTGGAATGTTGCTCGAAGCCGGATCGTACAGCTGCTGCGCGGGGTTGTTGCACAGTCCGGCCGTGAACCCGGCCGTGCAGTCGGACGAAAAATCCCCGGTCCGGAACGCCGCCTGCAGCGTCGAGAAGGTCGTCGGCGTTGCCGGCGTGCTGTACCGCGAGGCCTGCACGTCGGCAAAGAAGAACAGCTTGTCCCGGAGGATCGGCCCGCCCACCGTCCCGCCAAACTCATTCCAGTGCAGCGGCTGCCGCGGCAGCGCAATCCCCGACGCCGGCACCCCGGCCGTCGTCACCAGATACGCATCCGCCTTGTTCTGCCAGCTGTTCGCGTCCAGATCCGTATTGCGCAGAAACTCGAACAAATCGCCGTGGAACGCGTTCGTGCCCGACTTCAGGCTCTCCACAATCACCCCGCCGATGTAATTGCCGAAGTCGGCCGGCGCATTGCTTGTAATGATGTTGAACTCCTGCAGCGCGTCCGGGCTCGGAACATAGGCGACTTCATTGTTGTCCGCCTGGTTCGTATCCATCCCGTCCAGCGAGAAGTTGTTGTCCTGCTCGCGCGCCCCGTTCACATACGGCCGGCCCGTCCCGAAGGTGGTCTGCGGAGACTGAAACGCAAAGATGTTCGGGCTCACCACGCCCGGCGCCAGCAGCGTCAGCTGGTTGATGTCGCGCGTCGCCAGCGGCAGGTCCGTCACCGTCTTCGCGTCGATCAGCGTTCCCAGCTCGGTCGAGGCCGTCTGCAGCACGGGCGGCGCGTTCAGCACCTCCACCGTGTCGCTCACGCTGCCAACCTTCATCGAAAAGTCAACCCGCGCCACCTGATTCAGCGTCAGCGCGAACGACGAAACGCGCTCCGGCGCGAACCCCGGCGCCTCCACCTTCACCTCCACATCGCCGACCGTAATCTCCGGAAATTCGTACAGTCCGGCGCTCGTCGTATGGGTCTTCCACACCGTCCCGCGGTCCACATCCTGTACCGTCACCAGCGCGCCGGAGATCACCGAACCCGCCGGATCCCGGACCGCCCCGGTGATGGCACCCGCAGCCTGCTGCCCGTATCCGGCGGTGCCGACCGCCATACAAACAAGAAGAACGATGAACGAGAATGCCCGGCGCGTACCGGCGAAGCTCCTCAAAGAGGCGGTCAGGCTGCAAGAACAAGTAAACATGGAGCGCTCCTGGAGTTGAGAAATTTGAAAGGCGGAGGCACAGAAACATAGGTTTGGCTAAGCCGGAGTGTTCATTAGGGCCCAAGATGCTCAAAACTGTGGTGATTGAGTTGGAAAGTATCCTCTCGGCAGATTTTTTACAAGGGATAAATGCAAGCAGCCCGAAAATAGTGCACATCCGGCTGTTTGCCCCCGCACCCCCAGGTCCGCCTGCGCCTCGGCGCGGCTCCATCCTCAGCAAAAGAACGCCTCACCGGCAGATTCCGCGAGATCATCCGGCAAGCCGCATGCATCCCAAACTCTGTGCGTTCCGCCAAGATTCAGCTCTCGCTCGAAGCCAGCGCCTCCGGCCCGCTTCATCCCTGGACCAATCCGGTCGTCCCCGGCGATCACCCCGACCCCACCATCATCGAAGTCGACGGAACCTTCTGGGCCTCCGCCACCTCCGGCGAATGGTCCCCGCAATTCCCACTCTTCTGCTCCAGCGATCTCGTCCAATGGACACCTTCAGGTTCCATCTTCCCGTTCCAGCCCGCCTGGGCCGACGGAGCCTTCTGGGCACCCGAACTGGTCCACGACGAAGTCACCGGACGCTGCGTCGTCTGGTATGTCGGCAAGCAGCGCGGTGGTCCCCTGTGCATCGCGGTCGCCACCGCCCCGTCGCCCGGCGGCCCCTACACCGACCACGGCCCGCTCATCTGCCAGCAGGACGGCTCCATCGACCCCTGCTTCGCCCGCGACGAGCACGGCGCGCCGTTCCTCATCTGGAAGGAAGACGGCAACTCCCGGCAGCGGCCCACGCCCATCTGGGCCCAGCCCTTGACCGAGGATCTCCTCCACCTGCAGGGCGAGAAAACGCAGCTCATCATCAACGACCAGCCATGGGAAGAAGGCGTCGTCGAAGGCCCCTACATCCTTCGCCACCAGGGCCGCTTCTACATGTTCTACGCGGGAAACGCCTGCTGCGGGCGCGAGTGCAAGTACGCCGAAGGCGTCGCCCGCGCCGACCGACTGCTCGGCCCGTGGGAAAAGTGCCCCGCCAACCCCATCATCGGACCGAATGACAACTGGCGCTGCCCCGGCCACGGCACCGCCGTCCGCACCCAGCCGCACGCGGGCCGCCCCGGCCAAGAGTATCTTCTCTACCACGCCTACCCCGTCGGCGGCACCATCTACGTCGGCCGCGAAGCCATCCTCGACGAGATCACCTGGTCCGCCCCCGAGTCCGACGGAAAGCCCGGATGGCCCGTCATCAACGCAGGCCGCGGCCCGGGAGAACCGGCCCCGCCCGCACCGATCGACTTCATCGACCCCTTCGATGGGCCCGCGCTGGGCTACTCATGGCAGTGGCCGGTCAATACCCGGCCTGACGTCTCCGTCGCGGGAGGAACGCTCACCCTCGGCATTCCGCTCGCCTCGCCGCTGGCTGCCGGCGCGGTCGAGTCCGCCATGATCGCCGTCCCGCGCCCCGCCGGCCTCCACTACGTCGCCTCGGTCACCCTCGACATCCCCGCGCCGCCTGACCCGCTCTTGTGGGCCGGTCTGTCCATCGTCGGCGATCCCTTCAACACCGTCGGCCTCGGCCTGCGCGGACGCACGTTGTCCCTCTGGTGCCGGCGCGGAGACACCCAGGAAACGATCTGGCAAACCGATCTCCTCTTAGCCCGCACCCTCCGCCTGCAGTCCCGCAGGATCGGCAGCGAACAGCACCTGCAGTTCTCCTACGCCCTCGACGACGGCGCCTGGCAAAACGCCGGGGAAAGTTACGACGCAGGCGACCTGCCGGCCTGGGATCGCGGGCTCCGCATCGGCCTTATGCTCGAAGGCCCCCTCGGACGCTCAGCCGCCTTTCAGGCCTTCACCCTGCGCGCCGGATCCTAAGCTTCGCGAAAAACTGAACCCGCAGGCAGGTCTCCAAAGTTCCACCTGCCCCGCTTTGGGGCAATTCGCCGTAAGTGCAATGCTTGCAGGACTTTAGCGTTCATAAACAGCTAAGAGGTTTGCTTTCAGTCACTTAGTGTCAGAAGAGGGGGGGAGGGGGGTACCCTCCCCGCTCACTCCACTTTTCTCTTATTCCGCGGCCTCGTCTTGAACCAGATTGGACTTCCGATAAACCCGAAATTGTCCCGAATCTGGTTCGCCAGAAAACGCTCGAACGAAAAGTGCATCTTCACATCCCGATCCGTGAACAGCACAAACGTCGGTGGAGCGACCTGAGCCTGCGTCATGTAGTAGATCTTCACCCGCTTGTTCATCGGAACGCTCGCCCGCTGAAAGTCCACCTTTTCCAGGAACTTGTTCATCTGCCCGGTAGAAACGCGCTTCCGCCGCTCGCGCGCCACCAGCTCCACCTTCGCGAACACCTGATCGATTCCCTGAGGCTTTCCGCCCCCTTCCGGAGCAGCCGAAACGAACAGCAGCGGAGCATACTCCAGATACTTCAGCGCATCCCGAACCTGCTGCTCATACACCTTCTTGTCCGCAGGCTGTTTGCCGTCCGCTCGCGCGGTTGTCACCAGATCCCACTTGTTGATAACGATGATCACCGAGCGTCCGCTCTCGTGCGCGTAGCCTCCGATGTTCGCGTCGATATGCGTCACGCCTTCAACCGCATCGATCACCAGCAGACTCACATCCGCAGCCTCCAGATGCTTTCGCGCCATGATGACCGAGAGCTTCTCCGCCATCATCTTCGTCTTGCCCTTGCGCCGGATTCCCGCCGTATCCACGAACCGGAACAGATGTCCCTTGCGCTCGACCACCTCATCGACTGCATCGCGCGTCGTCCCCGCGATCGGAGAGACGATCGCCCGATCCGACTCTGTCAGCGCATTCAGCAGCGTGCTCTTGCCCACGTTCGGACGTCCGATGATCGCGATCTTCGTCTCCCGCGACTCATACTCGCCATGCGTCCGCTGCCTCCGTACCGGAGCTTCCTCGACAGGCTCGAACTCCTCCTCAAACGCCTCCGCCTCTTCCTCCGCAGTCGCTTCCTCCAGCTCCGGAAGCACCGCAAACACCTCATCCAGCAGATCGCCGATGCCCGTTCCATGCTCAGCCGAGATCGCAGCCACGTTCCGGAAGCCCAGCCTGCGGAAGTTCTCCGCCGCAGCCGCCATCTTCTCCGAGTCGATCTTATTCACCGCGAGGAAGATCGGCTTTCCGCCGCGCATCAGCAGTCGCGCCAGCTCGATGTCAGGCTGCGCCAGCTCGGTCCGTCCATCGACGACCATTACCACTGCATCCGCTTCGCTCAGCGCAACCTGCGCCTGGCGGAAGATCTCACTCGGAATCAGCGCCTCGTCGTCCGGAACGACACCTCCCGTATCGACCAGACGCGCATCGCGTCCCTGCCACTCCAACTCGCCGTAGATTCGGTCGCGCGTAATCCCAGGCTCATCGCCGACGATCGACCGCCGCGACCCAGTAAGCCTGTTGAACAGCGTGCTCTTGCCCACATTCGGCCGTCCGCAAATGGCGATCAGCGGCAGCGCCTTCGTCTCCGCGTGTCCGGTCGTAACCGACTGCTCGAGCGCCATCAGCTCCGCACGCTTCCAGTCCAGCGCGTCCTCAGGCTCCGCGCCCGCACCGAGGTTCTGCAGCACGCGTCCGGTACCCTTGGCCCGCTTCGTATCCGGAACCAGCGTCGTCTTGTGCTCGAACTCCGGAGACTTCTTGGTGATGCGCGCCGCAGCCGCAGCCTTGGCGCGCTCGCTCGAGATCTCCTTGCGCTGCTTCGGCGAGACCCCTGCAATCTTGGTCGCGCCGGTCTGCGCAGCCCGCGGAGCGCGTCCCTTCTTCGGCCGCGTGCTCGCCTGCCGATGCTTCTTGCCCAGTCGTTTCGCTGCCTTCTTCGCCGCCATCGCGTACTCCGCTCATGACGCAGAAGCGCCAAAGCCGATTATAGGGATCACGCGCCCGAACGCGGCACGTCACATACGCCTTCCCTTCGCTCCCCGCGCATTTTCGCCGTATCATCGACTGAGGTGTCCATCACCTCCACCATTCCGGACCAGACCGCAAAGCGCGCAACGCTTCCCACGCTCCACGAGTTCTTCTCGCCTCAGGGAATCCTCGCGCACTCGTCTCTGATCTTCGAGCATCGCAAGGGCCAGTACGAGATGGCCAAAGCGGTCGAGTCCGCGCTGGCCGACAAACGCCACCTCATCGTCGAGGCCGGAACCGGAACCGGCAAGACGCTCGCGTACCTGCTGCCCGCACTGCGATTTGCCCGCGAGCACGGACAACGCGTCATCATCTCTACGGGAACCAGGAATCTGCAGGAACAGCTCTACTTCAAGGACATCCCGTTCCTTGAGTCCATCCTCGGCGAGGAGTACGGTCCGCTGCGCGTCTGCTACATGAAGGGCCGCGCCAACTATCTCTGCCGCCACAAGCTCTACGCCCTGCGCGACTCGCCGCTGCTCACCGGCCTCGACGAGATCGAGCAGTTCCACCAGATCGCCGCGTGGGAACCGGAGACGATCACCGGCGACCGCGCCGAGCTCTCGCATATGCCCGAGCACTCCGCACTCTGGCACAAGCTCGACGCCCGCACCGAGGCCTGTCTCGGCCAGACTTGTCCGGACTGGGAGCGCTGCTTCGTCACCGCCATGCGGCGGAAGGCCCTCGAATCTGACCTCATCATCGTCAACCACCACCTGTTCTTTGCCGACCTGAACATCAAGCAGCAGACCGCTGCGGCGAGCGAGAACGCGCCGCCTGACGCCGGTATTCTGCCCGCTGCGGGCGCGGTGATCTTCGACGAAGCCCACGAGCTCGAAGACGTCGCGGCCAACTTCTTCGGCATCGCGCTCACCAGCGGTCGCATGGACGAGCTCACGCGCGACACCGAGATGCTGCTGCGCGCGAAGCAGGCCTCCAGCTCATCGGTCGAGAGCGCGTGTGCCCTCCTCAAGGATCGCGCACGCATGTTCTTCGCCGCTCTGCCCATCGGCAATCCGCCGGTCGGGCGCATGCCCTTCGACGATCGCGCCGGCTTCCTGGAACACTCAGGCGATGCATATCTCGGCGCAGTCAATGCGCTCAAGCGCCTGGAAGGGGAGCTGGAGCACATCAAGAACGTCGACGAGACCAAAGGCCTGCTCAAGCGCGCGACCGAGATCCGCCAGCATATGCGCTTCCTGCTTGAGTCCGAAGATCCGAACACGGTCTTCTGGATCGAGCGCCGTGCGACCTCGGGTACGCGCAACCTGGTGCGCGGTTCGGCGCAGCCGCACTTTGCCACCCAGCTCCAAGCCACCCCGATCGATGTCTCCGGGCTGCTCTCGGCCTCGCTCTTCGAAGCCTATCCGTCAGTGATCCTGACTTCCGCAACGCTGACTGTGGCAGCGAACACCTCCGGAGAAGCAGGATTCGGGCACATCACCGGACGCCTCGGTCTGCACTCGACGCGCGAGCTGGTCGTGCCCTCGCATTTCGACTACGGACGTCAGGCGCTGCTGTATCTGCCACGCAACATGCCCGATCCGCGCGATCCCGACTTCCTCGTGCAGGGATCCGAGCGCATTCGCCGCGTGCTTGAGATCACCCGCGGCCGCGCCTTCTGCCTCTTCACCAGCTATGTGCAGATGCGCGCCGTCTACGAACGCATGCTCCAGGAGCTGCCTTATCCGCTGCTGCTCCACGGCAGCGCGCCGCGGCATGTGCTGCTGCAGCAGTTCCGCGAGACGCCCAACGCGGTCCTCTTCGGAACATCCAGCTTCTGGCAGGGCGTCGATGTACAGGGGGAACAGCTCTCCTGCGTCATCATCGACCGGCTGCCATTCGCGGTTCCGTCCGATCCTGTGGTCAAGGCGCGGATGGATGCGATTCAGGCAGCCGGAGGCAACGCCTTCTTCGACCTGCAGATTCCTGCCGCCGTCATCACGCTGAAGCAGGGCTTCGGCCGGCTGATCCGTTCCCTGTCAGACCGCGGCGTGCTGATGCTGCTTGACCCACGGATACAGCGCCAGCGCTACGGCCGTGTCTTCCTCGATTCATTGCCTGCCTATCGGATGACGCAGGAGATCGGCGATGTTGAGGCTTTCTTCGCAGTGTCCGACCGGCAGGCCGGTGCGGCCTAGAGTGCGCTGGAGAGCTCGCTCGAAACGTCCGTGAACGCGGTCCCAATCTGGGCGGCCAGGCTCTGCATGCTGATGACAACCCCGAGCGCGATCAGTGCCGCGACGAGAGCGTATTCGATCAGGTCTTGTCCGGATTCATCGGCGAGGAGAGCGGAGAGGATACATTTGATGACGTGCATGGATGTTCTTTCCTTTCCTGGATTGTGCGTCTGAGCCGGTCCCCTATGGGTAACCCGGCCAGGCTTGTGGTAACAGCATCGCTGGTTACTGCACTGCCGCCTATTCCCAAATCGGGTGATGTCAGCGGAGTTCGCGGCCTCCTCCCCCGCGACTCCGAATACAGGGACCAACTACCACTAAACTGAAAGCAGATGTCGCGGAACCTCTACATCCTCGCTGGCACGCTCGGCTTCTTCGCGGTCGCATCCTTTGTGCTCTCTTTCACGAATGTGGCGCAGAATCCGGGGTCGCCCGGCGACATGCGTCTCTGGCGCACCATGGGCATCGCGTTTCTGGTGCTGGCGCTGGTTGCGACGCTCTCCGGCGTGCTGTCGCGACTGTTCGAACAAGCCGAGCGGCGGGCGGAGCAGGATCGTATCGCGCGCCGGAGCAAGCGCGGACCGGCTTGACTTCCGTAGAATGGGGAGTGCAGCTTTGGGTCCGTAAGTACGATCGGCCGAGCCATGAAGGGAAGCGACCCACACGATGTTTGAAGTAACCGTAGAAGCCGGCTTTTCCTCCGGCCACTACCTCCGCAACTACCGCGGCAAGTGCGAGAACCCGCACGGCCATAACTATCGTGTCTTCGTCACCCTGAAGGGCGAAGAGCTCGACGAAGCCGGTCTGCTGCTGGACTTCAAACTGCTTAAGCAGGTGATGCGTCCCGTGGTCGACTATCTCGACCACCAGATGATCAACGACCTCAAGCCGTTCGACGAGATCAATCCCTCTGCCGAGAATCTGGCGCGCTACTTCTTCGAGAACACGGCGAGCCAGCTGGACGAGCTGACGCATGGCCGGGTCACGGTGAAAGACTGCACGCTTTACGAGACCGACACCAGCTACGCGCGCTACTACGAGCAGGTCTGACACCATGCACCTGATTGAGCTGTACAAGTCGGTGCAGGGCGAGAGCTCGTTTACCGGGCTGCCGTGCGTCTTCGTGCGGTTTGCGGGTTGCAATCTCCGTTGTGCGTGGTGCGACTCCGAGTACACGTTTACCGGCGGCAAGCCGTTCACGCAGGACGAGGTGATTGCACAGATCGAGGCGCTTGCGCCGTGCAGGCTGGTCGAGTTCACCGGCGGCGAACCGATGCTGCAGGCACGCGAGCTGCTGCCGTTAATGGACGCGCTGCTCGACCGTGGATACACGCTGATGATGGAGACGTCGGGCGAGCGGCCGCTGGCCGAGGTCTCGAGGCTGGTGCATAAGATTGTGGACGTGAAGTGTCCTGGCGCAGGCGCGGCGGCGGGCAGCTTCCGGATGGAAAATCTGGACGCGTTGACGCTGGGCGATGAGGTGAAGTTTGTGCTTTCGAGCCGCGCGGACTATGAGTTTGCGAAGCACTTTATCCGGCAGCATGAGCTTAGCGCGAAGGTTGGGCAGATCCTGCTGAGTCCGGCATTTTCGAAGACACCGAGTCCGCTGCGGACGGTTGAGAATGCAACACTCGATCCGCGTACCCTAGTGGAGTGGATGATGGAAGACGGGATCGACGCGCGGCTGTCGCTGCAGATCCACAAGTTCATCTGGGAGCCGCAAAAGAAAGGCGTGTAGCACTCACGCGAAGCGTCCAATACCCCACGAAGTGGCGCCGGCCCGGCGTAAGGGCGACGTTGCCATTGCCTCTATGTCGTTAGCCCCTAAGACCGTGATCCTCGCCGCCTTCGAGCCGGACGCGGGCCCGATCTCAGGCGAGCTGCGCCTGTTCATTGAGCGGGAGACTCTGAGCGAGACGCTGCCATTTGCGGCAGGCTATCGCCCTTTGCGCCTGAATCGCGAGCGCGGGATTCTTGGCTGTGTTACCGGCGTAGGCGGCGTGCGGGCGGCGGCTTCGGTGATGGCATTGGGGCTCGATGAGCGATTCGACCTGACGCGGGCCAACGTCCTGATAACGGGCGTGGCGGGGATAAGTCCTGAGATGGGTTCGCTGGCTTCGGTGGTGCTGCCGGAGTGGGTGGTGGACGGCGACATGACGCATGAGGTCGACGCGCGGGAAATCCCGCCGGGATGGCCGGACGGATTCGTACCCATCGGAAAGAACACCCCGTATGAGCAGCCTCTCGCGCGTCGCTTCAACGGGAATGATGGCATCGTCTTTCGCCTGGATCCCGCCACCGTAGCGCACGCGTTTGCGGTCGCGCGCGAGATTGAGCTGACGGACACACCCGGGCTGGTTCGACGGCGAAGCGGGTTCTCGTCCGGACCCGCGACTGAGGCGCCGCAGATAGTGCGCGGGGATGAAGTGGCGTCCAGCACCTTCTGGCATGGGCGGTTGATGGGCGAGCGCGCGGTGCGATGGATGACGTATCAGACCGAGGGTGCGGGTCGCTACGCGACTACGGCGATGGAGGATCACGGGATCCTGCAATCGCTGACTTGGCTGGCGGCGGCTGGCCGCGTCGATCTGCGGCGCGTGGTGATTGCTCGGGCGGCGTCGAACTTCGACCGGCAGCGCGCGCGAATCAGCGCGGCGGAGAGCCTGCGGGAGGCAAATGTCGCTACGGATTCGGCGTATCTGCCGAGTCTGGAGAATGCGTGGCGGGTCGGGTCGCGCCTTATTACTGAGCTGGGCTGAAAGCGTCGCTACTCGGCGTAGACGCGGTCGCGCCAGGCTACCGGGCCACCGCGGAGCTTGCGGACGAGGGCATACCACTGGATGGCGAGCAGGATGAGGATGCCAAGAGGGTGGAGGATGGCTCCGCGCCAGGATTGGCGGAAGCGGATTGCGCCGAGAGTACGTGGCAGGTAGGCCAGGACCACCGTCATGCAGAACGCGGGAACGATGACCCATCCTGCCCGCGACAACCCGATGACATAGGTTTGGTGGATCAACGCGCTCAGGACGCTTCTAAGATGGGTGAGAGCTTCGTAAACAAGGAACAATACGGGGAGGAACGGAAAGATCTGGCCGAGGATGAGGATCACGGAGACTGGCCCTATGCGGGTGGGGGCGGCGAGGCCTTCGGTGGCGTTCTTGGCGAGGCCGCTCCAGACGTCGTGGCCGTTGCTGTACATGCGGCAGGTGGCGAGGTTGGTGAGGTCGGCGAGGTCGGTGCGGAGGCCGTGTTCGCGGAAGAGGCGCGGGAGGCGGAGGCCATCGTGCATGGTGTTGCGGATGTTCGGGTGGCCGCCGATGGCGAAGTAGTCGGCGGCACGGACCATGAGGAACTGGCCGCAGCCGGCGGCCATGGCGGGTTCGGTTCCTTTGCGCATGCTGGCGAGGGGCAGGAAGCCGAGCAGGACGAAGTGGATGAGCGGGAGCAGCAGCCACTCGAGGAACGTTCCGGTGATCTGGCGGGGAAAGCCGCTGACGAGGGAAGAATTGGACCCTTCCAAGAACGCGGCCATGCGGCTGATGCATCCGGGCGCGAGGCGTACGTCGGCGTCGACGAAGCAGAGGACCGGGTTGCGGGCTAACTGGGCGAGCGCCCAGCAGGCGTGCTGTTTGCCGTTCCAGCCGGTGGGGAGCAGGGGAGCGTGTGCGAGGCGAACGCGTGCGTCGCGGGCGGCGAACTCCTCAACGATCGCGGCGGTGCCGTCGCTCGAGCCGTCGTCCATGACGATCACTTCAAACGTTACATCCGTGGTGGCGAGGGCGGCGTTGAGGGCGTCGGCGATGCCGCGGGCTTCGTTACGGGCGGGGATGAGGATGGAGACGGCGAGTAAGGGGCCGGAAGCCAGAGGGGGCTCGCGGTAGTGAGAGAGGTTGACGACGAACAGGGCGGCGGGGAGGAGGGCGCAGAAGAAGGAGACGAGCGCAAGGGTGATTGCCACGCCTTGAGCATACGGGACTCGTTCGCATGTGCGGAACAGCAAGGACAAAGGAAAACACAGGGAACACAGAGGCGCACAGAGGAAGGACTGCGCGTCCCTAGCAGTTCGAGCCTTTGTCAGTCCCATGTCTCAGACGCGAGAGATGGGCACCCGATCGTGGTCGGCTGAGTTGTTATCCGACATTTTGCGGCGGCGGCGATACGGTAATTCCTGATCCCTGGTCCGGAAGGACTCGCTGCCGGTCGGGGCGGGCGCGGTCGGGGCGGGCAGTGTGGTCGGGCTGCCAGGCGCGTCCGCGCAGGCGGGCGTGCAGGCGCTGGATGTACTGGTAGAAGCCGCCTGTGCCGGCACGTCCATCCAGCAGGATGTGGAAGAGCGCGGGGTCGCGCTGGATGGATTTTTCGCGCAAGCGCTCCATGAGGCCGAGCAAGGCGGTGTGCATTTGCTGTTCAAGCTGCTCGGGCGCGGTGCCAGGCGGAACCGTGATGGGTTCGCCGAGTTCGAGCAGGACTTCGGGCAGGCGTTCATCCCAGAAGACGTACTCGATGGCCATGGGGAAGACGGTGCAGCCGGGGACGCGCGCGGCGAGGGTGGCGAGGCCGGGCTTGAAGACGATGGGGCGTTCGCGGACATCGGCGAAGCGTCCCTGGGGTGTGATCCAGAGGACGCTGCCGGCGGCGAGAAGATCAAGGCCTTTGCGCAGAAACTGCGCGGCTCCGCGAAGAGAGTGCATGTCGACGCCGAAGACGCCGATCTTCTTGAGGATGGCGTAGCGCTCCAGCGCTTCGGCGTCCATAGGGGCGTAATGGCGGCGTTCCGGGAGGAGCTTCTGCGCGAGCAGGATGGAAACGAGCGGATCCCACCAGGAGGCGTGATTGGCGTAGACCAGCAGCGGGCCGCACTGGTCTGGAGACCGGAACTGGGCCAGCCGTTCCGCGCCGCTGATGCGGACGGCGCGGAAGTGCTTGCGGAAGCGGCGGCGCGCGATCCAGCGCAACATGCTGAGAATGAAAGGCGAGATGCGCGGCGAGATGGTGGCGGGTGCCATAGGTCGCATAGAAGCTTACGCCATGGCGTACGGGCGCTGAGCCTCTTCTTTCGCGCGCGCTGCGCTCTGGCCTGCGCCGTAATCCTGATCGAGCGAGTCGGCGGCGATCCAACCGGACATCATGACCATGGGCATGCCGGGGCCGGGGTGGGCCGCGCCGCCGGCGAGGTAGAGGCCCTTGAGGTCGGTGGAGCGGTTGGCGGGCTTGAAGGCTCCGTTGAAGACACCGTGCGAGGAGATGCCGTAGATGGCACCGTTGAGGACGCGGTAGCGCTCGTGGATGTCCTCGGGGGTAAGGTGGCGCTCGAAGACGATGCGGTCTTCGATGTCGGTGAGGCCGGCAGTGCGCTTGAGCTTGTCGAGGATGACCTGACGGTAGGCGGGAAACATCTTCTTCCAGTCGTGATGCGGGCGCAGGTACGGGGTGTGGACGAGGACGTAGAGGGCTTCCCCGCCCGCAGGTGCTGAGGCACGGTCGGTCTGCGCGGTGGCGGCGAGGTAGCAGGTGGGGTCCGGCGCGGGCTCGCCCTGGTCGTAGATGGCGTGGAACTCCTCATGCGGGTCGCGGGAGAAGACGAAGTCGTGGTGGGCGAGGTGGTCGTAACGCTTATTCAGGCCGAGGTAGAGGACGACGCCGGAGCAGGCGGCCTCGTAGGAGCGCTTGTGCTCGAAGTGGCGGGAGGCGGCGGTGCCGGCGAGGAGCTCGCGATGGGTGCGGACGGCGTCTTCGTTGGAGACGACGGCGTCGAACTTGTATTGTTCGCCTGTGGTGGTGACGAGGCCGGTGACCTTTGCGTGTTTGCCGCTGCCGGTGGCGGGTGCGTCGGTGAGGATGCGGGCCACGTCGGTCGACGGGCGGAAGACGACGCCGAGATCTTCGGCCAGCTTGACCAGGCCCTCGGGGACGGCGCGGGTTCCGCCCATGGGATACCAGATGCCTTCTTCCATCTGCATGTGGCCGATGGCGCAGAGGATGGCAGGCGAGGCATCAGGGGAGGAGCCGACGTACTGGACGAAGTGGTCAAGCATCTGGGCGGTGTTGGCGTCGGGGATGTTCTCGCGGATGACCTGGCCGACGGTCTTGCCGAGGCGCATGCGCATGACATCGCGGAGGACCTTGATGTCGAACGCGCCCTTGACGTCCATGGTGTCGCGCATGGAGCCGACGGAGCGCCAGAAGAAGAAGCGGTCTGAAATGGAGTGAAGATTTTCGGACTCCTCCATCAGCTTGAGATAGCCACGGCCCATGTTGGGCCAGATCTTGTCGAGTTCGGCGGCCATGGCGTTGTTATCGTCGCGAAGGTCGAGGCGGGTGCCGTCCTCAAAGAAGCAGCGCCACTGCGGGTCGAGGCGGACCATGGGGATGTAGTCCTCGGCGCGGCGGCCGGCCTCTTCGAAGAGTTTGCGCAGCATGGAGGGCTGAATGAGGATGGTCGGGCCCATGTCGAAGCGGAAGCCATCGCCCGTGAGCTGGGCGGCCTTGCCGCCGAGCCATGGATTCTTCTCGAAGACTTCGACCTGATAGCCGCGGGCTGCGAGCGTGCAGGCGGAGGCCAGCCCGGCGAGTCCGCTTCCGATGACTGCAACCTTCATGATGCTTTCTCCTGGTGCGTTCGTTTCGTTCGGCACGTGCTACCTGAGATGCCGGCCGGCGGCGACGATGCGCTTGAGTCCGGCAAGGCGTTGCGCGAGGGTGCGGGTGTGGGTGAGGGCGACGACGCCGTAGAAGAGCTCGGCGTGATTGCCGGTGGTGGGTTGAAAGTGGCGTGTCGAGTTATTTTTGCGGACCGAGGTGGTCCTGGCGGCGGTCATCTCGAGGAGCCCCTCAGCGCCCCTTGTCGTGCCGAAGCCGCTGGCGTGGCGTCCGCCGAAGGGGATGCGGGGGTCGGCGGTAGGGACGATCAGGTCGTTGATGACGATGTTGCCGACTTGGAGCGTCCTGGCGAGTTCGCGGGCTTCGCGTTCGTCGCCGAAGATGCCGGCGGTCAGGCCGGTCGGGCACTGGGCGTCGATCGCGAGGGCGTTGATGGTGTCTTCGGCGTGAAGGACGGTAAGGACGGGGGCGAAGAGGTCGGCCTGGGCGAGCTGCATTGCGGGACGCCCGTTGCGGATGAGGACAGGACGGGTGCCGAGGGGGGTGGGATCGGTGGAAGGGGTGGCGCCATGGGCGCGGGTGTCTTCGAGCAGCGCGGTAAGCTGGGCGCGCGTCTCGTCGCGGAGGAAGACGGGTTCGGCCTCGGCGAAGGCGGCTTCGAGGGTGCGGAGCAACGGCTGATGCTTCTGCGGCGGACCGATGAGGATGAGGCGGCGCGGCGCCATGCAGGTGGCGGAGCCGTTGAGACGCATGCCGAAGGTGAGGGCCTGCGCGAGGCGGTCGGGGTCCGCCGAGGGGAGCGCAAACACGGCGTCGCATCCGGAGAGCTCGGCGATGACGGGGATGGCGTGCTGGGCGGCGAGCTGGAGGACGGCTTTGCCGGCTTGTGAGGAGCCGGTGAAGACGATTTTAGCGGGCTTATGCGCTATTTCGGCGCGGGTCGTCTCGATGGAGTCATCAGTGACGCGGAGAATGCCCTCGGGCAGGCCGGCGTGTTGGGCCAGCCGGGCGAAGAGGCGGGCTGCGGGTTCGCCGGCGCGGCCGGGCTTCCAGACGACGGCGTTGCCGGCGGCGAGGGCCTGCAGGGTCTGAGCGCCGGGGAGGAAGAGCGGATAGTTGGACGGGCCGATGACGAGGACGGTGCCGAAGGGCATGCGCTCGACGGTGGCGTCAATTCCGGACAGCCAGAAGGGGAGGCCGCGACGGCCGAGGCGGCGCGGCGCGAGGATGCGGGCGGCGTTCTGCTCGAGGAACCGGCAGGCGGCGAGCAGGGGGAGGACTTCGGCGGCGAGGGTATCGGCCGGGATGCGGGCGAGGGTTGCGGGGAGGGCGCGGGTGAGAGCTTCGGCGTTCTCGGCGAGGAGATGGCGGAGCGCGCGGAGGATGCGGAGGCGTGCGCGGATGGGAGTCGCGGCCCAGACGCGTTGTGGGGCGCGCGTCTGCAGAGTGCGGTCATGGCACGCCTCAGAGTCGAAACATGGGAGGACCGTCCTGGCGGTGGGATCTACACCCGTACCTGGGGCGGGTGCGGTCGCGGCCATGCTAGGCGGCTCCGACGAGCTCGGCGGTGGTGAGCGTGGAGGCGGTATGGTCGGTATTCCACTGCGGCTCGATGTGAAGGTCTTCGAGCAGGAGTTTGGAGGTGATGCGGGCGGACTCGAAGATGACAGGCAGGCCGGAGCCGGGGTGGGTTCCGCCGCCGACAAGATACATCTGGCCGACATCTTCGAAGCGATTGTGAGGGCGAAGGTGGAGCATCTGGTCGAGCGAGTGCGCCATGGAGAAGGTGGCGCCGCGGTAGAGGCCGAAGTCTTCGGTCCAGCCCTGCGGGGTGAGGATCTTCTCGGTGCGGATGCGGCGCTGGACGTCGGTGATGCCGATCTTCTCCATCTGCTCGAAGGCCAGGTCGCGGAAGCGCGGGGTCTCGCGCTGCCAGTCGACAGAGCCGGTGTCGTGGGTGACGGGGAGCAGGACGTAGAGGGTGCTGTGGTCGCGCGGAGCGAGGGTGGAGTCGGTGACCGAGGCGTTCTGGACGTAGAAGGACGGGTCGCTGGAGAGCTGGTGGCCTTCTTCGATGTCGCGGAGGTTCTGGCGATAGTTTTTTGCGAGGAAGATGGTGTGGTGCGAGACGTCGTCGTAGCGGCCTTCGATGCCGAGATACATCATGAAGGTGGAGCAGGAGAACTTCTTCTTAGCGATGCGTTCGTCGGTCCAGCGGCGGCGGGCCTTGTTGGGAACGAGCTTGCGCATGGCGTTGGCGAAGTCGGCGTTGACGACGACGGCGTCGGCGGCGAGGGTGCGCGAGGCGGTGCGGACGCCGACGGCTTTGCCGTCCTTCATCATGATCTCTTCGACGGGCTCGTTGAGCAGGATCTCGACCCCGAGCTCTTCGGCGAGGTTCGCCATGGACTGTGTGACCGCACCGCATCCTCCGGCGGGGTGAAAGACGCCGTGTTCGTACTCGAGGAAGGAGAGAATGGAGAACAGGCTGGGGCAGCGGAAAGGCGACATGCCGAGGTATTTGGACTGGAAGGAGAAGCCGAGGCGGATGCGCTCGTCCTTGAAGTGGACCTGGAGGTCGCCGTCGAGGGATTTCCAAGGGGCGAGCAGGGGGAGCAGCTTCATCATCTCGGGCTTCGCGAGATCGCGCCAGCTGGTGAAGGGCTGCTGGAGGAACGGCATGAATTTTTCGAGCTTGGTGCGGTTGCGGGTGATGAACTGGTGAAAGCGGCGCGCGTCTTCAGGGGAGATGGCGGCGATGGCACGCTCCATCCGCTCGATGTTGGGGGTGGCGAGGAGCTCACCGCCGGAGCCGAAGACGAGCCGATACTGCGGGTCGAGGCGCGTCATGGGGACTTCACGGTCGAGGTCGTAGCCGCAGGCGGCGAAGATCTCACGCAGGACGCGCGGATAGAGGAAGAAGGTGGGGCCGATGTCGAAACGGAAGCCATCCTGGCGGATGCTTGCGGTACGTCCGCCAACCTGCGCGCCCTTCTCCACGACCGTGACTTTGACGCCCGATTTTGCCAGCAGCATGGCGGCCGCGAGCCCGCCCGGTCCGGCACCTACGATGACAGCCCGCCGCGATGTATCTTCGCTCAACCTTGCGCCTCCGCGCCTCTGCATTCCCGTTTGCATGGCCAGTGTGATGCGAACGCCTCTCGATGGTATCGGGACCGCTGAGGGATTTGGCCTGAGCGGATTCGTAACGTGAACTTCATGGAGCGCACATCTTTGCACACCGAACAAGCTTGCTCCAGCGAAAAGGCGGAAGCCGCGAGCGTCTTCCGCCTTTTCGTGTAAGGGGGCCGAGGCGCCGGATCAGGTGGTGGTCGATGCGACGGGCAGGGATGCGGCGGCGGGCAGAAGAACCTGTTCGCTTCCGGTGATCTTGCGATAGGTGACCAGCGCCTGGGCTACGACCTGATCCATGTTGTAGTACTTGTAGGTTGCGAGCCGGCCGACGAAGTGAACGTCGGGGGTGCGCTCGGCGAGTTCCCGGTAGCGTGCATAGAGCGCGGCGTTTTCGGGGCGGGGAATGGGATAGTAGGGATCACCTTCGGCGCGCGGGTACTCATAGACTACGCTGGTCTTTGGCGCGGTCTGACCGGTGAGGTATTTGAATTCGGTGACGCGTGTGTACTCGTGTTCGTTGGGAAAGTTGACGACGGGTGCGGCCTGGAAGGTTTCGCGGTTGCAGGTCTGGTGCTTGAACTCGAGCGAACGGTAGGGCAGCGCGCCGAAGCGGAAGCCGAAGTACTCGTCCACGGGGCCGGTGTAGATGGTTTTGATACCGGGGTAGAGGCGCGCGACCTCGGCGTATTCAACGCCGGTGCGCACGGTGATGTTGCGGGCGTCGAGCATGCGCTCGAACATGCGGGTATAGCCGTGCCTGGGCATGGCCTGAAACTGATCGGTGAAGTAGCGGTCATCGCGGTCGAAGCGGACGGGGATGCGTCCGGCTACGGAGCTGTCGAGCTCCGACGGGTCGAGACCCCATTGTTTGCGGGTGTAGTTGCGGAAGAACTTCTCGTAGAGCTCGCGGCCGACACGACTGAGTACGATGTCCTCGGAGGTGCGGATGACACGGTTGGTTTCGGCGCGGGATGCGAGGAAGTTCTGCATGCCCTGGGCGTCGAGTGAGAGGTTGTAGAGCCGTTCGACGGTGGTCAGGTTAATCGGAATGGGCAGCAGCTTGCCGTCGACGGAGGCGAGGACGCGATGCTCGTAGTCGCGCCATTCGGTGAACTTTGAGAGGTACTGCACGACCTCGGGCGAGTTGGTGTGGAAGATGTGCGGGCCGTACTTGTGGACGAGGATGCCGGCGTCGTCGTGGTAGTCGTAGGTATTGCCGCCGACGTGTTCGCGCTTGTCGATGAGCAGGACACGCTTGCCCATGCCATGGGCGAGCCGCTCGGCGAGGACGCCGCCGGCGAGGCCCGCGCCGACGACCAGCCAGTCGTAGGATTCGGTCTGCTTCGGGCGCATGAGGCGGTGGTCGCTGTTGAGCTTCGCGGGTTTGACGCTGACGGGCGCGATGCGGAAGGCACTGACGAGTTCGCCGGGTCGAAGTTGCGCCGAGCGATTGCGGACGCGTTCGATCTCGCGCGCCATGGCGCTCCAGGTACGGTCCCAAGAGCTCTGCGCCAGCTTGCGGTCGACGGCCTCGTACCAGCTTTCGGGCTGGGGCTGGAGCGCACGGTCGATGGCCTCGGCGAACTCGGCGGGCGTGCGGGCGATGGCGACCAGGCCCCGTTCGCCATAGCCGGCGATGACGTCGTGGATGGGGGTGGAGACGACGGGCTTTCCGGCGGCGAGGTATTCGGGCGTTTTGGTGGGGGAGATGAAGCGGGTGGATTCGTTGAGGGCGAAGGGAAGCAGGGCGACGTCCCAGCCGCTGAGGTAGGCGGGCAGTTCGGCGTAGCTCTTGCCACCGAGGAAGTGAATGTTGGCGGCCTGCGGGAGCGCGGCGGGATCGATTTTGACGACCGGTCCGAGAAACACGAAGTGAACCTCCGGACGCAGGCGCGCGATTTCGGCGACGAGTTCGCGGTCGAAGCGCTCGTCGAGGACGCCGAAAAAGCCGGCCCGCGGGTGCGGGATGGCGGCCTGATCGTCAGGTTCGCGGGCAGCGGTTCTGGCCTGGGCGAAGTGGGGTACGTCGATGGAGCTGGGAAAGGCGTGGACGTTCGAATGCTGCTTGCGCTTTGCCTCGAAGAGGCTCATGCCGCCGGTGAAGACGACATCGGCTTTCTCGAAGAGCTGCTGCTCGCATTTGCGGAGCTCGGGAGGCGCGCCCAGAAAGCCGCTGAGCTCGTCCATGCAGTCGTAGACGACGGCTTCCGGTTCGAGCTCGCCGGTGAAGGCGAGGGCCATGGGGGTGTAATACCAGCTGACAAAACGATCCAGCTTGTGCTCGTCGATGAAGTTTGCCAGCAATGCCCGCTGCATGGCGGCGGCGTCGCCGACGCGGGGGAGATGCGGGCGCAGGATCTGAAGGTGCTCCGCCTCGTGCATGATCTCGAGGGTGGGGGTGCCGTTGCCGGTGTCATCGGCGTCGAACCAGGGCTCTTCCCAGAAGAAAACGCGGCGGTCGCGGGCGGCGCGGGTGAGCAGATGCTGGGGGCGCTGAGTGACGAAGTGCCAGCGGAGGTGGCTGAAGCAGAAGAGGTCGGGCTGGTTGCCGAGGGGCTGGGGAACGAGGGGCTGGGAGCCGAAGGGCTGGGCGCCTGAGAGAGGGCGCGCGCTGTGTTCGCGGCCTGGAGCGTCGGAGCCAGCGCTGAGATCAGTAGGCAAGTTGGGGTCCTCACGTCGGGAAAAAGAGACGAGTGCGTGCAGAAAAAGACGGATCGATTCGCCTCTGTATCGCCAATTGGATGATGAATCCGAGGTTGGCGTTGGGTTGCGGGTTCATGACGAGGATTGCGTAAGATGAAACAGTAACCTTCCTGTGCTTTGCCGCATCCGAGGTTTGGTTGGAAGTCAGTCGCCGCCGGGCGGCATGGTCGTGACATCCCGTTTCGAGAAGGACGCTCGCTTTTGAAGATTCTCGTTCTTTCTCCCCATCGCGACGACGCATGTTTTTCGCTTTCTCTTTCCATCCGTCACTGGCTTGCGGCGGGTCACTCGGTGACACTGTTGAACGTGTTCACGCGCTCTCTGTATGCCCCTTACTCGGATGCGGACGCGCAGCCTGAGGCGAAGCGGCTGGATTATGTCTCGGCTCTGCGGAAGCGGGAGGACGAGACGTTTCTGGAGGCGCTGGGCGGCGGAGTGAGGATGGTCGATCTCGATGTGGTCGACGCGCCGATTCGCCTGGAGTGCGACAGCTCGATCGTGTGCGACATGGACGTTCGTCCGGACGATCCGGCGATACCTGTCATTCGCAGGAAGCTGGAGCAGATGGCCCACACGCATGGACACGGCTCACCCGAAGATTCGGCGCTGGTGCTTCCGCTGGGACTGGGTCACCACGTCGATCATCGCACGGCGCGCGATGCAGCGCTGCCGCTGACGCCCGATCTTCCCTGCGCGTTCTATGAAGAGCTGCCTTATGCAACGCGGGATGGCGTGCGCGTAGACCTGTCGCGCTTCCGCGAGGATGCGAGCACGCGTCTGCATGAGGAGCTGTATCCGGTGCTGGTGCATGGCACGCATACGCGCCCGACGGAGCTTAAGCGACGGCTGGCGATGACCTACACGTCGCAGATCGACGAGGCTCTGGCGGACACCATTGCCGGTTTTTCGCAGCGATACCGTGGCGCGGAGCGGATGTGGGCGAATGAGGCGTGGCTGAAGATCGCCGGGCGGGAGAAGCTTTCGGCGCGTCAGGCGGATCCGGAACGGGAGCCGCTGCCGGCATGAGCGCAGGCGGTCTGACAACGACGATGCAGCCTGCGTCTACGGAGGCGACTCGAAGCGCAACGGTTGGCCGGAGCATGAAGGTGAGCTGCCGTCTGGAAGATCTGCCGGCTCCCCACGCGTTGTGCCGGGCGACGGTGGTGGTGCCGGCGCGCAACGAAGAGGCGAGTCTGGCGGCGACTCTGGACGCGCTGCGGCTGCAGGTGGAGGCGGACGGCGAGCCGCTCGACGGGCGCACCTATGAGGTGCTGCTGCTGTTGAACAACTGCACGGACGGCAGCCTTGCCGTGGCCGAGCGCTATGCGGAGCGCTATCCGGAGTTCGCGTTGAGCCTTGTGTGCTGCGAGCTGGCCCCGGAAGATGCGCACGTGGGCACAGCGCGGCGCATGCTGATGGATGCAGCGTGTGCGCGGCTCGAAGGCCAGGGCAGACGGAACCGATCGAGTGCGCAGGCGATCCTCTCAACCGATGCCGATACGCTGGTGGCACCGGAGTGGGTGAGCGCGAACCTGGCGGAGATCACGCGGGGAGCCGAGGTGGTGGGCGGCGTGATCCATCTGTTTGTTGAAGAACTGGCGCTGCTGGAGGAAAGCACGCGGAAGCGGTATGAGCGGGACCGCGAGCTGCAGGGTCTGGTGGCGAAGCTGGAGTCGATGCTGGACCCCGATCCGGCTGACCCGTGGCCGCGGCACCTGGAGCACTTTGGCGCGTCGCTCGCGTGTACCCCGGCGATCTACCGCCTGTGTGGCGGTCTGCCCGCGGTGCCGCGGCTGGAGGATGTGGCGTTTATCGACGCATTGCGCAAGGTGGGGGCGCGTCTGCGGCACTCGCCGGCGGTGCACATCTTTACTTCGGCGCGGCTGGACGGGCGCGCGGAGGTGGGACTCTCCGGACAGCTGCGGCACTGGCGACGGGATGCGGAGGCGAAGGAGCCGCAGATGGTGGATTCCGCGGCGTGGCTGGAGCATCGCTTCCGCTGGATGGGTGCGCTGCGCCGGTTGAACGAGTGCGCGTCGCCGTGCTTCGAAGCGTACCCGGCGGGTTGGCGCGAGCGTCTGCGGGAGGCTCATCGGGACGGGCTGGAGACGCCGAAATTTCTGGAGCGGATTGACTGCGATGGATTGATCGAGGAGATGTTCCGCGAATCGGTGGGCGAGCCCAGACGGCATGAAGAGATCCGGATCGTGCTGCGTGCGTTGCGCGCGGCGATCGCCAGACTGGAACCGGCGGATGTGCGGGCGGAACCGCCGATGATCGCTGGCTGAGCGGGAAAGCAGATTGCGTCGCTTCGATGCGGGACGATCACACCGCGAGGGGAAAGCGCGCTAGCAGCGTTCGAGGACATCGAGGCGGAAGCGGGGCTCGCGGCGGGATTGAACGACGGTCCACTCGGGGCGGGCGCTCCAGAGGTCGTGGACCTCGTCGCCGGTGAGCGGATAATCCTTGACCGGCTCGGTGAGGTGGACGAGCACGAGGTGGCCACCGGGTTCGTGGCGTTCGGCGATCCGGTCGATGGCGCGCTCGAGATCTTCGCGCTGCCAGTAGTAGGCGACCTCAGAGACCATGATGAGGTCGAACGAGCCGGCGGGAAACTCGTCGGGAACCTGCATGCGCTCGAAGTGGGCCTGCGGGAGATGACGGCAGCGGGCACGCGCCTGTTCGAGGGCGCGCTCGGAGACATCGAGCGCGAGGAGATCGCCGGTGCGCTCGGCGAGGCGGGCGGTCAGGACGCCGATGGAACAGCCGACCTCGAGCGCGTGTCGATAGCTTGCGTGGGGAAGGCTGTCGAGGGTGATCTTGTACTTTCCGCGTTCGTAGTCGCTGGATTCAAAGCCCCAGGGGTCGCGGCGGCGCTGGTAGATGTTCTGGAAGTAGCGGGGCGGGAGCGACTCAATGGGCGCGCCGCCGGTCCAGAAGCCCCACTGGGTGCCGTTGGAGCGGCGATGCTGCTTGTCGAGGGAGAAGCGGCCGATGGTGGCGAGGGCGTAGTCGGGCGCGGGCTGGCGGAGGTACATGGTGAGGTCGCGGAGGACGCGCTCGAAGCGGTGCGGCTGCAACAGGCCGTGGGCGCCGACGCCCTCGGTGACGAGCTGGATGACGCGGGTGGCGAGCCGCAGGATGGCGGTGCGAGTCATGTCGGCGGTCTCGTGCATGCGCTCGATATGGGTTTTTTCGGTGCGGTAGAAGCTGGTTTCGGCGACGGTTCCGGCGCGCTCGACCCAGAGGACGGCCTCCTGCGCGAGCAGGGCGATCTCGCCGAGGCGGGCGATCTGGTAGGGATCGGCGCTTCGCTTTTTGTCGTCGAGCCACTCGGTGAAGAGCGCGTGCAGGCGGAGGACCGCTCCGGTCTGGACGGCCGCGAAGCGAATCGTTCCGCCGAAGAAGAGGGGATCGCGGTAGAAGTCACCGGGCTGGCCGATGAGGTCGTCCTTTGCGAGGGTTGCGCCGGAAAAGTCGATCTGGAAGGACTCGGAGCTTTCCATGCCGAGCGGATGCCAGAAGGAGCGGTCGAGGGTCGTTGAGATGGCGTCCATGCGCGGGATGGTCATCTGCCAGCCGCGGCCCTGGTTTTCGGCGGTCACGAGCTCGGCGGTGACGATGGGCCGCTCGATGAAGGCGGAGCCGGTGGCGAAGGTCTTGATGCCTTCGAGGCGGAAGCCGCCGTCGCGCTCGCGGAGACGCAGCGGCTCGGGGCCGCCGGTGTTCCAGACCGCGGAGAGCATGCCGTTGCGGGTGTCTTCGGCGAGACGTTCAAGCTGTTCGGGCGAACCGTAGCGCGCGACCAGGAGGATGCCGTTGACGTGACCTTCGAAGATGCGGCCGAGGGCGAGGTCGGCGCTGCCTGCGATGGCGAGCAGGCGCAGCAGGGCGGGGTGTCCGGCAGTTTCGGTGCCGGATTCGGTGCCGAGGCCGAGGCCGCCCTGAGCGACAGGAAGTGGCGCTGTAAGTGCGCCGAGGGCGGCGAAGCGCTCGAGCTCACGCCGGGGCGCGGTGTTGAGGCCGAGGTTGGGACGCGCGGCGAGCTCGTCGGCGAGCTCCTGAGCATCGGCGAGGAGCTGCGCGATGCGTTCTTCACGACGGGCGGAGGTGATTTCGATCCGATTCGAGGCGGCGCCTGCTCCGGCGAGTTCGTGCATGGTGGTGGGCTCCGTCTTCTGGTGAAGCGCACCGTTCGCGCTGCTTAGGAGATATGTGGCTGTTGAACCCGAAGGTGTCAGCGCGTCAGGAGAGCTTCGGCGGGCTCGGCTTCCGCCGGCAGCCGGACCGGCTGCATGATCATAGCCTGCGCCTTCAGCTCGGCGACCAGATCGGCGCGGAGGGTGCGCTCGCGCCACTCGTCGTCAACCTCGAGCAGCCCGCAGCGGCAGTGGCGCTCGTCGTCCCAGCCCGGGTAGTCCATGACCGGATACAGGCAGATGCCGAGGATGGGAACGCCGTTTCGCCGGGCCTGCCGGACTTCGGAGGCGATATAACCCAGCCAGCCGACCTGTGCTCCGGATTCAGCGCCGGTTTCGGTGATGAGGATGGGCCGGTCGTAGCGACGCCACAGGTCTTCCAGCATGATGTGCAGGGGGCGGTGGTCGGGATGCCCGAGCGGCTTGCGGTCTCCGCCGTGGATCCACTGGTTATTCCAGTAGTAGTTTACGCCTACGAGGTCGAGCATCTCGGGCGAGCCGCCGAGTTCGGGGTCGCGGTCTCCGCGGATCATGTCCCATGCCTCGTACTGCGCGGCGGTGTGATTGCGGGTGTCGTCGACGATGTGGGGGTGGCGCTTGATGTCTCGCCATTTGGGGACGATGTCGATGATGGGCTCGGCCTGGACGAAGCGGGCGCGCGGGTCGACGGCGCGCACCGCGCGAATACCGGCGATGGAGGCGGCGGCGAGCTGGCGCTTGAGCTCCGGCCCCATGCCCTCGCGATGCGGGGCGAAGGCTTTGACGTCGCCGCCGACCCATGCCCAGAAGGAGATTTCGTTGATCGGGCAGAAGCAGGGGACGGGACCGTCGAGACCGCCCATGCGATCGGAGATGACGCGGGCGGCGGCTCCGGCGAACGCGGCAAAGCGGGTGATGAACTCGGGAGTGAAGGGGTCGAGGCCTTTGGGGACGCCCCAGTGGCATAGATCCCAGATGACCTGGGTGCCGGTAGCGATGGAGGCATCCAGCATGGGCAGAAGGCTGGACCAGTCCCAGACGCCGGGGGCGGATTCGATGAGGTGCCAGCGGAGTCCGTCGCGAACGGTGAGGATGCCGGCCTCGGCGAGCAGGCGGTAGTCCTGGGCTGCTTGCGCGGCGTGGCCGGTGGAGGTGAGCACGTCGATCTGTCGGCCATCGCGGCGGCGGTGCGTGGCGCACTCGAAGCCGCCCATAAAAAAGCTCTGGAAGCTGTCCTGCTTGAAGCTCTCGTTCAACGGAACCTCTGAATGGCGGAGTGGAGGGCACGAGAAGGCGCAGGTGTAGTCTTGCGCGGATCCGCTCGCTGCCAGTTGGATGACGATTCTGGCTTTCGGGTCTTTGGAGAATGTTTTCGGATCCTCCGGAACGGGAACCGATTGCCTCCGGGAGTCCGGCCGGGGTGCGCCCGTGGTGGTGCAATCCACCGTGAGGGCTGATAGCATTCGGGTTAACCTTCAGGTAACTTTCCACTGGGGCTGAGGACCGGAACTCCCATTGAACGACGGCATGTCAGAGACCGTGATCCCCACGATGCCTCCCAATCCCACGCTGCGTGCGATGGTGGAGGCTGTCTTTCGTCACGGGTCGATGTTCGCCGCGACGGCCGGCTCGATCTTTCTGATCGCGGTGCTGGTGACACTGTTCACGCCGCGCACGTATCTCTCCGAGATGGATGTGCTGGTGCGGAACCAGCGTCCGGATTATCTGCTGACGCCCGAGCGGTCGACGGGTCAGGTGCAGCAGACGGAGGTGACGGAGGAAGGCATCAACTCGGAGGTCGAGGTGCTGAAGAGCCGCGATCTTGCGGATGAGGTGCTGGATCCGAGATGGCTGACCGAGCCGCTTGCGTCGCACACGGACCGTGAGATCCGCGCGCATGAAACGTCGGTGACGAAGTTTGAGAAGAACCTGAACGTGGAGCCGGTGCGAAAGTCGAATGTGATCCGGGCGACGTATCTGGCGCGCAGTCCGCGCGAGGCGGCGGAGACGCTGCAGCGTCTGCTTGCGGCGTTTCTCGAGAAGCAGCGCGATATCGAGCGGTCTCCGGGCGCGTCGGCGTTTTTTGCGAGCGAGGCCGACCGCTACAAACGCGAACTGGACGATGCGGAACGGCAGCTGGCGGACTTTCAGCAGAGCCGGGGGATTGTGAGTCTGAGCGCTCGGGAGGCAACGTTCGAAGGCCAGATCAATGCGCTCGAAGACCAGATGCGCTCGACGCAGGTGCAGTTGACCGACACCGGGGACCGGGTGGCGAGCGATCTGCGCCAGCTGGCGTCGACGACGCCGCGGCAGCCGACGATGCAGCGTTCGATTCCGAATACCGAAGCAATCTCGCAGTTGTCGGCGGCGCTGAACACGTACCAGAACAGGCGGACCGAGCTGCTGCAGCGGTACCAGCCGACGGACCGTCTGGTGGTGGAGGTGAACCGGCAGATTGCGGACACGTCGGCGGCTTTGGCAGCGATCCGGGCGGGGAACTCGGACGAGAGCACGACGGATGTGAATCCGGTGTACCAGCAGTTGAAGGCGGCACTTGCGACCAGCACGGCGGACGAGGACGCGTTGCGCGGGCGGCTGGCGGACCAGACGGCCCAGCGCGACCGGCTGCGGCGGCAGTTGAGCGGGGTTGAGGGCGCCACGGTCGACTACGGGACACTCGAGACGCGCGTGACCGAGCTGCAGAATAACTATCAGCTCTATACGCAGAAGAAGAACGAGGCGGCGATCGCGGACGCGATGAACCAGCATCAGCTGCTGAACGTGGCGGTTTCGGAGCAGCCTACGTTTTCGGCGCGGCCGTATCGTCCGGTGGTGTGGCTGAACCTCGGCATGGGGCTGTTCGCGGCGCTGTTTGCGGGGGCGTGCGTGGTCTTTTTCGCGGAGTTGGGGCGGGAGACGATCTGCGCGCCGTATGAGCTCGAAGAGATCTCGAAGGCACCGGTGCTGGCGACGATCCCGCTGGTGGAGCATGGATTCGCCCGCGGCTTCGCGGGCGAGAGTACGGAGGAGATGGGGCCGGGCGCGCGCGGGCCGGAGCGGTCAGCGTCCGTGTCCCGGTGGGCGGATGAGCCGCACGCGGGAGACGGTCCGGGCGTGTCGCAATCCCTTGAGGCCGTCGCAAGTGGAGGGCAGGACTCTCGCGAGCGCAACGGCGCGAGGCCTGCGTGACGAGTAAGGTTGACCCGCGCGGCTGAACCCGCGCCGAACCCGCACCGGACTCTACCGGCGGATGTTTGTCTGTGGAAAGGAGAACCCCGACGATGCCGACTGCCGCTCCTCTGCCCGCGTACGAGGGCCTTCTCTACACCGTGTTTCAGGGGTTGCGTCAGCGCGCGGCGGTGGACGAGGCGACGCGCACTGGTCTGGCGATCGCGTTCACCTCGGCGAACGCGGGCGAGGGCGTGACGCATACGATTTCCGCGCTGCTGGGCGGGATGGCGCGCGACGGCACCACGCGCAGTCTGCTGGTGGATTCGGCTTGTCTGCGCCGGCTGACGGTGGCTCCGCTGGAGCTGCCGAAGCTGTGCCGTCCGCTGGCGGCGGGTGGAGTGTATGAGCTGGAGGATGCGGGCGCGGTGGCGGGCGCGGCGGAGGGGCCGTATAGCTGGGATGGCTCGTGGGAGTACCGGCGCGATGTGCTGCAGGGGCTGCGGATGACGTTCGATTCGATCCTGATCGACTGCCCGGCGCTGCGCGAGAGCAACGATCTGCTGTCGGTGGCTCCGTTTGTGGATGGAATTATTCTGGTGGTTGAGGCCGGAAAGACGAGACGCGATCAGATTGTGAACGCGGAAAAGACAATTGAGTTCGCGCGGGGGCGGCTGCTCGGTCACATTTTGAATAAGCGGAGCTATGCGGTTCCGGAGTGGATTTACCGCCGGCTATAGGCGTTGGCAGGGAGTGCGGGATGCAGGGAAGACGTCGAAGCTGGGTGGGAGTGGCGCTGCTGCTGGCGGCGCTTGCGTGGGTTCCGTCCAGGACGCGGGCACAGCAGAGCGTGGCACCAACGCAGCAGAACGCGTCATCCGTGCTGCGTGAACGCACGCTGTATGCGCTGCGCGCCGGAGACACGGTGACGCTCGAGTACCGGTACACGCCGGAGTTCAACCAGACGGTGACGATCCGGCCGGATGGATTTGTGGACCTGCAGCTTGCGGGCGAGGTGCATGCGGCGGGGATGACGGTCGACCAGCTGCATGCGCTGGTGTCGGGGAAGGCGTCCACGCGGCTGAAGGATCCGGAGATCACGATCACGTTGAAAGAGTTTGAGCGGCCATACTTCGTCGTGGCCGGCGAGGTGCCGCATCCGGGCAAGTTCGATTTTTACGAGAAGACGACGGCGCTGCAGGCGGTGCTGCTGGCGGGCGGGTTCAGCGAGACCGCGCAGCAGAGCGACGTGTATGTGTTCCGCAAGGTAAACGGCGAACTGGCGGAGGTGCATGCGTTGAATTTGAAGAAGATGCAACATGGAGGCGATCTGGAGCGCGATCTGGTGCTCGAGCCCGGAGACATGATCCTGGTGCCGCGCAATAAGCTGGCCCATGTCGGGCGGTTCGTCAAGGCGACGAATCTTTCTCTTTATTTCGATCCGCTGACGTATACGCCGCACTGACCCCGATGACGACCGGCTCACGACGCATCGCACCGCTTGCAGTCAAGCTCCCGTTTACGGGCAGGGGCTGGACTGGGCGACGGCTGCGTGCGGTGAAGAGCCGGATTTGTCAGGCGGGGGACCTCATTCTCCTGGGCGGAGCGTATCTGGGGATCGTGATTCTGCCGGCGTTCGCGCACGGCGGGCATGAGACCCTGGCACAGTTTCTGCAGCTGCGGGTTTCGCTGCGGAACATCATTGTGGCGGGCATGTGCGTGAGCACGTGGCGCGTGATTCTGATGAGCATCGGGGTGTATTCGCCGGCGCGCACGCGGTCGCTGCTGGACTATGTGCTCCGGTGCGTGATCGCGCTCAACTCCTGCACGGCGGTGGTGGGCCTGATCGAGGTGGTGTTCGGACAGCGTGCCGTGTTGTGGCATGTGGTGGATGTGTTCTGGGTCGTGTGCCTGGGGCTGACGGCCGGACTGCGGGTGGGGCTGGTGGGCTTCGACCGGGTGATGCGGCCGTTTCTGCGGCGCAAGCGCAATCTCATCATTGTGGGGTCGGGGGAGCGCGCGCGCCAGGTGTTTGAAGAGCTGAAGGTGCACACGGAGTGGGATTATTGGCTGGTGGGCTTCGTCGATTCGGAGCCGCAGGGCGGGTTTGTGCCCGCGAACCTGATCCTTGGCGGCATCTCGATGCTCGAGAACATTTTGATGCATACGGTGGTGGACGAGGTGGTGATCGCGCTGCCGATGAAGAGCCAGTACGAGGTGATCGGGGAGGTGATCGCGACCTGCCAGATGCTGGGCATGCCGGTGCAGTATTTCACCGATTATTTCGGGACTTCGGTGACGAAGCGCCGGCTTTCGGCGGGCCCGGACAGCGGCCGCGTGCTGCTGGAGGTGGTGACGGACGACTACCGGCTGCGGCTGAAGCGGGCGATGGACATTGCGTTCTCGTCGCTGGCGATCCTGGTGCTTTCGCCGGTGATGCTGGCTGTGGCGGTGGCGGTGAAGACGAGCAGCCCGGGGCCGATTCTGTTTCGTCAGCGACGCTTTGGGCTGAACAAGCGTGTGTTCTCCATGATGAAGTTTCGTTCGATGTGCGTGGATGCGGAGGCGCGTCAGGCGGCGGTGGAACACCTGAACGAGATCTCCGGACCGACGTTCAAGATCAGGAACGATCCGCGGCTGACGCCGATCGGCAGCTTTCTGCGGAAGATGTCGCTGGACGAACTGCCGCAGCTCTTCAACGTGCTGAAGGGCGACATGAGTCTGGTCGGCCCGCGTCCGCTGCCGCTGCGCGATGTGCAGCAATTTTCGGAGGCATGGCTGATGCGGCGTTTCTCGGTGAAGCCGGGGGTGACGTGTCTGTGGCAGATCATGGGGCGGTCGAACACGGATTTCGAGCGCTGGATCGAGCTGGATCTGCAGTACATCGATAACTGGTCGCTGTCGCTGGATTTCGTCATTCTGCTGAAGACGCTGCCCGCGGTGCTGACGAGCCGCGGAGCCGTTTGAGGGCGGGTTCTGCGCCCGCCGCCACTGCCGGGCTTGACGGCGCTGCGGGCCGCGGGCGCCGGTTGAAGGTGTTGTTCTACAACCACACGCGCCTGGTGAGCGGCGGGGAGCGGGTGCTGCTGAGCATGCTGCACGCGCTCGACCGCGAACGCTACGAGCTGCTGGTGGCGTGCCCTGCAGCAGGCCGCGGCGAGCTGGACCGGCTGGTGCGCGAGCAGGGGATCGAAGTGGTCGCGGCGCCGCTGCTTGCGGCGCGGTTTTCGTTGAATCCGCTGAAGCTGGCGGGATCGGTTTGGTCCGGGCTGGGGGCGATCGCGCGGCTGCGCGGGACGTTCAGTCGGGTTGCGCCGGATCTGATCCATGCGAACTCGGTGCGGGCGGCGCTGGTCGCGACACTGGCAACCGCGGGGATGCGGACGCGGGTGCTGTGGCATATTCATGACGATCTGCCCGCCGGGCATCCGGTAACGCGTGCGATTCAGCAAATGGCGTATCGGTCCGGGCGAAGCCGATTCGTGGCGGTTTCGCAGGCGACGGCGCGTGCGTTTGCCGGGCCGCTGCCGTTCGTGGAGCGTATCGCGGTGCTGCACAACGGGGTGGATCGTGAGCGCTTTTCACCGAGGGCGGCGCTGCCCGATGGAGCGGCGGCGGCGGTGCGCGCGGAGTTCGGCGTGGGGGCAGGCGCGTCGCTGGTGGTGTGCGTCGGGCTGCTGCATCCGCGCAAGGGATTGCTGGAGCTGGTGGAGGCATGGCGTCTGGTGGCGGACGCGTCGCAGACGACGGGCAAACAGGCGCGTCTGGTGCTGGTGGGCGCGGCGGTCTTCAATCAGGACCATGTGTATGAGGCGGCGGTGCGCGAACGCGTGCGGGCGCTCGGGCTGGAGCAGAGCGTTTTGTTCGCAGGCCCGCGCGGCGATGTGCCTGCGATCCTGCGCGCGGCCGATCTGCTGGTGCTGAATGCGCGTTCGGAGCCGTTCGCGCTGATTCTGCTGGAGGCGGTCGCGTCGGGGACGCCGATCGTGGCGACGAACGTGAGCGGCATTCCGGAGCTGATCGAGGATGGGGTGAGTGGCGTACTGGTGACTTCGCCGGATCGGCCGGAAGAGAATAAAGCAAGCCTCAGCAGGGCTTTGCTGGATGCGATCGAGGAGCCCGCACGCATGCGGACGCTGGCGGATCGTGCGTTTGTCGATGTCTTGCCGCTTTATACGGCTGAGCTGTTTGGGCAGAAGGTGCGAACGATGTATGACGGACTTGAGCGCGAGGAGATATGGTGAGCGGGACCGCACGGACAGCCGTCTTTCACGATAATTTCTGCCAGTATGGCGGGGCGGAGCGGGTGGCGGAAGAGCTCTACCGCGCGCTTGCGGAGCGGGGGCCGGTGGCGATGCACACGACGCTCTCGTCGCCCGGGAAGCTGAGCCCGTTCCTTCGCGGGCTGGGCATTCGTGAGACGTGGATGCGGGTGCTGCCGTGGCCGGGCAGGCTGTTTCGCGGGTATTTTCTGCTGTATCCCTTTGCCGTGGACGGTGTAGATCTGGCGGAGTACGACCTGATCGTTTCGAGCTGTTTCGGCTATGCGAAGGGTGTGCGGAGGCGTGCGTCCGGTGCGGTGCACCTTTGCTACTGCCATACGCCGATGCGCTGGGTGTGGCGCACGGAGGACTATCTGGCGCGCGAGGGGCAGGCGCGGCTGAAGAGTCTTGCGCTGGCGCTTCCGCTGCGCTGGCTGAAGCGGTGGGAGATGCGCGCGGCGCGGCGGCCTGACCTGTATATCGCCAACTCCGAGGTGGTGGCGGAGCGTCTGCGGCGGGCGTTCGGGATAGAGGCGGCGGTGATTCCGCCGCCGATCGAAACGGCGCACTTCGCTCCGCCGGCGGGTGAAGAGGACAGGCCGCCGGAGGACTTCTATCTGGTGCTTTCGCGGCTGGTACCGTACAAGCGCTTCGATCTTGCGATTGCGGCCTGCCGCGCGCTGGGCCGGAGGCTGGTGATCGCGGGGGATGGACCGGACCGGGCTCGGCTGGAGCTGCTGGCCGGGGGCGACCCGCTGATCCGGTTCGCGGGCCGCGTCTCCGATGCGGAGCGGGTCGAGCTTGCGCGAAGGACGCGGGCGCTGCTGTTTCCCGGCGAGGAAGATTTCGGCATGACACCGCTCGAGGCGAACGCCGCGGGCCGGCCGGTGGTGGCGTTTGCGGGCGGGGGTGCGCTTGAGACGGTGCGGGACGGCGTGAATGGCGTTTTCTTTGCGGAGCCGACGGCGGGCTCGCTGGCGAGCGCGATCAACCGTCTGGAGGGAATGGGCTGGGACAGCCACGCGATCCGAAGGCATGCGGCCGCTTACGATGTGGCGGTGTTTCGCGAACGCATCCGGGCGTTTGTGGAGGCGGCCTGCGCGGCGCGGGGGATCGGGACGGCTGGCGGCGGGATCGGGACTTCTACCGGCGGGATCGGGACTTCTACCGGCCTGGAGACTGCTACCGGCGGGTCAGGGACTGCTACCATCGACGCTGAACCGAGCGGTTTACCACTCTCTTGAAGAAGCGAACTACGGACAGGTCGACGCCGGAGATTGAACCGCAGAATTCGGGCGAGTCCGCGCCGCTTTCGCCTGCGGATGAACCGATGCTGCCCGCATCGATGCTGCCCGAGCCGAAGCGGGCTGGGCATGGGGTGCGTTCGGTGGCGACGTCGATCGTCAGCCGCGGGACGGTTGTGTTTCTGAACATGTTTACCGGCATTCTGACCGCGCGGATGCTGCATCCGGACGGGCGGGGCGAGCTGGCGGCGATGAATCTGTGGCCTCTCTTTCTGGCTTATGCGACCGCGCTGGGTACGCCGACGTCGCTGATCTATCATCTGCGGCGGCATCCGGAGCGACGGAACGAGTTGATTGCGAGCGCACTGGCTCTGGTGCTGGTGCTGGGGTCCCTGGCGGCGCTGCTCGGAGCGCTGGTGCTTCCGCACTGGCTGACGATGTACCCGCCGGGGATCGTGCGGTTCGCGCAGATCTTCCTGGTGGCGGTGCCGCTGTGGTCGATCCAGCTGACCGGCCAGGCGGCGCTCGAGGCGATGGAACAGTTCAGCTCCTCGAACGTGGTGCAGCTGATGATTCCGGCGGTGACGCTGGCGGCGCTGCTGACGGTATGGGGTACGGTGGGGCTGACGCCGGTGACGGCGGCCGCGTGCTACGTTTCGGCGATTCTACCGGCCGCGGTTGCGATCGTTCTGATGCTGGGGCGTACGCGCGGGGGCGCGGCGTGGCGGGTTTCGGTGACGGCGTGGAAGACGCTGCTGGGCTACGGGATTCGTTCGGCGCCGCTCGATCTGCTGGGAACGCTGATGATTTATATCGACCAGGTGCTGGTGATCGGGCTGCTTTCGGCGGCGTCGATGGGCTCGTACTCGGTGGTGCTGTCGCTTTCGCGGGCGCTGCTGGTGTTTCAGTCGGCGGTGGTGATGGTGTTGTTCCCGAAGGCGGCGGGGCGGGAGACGGGTGAGATTCTGCAGATGGTGGGGCGCGCGGTGCGGGCCAGCACGCTGGTGACCGGCGTGGCGGCGGTCAGCGCGGCGCTGCTGGGACCGACGCTGCTGCGGCTGCTGTATGGACGCTCGTACCTGATGGCGGTGCCGGCGCTGCGGGTGCTGCTGATGGAGGTAGTGCTGCAGGGAGTGGTCGTGATCCTGTCGCAGGCGTTTATGGCGGCGGGACGGCCGGGGACCGTCTCGATGCTGCAGGGCGTGGGCCTGGGGCTGGCGGTGCCGCTGATGTTTCTGTTTATTCCGCACTTTGGCGATGCGGGGGCGGCGCTGGCGCTGCTCTGCTCGACAACAACGCGTCTGGTGCTGCTGCTGCTGTTTGCGCCGCGGGTGCTGAAGAGCCGTCTGCCGCGGCTGATCCCGGGGCCGGCGGATGTGCGCATGCTGTGGGGGTATCTGCCCGGCCGTTCGGCGCGCTAGACGGGCGCAC
>CAXTVJ010000025.1:0-15972 GCA_964247715.1 uncultured Acidobacteriaceae bacterium | reverse complement strand
AGACGGGCGCACCAGGCGGGCGCACCAGACCGGCGTACCAGACGGGCGCACTAGACCCGCGGATTACACGGGGCGCGTTGCCGGAACTGCCGCCGGACCGGAATCTACGCCGAAGCCGGGCGTGACTTGCCGGGGGCGGAGCGGATGGGGAACGTTGGCGCGGACGTCGAGTGCGGCGAGGGCGAAAGCGAGCTCCGCCCAGACCAGGAAGCCGGGCACGCCGGTCATCATGGAGGTGAAGAGGCACTGGGCGAAGAGGCCGAGGAGGGTGGCGCGCATAGCCCAGCCGAAGGGCTCGCCCGGGAAGGGGCTGGTGTGCCTGCGCTCGAAGAAGATGCGGGCGAGGGCAAAGCCGAGGCCGAGCGCGTAGATGAGGGTGCCGGGTCCGCCGAGCGCGTAGAGGAACTCGAGAAGGGTGGAGTCGTGCGGGCCGAGCCGGTCGTCGGAGCCGTCGGCGGCGTGGTCGACGTCGATCGAGCCCATGCCTTCGCCGAAGGGTTCGGTGGAGAGGGTGGCCAGCGCCTCGGTGTGGCCGGAGATGCGGGAGGATGCACTGACGTCGCTGGTGCCGGTGGCGAAGCTCTTCAGGCGCTCCGTGACGACGTCGTGGATGCCGGGGATCTGGGTAGCGAGCGCGCCGAGCGAGAAGACGATCAGGGTGGCGGCGGCGACGCGCAGGCGCAGCCGCCCGGGCAGCGCCCAGGCGAGATAGAAGACGCCGCACAGGAGCGCGAGCCAGAGTGAACGACTGGAGGTGAGGGCGAGCGCCAGCAGCGCAAAGGGCGCGGCGAGCATGGCGACCGGACGGCGCGAGTGGAGGAAGGAACTGGCGGACACGCGTCCGGTGCTCGACCCGACGAGGACGGCGAAGCTGAGGAGGAGGCCGGCGGTGAGGTAGATGGCGAGCGTTGCGGGCGCGTTCATGGTGGAAAAGACGCGGACCTGGCGGGGGAAGGGCTCGCCCATGGGGCCGGCGTGGAGGCCGCGCATCCAGGCTTCGTCCCAGGCGGGCAGGAAGAAGAACTGGATGAGGCCGTAGACGCTGGTGACGAGGGTTCCCCAGAGGAAGGCGCCGAGGAAGGCTTCGCGCAGCTGACGGAAGCGTGCGCGCTCCTCGTAGAGGAAGAAGCCGAAGAGTACGGGTGCGAGCCAGTTGACGAGGCCGCGTCCGACATCGACGACCGAGTAGCGGGTGAGTCCGTAGACGGTGCCGAAGAGGATGCCGAGGAGCGCGCAGGCGAAGGGTACGCCGCCGGGCCGGGCGAGCGACCGGAAGCGCCGGAGGAGGACAATGCCGGAGATGGAGATGGCGAGAAAGGGTGCGAGGAGAAGCGGACTGCTTTCGAGGAAGGCGGTGCGGTAATCGACGAGTCGACGCAGCTCCGGCGAGAGGAACCACATCCACAGGCAGAACTGCACGTAAAGCGGGCGCGACTGGGCGAAGAGGGCGGCGGCGGCGAGCGCGGCCAGGACGGGGAAAGCGTAGCGTACCGCGGCAGGCGCGACGCCAAGCAGCGCGAAGGTGAAGAGCAGCAGGAGGACGATCGGGGCTAAGGCGCGCAGGCGGGGTTGCATCGGTTCGTTTCGCCTCCTTGAGCGGCTATCGTCACCGGCTACTGGCAGGATAGAGGCACGAACGCCCGGCGCAAAGTGGCCGGGCGTGGATGCGCATCTGCGGAGGCTGCGCGGAGGTTAGAGGCGGCTGCGGACGATTCGGCGAACGCCCTCGGTGACGAGGCCAAAGACGACGTGGGTGACCATCTCGGAGGATTTCTCCCGGGTGGTCTGGTCCTGCGGCTGGGCCGAGAGGCCGAGTGCGGGCAGCGCGCCTTCATGGGTGAGTGCCATGAGGGTCATCCCGAAGTTGGCGCCTTCGCGGGCGGCGGCTGCGGGGTAGTACTCGGTGAGTGCGCCGTAGGCGGCCCCGGCGGCGGCACCGAAGACCCAGTGAATGGTCTCGGAAGCGACGGTCTTGGTGGTCTCGTCGAGCGGGTGGCCGGCGATCTTCTCGGAGAGTACCTCGGGGGGCTCGGGCTCGCCCTCGACGCGCGGCGGGTAGACGCGCTCGGCGAGGGTTTTTGCGGCGGTGGCGACGAGGCCGCCGATCAGGCCGGCGATCAGGCCCTTGGCGAGATCGTGCCCATCCAGCGTGGGGTGAGACTGCTGTTCGACGGGTGCGGCAAGCTTCTTTTCAACGAAGTCGAGAATGATGTTGTCGGACATGGTTTCCTCACGAGGGTGAGATGCGGCTGACGCGAAAGCGTCACGCTCTCAGCCGACGCAGGCCGCGGGATCTATGACGTCGACGCCGGCGGGCAGGTGTGCCAGCTCGAAGAGCGGCGTCAGCAGCAGGGCGAGCGCGAGGTTGAGCAGGAGCGCCGGGACGGCGGCGTAGACGGGCCCGAGGTGTGGGATGGGGTAGAGGCTGCTCCTGAGTTGCAAACTCCAGGCCATCCAGCTCCCGCTGGCCATGCCGGCAGCCCAGCCGACGAAGAGCGCCCACGGGTGGAGTCGGCGCATGAACGCACCGAGGATCACGGCGGGGAAGAGCTGCGCGATCCAGATGCCGCCGAGCAGCTGCATCTGGATCGCGAAGGCGGTCTTGAGCTTGAGCACGAAGACGAGCGCGCCAAACTTGACGACGAGCGAAACCAGTTTGGCGACGCGGGCCTCGGCCTCCGGGGTCATGGGCGTGCGGACGAGCTCTCCCCAGAGATTGCGGGTGAAAAGGTTGGAGGCGGCGATGGACATGATGGCCGCCGGGACCAGCGCGCCGACCGCGATGGCGGCGAGACAAAAACCGGCGAAGGCTGCGGGGAACTCGCGCAGGAAGAGCATCGGGACGACGGAGCTGGTGTCTTTGGTGTCGATTCCGGCGGCTAGAGCCGCATATCCCAAAAGCGCGATCAGCCCGAGCAGGAAGCTGTACGCGGGCAGCATGGCTGCATTGCGACGGACGGTGTTGGCGGAGCGCGCGCTGAGCACCGCGGTCGCGGTATGAGGGTAGAGCATCAGCGCGATGGCCGAGCCGATGGCGAGGGTGCTGTAGCCGAGGAACTGGCCGTGCGCGAGATGGATGGAGGCGTGGTGCCGGCCGAGCGCTTCGTTTGCCTGGGTGAAGATGCGGGCGTAGCCGCCGAGTTTGAGGGGCAGGATGATGACGGCGGCGATCACCATGATGTAGAGCATAACGTCTTTGACGATGGCGATGATGGCGGGCGCGCGCAGCCCGGACGACCATGTATACGCGGAGAGGATGACAAAGGCGAGCACCAGCGGCCACTCGCCTTTTATTCCCAGCACGGAGAGGACGACGCGGATGCCGACCAGCTGCAGCGCGATGTAGGGCATCAGCGCAAGGATGCCGGTGAAGGCGACGGCCATGGTGAGCGGGCGGAAGCCGAAGCGTCCGCGCACGAAGTCGGCGAAGGTGATGTAGCCGTGGCGGTGGCAGATGGTCCACAGCCGCGGCAGGCAGAGCAGCATGTAGGGGTAGGCAATGATCGCGTAGGGCAGGGCGAAGAAGCCGCCGGCTCCGGCTCCATAGAGCGCGGCGGGGACCGCGATGACGGTGTAGGCGGTGTAGGTGTCGCCGCCGATGAGGAACCAGGAGATCCAGGTGCCGAAGGAGCGGCCGGCGAGCCCCCATTCCTCGAGCGTGTGCATGCCGGCGAGCGGACGCCGCCAGCGCGCCGCCCAGAATCCGGCGATGGTGACCGCGGCGAAGAAGAACAGGAAGACGCTGAGTGCGGGGATATTCACGCTGCAAGGAATAGTACCGCAGGGCGACGGCGCCCTTCCGCGGATCTCAGTCGCCGGAGCGGACGGGATAGTAGCGGTTGCTCCAGAGGTCGTCGATGAGCAGGACCTCGGTGCGTGCGAGCTCTTCGAAGATGGAGGCGTAGATGAGGATCAGGCGGGTCGTGCGGGCGGCGTCGAAGCTGATCTCCATCTCGGCGCCGGGGCCGAGGACGAGGCTGGGTCCGTTGACGCGATGGTCGAAGGTAGGCTCAAGGTCGTTGTCCGACCAGCGGATGTCCATGGCGACGCCCGCGCTGCGGTTCGCGAGGGAAGCGAGGCGGCTACCGTCGTCGAGGGTCTTGAGTCCGGTGCAGAGCAGGACAGGGCGCAGGATTTGCCGGTTCTGTTCGGCGGTCGTACGGGCCTGCGCTTCGCCGGCGCGGAGCAGGCGCGGGAGCACGCGCAGCAGCACGACCAGGCACGCGAGCGCGCATAGAGCCGCGATCGCCGCGCATACGCTCGTGATGGAGGCGCTGCTCATGCCGAGTCCGCCTGCGGGGTTCGTCTGCGACGACGGGGGCGTTCCGAACTGGCGAGGCTAGACGTAGTTGAGCCAGCTCCGCAGTTGGCCGCGTATCTGATCGAGTTCATACCGCAGGCGCGAGCGCTCGTGCAGCAGGCCGATCAGTTCGTGGGTATTGAGCAGGCCGGCGAGATGCTGCTCAGGGGCGCTGTAGCTCTCGGCCGACTTGCCGTCGATCCCGAGCTTCTCCTCGTGCGCGATCAGGTCGTTGAACGACATGGCCGCGATCTGGTAGGCACGCCGGGTCTGTTCGAGCTTCGCTTCGAGCTGCTCGAATTCCGTTTTGAGGCGGGTGTAGTTGTCCGCAAGCTGGCCGATGTGCGAGGGGTCCGGATGTTCGCTCATGGCAGCTATGATAACGTCGCCGATTCCCCGACGATACTTCGAGCGATAGAAATTCTGGATGGGCCCGGCTGCCAGAAGCGCGCACGGGCGGTCAGGGTGAGGGACTGGGTCCAGATACGGAGACGCCTGTTGCTGTATTGGCCCGCCTCAAGACCGCTGTCGCCGACTGTCCGGGTCGCGGGCAGCTGAGCCTGCCAGGCGGCGTCGAGGTGCCAGCGTCCGCGGCTGAAGCCGGCACCGGCGGCCAGGGCGTTCTGCATGATGGGGGCGGTCAGGGGGGTGAGGGTGGCGTTCGGCACGGGATCGTTCGCGTGGGAGAAGCCTCCGCGTACCGTCCATGCTTCGTTCAGCGGCAACTCCGCGCCAAGGTGCAGCCCTGCCTGGGTGGACCAGTCGAGCGGAACATGATCGTGCACGGCGGTGCTGCCGACTACGCTGTTGATGGTCGAATTGGAGCCGCGGTGAGCAGGATGGGAAGGATCTGGAAGGCCTGCCGCCAGGCGGTTACATCGCTTTCGAAGCTCCAGACGGGATGGCGGCCGGGCTGCCAGATGACGCCGGCGGAGGCGGACTGCGGCAGATGATTCTCGACCTGCGCATGATAGTAGAAGACAGGATCGGTGTTGATACCGCGTGCGTTGAACAGGGCCGAGGCGGAGCCGTTCGCCTCCCCTGCCGTGTGAAGCGTTGTGCCGCTCTTCCATGCGGCGGCCACACGCACCTGACTGGAAGGATGCCACTCGGCGCCGGCTGAGCCGTTCCAGCCCTAGCCGCTGGTTACGAGCCCCAGGAGTACCTTGAGACCCTGCAACTGGGGCTGATGCTGGAAGATACAGGGTGCGTGCAGGTCGTTGTGGTTATAGAAGATGCCGAGGCTGATGCCGGCCGACCAGTGGGGCCCGAGCGGGCGCGCGAGCGAGAGCGAGGAACGGGTCGCGATGATCTCGTCCTCCTGCTTTTGCAGGCCGTAGCTGACGCCTGCTTTGCCGGGTGTATCGACGTAGTTCCAGTTGGAGCGGACGAGGATCTCGGGAGTCTCCGCGAGCGCCGCGGTGCAGGAGCTGTGTCCGAACGGCAGCGCGAAGGCGCCGAAGGGGAGTGCGCCGGCGACGCCATGCGGACGTGCGTCGGAGTTTGCCGCGTCCGAGAACGAGCCGACGAACATGCCGACGGCACCGATGTCGAGCGTCGGGACGGAGGTGCCGCTGAGCCCGGCGGGATTGTCCTCGACAGCATCCAGCGGGCTGGGCGAGCTCAGCACGGCGATGCGGCCGCGCCCGGTCGCGGCCGCGCTCAGCCCGTTGCCGAGCAGGTCCAAGCCCTGCGCCAGAGCGGCTGCGGAGGAGGATAGAAAGATGTAAAGGGCCGCGGCGTTGATGCTCGGAGATCGCAGGCGGCTGCAAGGGGGACGACTGCCTGTCACGCGCGTACCGGGTGAGTGTGCCTCGGCGAACGCGCCGGCGACATCACTTGTTGGAGGGAGCCCGGCTGTCGGACGAAGGTGAGATGACGTTCGGAGATGGCGGCGAAGTGGATCAAGCGCCCGGGTGCCGGCATCCTAAGAGCATCCCGTCCAAGGGGCATCACGGGGAGAGATCAATTGGCGGCAGCGGTACAGACGACGGAGGCAGAACGGGAGAGGCCGGCATCGCGTTTCGGACACGTATTCAACGCGCTGCGTCATCGCAACTTTCGTCTGTTCGTGGCGGGTCAGGGCATCTCGCTGATGGGTACGTGGATGACGCGGCTGGCGCTCTCCTGGCTGACGTGGCGGCTGACGCATTCGGCGCTGATGCTGGGGCTGGTGGGTTTTGCCGGGCAGATTCTGACGTTCGTGCTGGCTCCGTTCGCGGGCGTGTGGGTGGACCGGCTGGACCGCCGCAAGATTCTGGTGGCGACGCAGGTGCTGAGCGCGCTGCAGTCGCTGGCGCTGGCCTGGCTTACGCTCGCGGGGATCATCACGATTCAGGAGATTCTGGCGCTGGCTGCGGTGCAGGGACTGATCGACGCCTTCGACATGCCGGGGCGGCAGTCGTTCATGGTCAAGATGGTGGACCGGAAGGCCGACCTGGGCAACGCCATCGCGCTCAATTCTTCGCTGGTCAATGTGGCGCGGCTGATCGGACCGCCGGCGGCTGCGTTTGTGATCGCGAAGTCCAGCGAGGGCTGGTGCTTTCTGATCGACGGCGTCTCTTACTTCGCGGTCATCCTCTCGCTGCTGATGATGCGGGTGGCGCATGACCCGCCGCGGCACGCGGGCGCGAAGCCGACGATGCTGGCGCAGATGCAGGACGGCTGGGGCTATGTCCGCAGCTACATTCCGGTGCGCAACATCCTGCTGCTGTTCGCGATGTGCAGCTTCATGGGCATGCCGTACATGACGCTGCTTCCGGTGTTCGCGACGCGCGTGCTGCATGGCGGGCCGAACATGCTGGGTTTGCTGACGGGCGCGAGCGGGGTGGGCGCGCTGATCGCGGCTGTCTCACTGGCCGCGCGCAGGAGTGTGGTGGGACTGCTGAGCAAGATTCAGCTTGCCGCGATGCTTTTTGGTGGCGGGCTGATCGTCTTTGCGCTTTCGCACCATGTGGTGCTGTCGATGGCGGCGATGCTGATTGCCGGGTGGGGCATGATGCAGGGGCTGGCGGGATCGAACACGGTGATCCAGACGTTGGTGCCGGAGGAGAAGCGCGGGCGCGTGATGAGCTTCTATACCATGGCGTTCGTCGGGATGATGCCGTTCGGCAGCCTGCTCTCGGGGGCGCTGGCGCATGTTCTGGGGGCGCCGGTTACCGTGCTGATGACGGGCACCGGCGTGCTGCTGGGCGGGCTGCTGTTCTGGACGCAGCGGAAGCCGGTGCGTGCGGCCATGCGGACGCGGTATGAAGAACTCGGGATTCTGGAAGCGAAGCTGGAGCCGGGGGCGGCGGCGTAAGTGCTTTCGTGAGAAGCTGCATCAGACGGGCAGGAGGCGAGGCGCGAGGGATGCGAAGCGGACGGACAGCGTGGGCGGTTCTGGCGGGGGCTCTGATGAGCGGCGCGGCGGCGTCCGCGCAGGCGGGCACCCATACGGTGGGAGCGGTTCCGCAACTCGATCTGAAGCGGCTGGCGGGTGGCTGGTATGAGGTCGAGCGTCTGCCGGACAAGCCGGAGAAGCACTGCGTCGGGGATGCCATGCAGATCTACTCGTTGGGGGATAAACCCGGCCGCTTCCAGATGGTGGAGTCGTGCATCTTGAAAGATGGCGAGGCTAGTATTCACAACGCGAACGGGCGCGTGGATAAAGCCGGCGGCGGCCATCTGAAGCTGGGGTTTCTCTTCCCGTTTACGTCGAAGCTGCTGGTGATCGCGGTCGATCCGGCGTACGACTGGGCGATGATCGGGACGCCCAACCACAAGTCGCTCTGGCTGTTGTCGCACAACGGGCGACTGGCGCCGGAGGTTCTGGCGCGTTTGACTTCGCTGGCGCAGGCGGAAGGCTTCCGCACGAGCAAGCTGCTGAAGGTGACGCAGCAGCATCTGCCGCCTCCGGAACGCCTGCCCTGAAAGTAGTCGGCCGCAGGCTGCGGCTTAGTGCAGGGACGGTCCGCCCTCCTGCCACTCGTAGACAACGACGCCGACATCGTTGAGGGTTTTCATGGCGAACTCTTCGTTCCTGCGGAGCTCAGGGCGAGCGTTCCTGGGAGCGTCGTGGGCCTCTTCGACGGCGATGACGCGTCCGTAGGGCCATGCATTGACCGGGATGGCGTTGATGGCCGCGGGGAGATCGGCGGTACGCACGTTGAGGTCCTCGCGGCGTGCTCCCACCGGGCGCAACAGGCCTCCGGAACCCATCGCGCTGGGATTGGCATCCGCCATCGTGACGTGCAGCGTGACCATGTTCGCCTGAACCGTGAGGTAGGGGTTCTCCCACGCGTTCAGATTCTTGATGGTGAGGTAGCGCGACTTGGTAGGCAGAGGGATTTGCTGGACTTCCTCGCGGATCTGGTCCATCTGCGCACGCTGCTCGGCGGCGTTGCCGGAGGCCCCTGGCAGCGGAAATGCCGGCGCGGAACACCCGGAGAGAAGACCGACGAAAGACGCTGCAGAGGCGAGCAGGAGGGCGGACGAGGTCAAGGGCGAGCGGAGCACGTGCTTAAGCATAAATGACGTTCGGGTTCCTTGATTTCTAGATCGAAGTGCGGTGTGTGGATTGCTCAGCGCTGAACTTCAGGGGCATGCCGGGCAGTTCGCGACCGGGCGATGAGACTACTCGCCGATCCAGCGCGGCGCGCGCTTCTGTTCAAACGCGGCGACACCTTCCTTTGTGTCGGTGGTGTCGAAAAGCCTGCCGAAGAGGTTTGCCTCAAGCGCCAGAGCTTGTTCGAGCGGGAGGGTCAAGCCGTCGCGCACGGCCTCGAGGGTTGCCGCGATGGCGAGCTGCGGGCCCTGAGCGATGAGGAGGGCAAGCGTCTGCGCGCGGGCTGGCAGCTCGGCGAGGGGAAGGACCTCGTCCACCAGACCGAGGCGGAGCGCTTCAGCGGCTCCGATCATCTCGCCGGTGAGCAGGAGTTTGAGGGCGGCGGAGCGGCCGACGAGCCGGGGAAGGCGCTGCGAACCTCCGTACCCGGGCAGGAGGCCCAGCTTGATCTCCGGCTGGCCGAGCTTTGCCGTATCGGACGCGAGGCGGAGGGTGCAGGCAAGCGCAAGCTCGAGCCCACCGCCGAGCGCGAAGCCGTTGAGGGCCGCGATGACGGGCTTCGGGAGCATCTCGATGAGGCGAAAGACCGACTGTCCGCGCAGCGCGAGCCGCTCGCCGCCGGCGGCGTCGGGAACATGTGCCAGGTCACCGATGTCCGCGCCTGCCGCGAAGGCCTTCTCGCCCGCGCCGGTCACGACGATGGCACGCGTGGCCGGATCCTGCGCGAGAAAGCGAAAGGCGCGCTCGAGATCTTCGAAGAGCTGCGCGTTCAAGGCGTTCCGCACGGATGGCCGGTTGAGCGTTACGGTCGCAACGCCTTCCGCAATTGCGAGCAGAAGCGTTTCGAAGGCAGGCAGCAGGATGCCGGAGTCTGGCTGGGCGGACGGCTGGGCAGAGGGCTGGGTCGGGGCTTCGGACATAGGCGTCTTCCTCACAGGTTTCGATGCCGGGAACAGCCTCACCAGAGCGCAGCCGGCAGAACGCGGGTTGTGGCTTGCCGATAAGATGAAGGGATGATTAGAGGATTGACGATAGTGGAGGAGGTCGCCGGCGCGGAAGAGTACGCGCAGCTGGGGCGGCTGTTCGGCGCGCTGGGGTTCGAGCCGGGCGCGGGGTGGCGGGACGCGGAGGGCAGGGGCGCATCGTTTCTCGCGCCGCTGGGAAATCTTGAGCTGGTGACGGGACGCATGCCCGCGACGCCGCGGCTGCTGGTCGAGACCAGCGATCTGGACCAGGTGCACCAGACGGTGGAGCGCTGGATCGCCGGAGAAGGTGCGGGCGCGGAACTGGGCGCGGTGGAAGCGACGCACTGGAACTCGCGGCTTTTCCGGGTGCGGCTGACCTCCGCGCTGGAGCTGGGGTTCTGGCAGTCGGAGAAGCCGGAGCATGGGGCGGTACCGGCTGTGGAGGGCGATCTCTCGGCCGCCGGCATGAAGTTTGCGATCGTGACGACGCGCTGGAACACGGTGATTACCGACCGCCTGCTGCAGGGTTCGCTGGACTGCCTGCGCCGGAGCGGGGCTGCCCGCGGCGACCTTGAGGTGGTGCGCGTGCCCGGGGCATGGGAGATCCCGAACGCTGCCCGGACGCAGGCTGAGTCGAAGCGGTTCGACGCGATCGTGACGCTGGGGTGCCTGCTGCGCGGAGAGACGGCGCACTATGAGGCGATTTACAACGAGGTCGCGCGCGGGATCGGGCAGTCGCAGCAGGAGACCGGCATCCCGCATGCGTTTGGGGTGCTGACGTGCGAGACGCTGGAGCAGGCGCTGGACCGCGCGGGGTTGAAGGCGGGCAACAAGGGCTTTGAAGCTGCCTCGGCGGCGATCGAGATGGTGTCGATCCAGCGCAAGCTGCGGGAGGCGCGCTAGTGGGGACACGCCGCAAATCCCGTGAGCTTGCGATGCAGATGCTCTTCCAGACCGATCTGGGCAAGCAGACGCCGGAGCAGGTGCGCCGCGTGTTCTGGTCGTCGGTGACGGATGTGGACGACGAGACCCGCGGCTTTGCGGACGATCTCTACCGCATTGCCACGGCACGTCAACCGGAGATCGACGCGTTGATCCAGACACACTCGCAGAACTGGCGTCTGGAGCGCATGCCGGTGGTGGATCGATCGCTGCTGCGTTCGGCGATCGCCGAGATGCTGGGATTCCCGAAGACGCCGGCCGCGATCGTGATCAACGAAAGTCTGGAGGTCGCCCGGCGCTATGCCGCGCCGGAGTCCGTACCGTTCCTGAATGGCGTGCTGGATGCGGTCGGCCGCGACCTGCTGAAGGCGCGCTTCGGCTGAGCGGCGCGCCTTCCCGGGGCAACGCCCCGAGCTGGTTTGAAGCGCGCCTTTGGCACTGAATCCCGAGGGCGCGCGACGTTGGGGCGCAGACTCTACGAACGAAAAGCCCTCTCCGAAGAGAGGGCCTTTGCTGTTGCGGACGGTACGGCTCTCAGGAGTTCGCCTTGATGGGGTGCTGAGCGATGAGATTGGGGAGGGCAAAACCGCTGCCTGAGAAGCTGGGCAGCGCCGGGATGAGCGGGGTACCGCTGTCGCTGAAACCGTTGGTTCCGCGCTGAAGCACGTGCACGAGGTTGTCGCCGCCGGTGCCCACGTAGAGCGTCTGGTTATCGGAGGAGACCACCCCGGCCACGGGTGCGGTGGGCACGCCGGCGGCGGTGGTCTGCAGGGGAATGTTGGTGAGCGTGCCGCTGGAGGGCACATACTGCGGAACGACCCCGCCGGTCCCCGCATAGGTGACAAAGGCGAAGGCTGAGTCCGACGTGGGCAGGATGCCGGTGATCGGGTCGGTGTTGGTGTTGACGGTGCTGCCGTCGGTCGCGATCTGCGGCACCAGCGAAACGCCGGTCAGCGGAAGCGGCGCCCTGGGCGTGCTCGTAAAGGCAAACGGACAGGAGCCGGTGGAGGGGGTCACGCCGATGTCGGTGAATGTGCCGGTCGCGGTGCCGCCGGCGGTCGTCGCGAGGGTGTAGTCGGCGGTAAGCATATGCAGGCCGTCGTTGGTGGGTGCGATGTTGCTGGCGTTGGTGCCTCCGACGAGCCCGGCGGGGGGATAGTTCTGGATCCCGGCGGCGCTGACGGCGGGGCAGTTGGTGTATATCTCGACCGGATTCGCGGCGAGGTAGACGCCGGCCTGCGGCACCGTGAGGGCGATATCGTTAGCCGGCTCGTTGAGCGCGACCGCCGTCCAGCCTGTGAAGGTGGAGTGCACCAGCATGCGTCCGTCGGTGGTCGGGATGTAGACGGTCGAGCTGTCCGGGCTCCAGATGGCGCGCTCGGCCACGCCGCCGTACTCCGTGCTGATGCCGCCGGTGGAGTTGTAGAGATAGACGAGCTGCCGGACGGGATCGGTGACGACCACGGTCCCGTTATTCGGTGAGACGGAGAGGACGTTGCCGGAGACGGTGGTGTCCTGACGGCTGAGTGCATTGGTGGAGGTGCTGACCACCATAATCTCGTTCGACGTTCCCATGTACAGGGTCGTACCGTCCTCGGAAAGCACCATGGAATTTGGTGCATACGGCAGGCGGACCGCCGAGGCCTGCGTGTTGACGTTGGTGTTCACCGGAAGCAGATACTGTGAGTTGGTGGACGCCACATAGAGGGAGGTCGCGCTGGTGGTGCCGGTCGCGATGACCTGGACCGGGTTGGAGAGCACCGGCAGGCCGTTGCCGAACTGTCCGATCAGGTCCTCCGGCGAATAGTTGCAGGTTGGCGGCTGGCAGATCGCGGTGATCGTCGCGGCACCCGGAAAGGCCGGAACCACATCGTTCGAGGTGGTCGGGATGGTAACCGGGGTGGTCGACAGATAGGTCAGCGTAAGGTTGGTCATCGGGTTTTTGTTGGTGTCGGTGACGGTGACGACCAGTGGCTCGCTTACGTTCTGCGGCACGGTAATGGGCGCGGTGGGTGCCGTGGTAGACCCAAAGGGCGACAACACGATGCTCTGCGGCGGGCAGGTGGAGAAGGAGCCCGCGCTGGACGAGGCCTGCGAGTTGCCGACCGAAATGATGGTCGACCCCGGCTGGGTGGCCGTCGCGACGCCGTTGGTTGCGACCGTGACGACCGCGCCGTTGACCGGCGTGAACGTGAGCGGGCCCACCTGGCAGCTGATGTTGGCCTGAGCGCTGCCGGTTCCGCCGTAGACCCGCGCCGCCAGCTGGGCCGCCGTGCCCTGCGAGATGCAGCTTGTCGCGCTATAGGGAACACCCGATGTGTAGATACCGCCGTCACAGACCTCGGTGTTGAGGTTGTAGCAGTTGCTGGCGGGATCGGCCGCGCAATCGACCGATGGGGTTCCCAGCACGATGCTGGTCACCACCGGATGGACATAGATGTTGATGGGATTGGAGACCACGCCGTTGGCGCTGGCGGTAATCTGCGCGACCCCTTCGACATTGTTCGGCGTGCAGATGGTGTAGTTGGCGATACCCGCGCCGGTATTGCGGTTCCACGTGCCCGCGCACAGACCGTTGGCGCCCGTAGCCGGATTGATGTCGACGATGCTGCGGTTGGAGGTGGCATAGACGAGGGTGCCGCCGCTCGACGCGTTGCCGCGGCAATCGGTGGCGGTCGGGGCGGCGATGCTGCCGATGGCGCCTTCGTTGAGCGAGATACCGGTCAGGCGCGGCCCGAGGTTGAGTTCCGTCGTCTGGCCTAACTGCGGACCGTAATCGGCTCCGTTGCAGTAGGTGATCGTCGCGCCTTTGCCGCAGCCGGAGATGGAGGCGCCGAAGGGAAGGGCGAACAGGAACAGGAGTGCCGCGAGTACGAACCGACGCATCAAGCTTCGAAACCTCCCCGTGCGCGCCGGACCGGTTGAGATGCCGGGCGGGCGGACGGTACATGGTGCTGGTAAATGTGAAATCCGGAGTTGTAAGGATTTAGCCAGGCTTCAGTCTAAGAGTTTGCCCGGAGGAGGGCAAATAAGGACGGAGGCGTGGATACCGGTTGGACGGCCAGACGCGACGCTCGTTACCGCGCAAACGTCCACACTCTCTACTTTCAGGAGTCCGGGGGCGCGGCAGAGTTGCTGCCGCGCTCCGACTTCGATCTATTTCGCGGGCATGTACTCGGCGAACCATGCCACTTCACGCGCCTCGAGATCGCGTACGTGGGCGGGATCGACGAAGTGGTGGCCTTCGTTGGGAAAGACGACGAGCTGGGTTTTGACGCCCTCGGCGCGCAGGGCGTGCCAGAACTCAAACGATTGCGGGGCCGGGCACTCGCCGTCGCGGTCGCCGACCACGACCAGCGTCGGCGTGGTGACGTTCTTGATGAAGTCGATCGCGGAGGATTTGGCGTAGATCGCCGGATCGTCGTAGACGGTGTGGCCGAAGAACGGGACCATCCACTGATCGATCGAGTTTTCGCCGTAGTAGCTGAGCCAGTCGGAGACGCCCGCGCCGGCGACAGCGGCCTTGAAGCGATGGGTCTGGGTGACGGCGAACATAGTCATGAAACCGCCGTAGCTCCACCCTGTCAGGCCCTCGCGATTCTTGTCGATGGAGACCTTGCGCTCGACCGCGTCCATGCCCGCGAGGATGTCGCGGAGGTCGCCGTAGCCAAAGTCCTTCCGGTTGGCCGCGGTAAAGGCCTCTCCCTGCCCGAACGACCCGCGCGGATTGGGCTGCAGCACGAAGTACCCCAGCTCCGGCCACACCGAGCCGCCCCAGCGTGAGCCCACCGACGCCGACGGGCCGCCATGCACCTGCACCAGCAGCGGGTACTTCTTTGCCGGATCGTAGTTGGCGGGGTAGGTGAGCCAGCCCTGCACGTGGAAGCTGTCGCTGGTCCACTCGAGCGACTCGGTGCGGGTGGGCGGCTTCTGGCCGTCGTTGAAGTGGGTGACGTCGGCGAGGTGGTCGCCGGGGCCGGCGAAGATCTCGGGCGCCTGAGCGTGGCCGGACTCGACGAAGGCGAAGATACCCTTATTGGAGACGCTGATCGCGTCCTTGATGGGTCCGCCGGAGATGGTGACTTCGCCGAAGTCGAGGGTGGAGCCGGGGATGAGTGCGCGCTTCGCCACATCGTAGTCGGGCGCGATGGTGCGTCCATGGAAATCTTCGAGGAAGCCGATGCGATTGTCGTTCAGCCATGCCTCCCAGGTGGGTGAGCCGTCGATGCCGGGGGTGACGTCGACAGGATCGCCGCTCTTCGCGGGCACCACCCAGAGATCGCCTCCGGTCGAGCCCTGGTCCGACATGAGGCCGCCGATGAAGGCGATGCGGGTGCCGTCGGGGGAGAAGCGCGGGACCGCGATCTGCAGGCCGTGGAGGGCGGTTGTGGTGGTGTTGGGGTCAAAGACGACGCGGGGCGTGGTGTCTTGGTGCTGCAGGTACAGTTTTGCGACCCACCAGTTGTTTTCGCCGGGCGGGTTGGCGGCGATGTAGGTGAACTCGGGCGCGACGGGGGACCAGTCGAACTCATAGACGTGCAGGCCGGCAGGAGAGACGAAGCCGCCTTCGCCGGTGGCGGTCGAGACCGAGTAGAGGCGCTGGATCTCGACGTTGTCCTCGCCGACCACGCCCGACCAGGGCTTCATCGCGGCGAGTGCGCCGGCGGAGCGGGTGGCGTTTTCAACGAAGAGAAAGGCGAGAGCCTTTCCACTCGGGGAAAAAGCTGCTTGGTCGAAGAGGCCAGTCACGTGAGTCAGCTGCTTTGTCTGGCCACTTGCGCGGGAGTAGAGAAAGATCTGCTCCTGATCGGGATGTGCCTTGTCTCCGGTGCAGTTGGAGGTGAAGGCCAGAGTTTGCGAGTCGGGCGACCAGACCGGTGCGGTGCTTGCGCAGTCTGCGGCGCCGGGAACCGTGACCAGCTTCCCGGTTGCGGAGCTGGCGGCGGGGTAAGCCATCAGGTGAATGGCCGAACCGTGCGGGCCGCGCAGGGTGTAGGCGATCAGCGTGCCGTCGGGCGAGATGGCCACCATGCCGGGGGCGGTGATGTGGCCCATGCGCGCGTGGATCTCCGCCAGGCGCGGGTCGGGATGCGCCAGCGGCGTCATGGGAGCGGGCTGGCCGGATTGGGCAGAGAGAAGGGGAAGAGCGAGCATGAGCAGAGACGCCGCGATGGTTGCGGGAGACGGACGAAGGACCATGCCTCTGAAAGTAGCACGCA
>CAXTVJ010000024.1:18081-52738 GCA_964247715.1 uncultured Acidobacteriaceae bacterium | reverse complement strand
TTTCTTAAGGACTCTTCGTTGCTGCGGGCGTGCGTGTCATCAACCCTGGCGAACCCGGTGACACACGCAAAGAGGCCCGGCTGAGAGCCGGGCCTCTTCGTCTCTGCTCTCTCAGCTTAGAAGCGCACGCCCACCCGCACCGGCACATAGGTCGTCCGGTTGCTGTTGGCCGGGAACGCGTCGTTGTTGCTGCTTCCGGTCAGAGTCACAGGAGTAGTCGTACCGTAGGTATTGGCGTACGTGTAGCCCTGACGCTGCGAATTGTCCACGAACACATAGCGCGCTTCTATGAAGAAACGCTCATCCGCGAAGCGCGAGAACTTATACGTAATGCCGAAGCCGCCGTTGAAGCCCACCGCGTTCGAGGTGTAGTGATCGAAGTTCACGTTCTCTTCATACTCATAGATCCCGTCCGACGCCTCTTCCGGCGTCGTGAAGTTCGTCACCTTGTGGTAAAAGCCGACGCCGACCACCGCATAGGCACCGTACTTGTCGCCCTGGTAGAAGTTATAGGTCGGGTTCAGCGTGAACGACCAGACGTGGTTGTTGCCGTCGATCGCAACTCCGCAACCATTATCAGGAGCGGTCTGGGGCGTGCACGGCGGCCCGATGTAAAGTGCCGCCTGATCGTCGAGGATGGCCTTCCCGATGCCGAAGTGATCGTAGTCGAACTGCGCCAGCACGCCGAAGTGCTTGTTGAAATTGCGTCCGCCACCCACTGAGAACGAGTAGCTGGTGTTGTAGTACTTGTATGTATTGCCCAGTGGCAACGTCAGTCCGACCGCGCCTTCAAACGTGTATTTATTCGAGCCGTCCGCATTGTGCGAGCTGTCCTGGTACCGCGGCCGTCCGTAACGGCGCGGCGGAGGCTGCATCGCGCCCGTCGGGTCCGCCGTCAGGTTCAGCCGCTCATCCGCAACGGTCGACGGCTGTGAGCTCGACTCAGTCGCATCGGCGTCGTCCGCCGGCTTCGCTGCGGTCACGTACTTTGTAAAATCGAGCGCCGGAATCGGATCGCCGCCAACGGACGCCACCAGCGGAGCCGCATCGGTCGAAAGAACCTGCTGGGCCTGCAGAGGGGAAGTTGCGACGGAGCCGAAGACGGCCGTTGCGGCCGCCGCCAGCGCAAACGTGGAGGCGCGGAACTGGTTCGAAATCATCTTGGTTGAACTCCCTGAATTGCCTGATTCTCTGACGTTAGACCCCGGCAAAAGTCTGCAGTTGCGGTTATGACGCGAATTTCTCCGGCAGCGTCTACGCATTCCCCCGAACAGAACCGCCCGGTTCGAAAATTAGCGTGGTCCTGCGAAGGCGAAGGCCCTGCCGGACGCTTCGCAGCGCGCCGCCAGAGCCTTTCCCTCAAGACCGGACCACGCTAGTGAATGTCGAACTGCTCCGGATGCAGCGCCGGATCCGACTTCACCAGAATCGTCTTGCCCACCATCTCTTCCATCTCCTGCAGCCAGTGCGTGCCCGGAGCCTTCAACTGCTTCACCACCTCCGGGTTCACCCGCAGCATCACGTCGCCGCGGTCCAGGTGTTTCGCCATCTTCCGCATCTCGAGGTAGATGTCGTTGCACACCGTTACCGGCGACTTCACCATGCCGGTGCCCTGGCAGACGCCGCAGGTCGTCGAAAGCGTCCGCTCAAGCGACTGCTTCACCCGCTTGCGCGTGATCGCCACCAGACCGAAGTCGTTGAACTGCAGCACCTTCGATGGAGCCCGGTCGTTCTTCAGCTCTTCCTCGAGCGCCGCCATCACCCGGTTGCGGTTCTTGCGCTCATCCATGTCGATAAAGTCGATGATGATGATGCCGCCCAGATCGCGCAGCCGGATCTGCCGCACGATCTCCGGGATCGCATCCAGATTCGTCTTCACGATCGTGTCTTCCAGCCGCGCCGTCTTGCCGACATACTTGCCGGTATTGATGTCGATCGCGACCAGCGCCTCCGTCTGATTGATCACGATCGATCCACCCGACTTCAGCCACACCTTCGACCGCAGCGCCTTGTTGATCTCTTCCGTAATCCCGAACTGCTCGAAGAGCGGCGTCTCCTTCGTATACAGCTTCACCCGACGAATCAGCGACGGCTGGAACCGCTGCAGGAAGCGCAGCACCCGCTCGTACTCGGTCTCCGAATCCACCCAGATCGCCGAGAAGTTGTCCGTCACCTGGTCGCGCAGCACCCGCTCGATCAGGTTGAGATCGTGATAGATCAAGGCCGGCGACTTCGACGACTCCGACCGTGTCTTGATGTCCGACCAGAGATTCAAAAGGAAGCGCAGATCGCTGCGCAGCTCCTCCTCACTCGCGCCCGCGGCCGCCGTCCGGACGATGAAGCCGCCCTGCGCGTCGCCCCGCTCGCTCAGCAGGATCTCCTTCAACCGCCGGCGTTCGCCGTCCGACTCGATCTTGCGCGAGACGCCCGTGTGCGAGACCGTCGGCATAAACACCAGGAACCGTCCCGGAAGCGCGATATGCGACGTAATCCGCGCACCCTTCTTCGCGATCGGCTCCTTGGCGATCTGCACCAGGATCTCCTGCCCCGGCTTCAGCAGGTCCGAAATCGCCGGCAGATTGGTCGACTGCATCGACATCCGGCTGCTGCGATGGCCACCGCCGCCGCCCTCACGCCTTGCGCCGCTCCGCTCCCGATCCGAACGCTCGGATCTATCGGAACGCTCCGATCTCTCGGAACGCTCCGATCTCTCAGAACGCTCGGATCTCTCAGAACGCTCGGGCCGATCAGAACGGTCGGGCCGATCAGAACGCTCAAAGCCGTTCCGGTCCGAAGCCGTGCGATCCATCACCGGCCGATCCGCAGCCGGACGATCCGCAGCCGGACGATCCGTCGCCGGACGATCCGTCGCGCTCCGGTCCAGACCGCCGCGTTCCCGGTCGCTTCCGCCCCGCCGTCCGCGGCGGCGTCCGCCCTCGCGGCGCATCGGCTCACCGGTCGCGGGACGGCGCGCTTCATCGCTCGCCGCCGGGTCCGCGTGCATCGGCTCACGGTCCACGAACTCGCCCGCCGGCTCATCCAGCGCGCGCTCTTCCCCCGGCTCGTCGTCTTCCTCCTCTTCCTCGAACTCGCCCGCGACAAAGTCCTGATCCTCTTCGACGAAGTCCCCATCCAGATCCTCGTCTTCGTCGAGCGCCGCTCCCGGACGCGTCCGGTGCTCAATCAAACGCTCGCGCAGCATCATGCCCAGCTCCGCGCCTCCCTCAACCAGCTCGGTCTCCTGCTCGCCGAACTCGATATCCGCGTGGCCGGCCTGCAGCGTCGGCAGCGTCTCGTCGTCGTCCTCCAGCATCTCCTCCTCTTCGAGGAAACCCTGTCCCGGCTCAAAGAGATGGTGCGGCGCATCGGACACCAACTCCATATCTTCGGTGATCGGCTCCTCATGCAGCGGCTCGACGAATTCCCGCACACGCATTAGCGGCGCATCGGCGCGCATGCCGGTCGGCTCGGAAGCCTCCTGCCCGGGCAGCTCATGCTCATCGGCCGCGGCCGGCGCCGCATCGGAGTGCATCTCGCCCATCGAGCTGATCGTCGTCACATCGTGCGTCTCGGCAAGGGTTCCCTCCGCCGCATGCCGGCTGGAACCCGAGAGATCCGAACCCACATCGAACTTCGTCGCCGTCGCCTGCTCCACCGGAACCGACTCAACCGGCGCGATTTCGTCCGTCTCCCGCTCGACCGGCGCAAACTCCTCCACGGGCGGCGCCGACACGCGGAACTCACTCGGCGGCACCGGATCGATGCGATAGGACGCCGAAGCCTCGGTCGGCTCGTACTCCTGCTCGACCACCGGCGCGCTCTCCATCGGAACCGGCGGTGGCGGCACGGAGGTGGTGTTCAGAGGAGTCACCAGGTGGCTTGCCGGAACACTCTCCGGAGCCGAAAGATACGTCTCCGTGACATCAGCCTCCAGAGCAGGCTCAGCCGCGGGCGTGTAACCCTCCGCCGCCCCCATCGTTTCGACCGACGTCGCGGCAAACGTGTGTTCGGGAACCAGCGGAGCCGGCATCGGCGCCGGCTCGGCGCTCTGCACCGGCAGCATCTCCGCCTCGCTTGCAGTCTCGATCTGCGCCGGCGTACCTGGCCGCCGGTCGCCTCCAGAGCGTCCGCGATCTCCGCCGCGTCCTCCACGGTCCCGCCCGCCACGATCCCGTCCACCCTCACGATCCCGCCCGCCGCGCGGGCTGTCGCTCCGGCCCGCCGGCAAGCTGTCATGGCGCAAGGCAGGCGGGGTGTCGCGACGCCGCAGCGTCTCGCCCGGCAGCACGAACCCGCCGTCCCATCCCTCCGCCACGAACGTATCCACTGCCGGCGTCGCCGCCTTCACCTCGGCAGCCGCCTCATGGCCGCCCGCGCGATACTTCGAAAGCGACTCGCCCGGCAGGATGATCGGCTCAACCGGGGTCTCGGACTGCACTTCCTCGCCGTACGCCGGGGCGCCATAGCGCTCGGCCGCCGGCGCAAACCCGCGCGGAACCCGCTGCGGTCCACGTTCGCCGCCGCGCCCGCCTGCATCCCGCCCGCCGCCCCTGCCGTCGCGATCCCGTCCGCCACGGCCATCCCGCCCGCCACGATCGCCACGATCGCGCCCGCCGCGCTCCTGCCGCCCGGAATCCGCCGGCTGAGTTCCCGCCTGGGGTTCGCGCGGCTGCTGTGCCTCACGCTCCGGCGCTTCCACTGCGCGCTGGCGAAACTCGCGCCGCTCCACTTCGGTCGGCAGCGTCTCCGCCACCGCCTCCAGGTTCAGCGGCTCGTCCGCCTCGACCAACTCCGGCTCAAGCGAACCCGCGTTCTGCGCTTCGGAAGGCGTCTCAACCGCCGCATCCGCAGCCTGCTCCCGCGCCGTACCCTGCACGCCCGCCCGGCCACCCCGTCCGCGCCGTCCGCGTCGCCCACGCCAGCGCCGGCTGCCTTCGGCGCCCGGCTGCCCTTCGCCAATCTCGTCGCTGCCGGCAGCAGAAATGTCGATCCCCTCCGCGCTCGCGATCTCCGGCACCGGCGCGCTCTCCGGCCTGCGTCCCCGGTCGCCACTCCGCTCTCCGGTCCGCTCCGGAAAACGCTGCCCTTCAATCGTCCTGGGCGCTTCCAGCCCGGCTATCGCCGCCTGAAACAGCTCCGCATCGCTCGGCTCCGCTGCTCGTTGCCCATCCGTTCGCTGGCCTTCAGGCCGCGGTCCCCGGTCGCCGCGATCCCGGTCGCCGCGATCCCGTCCGCTGCGGTCCCGCCCTCGGCCTTCGCCACGTCCTCCGCGATCCCGTTCTCCCCCGCCCCGCTCCGAACCACTGCGTTCAGCCCCGCCCCGCTCAGACCCGCCACGCTCCGCACCGGTATTTCCCGCCGACGCATCGAGGTCCGTCGCATCCTCATCCTCGGTCTCTTCCAGAAAATCCGTGATGTACAGGAACGCATCGCGCTCGAGCCCGATCTCCACGAACGCCGACTGCATGCCCGGAAGCACACGCGTCACACGCCCGTTGTAGATCGATCCGGCCAGCGTATATTCGTTCTCGCGTTCGTAGTAAATCTCCGCGAGACCTTCGTCTTCCACAATGGCAAGCCGCGTTTCGTGCGGCGTAGACGAGATATAAATCTCTTTCGACATGCTCTTCTGCTCTTTCCGCTTCACCCTCCCCTCAGGGAGGCGCGAAGCAGGCAGGCACAGCGAAAGTTCGGGAGCTGGTCTGCTAGCTCACCATCGGTGCGGGCAGGCGTGGAAACACAACGGTTGCGGCCACGAACACTCCTGCGAAGCCCGGATTCTTCCCCGGAGACAGTTCGCCCCTCACGCTCCCAACTCCGGAACGCAGGGTCCTGCAGAGCGACTCGATACCGCGGAACAATGAAACAACCGTGAAACGCAAGCCGTGAAGGTGACCAGAACAACCTCTGCGTGAGGCGGGGCCGTTAGCCTTCCGGGTGCATTCATTCCCAATCCTGTCCGGCCCTCTGGAGTCGAACTCTCGGCCGGCCGGCCTTATCTGTAAGGTCTAAACTTCTCAAAAAAGTGCTGAGAAACTCGCTCGCCGACCGCCTGCGCGACGCTCGCGCAAAGCCCGTCGGATTCCTGCGCACATCGGATTTCCTGCGCCAACCGGCATCCGGCCGATCGGGTCCAACCCGGCCTGCACCGACTCTGCGCAATCCGCAGGCGTGCGTGGCCTGCGAACATTGTACCCGATCATCGACCACGTCGCCCCGCCGCCGCGAACGCATCGCCGCTAGTTCACAAAGCGGCGCATCCGGATGTTCATCACAATCCCCAGTGCCACAAACGTAAAGATCACCGACGACCCGCCATAACTCAGCAGCGGCAGCGGAATCCCCGTCACCGGCATCAGCCCCACCACCATCCCCACATTCACCGCAATCTGAAATACGATCACCGCCACGATGCCCGTCACGATCAGGCTCCCGGGCAGGTCCTTCGCCGTTTGCGCGTTCTGGATCAGCCGCATCAAAATCAGGAAGTACAGCAACAACACCACCACCGCGCCGATAAACCCGTGCTCCTCGCTCAGCGCCGCGAAGATGAAGTCCGTATAGGGAATCGGCAGGAAATCACCCTGCGTCTGCGTCCCCCGGTTCGTCCCCTTGCCCCAGATTCCGCCCGAACCCACCGCGATCTTCGACTGCCGGATCTGATAGCCCGAGCCCTTTGGATCGTTATCCGGGTTCATAAAGCTGGTCAGCCGCGCCACCTGGTACGGCTTCAGCACCTTGCCCGACTTGATCACCGCCGTCCCCAGCACCCCGAAGCAGACAATCAGAATCGCCGCCTGACGAAAGCTGATGCCGCCCAGAAACAGGCCCGCCAGCAGCACCGGGCTGTACGTCAGCGCGGTGCCTAGGTCCGGCTGCGAGAGCACCAGCAGCATCGGCACGCCCACCAGCGCGAACGCCTTGAAGATGTCCCCCCACGTCAGCTCGCGCCCGGCCCGCGCCCAGAAGTAGCGCGCCACCGCCAGAATCAGGATCAGCTTCACCCACTCCGACGGCTGGAAGTGGATGCCGCCCGGCAGCTTGATCCAGCGCCGCGCTCCCAGCACCTTCGTCCCCACCACCTTCACCGCCACCAGCGCCACCAGCGAAACGGCATACGCCCACGTACTGATGTCCAGCAGGCTGTGGTAATCGAACAGCGAGACCACAAACATCAAAGCCAGCCCGCTCAGCAGAAACAGAATCTGCTTGTGATCGAACCCGTGGAACTTCGTCATCGCCGTCGCCGAACGAATCTCCAGCACGCTGAAGATCGACAGCAGCCCGATCAGCGACAGCAGCGTCCAGTCAAAATCCCGATACGAAGAAAACCGTTGCATGGAGGAGAGGTCCGGCAGCGCCCGTCAAAGGTGACACCCTTCACAGGCTAACGGACTTCCCCCCACGCTCCAAACACCGCCCATCGCTCGCCAATGCCGCCTTTCTTCATCGCCCCGTCCACCCAGCCGTAAAACCAATCAGATCAGGGAAGAGCCGTGGATAAGGACGCATTCTCCAGACGCTGCACGAACACGAGCCCGAACTCAAGGGAACCCGGCCTCGCCCACCTGCGCCTCTTCGGCTCCGTTGCGAGGGGCGACGCCGAACCGGAATCCGACATCGACCTGCTCGCTGACCTCGGTTCCTCGCTACAGATCAGCTTGTTCCGGGTCGCTCAAGTGCAGAATCATCTCACTGACCTGCTCGGGACCGAGGTACCTCTGTCACTTATCCGCAGTGCTGAGGTCAGCCTTCCCCTTCCGCTTCGCCACCGCCTGCTTCAGAATCATCTCCACCTGCCCGTTCACGCTGCGCAGCTCCTCCGCCGCCCAGCGCTCGAGCTCCGCCCACAGCGCCGGGTCGATCCGCATCAGAAACGCCTTCCGCTCCTTCGCCCCCAACCTCGCCCCCGCTCTAGCTGTACAGCGTGCCCGTGTTCACCACCGGATGCACCTCGCTCTCGCTGCAGAGCACCACCATCAGATTGCTCACCATCGACGCCCGCCGCTCGTCCTCGAGCGTCACCACGCCCTTGGCCGCCAGCTCATGCAGCGCCATCTCCACCATGCCCACCGCACCCTCAACAATCCGCGCCCGCGCCGCGATGACCGCATCCGCCTGCTGCCGCCGCAGCATCACCTGCGCAATCTCCGGCGCATACGCCAGATGACTCAACCGCGCCTCGTCCACCACCACGCCCGCCTTCGCCAGCCGCTCGCACAGCTCCCGCCGCAGCGCCTCCGAGACCTCATCCACGTTCGTCCGCAGCGTCGTCTCCGCACCCTCGCCGTCGTCGTACGAGTACAGATTCGCAATGTGCCGCAGCGCCGTCTCGCTCTGCACCGCGACATAGTTCTCGTAGTCGTCCACGTCGAACAGCGCCTGCGCCGTATCCTCCACCCGCCACACCACCACCGCCGCAATCTCAATCGGATTGCCGCGCTTGTCGTTCACCTTCAGCGGATTTCCGTTCAGCGTCCGCGCCCGCATCGAGACCTTGTTGCGCCCACTCGTCCGCGTTCCCGGCGAAGGCTGCTGCACCCGCAGACGCGCATTCGCAACGCCGGCCGCCTGCAGCCCGTTCAGCCCGCTGCCCGCATACAGCGGATTTGCCCACCAGAACCCGCTCCGCCGCACCGTCCCGTGGTACGCCCCGAACAGCACCAGCACCCGCGCCTCATTCGGCTGCAGCGTAAACAGCCCGTTCAGCGAGAGTCCCTCCAGCACCAGCGCCAGCACCACCCACAGCACCCGCAACCCCTGCGGCTGCGTCAGCACCAGCCACAGGATCTCCGCCACCATCAGCGCCAGCAGCGGCACCAGCACCGCCCACCCGTTCGCCGCCCCCACGACCCTCTCCCGACTCAACCCATATTGTTCGTTCGCCGCAGCAGACATGACATCACCTCAATGCCACTGATAATAGCAAAGTGATATCACATTGCAATCTTAATCATGACTGCGGATAAGAATCTCCACGCGGATCTCTACGCGGATCTCCACGGGTCGGCTCGACGTTGCTCTCAACCCGTGAACATCCGCGTTAAGGCCGCCGTCGGCATTCTTCTTCAAGGTCTGCCGAGCATCGCAGCTTTCTTCTGCCGCGGAGCCGTCTACGCCGAAACCCGCCGTCCGCTCCGCGTCACGATCCGCAGCTTCTCCAGCCCCAGAATCTTCCGCGCCTGGCCCTTCGCGTGCGCCCCCCACGGGCCTGCCGGGTCCAGCCGCACATACGCCATCCAGTGCCGCAGCGCGCGCCGCCGTTCGCCCTGCCGCTCAAATGCCAGCGCGAGGTTGTAGTGGGCGTCCGCATACTGCGGAACCAGCTCGATCGCCCGCGCATATGCCGCGATCGCGTCCGGCAGACGCTGCTGCTCGTCCAGCACGTTGCCCAGATCGAAGAACGCCAGCGCATACTCCGGATCCGCTTCGGTCGCGCGCCGGTACAGCTCCTCGGCCCGCCGAAACTCGCGCTGGTTGTAGAAGATGGTTCCCAGGTTGATGCAGGCCGGCGCATGGTCCGGCCGCTCCAGCAAAATCTCCTCATACGTCGCGATCGCCTCGGCCAGCTTCGTCGGGTTCTCTTCCAGCTGTACCGCGCGCACGAACATCTCCTGCACCCGCGCCGCCGCGTACTGCGCTCCGGCACCATCGTGCGGCACCACGTGCAGCGGACATCCGTTCCCGGTCGCGAAATCGAATGCAAGCTGCTGCGTCATCGGGTCCACCAGCGCGCCCGCATGCCGGAAGGCGATGCGTCCGCCGCTGCGCACCGCGCTGGTCTCCGCCAGCGGGTTGCGCATGCCCGCCACGCGCTGCATCGCGTCCACATGCCGGCGAATCCCGCGCGCCGACATGCGCTTATGCTTCATCTCCCGCAGCGCGCGGATCCGGCTCAGATGCTCGAACGAATACAGATCTCCCTCGCCCAGCGTCGGAATCAGATGCTCGCGTTCCCACGCCATCAGTTGCGAGTTCTTCAGCAGCAGGATGCGGAGTACGTCCTGACGGGTGTATCGGGTCACGGGGGACTCTCGGTTCAGGCTCGGGTCGCGCTCGGTTGGGCGGCTCGCCCCCAACTGGGCTCCGCTCATCTCGGAGTATGCGGTGCCAGGCCGCGTCGTTCAAGCCCGTGAATCCCGGAAAACGCAGATTTGCGTGGATTTCGCGTACCAAATCCAGTACATCCGCGATCCCTGTCCACATCAGCTTGTAAGAGAAGAGAAAGACTGGAGCCGATGAGCGGATTTGAACCGCTGACCTACTGATTACGAATCAGTTGCTCTACCAGCTGAGCTACATCGGCCTGCCCCATCATTCTAGCGGCACACACGCCTTCCCGCAAAGCCCAGCCGCGGAAACGACGAAGAGGCCGCCCGGCAACAGGGCGGCCTCTTCTTGGGAGAATAGTTCCAACGGAGGCAAAGCCATCGGAACTTTCTGGCGAAATACTATGGTCCGCCATCCCGGGTGTCAAGGTGAAAAGCTCCCGCATGCAACTCTTTTCACATCAAGCACTTACTCCTTGATCCCCGCCCCTCGAAGCCGAACATGGCTTCGCTTTTCATTCACTCTCGTGTCCCCGGAAGCAGTCTCAACCCGCTGCGAATGTTAGGTTTAGGCCGGCCGTTGCACCAATGCTTGTGCACCCTCCGCAAACTCCGCAGCTGCCGGCGGTTCACTCCGGATGCGAAGGCTTCAACGGCTCCGGACGCCCGCTCAGGTCGATCGTCAGAAACTCCGGCTCGCTCGCCGCCGACTTGCCCTGCATCACCCGGATCGCCGCCCGTCCCCCGCCCAGGAACAGCCCGATCACCAGCGCCGCCAGGATCAGCACGCCGGTAAAGATCGCGATCCCCTGCATCAGCGACACCGTCTTCCGAATCTCGGCATGGAACTCCGGCGGAATCGGCTTCTGGAACGTCACCTCCTGATGCAGGCTCACCGCATCCACCAGCGCCTGCGCCTGCGCCGCCGTCCACCCGCCGGAGGTCATCGCCACCAGCGGCCCGATGCGCTTCAGCTTCACCGTCCCAAAGCTCGCCGGCCCCTTCTGGTTGATCCCCTGCTCGATCTGGCGCCCCACGATCCCCGCGATCTCCGGCGTGGGATATAGATACAGCGTCAGCGTGCCATGCCCGCCGCGCCCGCCATAGTTCGCCGAGGCCACCTCCGCGCTCTTGTCCCAGCCGAGAATCTCCGCCGGCAGCCGCCCATCCATCGCCTGGTAGCCCACCGGCCCCAGCGCATAGCGCATGCTGCCCGCGTCCAGTCCATTCGCCGGGAACAGCGTCGGCAGCAGAGGAGCGATGGCGCGTCGCCCCATTGCCTTCGGCAGCCCCGGCTCGAGCACCTTCAGCGCAGCCGTCACCTCGCGCACCTTCATGAAGCGCAGCACCGTGACCCCGCTCAGCACCAGTGTGTCGCCGCCGGGCATCGCTGTCTCCTGCACGCCCGGCAACTCCGCCCGCAGCGCATGCCCACCCTGCCGCAAAGCCGTATAAGCTGCCTCGGCACCCGTCACATCGCCGAACTGAAATGCCTGCACCCCGCCCAGATCTCCAACCAGATCGCCAGCCTGATCGCCAACCAGACCACCCGGCTTTGCCGCCGAACTCTGCATCGCACGGCTGTCGCGGCGAACCGCCCCGTCCTCTTTCAAAATCGCTTCGATCGGCTGCGGCTCCGCCCACTGCCCGCCCGCGCTCCCGCCCGGCACAAACTCAGTATTCGTCGGCAGCAGCGGAGCCGGCGGCTCTACCAGCCTCGTCGCCGGCCCGCTCGTCGCCGGAGCCACCGCCGTCTGCGCCCACACGCCAGACATCAGCGGAAGCGCCAGAAACGCCGCCACAACAGCCGAAATCACCCCAGGTACCTTCATCGCAAACCCCATCAGGGTGAGACTACCACCGGCCCCGCAACGTAACCGAAACCCCTGTGCTGCCTCTGATCCGTGTTCCTCCGTGCAACGCCGCGACGGCTTACCGCGCGGCAGCCCGCACCACCGGAGCTCCACCCCTCGCCCCCGCCAGTCCGGCCTCGTACTTCGCCACGCCCGCGTACAGGCTCTCCGCCACGCGCTCCCGATACTCCGGCGTCCGCAGCTCATCGGCATCGGTCGGGTTGGTCACAAACGAGATCTCCGCCAGAATCGAAGGCATATTCGCCCCGATCAGCACCACGAACGGCGCCTTCTTCACCCCGCGGTCCTTCAAGCCGGGCTGACCCTTCGTCAACCCGCCGTACAGCGAGGCTTCCACATCCGTCGCAAACTCCCGCGACTCCGCGATCTTGTCCTTCAGCGCGATCTTCTTCACCAGATCGCTCAGCTCATGCACTCCCTGCCCACCCACCGCATTCTCGCGCGCCGCCACATCGAGCGCGGTCGGGTCCGACGTGAAGTTTAGATAGAACGTCTCCACCCCGCGCGCGCTCGGGTCCGGCGAGCTGTTCGCATGGATCGATAAAAACAGATCCGCCTGCGCCTTGTTCGCGATCGCCGTCCGCGTCTCCAGCGGAATAAACGTGTCGTCCGACCGCGTATAGATAATCTCCGCGCCCGTCCGGTCATGCAGCAGCTTGCCGACCCGCAGCGCCACATCCAGCACCACGTCCTTCTCTTCGATCCCGTCCGCGCCTAGCGTTCCCGAGTCGTGCCCGCCGTGCCCGGCGTCGATCACGATCCGCCCGATCCGCAGCCCCAGCGCCCGAATCAGGCTGGTCTCGCCATCCGCCGTCTTCTCCGCCGCCTTCGCCGGGGCCGCATCGTCCGGCATCGCCGTCGCCGCCGCCGCCCTGCTCTTCCTGCGCCTGCCGGTTGCATTCGAGGTCGAACCCGCCCCCAGCGTCACATCCTTCGCCACCGGAACCGAACTCACGATCGGCCCCGACGTCGGCAGTGGCGTCGCCACCACCCTGCCCGGAGCCTCGCTCACCGCCGCCACCTCCGTCGCCGAAGCCGCCGGACTTCTTACCGCGACACTCTCCGGTACCGGCTTAGGCTGCGCCCGCACCCCGGATGCCTCACGTCTGGAACGGGTGCCGTCGCCCAGAGTCCGCCCGTTCTGATTCCCTTCTGAGTTGTCACTCCGCAGCGCACCGGAGGGGTCTGCAGTTGTCTTTGCTCCCGCCGCTACCCCCGACAGAGGCCGCACCGCCATCCCGCCATCCGTAGGCGCCATCGCCGGCAGCCCCGAGCTGTTCGCCGCCGCGCTCGCCCGCGCCGCATCCGCCACACCCACCGGCGGCGGAGCAGGCGCCACACTCCCCGGCGCCGCCGCTGCCGCGACCTCCTCATCTCCGCCCGCGGCGTCTCTCTTCTTCGCTCCATGAATGTCGATGATCAGCCGGGTAGGATTCGGCAGCAGAAACGCCGAGTACTCCGTCACCTCATTCACATCCAGTACCACCCGGGTCACATCCGGCCCCGCCTGCGCCGCTCGAATCCGCTTCAGAAACCCGTCATCCGTCACCGTAAAGCTCTTCCCCACCAGCTCCGGTCCCAGCTTCGCCCCATGCAGATCGAAGTAGATCCGGTCAGGATTCGGCACCCGCGCCGCCTGAAACGTCACCTCGCTGCCCAGATCGATCGCTACCCGCGTATACGTCGGCGTCGACCAGTGCCGGATCCCCGTCACCACCGCCATCTGCCCCGCCGGCGTGGCGCGATCCACCCGCAGCGCCGCAGCGGGTGCGGAAGACTTCGCGGCAGACGCCCGAACTTCCCGCTCGAGCCGCTCCGCTTCGGCGTTTCCATCCTTCTCGTGGTCATTCCGCAGCGCAGCCTTGTCGTCCCTCCGCAGCGCGGCGGAGGAATCCGCTTCTGTTCCTGGTCTGACCAGGCCACCGGCGCCACCCTCCACCGCCCGGGCATTCGCCTCCGTCAGCGCCAAACCCTGCGCCGCCGGCTCCGCTCTCTTTGTCCCGCCCGCGAAATCGGATGCCCCATTCACCCCATTCTCATCACGAGGAGGGGAAGCGACCTTTGCCGCCGCCATCCGGGCCGCCCGGCTCTCCGGATACTGCGCCCGCAAAAACGCAAGCTGCCCCGCCGCACCCTTCAGGCTGCCCGCATCGCCCAGCTCGCGCCCCTGCTCCTCAAGCAACTGCGCCACGGCGTACACCGCATCCGCCGCATGCACATCGCGCGGGTCGCCGTGATACACCGCCCGAAATCCGTCCAGCACCCGCCCGTACTCCGCCTTCGTATGCGTCCCGGCCGGCTCTGACTCAAACACTTCCCGCACGTTCTCCGCACGTTCCCACGAGGAAACCGCTCCCGCCATGTGTTTCGACTTCACCTGCGCGTTCGAAGGGGAGACCGCACCCCATCCAGCCACTCCCAGGGCACAGCAAAGACCCCACCTCCGCCAACCCACGCGCTTTGCACCGGAAAAGCCCATCACACCACGATCTTAAGTTCCCCGCCCTCATCCCGCGCACCCGCAACCACCATCCGCACCACCCCGAATACCCCCAATACCTCCTGCGATCAGTTGCCCTCATGGATGCTCGCCGAACGCGGCCCGGGCTCGCCCTTGAGGAACGCGGCATCGTTGTCCGCGCTTACCCTCGCCGCCAGCTCCAGCCAGAGCAGGTGCGCGTGCCATGTGCCCAGCTGCCCCAGCATCAGGCGCGCCTGCTCCGGCGTAGTGTCGTCCTTCTCGTCTCCGCCGATTCCCGCGACCACTCCCATCAAGCGGGAATAATCCTCGAGGATCTTCTCCTGCTGTGACACAAAGCTCGTCTGCAGCCCATACAGATTCGCGTACTCCTGCGCCTCCGCATACGGCATGTACGAGAGCGCCCCAGTCGCCTGCGCGGTCCGCCACGCCGTATCATTCAGCCCGACCATATTGAAATCCGTACTCAAATGAGCCTTCTGCGCCTCCCTGTCCTCCGGATGCTCGGCGACATGCGTCAGCAGCTTCATATCCTCAACAAGGGTTCGCCGCTCCTCGGCGATCGTGGCGGTCGCGCCTTTCATCGTCTCGGCATTGCCGGCGATCTCCTCGCGCATCGTCGCACGCGCTTCTTTCACCAGCGTGTGCTCGTGATACCGCTCCACCAGGCCCTCAATCCCCACCGCGATCAGCAACCCGATGGTGATCGTCACCAGATGAATCCAGAAGTCTTTCCATCCATGAATCGGCTGATGCGGCGCATGTACGTCCAAAGTTCTTCTCCCTGATCACCACATTGCAACTGAAAACACGCGAAGCGTCCAACACCCCACGAAGTGGCGCCCGCCCGGCGTCAGGGCGAACTTGCCCTTGCTGTTGCCTCTAACCCAACAACCCACCCACAAGTTCCGCAGCCTTCCCGAGCGCTCCATCCAAAGCTCCAACATCACTTCCGCCGGCCTCCGCCAGATCCGGCCGACCGCCACCCTTGCCGCCGACCAGCCCGGCCAGCAGCCCAACCAACTTCCCCGCCTGCACCCGCCCGGTCAGATCCCTGGTCACGCCCACAATGAGTGTGACTTTGCCGTCAGAAGCCGTGCCAAGGACCACAACCCCTGACCCAAGCTTTCCGCGCAGCTGATCCACCAGTGCGCGCATCTGCGCCTTATCGACACCGTCGACACGCTGCGCGAGCACCTTCACGCCCTTCACCTCAACGGCACTCGCCGACGCATCCGCCACCGAAGCCGAAGCCGCCTTCAGCCGCAGCGCATCCAGCTCCCGCCGCAGCTTCCGGATCTCGTCCTCATCGGCCTCAAGCCTCGCCCTGAGCGTTCCAGCGCCGCCCGGGACCACCCGCGCGACCTCAAAGTCCCGTCGAAACTCCTCCAGCGCCCCCGTGCCCGAGACCGCCTCGACGCGCCTGACGCCGCTCGCCACCGAGCTCTCACCCACCAGCTTGATCAGCCCGATCTCGCCCGTCGCCTGCGCATGCGTGCCGCCGCACAGCTCCACCGAAAACTCGCCGATCCGCACCACCCGCACCCGGTCGCCATACTTCTCGCCAAACAGCGCCATCGCCCCGTAGTCGTTCACCGCGGTATCGATCGGCACATCCACCAGCGTCTCCACCGGCGTGTTCTTCAGCACCTGCGCGTTCACGATGGTCTCGATCTCGCGCAGCTCCGGCTCCGCAATCTGGCTGAAGTGCGAAAAGTCGAAGCGCAGCCTGGTCTGGTTCACCAGCGACCCCGCCTGCTTCACATGCCGCCCCAGCACCTCGCGCAACGCCGCATGCAGCAGATGCGTGCCGGTATGGTTGCGCATCGTCGCCGCCCGCACCTCGGCGTTCACCACCGTATCCACCACATCGCCCACAGCCAGCGTTTGCTTCGCGGTCACCTTATGCGCGAAGACACCCTGCACCGGCTTCGTGCATCCACGCACCTCGGCCATCACAGTCTGGTGATCGCCCGCAACCAGCCAGCCCACATCGCCCACCTGCCCGCCCGAATCCGCATAGAAGCTGGTCGCATCCAGCACCGCCTCGCCCTCGTCGCCAGCGGCAAGCGACTGCACGCCAATCCCATCCTTCACCAGGGCCAGCACCCGCGCCCCATCCACCCGCGTCGCCTGGTAGCCGACAAACTCCGTCTTCGGCAGCTCGCGATAGACCGGCGATGCAGACTTCTGCGACCCACCCTTCCACGAAGCGCGAGCGCGCTCCTGCTCCTCACTCCTTGCCTCTTCAAACCCCTGCAAGTCGAAGTGCCAACCTGCATCTCTTGCCCCGTCTACCATGAAATCCAGCGGCAGTCCGTAGGTTTCGTAGAGGTGGAAGGCAGTTTTGCCTGGGAAAACCATGGACTTCATACCAGTTTCAGTGAACCCCCTATATAGCGCCGTACCCACTTGGAGGCCACAGACTTCTATGAAGGCCGTTCGAATGTCTTGCATCGTAGCGGGAGCCCGCGCCAGCATCTCTTGCTTAAATCCCGGCCTCGCGACAACCTCTACCTCTTTCAGGTACTCAACCACGTTGGTGACCGCTGCATACTCCAGCTTCCGCAGAGCTGCTTCAAATTCGCTAAGCGCAGAGGAAATCACCCGAGCAAACTGCTCTTCCTCCGCCAACACCACCTTACTCACCCGATCCGCCGTCTCCACCAGTTCCGGGTACGCCACCTTCATCTCATCCCGTACCGCGAAGACCATCTCGTGCATAAACGGCTTCTCCTGCCCCAGCAGCCGTCCGTGCCGAATTCCCCGCCGCAGAATTTTCCGCAGCACATACCCACGCCCCTCGTTCGCCGGCAGCACGCCGTCCGAGATCAAAAACGTAGCCGCCCGCGCATGATCCGCAATGATCCGCAGCGAAGCCGCGGCCCTATCGTCGCTAACTGACGCGTGCTCTGCATTCAGGTCCGAACCCGTCAGCTCCGCCGCCTTCGCAATCAACGGCAGAAACAAATCCGTTTGATAGTTCGACAGCACCCCCTGCAGCACACACGCGATCCGCTCCAGCCCCATGCCCGTGTCAATCGAAGGCTTTGGCAGCGGCGTCAACACGCCATCGCTCGCCCGATCGAACTGCATAAACACCAGATTCCAGATCTCGACATACCGCTGATCGTCCTGCGGAAACGGCTTGTCCTCCCCCGTCTCACTCGCATCGACGCCCAAATCGTAGAAGACCTCCGAGCAAGGCCCACACGGTCCGGTATCGCCCATCTGCCAGAAGTTATCCTTCATCGGCATCTCGAAGATGCGCTCTTTCGGCACGCCGATCTCGATCCAGAACCGCTCCGCCTCATCATCCCGGGGCACACCACCCGAACCCTCGAAGATCGTCACGTACAGCCGCGCCGGATCGATCCCGAACCACTCCTTCGACGTCAGCAGCTCCCACGCATAGGCGATCGCGTCCCGCTTGAAGTAATCGCCAAACGAGAAGTTCCCCAGCATCTCGAAGAACGTATGGTGCCGCCGCGTGAAGCCCACATTTTCGAGATCGTTATGCTTGCCGCCCGCCCGCACACACTTCTGCGACGAAGCCGCCCGCGTGTACTCCCGCCGCTCCGCCCCGAGGAAGACATCCTTAAACTGGTTCATCCCCGCATTGGTGAACAGCAGCGTAGGATCGTTGGCCGGCACCAGCGAAGACGAGTGCACTCGCCGATGCCCTTTTCCCTCAAAAAACCGCAGAAAATCTTCGCGAATCTGGCTCCCGGACCTGTATTCCATAGGCTTTGAGTCTACCAGTCACTCCGTGACCTTCACCCACATCGCACAGTCCTCCCGGCAGTCGCCACAAGCTCCTGCAGCGACCCGCGGGAGCCCCACGCGAAGCCTGCAAAAGTCACGAAGTGACCGCCCGCCCCGCGCTGGGGCCGCACTTATATCTTCAGCACCTTCGCCGCATTCCCACCCGCCAGCTTCTCCAGATCCTGTTCACTCAGCGCAGCCGCCGCATCCTCCAGAAACTTGCGTCCGCGCTCATTCCCGCTGAACGGGTAGTCCACCGAGAACATCATCCGGTCGATCCCCACCACCTTCAGCGCGCACTCCAGCGGCGGCTGCGAAAAGTACCCGCTCGTCGTCACGTGTATGTTCGTCTTGAAGTAATCCGCCACCGTCTGCCGCAGGTGCGCCGGCCCGGAAAGAATGCCGCTCGAGCGCGCCATCGCATACGGCAGCCCCTCGCCCATGTGCCCGATGATCAACTCCAGCTCCGGCAGCTTGTCGAACAGCCCGGATACGATCAGCCGCAGCGTATGCAGTCCCAGCTCCGCATGCCACTGCCATCCGGCGATCGAGAGCAGCATCGCCATCTCCGGCGCCAGCCCCGAAAAGTACGCCTTCTTCACCACCTCAGGCGGGGGCGCCGGATGCAGATACACCGGTACTTTCAGCTTCACCGCCGTCTCCCAGATCGGCATGAAGCGCGGGTCATCCAGAAAAAGCGGCCCGTCCGCTGAGGGAACCGTCCCATCCACCAGCGCGCCCACAAACCCCAGCTTCGTCACGCACCGCTCGAACTCCGCCGCCGCCTTCTCCGGCTCCTTCAGCGCCAGCGCCGCGAACCCCTTGAACCGGTCCGGATGCGCCTTCACCGCCTCCGCCAGCTCGTCGTTCACGTCCGCGATTACGCTGGTCGCAGTCTCGCCCTCCAGCTTGTCGATCCCCATCGCCGCCAGCGACAGCACCTGCACGTCGATCCCCGAAGCATCCATCGCCGCGATCCGTTCCGCGCCCAGGTCCAGCAGCTTCGGCTGCAGCTCCGCGAGCTGCGTCGGCGCGCCACTTCCGTACGCGCCCGTTGCCTTCAGGAAACCCTCGGTGACAAAGTGCTCTTCGAGCGTGATCGTCTTCATACCGGGTAAGACGCGGCGGAGCCGTCCTGAGTCGCCAAAAGCACTATCGCACGCCGCAAACGCCCGGCCGCCACGTAATCCCCTCCAGCCGCAGCGCCGCATCGTCCGTAGCCCGCAGCGGCGCGAACTCCGCCGCATGCCGCACCATCTCCACGCAGCACACCAGCGCGTCAAAGCCGTCCTCGCTGCCCTGCGCCTTCGCCAGCACCGAGCGGGTCAGCCCCCCGTAGAGCATCGGCTCGGCGATACACCGCGCCTTCAAATAAGCCCGTCGCGCCTCCGGATTCGACTTCTTCACCGCGCCCGTCAGCAGCCGTGTATACATCTCCACCAGCAGCGGCGAGGGAAGCTCGCCGTCCAGCGCGGCATCCTCAAACGGCCATACCCGAAACCCCGCCCCATGCAGCCGTGCCAGCCACGGCATCGCCCGCAGGCTGCCTGTCCCCACGCTGCCGCTGCCGCCAATCTGAAACGGCGACTTGGGCGTGATCCCCCGCATCTTCGCCGCGCGCTCCGGGTCCCCGCCCTCCATCCCCTGCTCGATCTTGTTCTCCCAGTCCGTCGCCCGCATCATCCGCCGGTAGCCTTCGCCCGAGAACTCCGCCGGCCGCTTATGCGGCTTACCCCAGAACCGCGCGTCTCGCTCAGCTTCGCGTTCTGCCTCATCCGCAATCACGCCCAGCCATCGCTCCCCATGGCCCGAGGCCACATAGCACCAGAAGTTGAAGACCGTCGCGCACCCGTGCTCCTCCAGAAACCACGCCGGATAGCTGAAGCAGCAGTCCATGCTCACCACCATCCGCGGCGTCTCCGCAGCCATGGCGGTCAGCCACGCCGTCAGCTCCTCGCGCGTCCGCCCGCACTCCAGCAGCACCGAGCCACCGCCCACTGCGGCACCCTTCGCCACGCGTCCACGCAGAACTCCCGCCCGCGTCCACACGCCCGCCCAGATCTTCTTCTTCTGCCCCGGCCCTTTATCGCCCGACCAGTCCACCGCCACCAGCCGCTCCACCCCACTCACGCCTTCGGCCGCTGACCCCATCCCACCATCATCCCACCCAACCGCCGCAGGGCAGCCTCTCCCCAAATTTGTCATCCTGCGCGAAGCGGCTCCAGCCGCGCAGTCGAACGACCTGCTTCCCCTGCCGCCGCGGAACCTTTCCCTCTCAACCGGCGTAACTTCAAAACAGGAGCCGCCCCATGATCAAGCTCATCCTCTTCTGCTTCCTCCTGCTCACCTGCTGGCCGCTCGCCCTCGCCGCGATCGTCCTCTACCCGCTCCTCTGGCTTCTCCTGCTGCCCTTCCGGCTCATCGGCCTCGTCATCGGCGGCACCTTCGAGCTCATCGCCGCGCTCTTCTACGTCCCCGTCCGTATTTTGCGCAGCATTTAGACACAAGGGAGTCAACACGGATCGAGGCCGATCAAAGCGGGATAAGAGCGGATACGGCGTTCCTGATTTGCTTTGTCTCGTTTCTGAGTTGGGCCTATTCTCGCCTTCTCAGCTGAGCTGTATGTTCCCTTCTACATTCGCGCTTTGCCAAGCCTTCAATCCGCCCTGATCCCGCCGTTGTCGGCATCGATCCGCGTTACGCCTCTTCCTCCGGCACCTCCACCTTCCACCCCCGCAGCAGCTTGAACACTGCCGTCGACGAATACCCCGCCCGCAACAGCCGATTCATCACCCGCACCGTCTGCTTTTGCGCGTCAGGGCCGGAAGGCGGCTGGATCCGCTTCTTTTCGCAGTAGCCGCGCGCCAGCGCCACCTCATCCGCCTCGCCGTACGCGCCTTCGAGCGCCGCCGCCGCCAGTTCCTTATCCACGCCCTTCAGCGCCAGATCCTGCGCCACCCGCCGCCGTCCCAGACGCGCGCCATCCTTCCGCAGGCGGGTGAAGTCCTGGGCGAACCGCTCGTCCGAGAGATACCGCAGCTCCACCAGCCGCGCGATCACCCGGTCCATATCGCGCTCGCCCCGGTCCCCCTCGTGCGCCCGCGGCTTCATCAGCCGGCGCAGATCCCGCACCGTCCGCATCCGCCGCGCCAGCGCGCCCACGGCATACTCGAACAGCTCCGCCTCGCCCGCCGGGTCCCGCTTCTTTGCCCGCTGAAACGCCATCCCGCGCTCCTGAACGGCTCAACACCGATCCACACCGCTGTCACCGATAAGAACAGATTTCTTGACCTCTTTCCTGCTCATCGCAAATCAGAAGAGACGTTCCCGTTTCGAACCGCCTTGACTGGCCTCCTCGGCGCAAAGCGCAGTCAAGCTTCAAGCCTCAGCGTCAGCACGCACTGCCACGTTCCGCGCGACCCGCTTCGCCTCGATCTTCCCCGGCGCAGCCTCCACCCCGCGCGGAAGCTCCACCACCACCGCCGCTCCGCGCGGATGCAGATTGAACGCCGCGATCTCGCCTCCGTGCTCGCGCACAATCCCGAAGCACAGCGACAGTCCCAGCCCGCTGCCTTCAAGCGATTCGCGCGTCGCTTGCAGCGGGTCGAAGACCCTGCCCGGCTCCGGAAATCCCTTGCCGGTATGGCTCACCACCAAGTGCACGCGTTGTGCATCCTCGGCCAGCGAAACCCGCACCACGCGTTCCTCCTCGTCCTCCCGCGCAGGCACCGCGCACACCGCGGCCGACGCATGCTGCAGCAGGTGTTCGACCAGCTCGCGCATCCGCTCGCGGCTGCCTGGCACCGCGGCAATCTCCCCGTTCACCACCAGCTCCAGCCGCACCCGCTTGCCCTTCAGCTCAAGCGTCCAAACTTCGCTCAGCTCGCGCAGCAACGCATCCAGACGCACCGGCTCCAGCTCCAGAACGCCCGGTCGCCAGAACGCGCGCAACCGGGTCAGCGTCTCCCGCATCCTGCGCGCCTCGAAGCTGATCTTGCGCGCGTCCTCCGTAACCCGCGGTTCGGTATCGCTCTCGGCGATCAGCTCCGCGAACCCCATCACCGCCGTCAGCGGCTCACGCAACGCATCCGCCACGCCGCCCGCAAGCTGCCCCAGACCCGCCAGCTTTTCCGCCCGCGACAGCCGCGCGCCCAGTGCCTCCGCCTCCAGCGACGCGGATAACCGCGCCGCCAGCACCTCTACCGGACTCAGCAGACGTTCCATCTTCACAAAACCCGCCGCGTCCCGCACCCGTTCCGCCAGCCCGTCGCCGCACACCACAATGGCGCCCGCCATGCGCTGCGGCATCACACCCCGCAGCGTTCGCACCGGGACCGCAATCGCCCGGCGCCAGCGCCGCCGTTCCACCTTCCCGCTCAACGCCCAGCTTGAGATCTCCGGATCGAACCTTCCCCACTCCCCCAGCGAGATCGCCACGCTGGCCGCCGCCGTCCGCCCGCCCATCGTTCCCGAGCGATTGCCCTCCACCGCGCCGCGCTCCTCCGCCATCACCTGCTCGCCCCAGGCCTCCACCGCCGTCAGCGTCAGGTCGTCCACCCCGCTTGACCCCACGCAGACCAGCCGACCCTCCGCGCTCCGCAGCAGCAGCAGCACCCGCGTAAACGCGCTCTGCTCCGCCACCGCCCGGCAGACCCGGCGCGCCAGTGCGCGCGTAATCACAATGCGGTCCGCGCCTGCCGGCGTCTCCGCCCCCGCAGCCGTCGGGGAAACATCCAGCCGCGCGTACTCCTCCAGCTCCTCGCGCAGACGCCGCTCCCGAAGCCAGTACGCCCGCTCCAGCACCGAACGACGCCAGCAGACCACAGCCAGCGCCGTCGGCACGCCCATCTCCAGCAAATCCCACATCATCGCCGATCCCCTCAGATACCACAGCTCTCCGCGGGCCCGTTTCGTGCAGAATTCGCGACAAACTCTCGCCGGAATGCATGCCGAAGCCGTCACGCCGATTCGGCGTCTAACCTGCAGAACGCCTCGCGCCCCTCAGGACAGTCATGCCTATCCGTCGATCTCTCTTCGTCTTCGCCGCGCTCCTGCACAGCCCGCTCTTCGCGTTATCGGCTGTGCCCGCCGCAGCGGCGTCCCATGTCGCATTCTCGTACGCCATCCCCGCGGAAGTGCACGCGTTTTCTGCAACTTCCGTTGGACCCGGCGCCCCTGAGACCGCACCCGCAACGCCGGTGCCACGCGCTGCAGCCGCCGGACAGGCCGGCTTCGGGCCCCTCGACCCCGCGCCGCCCACCGGCATCTCCGTCGAGGACATCATCAAGAAATTCGGCGACCGCGAGTCTGCCTTCAACAAAGCCCTCAACGAATACACCTTCACCCGCACCGTCAAGGTCGACACCATCAACGACGACAACGGCAGGCCCGACGGCGAGTATCAGGAGGTCACCGACATCGTCCTCTCGGACGGCGGAGGACGCGCCGAACACGTCACCTTCGCCCCCGCCAACACCATCCAGAAGGTCATCATGACCGAGAACGACTTCGCCGATATCGAACACCGGCTGCCCTTCGTCCTCACCGCCCCCGACCTCCCCCAGTACGACCTCACCTACCTCGGCCGCCAGAAGGTCGACGACATCGACACCTATGTCTTCGACTGCAAGCCGAAGGTCCTCGAAAAAGGCAAGCGCTACTTCCAGGGAAAAGTCTGGGTCGATCAGCAGCAGTTCCAGATCGTCCTCATCAACGGCAAATCCGTCCCCGACAGCCTCCGCCGCGGCCACGAAGACCTCTCCCCGCCCTACACCACCTACTACCAGGAGTTCGACGGCGTGAACTGGTTCCCCGTCTATACCAAAGCCGACGGCGTGCTCCACTTCCCGGGCGGCCAGGGCTATCTCAGCCAGGACGTCCACCTCCGCTACGTCGTCAAATACGAGAACTACAAACGCTTCCGCGCCAAGTCCCGCATCATCTACAACGGCCAGGACCTCCCGCCCGCCGAGAACAACGCACCCGGGAACAAACCCGGCGCCGGCGCCCCGGCACCCGCCACCCCGCCCGCCGACAACCCCAACGCGCTCCCTCCACCCGACCCCGACGCCCCACCGCTCACCCGCCCCGCGAAACCCAACTAGGGCCGCAAGCCTCCAGATACCCACGTCATGCCCCGAGACGTGGCAAGCAGCGCTGCATCCGGACTACCCTCCAGGGCCCCATCTCAGCCGCAGGCTGAGTGGGGAGCGCAACCACAACTCTCTGTCATCCTGCGCGAAGCCGCGCAGCGGCGAAGCCGAAGGACCTGCATCGGGACCGCCACAAGTACCCGACGTTTTTTGCCCTGTCCCGCACGCCGCCGCGACAACCCAGAATCCGCATTCGAGTTGCGCGCAACGCCCCCGCACCCCTCGTGTTTCCACGAGTGCGAGGCGGAAGAAAACTCCGCCAGAGGAAACAAGGAGGCACCATGACAACCCTTTTCACCACCCTCAAGAACAACGCCATCAAGACCGCCGCCGTAGCCCTCGTCGCCGGAGCCGCGCTCCTCGCCACCCCGCAGAGAGCCAACGCCCAGGTAGGCATCGGCTTCCACGTCGGCCACGCCCGCGTCGGAGTCGGCTATGCGCCGGTGTACCCGTACGCGGCCCCCGTCTACGCGCCGCCCGTCTATGGATACGGCTATGCCGCCCCGGTCTACGGCTACTACGGCCACGGCTACTACGGCCACCCGTACTACGGCCGCGGCTACTACGGACGCCGCTATCGCTAAACGGCGAAGCCGTCCAACACCCCGCGAAGTGGCTCCCGCGCGGCGTTAGCGCGGCTTTGCAGTTATCTTCCAAACGCACTCAAGGAAATAAAACGGGAGCCCACAAACGGCTCCCGCTCTCTTAATCCTCCCTACTCCCTGTAGTACCTTCCCCCCACATCCGCGCACCCCTGGCACAGTATCTCCCCCTCCCGCCGCACCTCGCGGTCGTAGTTGATCCCTTCCCCGCACGCCGCACACACGATCCGCCCACTCTTATACCCCGGCATCTCGCGCGCCGCGACCTCCACCGTCACCCACTGCTCCGCGAACAGTTCTTCATCCGGCATCTCCCGGTAAGCATGCATCTGCTGCACGTTCTTCGGCTCAATCTCCGGATAGAGCTCCCGCGCCCGCTCCTTCGAAGACTCGCGCGCCGCGACCCGCACCGCCCTGCCCGTCTGCAGGTCCACAAACGTTGCCGCCATCTTGCCCCAGTCGCGAAACTTCAGCGCCCGTTTCCCCAGCCGGCAGCCCGTCACCACCGCGATCGCATCGGTCGCGCACCGGTCGATCTCCACGTAGGTCACCAGCCGCTTGCGATCCGCACCCCTCGGATCCTCGATCCCCAGCCGCTTCAGCCCCAGCATCGCCATCCGCACCCCCAGGATCTGCCCGGCACACAGATGCCCGTGCGCCACCTCAGCCTCCCGCACCAGCAATTCAAAATCTAAAGCCATACCTCGATGCTACGCCGCCGCTACTGTTCCTCCTCACCCGAACCCTCCTCCACCAGCGAGGTCCCGCCCAACACCGCAAACGTAACCGCTTCCCCGCCCGTAGGCTGGATCGTCACCCGCATCGGTGTTCGCTGCCACTCCGCCGACTTGCACACCGGCACAAAATGCTTCTCCTGCGGCCACGCCCCCACCTGCTTCTGCGAGACCGCCCGCCGCGCCCCAAGCTGCGCCACCACGGCAAACAGCCCGCCCTTCGCCGTCGTCCCGGTCCCGCAATACGCTGCATAATCCCGAAACCACACCGCCTGCGAAACCGCCGCGTCGAACTCCGGCAGATGCAGCGCCGTAATGTGCCCCGTCACCCGGTCCACCAGCAGCCACGGACCCGGCTCCCACGTCCATCGTGGATCACGCTCGCCTCCACCCGCGCCCGGAAGCTCGTCATTCACGCGCATCACGCGCCGCACCACAAAGCTCCGGTCCGTGACCTCATGGATCTCGCCCATCGTCCACTCGCGCTGACGCTCATCCACCACCAGCGGCCGCACCTTCAGCGTCGTCGTCTCTTCATTCTTCTCATCCGGAGTCACATCTGCCGGCGTAAACGGCACCCGCCGCACCGCTCCCAGCGCCACCACATGCACCTTCGGCGGCTTCGCCAGCTTGGGAGGAATCGGAACATTCTGTCCCCAAACGCCTCCCCACCCGCTCATCCACAACACGCCTGTCGCCAGGCCCACCCAACCGCTCCGCATGCCCGCACCATACACCCGCGGGCACGCTCAGCCAACCCGAATCCTGCCCTCCCCCGGACCGACTGTCATCCCGAGCGAAGCGGCTTCAGCCGCGCCGTCGAAGGACCTGCATCTCCGGCGCGCCACCATAGTCCGCTCCGCCAGGACCTCGTGAGCAGAATCAAGCCGTCTTCTGCGCCTTCGCCGCCGCTCCATCCCCGTGGCGCTTCGGCGTCTCAGGCTTCGCCGGCGCGGCAGGCGTACTCGGAGCCTTCGGAGCAGCCGGCGCTGCCGGCGACTCCACCGGCCCCTGATGCACATCGATATCCGCATGCGTCGTATGGATCGTCACATGCGCCTGCCCATTCCCGTACGTCCCGGTATGGCTCGCAAACGGCTGCGACTCCAGCGACGTATGGTCCAGATCGTCGTCGATGCCGCCGTCCCGCGTCTGCGCATCCAGCGTCAGCCCGGCATGTTCCGGCACCGTCAGCGTCACCGTCCCGTTCTGGTTGTCGATCGACACATTCCCCAGCGGCTCCGCGTCGGTCAGGTCCACCGTGCCATGGCTGTTCGTAATCGCCACGTTTCCCGAAACCCGTTCCAGCGAAATATTCCGCGAGCGCGTCCGCAGCTCCGTCGGCCCTGCCAGCTGACTCCCCGTCAGCTCGTCGTCGGACGAAATATCCACCATCCCGTCCAGCTTCGCAAACGAGAACTCCGTCCGGCTCGTATGCAGCGACACCGGCCCCGCCAGATGCTCCAGGTGCGAATCCCCGTAGAAGTCTCCTTCGAGCGTCACCTGCCCCGCCACATCCGTCACATTCAGATCGTCCGCATGTCCCTTCAGCGTCAGATCGCCGCCCAGCGTGTGTGCCGAGAACGAGCCCCCCGAGTCGTTTAAATGCACCACCACCGCCCCGCCGATCCGGTCCAGCTCCACATCCCCGTGATTGGACGTTACCGTCACCGTCGCCTTCACATCCGACACATCCACCGTCCCGTGGCTCGCCGTCACCATCGTCTGCGCGCCCTCCGGAACCGTAATCGACAGATCCGCCGAAGCCGCTTCCAGCTGCGGCAACACCACCGAAAGCGTATCGCCCGTCCGGCTCACCCGAGGGCCTAACTCCTGTTCGCGCGACTCCGCATTGTGCCCGCCCCAGCTGTACACCTGCTTATTCACGACGATATGCACCTGATCGTCGCCGCTCCTGCCGGCAACCGTCACATCCCCGTGCGGGTTCACGATCTCGAGCGTCGTCGCGCCCGCAAGCGCCTGGTCGATCTCCTGTTCGCTGTCATGCTGCTCGCCAAACAGCTCGCCCAGATCGTCCGCGTCCAGATGCATGTTCTTCACCAGAATCGTGTCCCGCCCGTGCATCAGGTTGGCGAACATGCCGCCCACCGCCAGCACAATCAGCAGAAACACCACCCCGCCGCCCGCGCCGCGCCGCGTATACGGCACGCCCTCCGGATGCGCGTAGCGGTCGTACCCCCACTCCAGCAGCAGCACCACGCCGCCCGCCACCAGCAGCAGCGGCCACCAGCGCCCGAACTGATCCGTGAACTCGCTCAGCGAGACGACGCCCGAGTGCACCAGCAGCAGCATCACGCCCACAGCCACCAGCAGTAAGGGGCCCAACACAGACCCGCGCCGCATCGCACGCGCCTGCTGTCTGTACAGATCGCGCTGCGCCCGCATCGCGTCCTTCTGCGCCCGCGCCTGCACCCGCATCTGGTCACGCATCGCCTTCGCCGCCACCTTCTGTTCGCGAGGATCGTACGGATAGGGTCCGCCCTGACCAGGCTGCGCCCCCTGCTGAGCCCCGTAGGGAGGGGTAGGAAATCCTGCCATGGCTACTGCCCTCCTTCATGCGATTCGTTCGAAGCCGGCGCGGAACCCGAACCCGCCGGACCTCCAGGCATCTGCGTACCGTGCATCGGAACTCCCGGCATCGGAACTCCCGGCATCGGAACTCCCGGCATCGGAGCTCCCGGCTTCTGCCCCATGGGCGAAATCGGCATATACCCGCCCGCTCCCGGCTGCACCATCGCCCGTTCCACCAGCGGCATCACTCCGGCCAGAATCACCAGCAGTGGCCAGCTGTGCTTCCAGCTCAGAATCCCGAAGCCATCCAGCACAAACAGCGTCCCGATCAGATCCAGCCAGATCGACACCCGCATCGCCCGCAGCACCCGCAGCGGATACCCCGACGACCCGTCGTGCAGCATCGCGTTGCCGGAGTCGACCATCCGCGACACGAAAAGCCACACCCCGAACCCCAGCACCACAAACCCAACCAGCGCCTCCGGGCTCACATTCGCAAAGATTCCCGTCGTCGCCAGCAGAAACACGCACCCCAGCCCGATCAGCCACGCCGCCCCGGCCGGAAAACGCCTCGACCGCTGCGCCATCAGCACCGGATCCAGCGGTGCATACGCCGCCACAGGAGGAATCGGTGGAATTCCATAGTGCCCCGCCCCGTACTGCCCCACCCCATACGGCCACGACCCGTACGGCGCACCCGCCGGCGGCACACCCGCCGCATCCGCGGCACCCGGCATCGCCTGCCATCCCGACGGCGCACCCTGCCCGTACCCCATGTCCCGATACACCTGCGCATGGATGTCCCGGTACGCCTGCGCCTTCATGTCCCGCGCCATCTGCTCGGCCGATGCGTCCGCCGGCGCACCCCAGTGTCCCGCAGGCTGCTGTCCCCCTGGCTGCGATCCCCCTGGCTGCGATCCCGCCGGAGACGGCGGCGCCTGTCCCGGCCATGCAGGGGGAGGATAGCTCGCCGCCGCCCGGGCCGCGGCCGCGGCCGCCGCATCCTGCGCCACCTCAGCCACCGACGGACCCTGCGGCCACGCCCGCCCGAACCCCATGCGCTCGCCGATATCGTTTAATCCAAAAGGATTCGGCAGCGGCGTTCCATCCCGGCGCGCACGCGCCGTATGGTGCGCCTCGATCGCCATGTACACCACCCAGCCCGCCACGAAGATGCCGAAGATCCCGTTGACATGGTCCGCCATCGACGCCAAGATCGCGAACACCACCAGGTGCACGACCCCCTTCGCGTACTGCTCGTTGTACATCGCGCCCACGCCCGGGATCAGCCCCAGCAGCGCCGCCAGTCCCGGGTTCGGCCCCGGATTGTTGATCCGGTTCGCAAACCACTCCGGCGACCCGTACGGCGGCACTCCCGCGCCAACCGCCTGACCGCTTGCCTGACCGCCTGCCTGACCGCTTAGCCGCGCCGCCAGACATGGCTCGCAGTACACCGCCGGCCCCACCCTGCGGATCGTCTCCCCCGTCAGCGGCTTGCCGCAGTGCTGACAAAAACCCACCCGCGCCCCGCCCCCACTCCCCACACCCGCCGCCGCACTGGCCGCCGCACCCGCTCCGGAAGAAGCTTCCGTCTGGAAGACGTCGTTCGCGGAGACCTTCCCGGCATCATTCAGATCGTTCATCCCAGACCTCCTTCCCGTCCCGTCCTGTTCGCCATGGAAACCGCCGGCACGCCGCGCATCGGCTCCGGCACCACCGCATACCCGGTCTGCATCAACCCCGGCTCAGGCAGCGGCGACTCCCGCCGGCTCGAACCGCGAGGATCCGCTCCAGCCCCGTGCGGATCGGCTCCGGCCCCGTGCGGATCGGTCGGTTTCTCCTGCTTCGGCAGAGGTGCCGGCTCTTGTTTCGGCAAAGAGGAAGACGGCGGAGCAGACGGCTGAGACCCGCTGAATCCGCGATCGTCCTCATTCGCCTGCCGCATATCGTCCACCCGCGACTCCAGCACCCGCACCACCCGCAGGTTGTCGTAGTACCGCACCACGGACGCATTGGTCTCGTAGTACTGGCGCCGCAGCCCGCTCGGGGTAAAGTCCCGCGCATGCATCTGGTCCAGACGCACGCCCATCAGGTTCATCGTCAGCGCGATCGAGAAAAACGCCATCGCCGCCGTCATCGCGTACCGCGGCTCCATCGCCAGACGCGTAAACCGCGTAAACCGTCCTACCGGAACCCCGGACGTCGCCGGCCGCGGCACAAACGGAAGCACATGGGGCATTACCGGCAACATCGGAAGCGGCATCTCCGCCACATCCCCCGGCTCCAGCTCTTCCGCCGCGCCCGTCAGGCCCACGGTTCCGCTCAAAATCCGTTCCAGCAGCGCATCCGAGGGCTCCGGACGCGGCGTCCGCAGCATCTCCAGCCACGCCGCCCCGCGCCGCGCATCCGCGTACCGCGTCATGCAGTCCACGCATCCGGCAAGGTGATGATCGAAGAACCTCTGGTCGGCCGGGCTCAGCACCGCGTCCAGCGCATCGGTAATCATCTCCTCGCACACGGCGCATGCTGCCTTCCCATGCGAGTCAAACCGATCGAATTGGAGTGTCTTCGCCATCTCAAACCACCTGTCCTTCCATACGTTGCAAAAGCCTTGCCAGTTCCGCTCGACCCCGGGAAATCCGGCTCTTCACCGTTCCCTCCGGGATCTTCAGCACCACCGCAATCTCTTTGTAATCAAGGTCTTCGAGGTCACGCAGAATCACCGCCTCGCGCAACTCCGGCGAAAGCTTCGTCAGCGCGCCCTGGATCGCCGCGCGCAGCTCCAGCCCGGCGAACCGCTGCTCCTGATTCTGCCGCGTATCCGCCAGCCGCTCCGCCTGCGTCGGCCCGTCCTCTTCGCCCGAGAACGGCTCATCCAGCGAGTCGCTCGCGCGGTCCAGCCGCGTCCGCCGGTAGTTGTCCACCAGCAAGTTCCGGGTCAGCGTCGTGATCCACGTCTGAAACCCGCCCTTCGACGCGTCGAAGCTCGAAAGATTCCGGTACACCTTCAGGAACACATCCTGAGTGATGTCTTCCGCCTCCGTCGCATCGCCCAGAAACCGGTAGCAGATCGCGTAGACGCGCTTGTGCTGCCCCGCCACCATGCGGTTCCACGCGCTCTGGTCGCCGGCAAGACACTGCCGCACCATCAGAGCGAGCGCGTCCTGCTCGGCCTGCTGTTCAGGCGTACGAAAATGCACGCGAGCCTCGGGAACCGAAGGAGTGGAGATGTGCTGCGATGAAGGAAGTCTACCCGTAGCCTCGGACTCGCCTCCTCCCGGTTCGTCACCACGAAGCTTCGGCGCAACCCTGCTCTCCGAACCCGCCCGCGGTCGCGTCTGCGACGGCGCCGCCATCCCGGGAAACGGACTCGCAATGGAAAAGACGCCCATGCTCACCATACGCAGGGACGTCTTCATTCGTTCCAGCAGCGAGTTTCCAGCTCAACGGCCAGCTTCCAGCTCCTCGCCGCGTCCAGCTCAGGCAAGAACGTCCGGGCGAACCTGAGGACTGCCTGCGCCCTCTACCCTGCAGGCGGGTAGAGTGCCCCATGCCGGGCGAGCGCGGGCAAGCGCTGTCGTGGAGAGGTTTACCTGCCCGCCACAAACAAAACAAGTTTTATCCTGAGCGAAGCGGCAAAGCCGCGCAGTCCGGACCCACCGCCGGTTCCCCCGCGGCGACCCGCCACAACCCCTTGGGCACCTCTACATCAGCTGACAGCTGCTACTGAGCAGCCGCCGCAATCACGCCACACGCAATCCGGTTGCCCGCATTGCCCGTCGGATCCGTCACCATGTCGTCCGCCTTCTCATGCACCATGATCGACGTCCCGCCGTTCGCCACAATGCTGTTCGGCGAAGACGGATCGAGTGTCAGATAATCCACCGTGAAGCTCTTCGTCACCGTCCCGTCCATCCCCACATTCAGGTTCTCCGGCAGATCGCCGTTGTGGTGGCCCATCGGGTTCTTCGTCCCATGCTGCTTCTTATCCGGATTGAAGTGCCCGCCCGCTGTCTTGAAGTCCGGCGCATCGCACACCGGGTTCTGGTGAATATGTACCGCGTGCTCGCCTTCCGGCAGGTTCTTCAGGTCCAGCTTGATGTGCAGCTTGTCCCCCATCGTCTCGCGGAACGTCGCCGTCCCCGCGTCCTTGCCGTCGCTCGTCTTCAGGTGAACCACCAGATCTTTCGATTCCTTTGCGATCGCGGAACCCACAGTCAGCGCGGCCAGCGCACACACAGCCATCAAACGACGCATACGTACCTCCTCAAATTTCAATCTCAGGGACCTCCCTACCATAGTCCTCCATCGACTTCCGCCCCCGCCAATGTATCCTCTGTTGCATGAAATTCAACAAAGCTCTCCCTCTGTTTGCGCTGCTCGCCGCAGGCACCCTCACCGCACTGCCCTGCGCCGCGCATGCCCAGAGCGAAGCCGCCACCGAGAAGCCCGGCAACGTTCCCCCCGCCAGGACTCCAGCAAAGCCTGACGACAAACCCGAAGCCAACCCGCTTCCCGCCGACAAGTCCGTCCCCCAGACCATGCAGCTCGACGGAAAGACCCTCCACTACACCGCCACCGTCGGCACCCTGCCCGTCAGGAACGCCGAGGGCAAACCCACCGCCGAGGTCGTCTACACCGCCTACACCATGGACGGCCCCAAGCGCCCCGTCACCTTCGCCTTCAACGGCGGCCCCGGTGCCGCCTCCGTCTACCTCAACCTCGGCGCCATCGGCCCGAAGCGCGTCCAGTTCGGTGCCGAAGGCGACTCGCCCTCCGACCCCGCCACCCTCCGCGACAACCCCGGCACCTGGCTCGACTTCACCGACATCGTCTTTATCGACCCCGTCGGCACCGGCTTCTCCCGCTCGCTCGTCCCCATGGACGAGACGAAAAAGCTCTTCTACGGCCCCGATCAGGACATCGCCTACCTCTCCAGGATCGTCTTCGACTGGCTGGTCAAGAACAACCGCCTCCAATCCCGCAAATACATCGCCGGTGAGAGCTACGGCGGCTATCGCGGCCCGCGACTCACCGCCTATCTCCAGTCTCAGATCGGCGTCGCCGTCAACGGCGTCATCCTCGTCTCGCCCGCGCTCGCGCCCGCCGGAGGCTCCGGCGACATCTCGCCCCTGCCCTTCATGACCGTCCTGCCCTCCATGGTCGCCGCCAGCTACGAGCGCAAAGGCACCCTCACCCAGGCCAGCATGGATGAGGTCATCCAGTACACCCGCACCGCGTACATGACCGACCTCATGGCCGGCGTCACCGATCCCGCCGCCACCCCGCGCGTCGTCCAGAAGGTCACCGAGCTCACCGGTCTCGATCCCACCTTCGTCAAGCAGTCCGGCGGCCGCCTCGAGACCCAGGCCTTTCTCCGCGAGGAGTTCCGCGAGACCGGCAAACTCGGCTCCCGCTACGACCCCAACGTCACCGCATGGGATCCCTTCCCCTACGCCCCCACCCAGGAGACCAACGACCCCATCCTGCTCTCCATCATCGCCCCCACCACCACCGCCATGGTCGACTTCGTCACCAACACCGTCGGCTGGAAGACCGACGCCCGCTACAACGCCCTCTCCTACGAGGTCGGCAACAACTGGCAGCGCGGCGGCAACGGAGCCTTCTCCGGCAACGCCTCCGAAGCCGACCTTCGCACCGCCCTCGCCACCGACAGCAAACTCCGCGTCACCATCGCCCACGGCTGGTCGGATCTCTCCTGCCCCTTCATGGGATCGGTCATGACCGTCGCCCAGATCCCCCTCATGGGCGATCCCACCCGCGTCCAGGTCCACGAGTACCCCGGTGGCCACATGTTCTACGCCCGCCTCAACAGCTCACTCGCCCTGCGCAAAGACGTCATGGAAATGGTCCAGAAGCACTGACGATCCGACAGCAGCCCCATGATCACGCCAGCGAAGCAGGCATGATCATGGGGCACTTTGGGCTGAACCTGTCATCCTCAGCGCCTCACGGTGAACTCATAACCAAACTGTCATCCTGAGCGAAGCGGCAAAGCCGCGCAGTCGAAGGACCTGCATCGGTTTGCGCCACTGATCCTGAAGGCAGCGCTCTCCTAGCCCTGCTCCGCCGCCGGCCGCCGATACGGCGACTTCTCCTCCACCTGCAGCAGCTCATGCTGTCCGCTCGCGTCGTCGTACACAAAGGACAGCCCCAGCAGATCGAAGCGCATGAAAAACTCATCCCACGGCAGCAGCAGAGCGTCCGTGCGGTGATTCACCGTCGACTCAAGCAGAATGCGAATCGTCGAAGGCTCCCCGTCCACCCGGCTCGGCATCATCTCCGCCGGGACAGCCCCGTGCCGCTCCGCCCAGCGCCGGATCTCGTCATGATTGGTAGTAGGTCCTGAAATCGCCAACAGCATTCCTCCGTATAAGTAGAAAGAAGAGATGCTGTTTCGCCCATGGGCGTAAACCCGCCTGAGAAAATCAGAAGAGGTCAGCCTCCAG
>CAXTVJ010000024.1:14549-17981 GCA_964247715.1 uncultured Acidobacteriaceae bacterium | reverse complement strand
CCTTCAGCGAAACGCTAAAGAACCTCCCCAGCCCCATCCGCAATCTCGCACACAAACACCGGCGCCCCAATCCCCGTCCGCACCCGGTACGCCTCATGCAGCCCCGCCGCGAACGCCTCCGCCCGGTCCGCCTCCACCAGGCTCACCGTGCATCCGCCAAACCCCCCGCCCGTCAGCCGCGACCCCAGACATCCCGGCATGCCCACCGCCAGCTCCACCAGCAGATCGCACTCCGCGCAGCTCGCCGCAAAGTCATCCCGAAAGCTCCGGTGCGCCTCGTTCATCAGCTCGCCGAACCGCGCCGCGTCCCCTGCCTTGAGCGCCGCCACCCCCTCCAGCACCCGCCCCGAATCCGTAATCACATGCCGCCCGCGCCGGAACGCCTCCTCCGACATCCCGCCGCGCGCCTCCTCCAGCATCGCCACCGTCGCATCCCGCAGCTGCTTCGCCTCAGGATAAATCCGCGCGATCGCCGCCGCCGCCTGTTCCACCTCGCGCCGCCGCGCGCCATACTCCCCCCCGCCCACCGAGTGCCGCACCGTCGAGTTCGCCACCACCAGCCGCAGCTCATCCGGCACCGGAGCCGGCTCCGCCGTCAGCGCCCGCGTATCGATCGCCAGCGCATGGTGCGCCACCCCCGCCGCCGCGATGTACTGATCCATAATCCCGCACGGAGCCCCCACATACGCGTTCTCCGCATACTGGCAGGCCAGCGCCACCTCCGCCTTCGGCAGCTCGACGTTCAGCAGCCCCAGCACCGCCGCCGCCGCCGCCACCTCCACCGAAGCCGAGGAGCTCAACCCAGCCCCCAGAGGCACATCCCCGGTCAACGTCAGCTCACACCCGGCGACCGCCACCCCGCGCTCGCGCAGACTCCAGACCACCCCCACCACAAACGCTCCCCAATGCCCCTTCCCCGCCCCGTCGCGCCAGCCCTCCAGCTCCCCCAGCTCAACCGAAACCGTCTCCTTAAAGTCCAGCGACTCCACCCGCACCACGCCATCCGGCCGCGCCGAAGCCGCCATCACTGTGTTGAAGCTCAGCGCCGCCGGCATGCAGAACCCACCCGAGTAGTCCGTATGCTCGCCCAGCAGGTTCACCCGTCCGGGAGCCTGAAACACCCGCGCCGCGGCGTCTTCCGTGCGTTCCCCATGCGCCGCCCGCACCCGCGCTCTCCGTTCAGCCATCCCCGCAGCCAGCCCGCTCAAACCTTCACCGCCCGCAGCATCTCCGCCGCCCGCTCCGCCGTGATATCCCGCTGCGGCATCCCCAGCATCTCGAACCCCACCATGAACTTCCGGATCTCCGCACTCCGCAGCAGCGGCGGATAGAAGTGTCCGTGCCACACCCACTCCGGGTACTCGCCCCCGTCGGTCGGCTCCTGATGGAACCCCATCGTGTACGGAAAGCTCACCTCGAACAGCCCGTCGTACCGCATCGTCACCCGCTTCAGCAGATCCGCCAGCCCGCGCACCTGCGCCTCGTCGAACCCGGTAAAGCTCCGCACCCCGCGCTTCGTCAGCAGAAGCAGCTCAAACGGCCAGACCGCCCAGAACGGCACCACCGCCACAAATTCCGCGTTCTCCTCTACCACCCGCTCGCCCGCGCTCAGCTCCTGCGCCAGATAGTCGCTCAACAGTGTCCGCCCGTGCGCCGCCAGATACTTCTTCTGCGCCGCGGTCTCCGCCGCCGGCTCATCCGGCACATGCCCCGTCGCCCAGATCTGTCCATGCGGATGCGGATTGCTCGAACCCATCATCGCCCCGCGGTTCTCGAAGATCTGCACGTACCTGATCGAGTGATCGCCGCCCAGCTCCGCCGTCTGCTGCCGCCACGTCTCCACCACCCGCGCAATCCCGTCCACCGTCATCCCCGCCAGCGTCAGCGAGTGATCCGGATCGAAGCACACCACCCGGCAACGCCCGTTCTCCGGCTCCGCGATCAGCAGCCCGCCCGACACCGGCGCCGGCGCATCCGCATCCGCCGGCAGCAGCGCCGGGTAGTCGTTGTCGAAGACATAAATCCCGTCGTATTTCGGCGTCCGTGCCCCACCCGCCCGCGCGTTCCCGGGACACAGATAACACGCCGGATCGTAGTGCACCTTCTCGCCCGCCGCCGGCTTCGTCACCTGCCCCTGCCACGGTCTCTCGGTCCGCTGCGGCGACACCAGCACCCACCGGTCCGCCAGCGCGTTATACCGCCGGTGTGGACGCGCAAATCCCGCCGCGCCCACCCTAAGCCTCCACCGAAAACGTAAACACCGTCGTCGAACGCATCGTCTCGCCCGGCTGCAGCGTCACCTGCGGAAACTCCGGCTGGTTCGGCGCGTCCGGGTATCCCTGCGTCTCCAGACAAAGCCCCGAGCGGTACGCCACAAAGCCCTCGCCATCACGCGTCGGGACAGACCCGTCCAGAAAATTTCCCGAATAGAACTGCATCCCCGGCTCCGTCGTCTCCACCGTCAGCACCCGCCCACTCGCCGGGTCCATCAGCCGCGCCGTCCGCTTCATCGCCCCCTTCGCGCCAAACGCCCAGTTGTGGTCGTACCCCCGCGCCCGCTTCAGCTGCACGTCGTCCGCCCCAATCCGCTCGCCGATCCGCGTAGCCTTTCTGAAGTCGAACGGCGTTCCCTCCACCGGCTTCAGCTCGCCCGTCGGAATCAGCGTCTCGCCCACCGGCGTAAACCGCTCCGCCGGGATCTCGAGCACATGATCCAGAATCGTCGCGCTCCCTTCACCCGCCAGGTTGAAGTACGCATGATTGGTCACGTTCACCACCGTCGTCTTATCCGTCGTCGCCGTGTACTCCAGCTTCAGCGCGCTCCCGGCCAGCGTGTACCGGGCTGTCACCGTCAAGGTGCCCGGAAACCCCATATCGCCATCCGGGCTCACCAGCATAAACTCCACCCCACCGTCGACCTCGTGCGCCGCCCACACCTTCTGGTCGAACCCCACCGGCCCCCCATGCAGCGCGTTCGGGCCATCATTCAGCGGCACCTGATACGTCTTTCCCTCCAGCGAAAACCTGCCCTCGGCAATCCGGTTCCCAAACCGCCCCACAATAGCCCCGCCAAACGTCTTCCTGTCCGCCAGAAACCCCGCCAGCGAGTCATGCCCCAGCACCACCTCGGCCACCGAGCCATCCCTGCCCGGAGCCTTTACCGACGTCAGCCGCGCCCCATACCCGCACACGCTCGCCTCCACCACTCCATCCCGCAGCGTGTGAAGCTCCACCGAACTCCCATCCGCCATCTGCCCGAACTGCTTCTTCGCAACCGTCATGCAGTCAGCATAGCGCGCCCCCACCAGCACTGAACAACCCCGCCACCCTTGTCATCCTGAGCGAAGCGGCTCCAGCCGCTCAGCCGAAGGATCTGCATCCTGTCGCGTCACGGACGCCTGTCATCCTGAACGAAACCGGCCTCAGCCGCGC
>CAXTVJ010000024.1:3804-14449 GCA_964247715.1 uncultured Acidobacteriaceae bacterium | reverse complement strand
CCACCCGAATTCCCCCCGCATCCAACCGAATGCCATGTTCCTGAAACTCCGTCTCGCCCTTGCAGCCGCGATCCTCCTCCCCACCCTCGCCCACGCCAGGCCCACACCCGCCCCCGACCACTGGGTCGCCACCTGGGCCACCGCCTCCGTCCCCATGCCCGCCTCGGACATCGTCAGCCGCGACGGAACCCGCTCCGCCATCCTCCCCAACCCCGACGGCACCACCCTCCGCGAGATCGTCCACACCTCCCTCGCCGGCCCGCTCGTCCGCCTCACCTTCACCAACGCCTTCGGCACCGAGCCCCTCACCCTCGGCGAGGTCCACATCGCGCTCCTCGAGCCCGCCGCCGCCCATACCGGCGACATCCAGCTCTTCACCGCCAACGCCCTCACCTTCGCCGGCGCATCCTCCATCACCATCCCGCCCGGCGGCGAAGCCACCTCCGACCCCGCCGCCCTCACCCTCCCCGCCGGCGCCGACCTCGTCATCTCCCTCTTTCTGCCCGCCCAAACGCTCACCTTGGCCACCGTCCACCGCGACGCCTTCACCACCAGCTTTCTCGCGCCCGGCAACCTCGTCTCGCAAGAATCCCTCGCGCCCGCAGTCGTGCAGACTGAGGTCAAGAAGGCCCTCGAACCCTCCGCCGAAGCCGAAGCCCAGTCCCCCAGACCGCCCCAGGTCCGGCCCGTCACCTCCTGGTTCTTCCTCAAGTCCGTCGACGTCCAGGTCCCCTCCGTCGACTCCGCCATCGTCGCCTTCGGGGATTCCATCACCGACGGCGTCGGCAGCACGCTCGACCGGCACAACACCTGGCCCGCGCTCCTTGCCGCCCGCCTCAACCCACCGCCGCCCGCAAACCCAACCGACGAGCAGAAAGCCGAGCTCAAGCGCCAGGCCGCCCGCGAACTTGAGCATCCCACCCCGCAGAGTGCCGTCGTCAACGCAGGCATCTCCGGCAACCGCGTCCTGCTCGAAGGCAATGGACCCGCCGCCCTCACCCGCTTCGACCGCGATGCCCTCACCCTCGCCGGCGCAAAGTACGTCATTCTCATGGAAGGCATCAACGACATCGGCGTAGCTTTCGACCCGCGCAGCCCAGCCGCCGTGCCGATGACCGCCGAGCAGCTCGAGCAAGGCCTTACCCAGCTCGCCACCCGCGCCCACACCGCCGGCCTCAGGGTCATCGGAGCCACCCTCACCCCGTACCTCGGCGCGCCCTACAGCTCACCCGCCGGCGAACAGCTCCGCGAAACCGTCAACCAGTGGATCCGCACCACGCCCGTGTTCGATGGCTTCGTCGACTTCGACCACGCCACCGAAGACCCCGCCAACCCGCACCACCTCGCGCCGGCCGACGACTGTGGCGATCACCTTCACCCCAGCGTCGCCGGCTACAAGGCCATGGCAGATTCCATCAACTTAGCTCTCTTCGTCCCCGCCCCGAAGCAGAAGAAATAGCTTGAACGCCGCCATGCTCGCCATGCCCACCACCAGCAACGCCACCTGCGGCGTCGCCATGGCCGACTTCACCGTCGCGCGCTCCACCGTGCCAGCCCCCGTGTCGAGCCCCTGAGCCGCCACTACTGCAGCTCGATCCCGGCAAAGAAATAGCCGATCTCGAAAGCAGCCGTCTCTTCGGCATCCGACCCGTGAATCGCGTTCTCGCCAATCGAGCTCGCAAACTGCTTGCGAATCGTGCCCTCCTCGGCCTTCGCCGGGTCGGTCGCGCCCATCAGCGCGCGGAAGTCCGCAATCGCATTCTCTTTCTCAAGCACCATCGGGAAGATCGGGCCCGAGCTCATAAACTCCGTCAACTCGCCAAAAAACCCGCGTTCCTTGTGCACGTAATAGAACCCCTCGGCCTGCGCCTTCGAGATGCTCATCCGCTTGATCGCGACAATCTTGAATCCCGCCTTTTCGATGGCGGAGAGAATAGCCGCCGTATGACCCTTCCGGACCGCGTCCGGCTTGACGATGCTGAAAGTACGCTGCTGTGACAAGTAAATCTCCTCGAAAACAGAAAGCTGTCTGCTACCAGTCTATCGGCAACTTCGCTCGAACGGAGAACCGCGCCCTTCCGTCATCCACACTCTTAGACGCACCCCAGCAGCCCCCGCCGACCAGCGGAAGGGCCCACGCGAAGCTCCTGACCCCACGAAGTGTCGCCCGCCGGCGCGAGGGCGACGTTGCCGTTGCCTTTGCCCTTACCTGAGCGTCCAACTCCAAATGGCCGGCATCTCCCTCCGCCAAACCGCCTGGATCTGGCTCGCCGGAGCCCTCGCATGGTCCTTCGACGCCATCGTCGCCGCCCGCCATCACGCCGCCGCCCACGCCAGACTCGCCGTCGTCCTCGCCGCCCTCTTCGGCATCGCCTGGCTCTTCTACCGCAACCAGAAGCGCTAGTACTTCCAGCTCATATCCGCGCCCGCCGGAGCCGTCTTCGCAATCCGCTCCATGATCATCGGCAGATACATCGTGTTGTAGTGCAGCCGCGAGTACGCGTTCGGCAGCGTCGGATCGCCATTCCAGCAATGCTCCGCCCGCGGCCCGTACTTCACCTCGCCGTCATACGGAACCCCATGCCCCGGCGTCCCCGTCGTCTTCAGAAAATCCTCCATCAGGTACACCGCGTCGTTTAAAAAGTACGTGTCGTCCGACCCCACATACACATGCAGCTTGCCCTGCAGCTTAGGCCCCAGCGTGGCCCAGTCGCGTTCGAGAATTGCATTCAGATCGTAATGCTCATGCCAGTACGCCGCCGTCGTGTGGTCGATCTCCCCCGTCGTCTTATCGAAGATCGGCCGCGGATACCCGTCCAGCCCCACCGGCCCATACACCGCCTGCCAGATGTCGAACTGCTCGCCCGACCGCCCGTGATCTCCCAGCGCCGCCTCATACTCCAGGTTGTCCCGCACCGAGATCAGCGTGTGCCCCAGATAGTCCCGCATCGCCGGCTGGTCCACGCGCTTCTCCGCACCCTGCAGATAGAACACATTCGCCTGCCTGTACAGATCGGTCGTCATGAACGCGTGAAAGTCCACCGGGTCGGGACACGCCACAAACGCCCCGTTATACCGGTCCGGATAGAACATCTGCACCGCCAGCGACTCCCACCCGCCGGTCGATCCGCCATACAGAAACCGCGCCCAGCCTTGTCGAATCCCGCGAAACTGCTTCTCCACCGCCGGCATCAGCTCCGTCTCGATCGCATCCCCATACGGCCCCACATTGGCCGAGTTCACCGCATACGAGTCGTCATAAAACGGATTCGCATGCTGCACCTCGATCACCATCACCCGCGGGAACCCCGGCGCCGTCCACTGCTTGTACTGGTCGTACGCCTCCTGCTGCTGAATCCGGTTGTACCCCGCCAGATGAAAGCGCTCCGAGTAGTCCGGCTTCAGATTCTCATCCGGAGGCGTCGTCCGAAAATCGTCAAACCCCTTCTCAAAATGTCCCTCAAAGACCATCTCCGGGTAATGCGCCTGCGGATGCTCGTCGAACCCCTCCGGCAGCAGCACCACCGCCGAAAGAAACATCGGCCGCCCCCAGAACTTCGTCAACACCTCGCTCTGGATCCGCAGATGCCGCACATACTTCGTATCCGGCTCCGGCGCAATCGCCGGCATCACCTGATCCATCACCACCGTCACCGGCGCGCTTCCCCGCCCGAGATGCACCTTTTTCGGCGCGCTGTATAAATTCCCCGGCGACACGCTCCACTGCTGCCCCTCGCCATGGTCCGCATGCAGCTTCACCGTCATGCCGTCCGCGCGATGAAACGTCTCATATACGTTCAACACCGCCTGCACCGTGTAATCCCCCGGCGGCACATCCTCAATGTTCCTGACCGGATACCCCGCCGCCTCGCGCGTAATCGCCACCGGCTGCCCCGGCCTCAGCCCGTCGACGGTAACCCCGAAGACCATCTGCGTCTTCAGCGTGTCGTTGATCTGCATCCGCGGCTCAGCCGAGTCATCGTTCGAAAGCAGAAACAGCACCCGCCCATCCATGGGCGCGCTGGAAGCGGCAGCAGCAAACGACACCGAGATCTGCTGATTCTGACCAACACCAGCAACGCAAGAGATGACGAACATCACAGGCAAAAGAAGAAGTCGGCGCATGCCGAAGTATAGACACACGCGAACTCTCAAGCCGACCAGCGGGAGGCCGCAAGCGAAGCGTATAAAAGTCACGAAGTGACCGCCGCCCGCGAAGGGCTGCCCTTCGCCTTTAGGCCTTCCCCAGCAACCCGGCCATCGTCGCCCCCATCTCCGCCGGCGACTTCACCACATGGATTCCCGCCGCCGCCATCGCCGCCATCTTCGACTCCGCCGTCCCCTCACCACCCGAGATAATCGCCCCCGCATGCCCCATCCGCCGTCCCGGAGGAGCCGTCTGCCCCGCGATAAACCCCACCACCGGCTTCTTCACATGCTCCTTGATATACGCCGCGGCAGCCTCCTCGGCCGACCCGCCAATCTCGCCGATCATGATGATCGCTTCGGTCTCCGGATCCTCATTCAGCAGCTTCAGCGCGTCGATATGCGTCGTCCCGATAATCGGGTCGCCGCCAATCCCGATCGCCGTCGACTGCCCGATCCCCCGCGTCGTCAGCTGATACACCGCCTCATACGTCAGCGTCCCCGACTTCGACACGATCCCCACCGAGCCCTCCTTATGAATCCGCCCCGGCATAATCCCCACCTTCGCCTTCCCCGGCGAGATCACCCCCGGACAGTTCGGCCCGATCAACCGCGTCCCGCTCCGCTTCACTACATCCCACGCCTTCACCATGTCCAGCGTCGGAATCCCCTCGGTAATGCAGATCACCAGCGGCAGCCCCGCATCGGCCGCCTCCAGAATCCCATCCGCGGCAAACGGCGGCGGCACAAAGATCACCGACACATTCGCCCCCGTCTCCTTCACCGCCTCTTCCACGGTATTGAAGACCGGCCACCCCTCATGCGTCGTGCCACCTTTACCAGGCGTCACACCCCCGACGACCTTCGTCCCATACTCCGCGCAGCCCTTCGCATGAAACGTACCCTCACGCCCGGTAATCCCCTGCACAATCAGCCGCGTTTCCTTACCAACCAAAACCGCCATCGACCGCTCCTGTCTCAAACTCCACAAGCCACACTCTTCGTCTTCGTCATTCCGCCGCCTTCATCGTCATCGTCATCCCGCAGCGAAGCGGAGGAATCTGCGTTTGTACTTGTTCAACCCATACCTTCCAGAACTGTCTTCCTGAGCGGAGCGCAAAGCGCGCAGTCGAAGGACCTGCATCTCGCCCGCCGCGCCACCATCCATCAAACCGCGCCCAGTTCCGTCGCCAGCTCCTCAAAATCGCTCACCACACAATCGAATCCCGAAGCCGCTTCCGCATCCTCGGTGGTCCGGTGCACAAAACACGTCCGCAACCCCAGCTTCTTCGCCGCCTGCAGGTCCTCGTTGTGCGCCGCCACCATCATGCACTCGCCGGGCTCCAGCCCCAGCAGCGCGGCCGCGCCCTGATACAGCCTCGGATCCGGCTTGTAGCTGCGAAACATGTCCGCCCCGAACACCATGTCCCATGGCAGCCCCGACCACTTCGCCATATCGATCAGCTGCCGCGTCGTCCCATTTGAGAGTGGCGCGATCACAAACTTCTGCTTCAGCCGATGGAGCCCGGGAACCGCATCTGGCCACGCCCCCAGATAATGCCACCCATGCGTCAGTAGATCGCGGTCCGCCCCTGACAATCCAGCCGCGCCACGCTTCTTCACGATCTTGTCCAGCTCCTCGCGGTGCAGTTCATCGAAGCCGGCCCAGCGACGGCGTCCCTCGCGCACCGGCTTAATCGCCGGCTTATACCGTGACCGCCAGTCGAGCATCAAGCCCCGCCAGTCCGCCGCAATTCCGCGTTCCGCGCCCAGCCGCTCGCCATGCGCGGTCATGCTCGAGAGCCAGTCCACCGTCGTCCCAAACGTATCGAACAACAGCGCCCGCACCGGCAGCTCTTTCACGGCAGGCTTTGACTTGGAACGGAACGGCCACATACTCAACCCTTCGCCGCCGCAACCGCCAGATCCGCCGCATCCTTCATCGTCGTCCCCACCTCAAACTTCAGCCCCGATTCCTTCAGAATCTTGCGCCCTTCCTCAACATTCGTCCCTTCAAGCCGCAAGATGATAGGGAGCTGAACGTTCAGCTTCTTGGCCGCCGCGACCACTGCAGTCGCCAAAACATCCACCCGCAAAATCCCGCCAAAGATATTGATGAAAATAGCCTTCACATTAGGATCACTCAACAGAATCCCAAACGCATTCTCAATCTGCTCCTGATTCGCCCCGCCCCCCACATCCAGAAAGTTCGCCGCGCTTCCCCCCGCGTACTGGATGATGTCCATCGTCGCCATCGCCAGCCCCGCGCCGTTCACCATGCAGGCAATATTCCCATCCAGCTTGATGTAGTTCAGCGCGAACTTCGAGGCCTCCACCTCCAGCGGATCTTCTTCAGACAGATCGCGCAGCTCCTTCAAGTCCTTATGCCGGAACATCGCGTTATCGTCGAAGTTGATCTTGCAGTCCAGCGCCAGCAGCTTGTCGTCCTTCGTCGTGATGAACGGGTTGATCTCCATCAAGGTCGAGTCCGTCTCCACAAACGCCTTGTACAGCCCCATCATGAACCCGACCGCCTGATTGATCTGCGTCGGCTTCAGCCCCAGCTTAAACGCCAGCCGCCGCGCCTGATACGCCTGCAGCCCCAGCCCAGGCTCGACGTATTCCTTGTAGATCAGCTCTGGCGTAGCATGCGCGACCTCTTCAATCTCCATCCCGCCCGACTGCGAAGCCATAAACACCACCTTCGCCGACGCCCGGTCCAGCACGATCCCCAGATACAGCTCCCGCTCGATCGCCGACCCTTCCTCGATCAACAGTCGCTGCACTTTCTGCCCTTGCGGACCCGTCTGGTGAGTGACAAGCTGCATCCCCAGAATCGCCTTCGCCGCTGCCTGCGCGTCTTCGAGCGTCTTCACCACCTTCACGCCGCCGCCCTTGCCGCGCCCGCCCGCGTGGATCTGCGCCTTCACCACAACCGCCTTATTTCCCGCGCCGAACAGCGTCTTCGCCGCCGTATCCGCCTGCTCCAGCGTCGTCGCCATCTCGCCCGCAGGCACCGGCACGTTGTACTTGCGCAGAATCTCTTTCGCCTGGTACTCGTGAATCTTCATCCGCCAACTCTCCGCGCCTGGAACTTCGGCGCAACGCCCTCATCCTAGCCAACTCCTCCCACCCCCCGCAAACGAACACCGCCCCGAGCACTCGATAACCGCACGAGCAAGTGTTGGGCGCAAAGAATTGTGCCGACCAACGGAAGCTCCACGCGAAGCTCCTGACCCCACGAAGTGGCGCCCGCCCGGCGCGAGGGCGAACTTGTTCTTGCTCTGCTACCCTCACCCCATGGCGGAAAATCTCCTCGCCCAAGCCCTCAAGCGCGTCCTCGAGCGCCGCCAAACCCTCTCGCGGCCGGAAGCCCGAGCCCTCCTCGAGACCATCCTCGACCACGCCGCTGAACCCGGTGCCGAGATCCGCATCGCCGCCCTCCTCGGCGCCCTCGCCGCCCGCGGCGAGACCCTCGACGAGCTCGCCGGCTTCGTCGACGCACTCCGCGCCCGCGCCACCAACATCCCCCTCACCCCGCCCGAGCAGGCTCTCCTCGTCGACACCTGCGGCACCGGCGGCGACGGAGCCAACACCTTCAACATCTCCACCGCCGCCGCCCTCGTCGCCGCCGCCGCCGGCGTCCGGGTCGCCAAACACGGCAACCGCGCCGTGACCTCCGCCTGCGGCTCCGCCGACGTCCTCGAGGCTCTCGGCATCCCCGTCGACCTCACCCCCGCCCAGGCCGCCGAATCCCTCCGCCGCCACCGCTTCGCCTTTCTCCCCGCGCCCGCGCTCCAGCCCGCCCTGCGCGCGGTCCTGCCCATCCGCAAGGCCCTCGGCGTGCGCACCGCCTTCAACATCCTCGGCCCCATGTCCAACCCCGCCGGAGCCTCCGCCCAGGTCCTCGGCGTCTACTCCCCGGACCTCGTTCCCATCGTCGCCGAAACTCTCGCCCGGCTCGACACCCGCCACGCCTTCGTCGTCCACGGCTGCGGTCTCGACGAATACGCATTGAGCGGGCCCACCAGCGTCGCCGAAGTCCGCGGCACCCGCGTCACCCTCTCCGCCGTCACCCCGCGCGACTTCGGCCTCGCCTCCGCGCCACTCGAAGCCCTCGCCGGCGGAAACGCCCAGCAAAACGCCGCCATCCTCCAGCGCATCTTCGCCGGAGCGCCCGGCCCGCATCGCGACGTCGTCCTCATGAACGCCGCCGCCGTCCTCGTCGTCGCCGGCCTCGCTGAAGATTTTCGTTCCGGCGCTGCCCTCGCCGCTGCTACCATCGACTCCGCAAAAGTTCAGGCCCTCGTCACCGCGCTCTCGTCGTAGCCACGCGAAGCGTATACAAGTCACGAAGTGACCGCCCGCCCGGCGTAAGGGCGCATTTGTCTTTGTCCTTAGGAGAAACCCATGGCCCGCGTCACCGGAATCGGCGGCATCTTCCTCAAAGCCCGCGACCCCAAAGCCCTCGAAGCCTGGTACGCCCGGCACCTCGGCATCGAGCTCTCCAAATGGGGTGGCGCCGTCTTCCTCTGGTCCGACGAAGTGCCCGCCACCACCGGCCAGACCGCCTGGTCGCTCTTCCCCGAATCCTCCAGGCACTTCGGCGCCGACACCCAGCGCGCCATGGTCAACTACCGCGTCGACGACCTCGACACCCTGCTCAAACAACTCGAAGCCGCCGGAGTCCCCCTCGATCCCAAACGAGAATCCGCCGAATACGGCCACTTCGCCTGGATCACCGACCCCGAAGGCAACCGCCTCGAGCTCTGGCAGCCCATCGCAGACGAGCCCGAGCCGACACCCTGACCAAAAGCAAACGCCTTAACCCAGATTAAACCGACCAGGCCGGCATCACCACCGATCAATCCAGGCCAAAGCCCTGTCCGTCCTGATCCCGCCCTGGTCGGCCCTGATTCGTGTTACGCCTCGTTCCCTCTTCCCCCGTAAACTAACCCGATGCACCCCCACCCACCCGGCCGCCTCGAACTCATCACCGGCCCCATGTTCTCCGGCAAATCCGAAGAGCTCATCCGCCGCCTCAAGCGAGCCCGCATCGCCCGCCGCCGCGTCGCCTCCTTCAAGCCCGACATCGACCTCCGCTACCACCCCACCGCCATCGCCTCGCACTCCTCCCAGACCATCGAGGCCGAGGTCGTCGCCTCCGTAGAACGCCTCCGCGAAGCCCTCGCCCCGCAGCTCGACGTTGTAGAAGTCATTGGCATCGACGAAGCCCAGTTCCTCGATCCCGCCATCCTCCCGCTCGCCCTCGAGCTCGTCCACCTCGGCAAGCGCGTCCTCATCGCCGGCCTCGACACCACCTTCGCCGGCGAGCCCTTCGGCCCCATTCCCCACCTCATGGCCGTCGCCGACGACGTCACCAAACTCTCCGCCGTCTGCATGCAGTGCGGCGCCCCCGCCATCCACACCCAGCGCCTCGGCCAGTCGCAGGAGCTCTTCCTCGTCGGCGCCGCCGGCCTCTACGAAGCCCGCTGCCGCGCCTGCTTCCGCCCCTGGCTCGATGACCACGGCTCCGAACAGCTTGAACTTCCGACAGTGACCACCCCTCTCGGTGCCCCACCCGCGCACAGTTAGAGTCGGGTCTTCTCCACCCCGGCCACCCACCGCAAGAACACTCCCGCCGCTCCCGCGGGCTCCGGCCCAGCCGCCCACGCGACTGAAAATCGCCGCACCACCCGCAACCCCTTCACCCGCACCTCCGTCAGCGTTCCCAGCGCCACATGGTTCCGCGCCGCCCACCGTGACGCGAACGTGACCCCCAGCCCCGCCTCCACCGCACTCAGCAACCCTTCGGTGGAGTCCAGTTCCATCCCCGCCCGCATCTCCTTCCGCTTCAGTCCCGCCTTCCGCAGCGCCTCCTCCACCACCCGCCGCGTGCCCGACCCCATCTCCCGCATCAGGACACGCGCATCCCGCAGCGCCTCCGCACCAATCTCCCGCCCCGCCCACTCATGCCCTGCCGGGACCACCAGCACCAGCTCGTCTTCCAGAAACGTCCTTACCCGCACGTCCTTCCGCCGCACCGGACCCTCCACCAGCGCCAGCTGAATGCGGCGCGCCGCCAGCTCCTCCAGCATCTGCTCCGTATTGCCCGAGACCGCCGTCACCTCCACCCGCGCATGCTCACGCACAAAACCAGCCACCAGCCGCGGCAGCACATACTGCGCGATCGTCTGCGAAGCTCCCAGCGCCAGCGTCCCCCCTGTACCGCCCGAGGATCCCGACACCGCGTCCACCGCCTCCTCCGCAAGCGCCTTCAGCCGTTCCGCAAACGGCACAAGCACCGCGCCGGCCGCCGTCAGCGAAATCTTTCCCCCTCCGCGATCGAACAGAGCCACCCCAAGCTCTTCCTCCAGCGCCTTGATCTGCGCCGTCACCGCCGGCTGCGTCAAGAGCAGTTCCTCCGCCGCCCGCGTAAAGCTCGCATGCCGCGCCACCACCCGAAACACCTTCAACCGGAAGTTCTCCACGCCCGATT
>CAXTVJ010000024.1:0-3704 GCA_964247715.1 uncultured Acidobacteriaceae bacterium | reverse complement strand
GAGCGCAGGGATTCGAGCGCAGCGCTCCGGGCGCAGCGCTCAGGGCCCCGCACAAGCCCACTCAACCCGGGTGCCCCATAATCACGCAGAGCCTGATCGCGGGAAGTCTCCCTTCCTTAACCACCCCTCCAGCCCACTCGTCTCCTGCTCCCGTCTCCTGCTCCCTGCTCCCTGCTCCCTCGCATCATCACCAAATCCAATCTCCCATCACAACTTCCACTTGGACCCACCCCCCTCCGCGCCTGCATCCTCGGTACATGGAAACCCGGACCACCTTCCTCCTGCTCCTCGTGATCGTCGCCACCGGCCTCTTCAGCCCGGCGCTCGCGCTCCTTGCCGGAATCGCTTTCGGCCTCATCGCCACCTCCAACCCGTTCGCCGAATCCGGCCGCGCGCTCTCGCGCTTCCTCCTCCAGGCTTCCGTCGTCGCTCTCGGCTTCGGCATGAACCTCCGCGCGGTGCTCCAGGCAGGACGCGACGGCTTCGCGTACACCGCGCTCAGCATCACCGCCGCGCTCCTGCTCGGCTGGCTGCTCGGCCGCGCGCTCGGGGTGGCCCGCAAAGCCTCCTTCCTCATCACCATCGGCACCGCCATCTGCGGCGGCAGCGCCATCGCCGCCATCGCCCCCATCACTCACCCCGATGACGACGAGCTCGCCATGTCCCTCGGCACCGTCTTCCTGCTCAACTCCGTCGCGCTGCTGCTCTTTCCCGCCATCGGCTTCGCCCTCCATCTCACCCAGCCGCAATTCGGCCTGTGGGCCGCGCTCGCCATCCACGACACCAGCTCCGTCGTCGGAGCCACCGCCCGCTACGGCGCACAGGCCCTCGAAATCGGCACGACCGTCAAGCTCGTCCGCGCCCTCTGGATCGTCCCCATCGCCCTCATCACAGCCGCCATCACCCGACGCGTCGCCGCCGCTCAGCCGCACACGGTGGACTCTGAACCGGGCGAGCCCTTCCATGCAGAGAAAAACCCCGCTCTTCACTGGCCCTGGTTCATCCTCCTCTTCCTGCTGGCCGCCGTCGCCAACACCTTCCTGACCGCCGGCAAACCGCTCTACCCCACCCTCACGCATCTCGGTCGCAACGGCCTGACCGCCGTCCTCTTCCTCATCGGAACCGGCATCACCCGAAAGAGCCTCAAGCGTGTAGGCTGGCGTCCCATGGCTCAGGGAATCACCCTCTGGGCGATCGTCGCCACGACGTCCCTCCTCGCCATCCGCGCCCACTGGATCGCCCTCTAGCCAATACCTGCTCCTGCTCCCTGCATAAGCCTGTAAACTTCCCCCCATGCCTCCCACCCCCGCCGCCGCCAGGCTCCTGCTCCTCAAGTCCTCCCTCACCGGAGCCCTCGGCGGACTCCTCTTCGGCTTCGACACCGCCGTCATCGCCGGCGCCACCCAGGCCCTCACCATTGAATACCACCTCACCCCCGCTACCCTCGGCACCACCGTCTCCATCGCCCTCTGGGGAACCGTCGCCGGCGCCCTCTTCGCCGGTCCGCTCGGCCAGCGCATCGGCTCCCGCGCCGCCCTCCGCATCATGGCCGTGCTCTACGTCGTCTCCGCCCTCGGCTGCGCCTTCGCGCCCTCCTGGGTCGCCTTCCTCCTCTTCCGCTTCATCGGAGGCCTCGGCATCGGCGGCTCCTCCGTCCTCGGCCCCGTCTACATCGCGGAGCTCGCCCCTGCGAAGCTCCGCGGCCGCCTCGTCGGCATGTTCCAGATCAACGTCGTCGCCGGCATCCTGCTCGCCTACCTCTCGAACGCCGTCGTCGCCCACTTCCACCTGGGCCTGATCGAATGGCGCGTAGATCTCGGCATCGCCGCCATTCCCGCCGTCTTCTTCCTGCTCCTGCTCCTCAGCGTCCCCCACAGCTCCCGCTGGCTCGTCACCCAGAACCGCATCGACGAGGCCCAGTTCACCCTCGCCGCCATGGGCTCCAACGACTCCCGCGGCGAGGTCGACGAGATGCTCCGCTCCATCCAGGACGAGGGCGGCACCCATGCCTCACGCCTCTTCACCCGAGCCCACCGCCTGCCCATCTTCCTCGCCATTTCGATCGCGGCCTTCAACCAGCTCGCCGGCATCAATGCCATCCTCTACTACGCCAACACCATCTTCGGCGCCGCCGGCTTCGGTTCCATGTCCTCCGCCCTGCAGGCCGTCGCCATCGGAGCCGCCAACTTCCTCGCCACCTTCCTCGGCATCGCCCTCATCGACCGCCTCGGCCGCAAAACCCTCCTCCTCATCGGAGCCGTCGGCTGCGCCCTCACCCTCGCCGCCGTCGCCCTCGTCTTCCACTCCGGAGCCCATCAGAACCTGCTGCTCCCGCTGCTCATCGGCTTCATCGTCTTCTTCTCCATCAGCCAGGGAGCCGTCATCTGGGTCTACCTCTCCGAAATCTTCCCCACCAGCGTCCGCTCCAAGGGCCAGTCGCTCGGCTCCTCCACTCACTGGGTCCTCAACGCCCTCATCACCAAGTTCTTCCCCGTCGCCGCCGCCGCCTTCTCGCTGGCCATCCCCTTCGCCTTCTTCGCCCTCATGATGCTCGTCCAGTTCGTCGTCGTCCTCCTCGTCTACCCCGAAACCAAAAACCAGTCCCTTGAAGCCCTCCAGTCCCGCCTCACCACCCGCTAAGGCGCCCTTAAACAACAAAGCCGAGGCAAACCACACCTCGGCTCCAACCACACTCCCAGCTGGAAACTCACCACGTCGAATACTTCGTCCCGTTCAACCCCGTCTTATCGCTCTTCGAATACACATTGAACACATTCTGCCCGCCCCACGTCGTCGCATCCGCCTCATCCTGCATCGACCGCATCCCCCAGTCCGACGTCCCCGTCATCGGGTCCACCGGCACGGCCCGCAGAAACTTCACCTTCTTATCCTTCACATCCACACCATCCGCCAGCGACTGCAGATCCGCCGGGTATCCGAACGTATCCTGCTTGATCTGAAACCCGCCCATCTCCCCCGCCCGCTTGTACTGGTCGATCGCCCGCCGCATCGTCAGCAGGTCGTACCGCAGCTCCTGTTCCTTCTCCCGCTTCGCCTGGTACCGCACGATCGGATAAATCCCCGCCGCCAGAATCCCCACAATCGTCGCCGCAATGATCAGCTCGATCAGCGACATCCCGCATTCGCCGTCCCGCCCCCGACTTGTCATCGCTTTTCTCCTGCCATCCGCACGTTGTCATCTTCTTTGTTGCCATTCCGCCGCGCAGCGGAGGGATCTGCTTCTCGTCCCACCGACTGACATTGTCATCCTGAGCGGAGCGCAAAGCGCGAAGTCGAAGGACCTGCATCTCCTGCGGCCGCATCTCATCGTAAGACGTTTCCCGAGCCCTCGCGTCACGCCCACGCGTCAAACTTCGAACATGCCCCACGCAACCGAAGCCCCGCAAGCCCCCGCCGCAACCCTCGCCGAATGGCTCGCCCGCGTCGAGACCCGCACCCTCCGCGTCGGCATCATCGGCCTCGGCTACGTCGGCCTGCCCCTCGCCCTCATGTTCGCCGAAGAGCGCTTCGAGGTTCTCGGCCTCGATATCGACCCCGAAAAAGTCGAAGCCCTCAACGCCGGCCAATCCTACATCCACCGCATCGAACCCGCCCACATCGCCGCCGCCCGCGCCCGCGGCTTCCGCGCCACCGTCGACTTCGCGCAAATTGCCGCCCTCGACGCCATCCTCCTCTGCGTCCCC
>CAXTVJ010000023.1:48316-55007 GCA_964247715.1 uncultured Acidobacteriaceae bacterium | reverse complement strand
ATGCCGGGCCGCACGATCCCATCTTTGCCTGGGCTATCGTCTTCAGCGAAATAGATGAACTGGAATAAGTCCGCTACATCCTTTGGGAACTCAGCACGCAAGCTGCGCGGAGCGTCTTTCGAAATCACCGGAGAGACAACAAAGATCTTCTTGGGATGCTTTCGGCTAATTGTGTCCAGCAAGGCATGGCGCACTACGCAAGAGGTCGCGATGATTGATTTCACAATGATTAGTGAATCGATACCATCACTGATGGGCTCTTCATAGCGCTTTATGACGGGAGCTACTTCAAATCGCCTCCAGTTGGAACCACTACTCACCGGATCGAATCGAGCTTGCCAGAAGCAAGCAAACGCAAGTGGTGGAACATTGGCTTTTTTGGGTCTTCTAATTGACTCGAAAACTCCACGAGCGAGAAAATCTGCATCTTCTGAAGCACAAACGAGAAGGACTTTGTCTCCGAGGCCGGCAATCATCAATCGTTTTGCAAATTGTTGACCAAGACGATAAAAGCTTTTCCGTAATCTTCAGGAGAGGTCGTCTCATCGACGAGAAGATTGCCAGTCACTCCTGTCCGAACTCTCCTGTGCATACTGAGTCCACGCGCGCAACCGCTGGACAATAAGCCCCGTGCCCATTTTTGGTGCAAAAACAGCCCCTCACAATCCCTTTGCTTGCAATACCTTACAAACCGACCCAATGTTCACGCGGGTTTCGGAGCTTTTCCACAAGGGGGGTACCCCCTCCGGTAAACCGCACCAGATCCAGTGCGCCCTGAGCCGGGCGGGCGCCACTTCGTGGGGTCCTGGACCGCTTCGCGGTGAACGCCAGCGCCTCCTGTGTACTCTGTTCCAGAGACGTCAACATGCCTGCCAAAACTGCACCCAAGAAAGCCAATCCCCGCGCCATCGCCGCCGCCGAACCCACCTCCCCCAAAGTCCGCGCCGGCAAGACCCGCAAACCCCTCGCCCCCGGGCGCGTCGCCGCCCTGCTCGACGCCCTCCGCCAGACTTACCCCAACGTCGTCTGCGCCCTCCACCACCGCAACGCCTTTGAGCTCACCATCGCCACCATCCTCTCCGCCCAGACCACCGACGTCGGCGTCAACAAGGTCACCCCCGAGCTCTTCCGCCTCTTCCCCACCCCCAAAGCCCTCGCCGAAGCCCCCACCCCCGAAGTCGAACAGCTCATCAAGACCACCGGCTTCTTCCGCAGCAAGGCAAAGAACATCCAGGGCGCAGCAGCCGTCCTCGTCGAGCGCTTCCACAGCGAAGTTCCCAAAACCATCGACGAGATGACCGAACTCCCCGGCGTAGCCCGCAAAACCGCCAACGTAGTCCTCGGCTCCTGGTACGGCATCCCGTCCGGCGTCGTCGTCGACACCCACGTCCTCCGCCTCTCCCGCCGCCTCGAGCTCACCACCCAGACCGACCCGGTCAAAGTCGAGCAGGATCTGCAGAAGGTGATCCCGCAGGATCGCTGGATCCAGTTCTCCCACGAGCTCATCCATCACGGCCGTCAGGTCTGCATAGCCCGTAACCCAAAATGCGCGGACTGCTCCCTCGAGCATCTCTGCAACTCATCCGACAAAACCTGGGCCTCCCACTAGGTCACTTCGTGACCTTCACATCAGCCCCGACACTCCGGCGACCAAACGGGAGCATCCAGCGAAGCATTTAGAAGTCACGAAGTGACCGCCCGCCCGGCGCCAGGGCGCACTCGCCGTTGCTCGTTATCTTTTGACATCAAGCCCTTCCTCCACCGCCTCCACCAACCCCGCGATCGTAGCCTCGTTCGCCTCCACACTCACCGCAAGCCTCACATCCCGCATAGCCGCACTCGTCACCGGCCCAATCGAAGCCATCACCACGCCATCCGGCACCGCAACCCCCGCCTCCTCCAGCAGCCCGCGCAGATTCATCGCCGTAGACCCGCTCGTAAACGCCACCGCCTCCACCGAGCCCGCGGCAAACAAGTCCCGTACCCGCTCCACCGACCCCGAAGGCACCACATTCCGGTAAGCCTCCGCCACGCTCACCCGAGCGCCCAAAGCAGTCAGCCGCTCCGCCAGCACCTCCCGAGCCACCGCCGCCCGCACCACCAGCACCTCCTCTCCGCGCGCAATCCGCCCCGCCAAACACCCAGCCAGCTCCTCCGCCACAAACCGCTCCGGCATCGCGTCCACCCCGCGCCCAAGCTCTGCCTCCACCGCCCGCGCGGTAGCCGGCCCCACCACTGCAATCGCCCTCAACCCACCCAGCCCTTCCCCCAGCAAGCCGGCCCGCCGCGCAAACACCGAAACCGCGTTCGCCGAAGCAAACACCACCCACGCAAACTCCCCCATCCGCCCAAGCGCCGCGTCCAGCCCATCCCAGCTCTCCGGCTCCGCGATCTCGATCGCCGGCACCACCACCGGCTCCATCCCGCGCTGTTCCAGCAGCTCCGCCAGCGCCGAAGCCTGTCCCCGCGCCCGCAGCACCAGCACTCGCGGCCTCCGCATCTCGCTCATCCCCAGAGTCTACCCATCACCAGAAACGTCACTCCGAGGAAGCCGAGCTGCAGCCAGGTCCCGCCACGCATCAACGCACTCGCCCCGCTCAGCGCCAGTCCCCGCGCCACCGACGTAAACTCGTCCCCCGCCGCCATCTTCCCCGCAAATCGCTCCTCGAAGATCGCCCTTACCGCTGGCACAAAACTAGTCCCGCCAGTCAGAAACACCCGATCCACATCCGCCGCACTCGCCCCCGCCTCGCGCATCAATCCATCCACCGCCGCCCCAATCTGCTCCAGCTCCGGCGCAATCCACCCCTCAAACTCTTTCCGCGTCACCGAAGCCCGCAGCTCCAGCGTCCCCGCCTCTGGCCCCGCAAATACGAACTCCGCAGCGTCACTGCGCGAGAGCTCCGTCTTCGTCCGCTGCACCGCCTGGTGCAGCGCATAGCCCAGATCCTCGTCGATCAGCGCCAGCAGCGCCGCAATCTTCTCCGGCTCCTGCGCCCGTTTCTCCGCAGATCGCAGCAGCTCCACCACATTCCGTGTCCGCAGAAACGAAAGATAGTGCCACCGCTCCAGGTTCGCGTAAATCCACGCCGGAGCCGCCGGAATCATCTTCCCCACCCCTCGCGCCAGCGACTCCGACCCCAGCGCCGGAGCCACCAGCCGCCGCACCAGCCGCGCATCGAACGCGTCTCCCGCAAACGGCAACCCCGCATTCCCCAGCACGACAGGCTCTCCACCCGAACCCCCATCGGAACCCAGCGTCAGCAGCGAGAAGTCACTCGTCCCACCGCCAAAGTCCCCAATCAGCACCGTCTCCCGATGGTCCAGCGCCGCCCCATAGCTGTACGCCGCGCCCAGCGGTTCCAGCTCGAAGCGGACCTCCTCAAACCCCGCCTGCGCAAACGCCGCCCGCAGCCTCTCCAGCCCATACGCCTCGTCCGCCTCGGTCTCCGCCCCCACCAGCCGCACCGGCCGCCCCACCGTCGCCCGCCGCACCGGCTCGCCGAACTGGGCCTCCGCCGCACGCCGCAGATCCCCCAGCATCCGCGCAATCAGGTCCTCGAGCGTGTACCGCCGCCCAAACACCTCCGTCCCTGTAAGGCTCCGCACCGGCAGATACGACTTCAGCGACTGAATCAGCCGCCCCGGCCGCTCCCCCTCACGATGAGCCTCGAGGTATCGATCAATCGCCTCCGCCCCGCTGCTCGACAAGATGCCCTGCGCAGCCTTCTCCAGATACAGGATCGAACGCGAGCTCCCGGAGCTGGCTCCAGTCAGCATCCCCGCCGCATTCGCAGCCCCGCCCGCGAACCGTACCAGCTCCACTCGCCCATCCACCACCCGCGCCACGGAACTGTTGGTCGTCCCGAAGTCGATCCCCACCGCACTCGTCAATCGTCTCGCCTCACCGTCTTTTGTGGTCAGATGTCACCCGCCCCGCATCCGTTCCGGCCCACATCCCTGCCCGTCCGCCTCTCCCTCGCCTATACTGCGCCATATGCCTGATCCCGCCTTTTCCTACTCCGCGCTCCCCGGCCGGAACCAGGGCACCACCATCCTCAAGATCACCGGCCCCCTTACCCTCAACACCCTCTTCAGCTTTCAGGACGCCTTCCGCGAAATGAAGCCGCCCGTCCTCATCCTCGACCTCGCCCAATCCCCCTATATGGACTCCGCCGGCCTCGGTCTCGTTCTCAACAAGTACGTCTCCGCCGAGAATGGCAAGCGCAAGTTCCTCCTCGCCGGCGTCAGCCCCCGCATCCACGCCCTCCTGGAACTCACCAAAGTCGCCGGCATCCTCCGCCTCTACCTCACCGCCGACGAAGCCGAAGCCGCCGCCTGGTACCAGGAAGGTGTACTCCGCCGCTAGCGCTCCGCATCCAACTCCTATGAATCTTGAACAAGACCTCGCCCTCCTCGAAGAGCAGGAACGGCTCCTCGAATTCCCCTCCTTCCCGAGCGACCTCGCCTGGCGTATCGCTAGCCATCTCCGCGAGCAGGCGCTGGCCCGCAACGCCGGCATGACCTTCGAGATCCAGCTAGCCGGCCGTCAGCTTATGCTGATCACCACCGACGGCGCAAAGGCCGAACACGCGGACTGGATCCGCCGCAAGCGTAACGTCGTCCTGAAGTTCAACCGCTCCTCCTACTGGATGAGCCTCGAACTCCAGCTCAAGGGCAAGTCCATGCTCGACCGCCATGAAGGCATCACCTACGCCGACTACGCCATGCACGGCGGCGCCTTCCCCATCCGTCTCCGCGGCACCGGCCTCGTCGGTACCATCATCGCCAGCGGCCTCCATCAGCGCGTCGATCATGCCATGGTCATCGACGCCATTGCCGCTACCCTCAACGTAGAAGTCCCTCGCCTGGACCCGTGACTCTCATCAAGGCAACCAACGGGAGCGCCACGCGAAGCGTATACAAGTCACGAAGTGACCGCCCGCCCGGCGCAAGGGCGACTTGCCGTTGCCTTACAATCCTTCCGCGAACTCCCCCAGCAACTCAAGCGCCCCCCGCCCGATGAGCATCTCCGCCGCCCGCGCCCCCAGCTCCGCCGCCGGCTCTTTCCGCTCAGCCGCCAGCGCCACCTGCACACTCCGCTCCCCGTCCGGCGAAAGCACCTGCGCATGCAGCAGCCAGTCCTGCTCGATCGGCGAACAATAAGCTCCCAGCGGCAGATCGCATCCGCCCCCCATCGCCGAGAGAAACGAGCGTTCCGCGAGCGTCGCGTAGCGCGTTCCGGCATGGTCCAGCCGCCGCACCGCCTCCAGAATCACCGCATCCCGCCCCGTCTTGCCCGATGCAGCCCCGTCCGTCTCCAGCGCATGCTCCGCCGACCGCGTCTCCAACCCCAGCGCCCCCTGCCCCGGAGCCGGGGTAAGCTCATCCACCGCAAACCGCAGATGCACCCATTCCGTCCGCTCCAGACGATCGAGCCCCGCCGCCGCCAGCACCAGCGCGTCCACCTCGCCGGCCTCCAGCTTCCGCAGCCGCGTATCCACATTCCCCCGCAGCGCGACGAACTCCACATCCGGCCGCAGCGCCAGAATCTGCGCCCGCCGCCGCGGACTCGTCGTCCCGATCTTCCCTCCTTCCGGCAACGTATGCAGCGCCCAGTACGGCTCGCACACCCACGCGTCTCTGGCGTCCGCGCGCGGCGGAATCGCCGTCAACGCAAACCGCGCATCGAGCTCCGTCGGCAGGTCCTTCAGCGAGTGAACGGCCAGGTCGATCCGACCCGCCGCCAGCGCCTCTTCAATCTCCTTGATGAAGATTCCCTTGCCATCCAACCCCGCCGGCGCCACAAACCCCGGCTGCTGCATCCGGTCGCCCGTCGTCCGGATAATCTCGATCTCGACCGTATGCCCATGCGCCCGCAGCTCCCGCGCCACATGGTTCGCCTGCCACAGCGCCAGCTCCGACCCCCGCGACCCAATCCTGATCTCAGCCATAAGACCTTCAGAATACGGCACGAGGCTTAACATCGATCGGCACCGATGCCACCGATCAGGACCGATCCAGCAGCTCAAGAGAATGAGGACAGACAGCGGAATCAACAACCTTCACCAACCGAAACCCAATCCAGGTTGCGTCTTCGCTTTACCTGTCCTGATCGGTCTCATCCTCTAAAATCGGTGTTAAGCCGTCAGCACCCTCCCCCACCCCGAAGGAATCTCATCTCCATGCCCGACGAAGCCGTCCAGACGCAGTCTCCTGCCGCCCCCGTTAAAGAGACCAAAGCCCAGCGCTCCGAGCGCCTTAAGCTCGAGAAGAACCCCTGGGACGCCTGGGAAGAGGTCCGCGAGTTCGCCCGGCAGGGCCGCGCCTCCGTCCTCCCCGAGTGGACCGGCCTCTACTTCAAATGGTGGGGCATCTACACCCAGGGCGACGGCGTCGGAGCCACCGGAGGCGTCGGTGGCGAGGGCAAAGCCACCGAGTTTTTCATGATGCGCATCGGCCTCCCCAACGGCCTCCTCACCTCGCACCAGCTCCGCACCATCGCCGACATCACCAGGAAGCACGCCCGCAACCTCGCCGACATCACCACCCGCCAGAACATCCAGCTCCACTGGCTCACCATCGCCGACCTGGTCGAGGTCACCGACCGCCTCACCGAAATCGGCCTGTCCCCCAAGGGAGCCTGCGGCGATGTCGTCCGCAACGTCACCGGCTGCCCCCTCGCCGGCCT
>CAXTVJ010000023.1:21256-48216 GCA_964247715.1 uncultured Acidobacteriaceae bacterium | reverse complement strand
GTTGAGATCGCCGATCACCTCACCGCCAACCCCGACTTTTACAATCTTCCACGGAAATTCAAAGTCTCCGTCACCGGCTGCCCCCTCTGGTGCTCCTACCCCGAGATCAACGACGTAGCCCTCACCGCCATCCGGCGCCCTGGCCGTTCCGAAGACGCCAACGGCCTCCTCGAAGTCGGCTACACCCTCCGCGTAGGCGGCGGCCTCTCCACCGAACCCCACATGGCCGTCCGCATCCCCGCCTTCGTCCAGCAGTCCCAGGCCCTCCAGGTCGTCACCGCTGTAGCCGAAGTCTTCCGCGAGCAGCAGGAACTCCGTGAGAACCGCACCCGCGCCCGCATCAAGTACCTCTTCATGCGCCACGGCTGGACCGCCGAGACCATGCTCGAGGCCATCGAGGCCAAGCTCGGCTACAAACTCGATCCCAACCCCGCCCAAGCCGACATCATCCCCGACGATGTCTACCGCGACCACGTCGGCATCACCCCGCAGAAGCAGCCCGGACTCTCCGCCGTAGGCGCCAGCGTGCTCCGCGGTCGTCTCTCCGGCGACCAGCTCCACGCCCTCGCCGACCTCGCCGACAAACACGGTGACGGCCACCTCCGCACCACCATCATGCAGAACCTCATCTTCGTCAACATCCGCAACCAGAACGTAAAAGCACTGGTTGAAGACCTGAAGGCTCTCGACATCCACGTAGACTCCAGCCCCTTCTGGCGCGGAGCTATCGCCTGCACCGGTACCGAATTCTGCAAACTCGCCATCGCGGAGACCAAAGCCTTCGCCAAGTGGCTCGTCGAAGAAATGGAAGAGCGCCTCCCCGGCTTCGACCAGCAGATCAAGCTCCACGTCACCGGCTGCACCAACTCCTGCGGCCAGCACTGGATCGCCGACCTCGGCCTCGAGGGCAAAAAACTGAAAAAAGACGGCCAGACCGTCGACGCCTTCTACTTCTGCGTAGGCGGAGCCGTAGGCAAATACGCCCGTGCGGCAAGGCCGCTCGGTTATCGAGCGGCAGCTTCAGACTGCCCCGAAGCCGTCGAGCGTCTCCTCCGCGGCTACCTCGCCGCCCGCACTCCCGGCGAAGACCTCCGCGCCTACTTCGCCCGCACCTCCGACGACGACCTCCGCGCCCAGCTCAACGGAGCCGTCATCGCCCCCGTAGAACGAGACGCCCCGCCAGCAGGAGGTCGTCACGCCGTAGACGCATAATCACGTTGTGACCCCTCAAGGCACGCAGCTAAGGCGACCAACGGGAGCACCACGCGAAGCGTAGAGGAGTCACGAAGTGACCGCCCGGCGTCAGGGCGCACTTACCTTTCCCGCGCTCGCTATTGCCATTGCACCGAAAAACTCGGCATGCTCCGCGATCGCTGCCTTCTTCCCGGAGAACCGGTGATCCGCCAGGCCCAGCCCGGTCACCGCCCCCAGCTCAAACGGATCCAGCACATCCAGCGGCAGCAGAAACCACCAGCTCTTCAGATACGCCTCCGTTACGCCGCGCGCGTGGCCGCTCCGCTTCAGCTCGCCCGGCACCTGCGGCACCGCCGACACCTCCCAGCGCAGCTCATGATTCACCGCATACCGGTGCAGATCGTACAGGTTCTGTCGCGGCGTCATCATCCCCGCGTCGAACAGGTAGCTCCGGTGAAATCCCCCCGGAAACAGCTCCCCCAGCACCAGCCCCACAAAGTCCGAACAGTTCGACGACAGCAGGTTGTAGTCCGTCACATTCGGCCGCGCATTCAGCCACTCCATCAGCTGCGCGTCCTGCGCCTCGGTCGTATGCACCCGCAGCATCACAATCCGCCGCCGGTACGACTCCCCCACCAGCTGGTCCCACACCTTGCTCTCCGGATCGCGGCTGAAGCTCTCCTCATGCTTCGCCCGGTAGCCGGCCTCCAGCCGCGCAAACTCCGTCGCCGTCATCGTCCCCGGCACCTCATCCGCCGCATCCACCGCGAATAAATACGCGCCCACCGGCATCGCCAGCCAGTCTTCCCCGCTCCTCAGCCGCGGATACCGGCTCAGCACCGCGCCCGCCTCGCCTGGCCCGCACCGCCGCATCCGCACATGGTCGTCCGAGCACAACCGGTCCAGCCAAACCGCCGCATGCCCCGCCGACGTAAGCTTCCCGTCCAGGTTCACCGGATCCTCAACCAGCAGCACCGCATCCGCCCGCGCCCAGCCCCACGCCCCCGCCAGCACCGCAACCGCCAGCCACCGGCCCATTCTCCGCAACTTCATCCCAGTAAGGACGCCCGTTCCATCCCCGGGGTTTCCGACCCGCCTCCCGCAGCTCCCACCCGCCAAAAAGAAAAGGTCCAGACCGAAGTCTGAACCTGAACCTGCATCCCGAAACAAAGAAGAGCTGCCCGCCTAGTAAGGCCCCGGATACCGGTAAACCGGATATCCGTACGCATACGGCGGCGGAGGCGGAGGCAGGTAGTACATCCGCGGCCGCGGCGGAGCCTGCTGCACCACCACCGTCGTCTGCTGCGGAGGAGCCTGCTGGTAAATCACCTGCGGCTGCTGCGGCTGCTGCGGCGCAAAGTTCTGGTAATACACGTTCTGCACCGGTTGCTGCTGCGGATAGTACGGCTGCGGAGCAGGCTGATACGCCTGCTGGATCGGCGCCGGCTGCTGCTGCTGGTACGCCTCCTGCCGCTCAATCAGACCCTGATGCTCCGCCGGCACACCCGGCTGGTAATCCGGCACGCCCAGATCGCTCATCAGCTCCAGCGTCATTCGCGTCTCCGGCTTGATCACCGGGTACGGTCCGCGCCGCGGAAGATTGATCAGATCCAGCGGCCACAGCACCGGGATCAGCCACTCCACCGTATCCTTCACGGCGTGTCCGTTGCCCAGAATCTTCCCATCCTTATCCGTCCGGTACTTCGGAACCTGCACCACCTTGGCATCGATCGGATACACCTGATTGCCGACGAACATCTTGTCGAACCGCAGGTAAATCCAGCCCTTTCCCACAAAGTGGCCCGGGTCCTTGTAATCCTCAAACCGGCCTTCGAGGTACGAGCCATACGGCAGCACCGAACGCCCGTACTTCTCCACCGGATCCAGCGTACACAGCACCGGATCCCCTACAGCCGTCGTCTTGGACGAAATGCGCTGCTCCGCAACGGAGCAGGTGAGAATCGAGCCGGCTGGAAACATCTGGTCGGCATAACTCACCGCAGGCGCGGCAAGCAGAACGAGCGAAAAGGCAGACAGCCACCTCTTCATGGTGAGGCCTCCTGACAGACACATGCTCCCGCGCGGACCTGGAGCAAGGTTGAACTTGCTTGTTCCGTGTGTACTGCCGGGCAAGTGTGGGTCAGGACCGGCGCTTCTGTATTCGCCAACTCTAGCAACCAAACCCGGAGGGAAGGATCGGCCCGAGCCTACCGCGTCGGTCAAACGGAATGCAATCAAATTCGCTGGACGCTTCCATCCGGCTCGATTTCACAAACGAGGTACCCTGATCCCGTGCCAAAACAGGATGACGCCGAACTCCTCCAACTCGACGGCCACACCGTCCGCATCTCCAACCCCGCCAAACCTTACTTCGCCGGCGAGGCACCCGGCGACGCTAACCTTTCCAAGCTCGACATCGTCCGCTACTTCTTATCCGTCAGCGAAGGTGCTCTAAGCGGAATTTCAGACCGCCCCATCGTCCTCAAGCGCTTCGTCAACGGAGCCCACCTCGCCGGTACCCAGCCCGAACCCTTCTACCAGAAGCGCGCCCCCGCCGATCTCCCGCCCTTCCTCCGCACCGTCACCCTCTCCTTCCCCTCCGGCCGCACCGCCGACGAGATCGTCATCGACAACCCCGCCGCCCTCGCCTGGATCGTCAACCTCGGCTGCATCGAGCTCCACCCCCACCCCGTCCGCACCGCCGATCTAGATCACCCCGATCAGCTCCGCGTCGATCTCGACCCCGGTCCCGGCGTCGACTTCGCGCAGGTCCGCCATGTCGCTCTCGAAGTCGACGCCCTGCTCGACGAGCTCGGCCTCGCCGCCCTCCCCAAAACCTCCGGCTCCCGCGGCATGCACCTCAACATTCCCATCCACCCCCGCTGGACCTTCACCGAAGTTCGCCGCGCCGCCCTCGCCCTCGCCCGCGCCGTCGAGCGCCGCGCCCCCACCCTCGCCACCAGCAAATGGTGGAAAGAAGAACGCCACGGCGTCTTCCTCGACTACAACCAGAACGCCAAAGACCGCACCACCGCATCGGCCTATTCAGTACGCCCGTTACCGGACGCAAGAGTCTCCGCCCCGCTCGCCTGGCACGAAGTCCCCGACTGCAACCCCGCCGACTTCACCGTCCTCACCATGCCAGCGCGCTTCGCCCGCCTCGGCGACCCGCACCTCCACATGGCCCTCGAACCCTGCTCCCTCGACCCGCTCCTCGAGCTCGCCGCCCGCGACGAGTCCGAAGGCCAGGGCGACGCCCCCTGGCCCCCGCACTTCGCCAAAGGCGAACACGAGCCCGCCCGCGTAGCCCCATCCCGCGCCAAATCCGCATCCGGCGACACGCCCAGGTCAAAATCCTTCGCCGCCCAATCCCGGGAAGGCTTCGGCGCCCACCGCTTCCGCAAACGCTCCGCCACCCTCAGCGAAGCACCCGGCCCCGAACCGGGTGCCCCATCTCAGACTGCCTCCCCGTCTGAGGTGGGAATTCGCGATCTCTCAGTGTCACCAGACGACACCATCGCCTTAGAAAACCGTCATCCTGAGCGAAGCGCAGCGGAGTCGAAGGATCTGCATTCCGGAGCGCCACAAACGTCTGAAGCGGGTTCAGACGAACTCGCCCCCACGAAACCCGCGCGCAAAGCCCCAGCCCGCCGAACCCCGAAGTTCCCCCTCCTCACCATCGCCAACTCCCCCGACAAACCCGCCGCCCTCGCCGGCCTCGAACGCTGGCGCGCCGCACATCCGGCGGCCTCGTCCCACCTCGCTGAAGACGACATCCTCATCGACCGCATGCGCGGCGCCGCCTATATCTGGTACCGCATCCGCGTAAACCTTCGCCATGTGCCCGACCCCGACCGCCCCCCGCAATCCACCCCCGACCCCGACGAAGACCCCACCCGAGCATGGCGCGAGAACTGAGCACCAACTCAACGACCAGACAATCCAGTCACAAGCTTGTCATCCTGATCGAAGCGCAGCGCGGTCGAAGGACCCGCATTTTGGCGCGCCACGTAATCGCCCGATGGCTTGTCAAGCCCTCCGCAACGCTGAACCCCACCTATGGCATTCATTCGAAACGACTTATGGACCTGAAATACCTGGCATAGTTACCCCAGCCATTTCGCTATTATCGAGTTACAAGGGAAAACAGAGCGCCCCGGTCAAAGCCGGAGGCGTTTTCCTTTGCGGCCGAGCCCGTAACTACCTTCATTGCAAGACTTTGCACGAATAAGGCCACAAAACGCCAGCAAAACAGCGCAACTGTACTACTTAGTAAAGTGGGGGGGGGGTACCTACCCGTATTTGTCGGCGGTCGGTCCTTGCTCAGGCAAAGATCGCCATCAACTCCTGCGCAGCCACCACCTCCAGCTGCCCAAACGTGCACGAACTCGGCGCCTTCTCCACCCGCCATCTCCGAAACTGAGCCATATGCCGGAACCGGTCCCCCTGCATGTGCTCATACGCCACCTCCACCACCAGCTCCGGACGCAGCGCCACCCACGAGAGATCCTTCCCCTGCGACCACCGGCTCTGTCCCCCCGGCATCCGTCCACTTGCCTGCGCCGCGGCATCCCCCCACCCAGCCCAGGGATGCCCTTGCAGCGCGTTTTCGCGAAAAGGAGTGAGAAACTCCACCAGTTCACGCCGTTTCGCAGCAGTAAAGCTCGCGCAAACCCCCACATGCTGCAGCGACCCGCGATCGTCGTACAAGCCCAGGAGCAGCGATCCAACCGCAGTTCCTTCGCCTTCCTTGTGCCAGCGAAATCCCGCAACGACGCAGTCGCAGTCGCGTTCATGCTTCACCTTCAGCATCACGCGCTTATCCGGTTCGTAGCGTCCGCTCGCGGCCTTCGCCATTACGCCATCGAGTCCCGCGCCCTCGAAGCGTCGAAACCAGTCCTCAGCCTCAGCCCGATCCCGCGTCGTCGGAGTCCGATGTACCGGACTCTTCGCCCCTCGCAGCATCCGAGTCAAACGCTCCGCACGCTCCGCAAACGCCACCTCGCGCAGATCCTCCTCGCCCTCAACCAGCAGGTCGAAGAACACCACCGAAGCCGGAGTCTGCTTAGCCAGCAGCTTCACCCGCGAGGCAGCCGGATGGATCCGCTGCGTCAGCGCATCGAAGTCCAGTCCGTGAGGTCCCGCAATCACGATCTCCCCATCCAGCACGCAGCGTTGCGGCAACTGCTCCAGCAGTACCGCAACCAGCTCCGGAAAGTACCGGTTCAGCTCCTTCCCTTCCCGGCTCTGGACGAAAACCTCCTCCCCGTCGCGGAACACCAGCGTTCGAAATCCATCCCACTTCGGCTCGAACACCCAGTCGCCATTCGCCGGGATCGCGTCCACACGCTTCGCCAGCATCGGCATCACCCCAGGCTGCACAGGAAGGTTCACAACGCTCATGCTACATCTGCTTCCGCCGCTCCTGAGCCGCAGCCCCAACGCATATCATCCAATCAAGACCATGCCGCTCTTCCCCATCTTCCTCAAGCTCACCGCGCGTCGCTGCCTCGTCGTCGGAGCAGGAGGTCTCGCCGAGTCGAAGATCGAGTCCCTCCGCGCAGCCGAAGCCGCAGTTACCGTCATCGCTCCCGAAGCCTCGTCCGCCATCCAGAACCTCGCAGCCTCCGGTGAAGTCAACTGGCTCCAGCGCGAGTACCAACCCGGAGACGTCGCTCCCGACACCTTCCTCGTCGTCACCGCCACCAATGTCGCCGCAGTCAATCGCGCCGTCTACGTCGAAGCCACCTCGAAGAGCATCCTCTGCAATGCGGTCGACGACCCACCCTACTGCGACTTCTACTTCCCCTCCATCGTCAAGCGAGGCGACCTGCAGATCGCCATCTCCACAGCCGGAGCCTCGCCCGCGCTCGCCCAGCGTCTGCGCAGGGAGCTCAACGCCGCGCTTCCGCTCGACCTCGGCCAGTGGCTCGAGGAGCTCGGCAATCTCCGCCGCGAGGTCCTCCAGCTCGAGCCCCTTAACGAGGCTCGCAAGCAGCTCCTCCACACGCTCGCCACCCGCGAGGTCTGCGGCTTCGACCTCTGCCCCTCGCGCGCCTACGCCCGCGAACACGCCCTCACCAACCCGCGCCCGCGCACCCAGCAGGCGGAAGAGTGATCCATACCGCGCAGCCCGGAGTCGTCTACCTCGCCGGAGCCGGTCCCGGTGCACCCGATCTCCTCACCCTGCGCGCGCACGCCCTGCTCCAGACCGCGGACGTCATCCTCCCCGATGACCTCGTCTCGGACCAGATCCTCGCGCTCGCCAGCCCCACTGCTGAGATCATCCCGGTCGGCAAGCGCTGCGGTCAGCCCCGCATCGACCAATCCGGCATCCACGACCTGATGCTCCACCACGCCCTCGCCGGACGCTCCGTCCTGCGCCTCAAGTCCGGCGATCCGCTCGTCTTCGGCCGTGCTACCGAAGAGATCGAGGCCCTTCGCGCTGCCGACATCCCCTTCGAGATCGTTCCCGGCATCTCCGCCGCCTTTGCCGTAGCCGCCGCGCTCCAGACACCGCTCACCGACCGCAACGCAGCCTCGAAGCTTATCCTCGCCACCGCCCATCACGCCTCGGGTAAGCTCCCGCCCGCACTCTGGGAAGGCAACTTCCCGTCCGAAGCCACGCTGGTCCTCTACATGCCGGGACGCGACTTCGCCGCACTCTCCGCGTCGCTCGTCTGCGCCGGAATCGCACCTGAAACGCCGCTCGCGGCTGTCTCCCGGGCCTCCACGCCCGATGAGCACATCACTCGCATCACCGTCGGCGCGCTTGCCGACGCAGAACCTGGCCCCGCGCCGCTCCTGCTGCTCATCGGCAGCGCCTTCCGGTCTGCTTGAGGTTCCTTCCCTGACTTGCAGGCGCAGGCGCGAAAGCTCCGTTCGTCCGCATGGTTCAGCTCGCACGCGTACTGCGGCCACACAAAGGCCAATAACGGCAGCATTCCCGGCGCGAAGAAGCTCTCATACGACCTGCTGGCCGGCTCGGCACCGCCCTGGTCCGCCTGGAAGCGCGCAACCAGGGCCTCCAGTGACGCTGGAGAGAAGTCCGGCTCGTGATACACCGCAGAGTAGCTGTACTCAGGCGTCCAGGAAGTCTCGATTCCTGTCTTGTTCGAGGCTGTGAAGACGGTGTAGTCCTTCAGCGTGGACGTCGCCGCGTCCACTTGGGCCAGCGTGAAAGTCGGCGTGTTTCCGTTCACCGGAGTCACCGACGCAACCACCTTCAGCGGTACGCTTCCGTCCACGCCGTGCAACACGCGCAGCTCATCCGAATGCGTGTGCCCGAAGACGGACAGCTTTACTGTCCTCGCATGCTTCTCCAGCACCTCAGCTAAGTCGTCCGTCGCGAGATAACGCTTTACCGGAGCGCCCGCACAGACGTCCTGCCCTTTCGAAAACGTTGCGTAGGCATCGACTCCGGGCGGGATATGTCCCATCACCCAGGCGCTCTCTCCCCGACGTTCCGCCTCGGTCAGCGTGCGATCCAGCCACGCGAGTTCAGCCTTCGCGGACGCATCGTTCGCCGCACCCGAGCAGCCAGTGGACCGCGCGGAGAGAAAGATATCGTCCAACGCGACGACGCGGGTTTGTTTCAGTCGCGGGAGCAATGCGCTGTATGACCCGTTCTGCCGGTAATCCGCGAGGACGCGCGTCCGCTCCACCGCCTTCACGTCTCGCAGTCCGGCCAGAACCGCCGGAGCCGTCGCGGCGAAGAAGCGGTCATTCTGGTCCATTTCGTAGTCGCCGCAGCTGGAATCGTTGTTGCCGCCGCCAAAGTACACCGGCACGCGCGGGAAGCTCTGCTCCACCTGCTTCATCACGTAGACGGTCGTCTTCTCGGCAAAGGCGGCGTAGTCCGCAGCAGACTTGCCGGGAAGCGAATGCTGAAAGCGGCAGTCGAACTGATGCACCAGCAAGTCGCCGGTCAGGATCACAAACGCGATCTCGTTCGCGTGCGCCTGCGCTCCGTGCAGCGCGGCCCGGATCAGCGCGTAATTGCTGTCGACACCCCTTGCATGACAGGCGCTTTGCAGGTCCGCATAGTCCTTCGCCTGGTGCGGCGAGTCCGACTCCTGCAGGATACTGTCCCATTGTTCTACCGGTGCGCTCGCCAGCCGTGCCGCCCTGGCGGGATCGTGCAGCGGATCGAAGTGCAGATCGCTGAGCATGAGAACCGGCACCGTCGCCTGCGCCTGAATGCGAGCCGGAACCGCCAAACTGAATAGCAAAGCCGCACCGGAGGCGGCGAGCCAAAGCCAACGCATCGTCATGCTTCGAGCATACCTTCGGGTTTTTTCGGTGTTGCGACATCTTTTCGCACCCGAGATGGCCTGCTCACATCCAACACTGCATACCAGAAGCTTCTCCTGCGTTCGATCATTCGTTCCTGCCGGTTGCGTTCTTCTGGAGCAGCCGCAACTCACCGTACGTTGTGTGAAAGGCATCAATGAGACCCCTCCTTATGATTCGTACGGCCGCCATGCTCGTGGGCGCCGGCATCTCGTCCATCACGGCTCACGCCCAGACCTCCACGTGGAAGATCGATCCCGTCCATTCCGGCGTCGAGTTCCAGATCAAACATCTTGGCGTCTCTACCGTGCATGGCTCGCTGGCCAGGCCGGCGGGAGTCATTCATCTCGACGATCACGACATCACGCGTTCGGCCGTCGAGGCCACCATCCCGGCCGACTCCGTCAACACGAACGACGCACAGCGCGACACCCACCTCAAGTCGCCGGACTTCTTCAACGTCGCCCAGTTCCCCACGCTTACCTTCAAGTCCACGTCGTTGAAGAAGCTGGACGGCAAGCTGCAGATGACCGGCGATCTGACCCTCGCGGGTGTCACCAAGTCGGTCACGCTGACGCTCGACGGCCCGGCAGCCCCGCAAAAGGGGATGCACGGCGAGATCGTCTCCGGCTTCTCCGCGACCGGCACGCTCAGCCGCAAGGACTTCAACTTCGGCCAGAAGTACGGCCCGCCCGCGCTGGGGGACGATGTCAAAATCACCATCGATATCGAGATGGACAAGCAGTAAACGGGCCCTGATCTCAACGAGAAGGAGCCTCGGCTTCACGCCGAGGCTCTTCGGACACGGGTGCCCGATCAATGCCGCCGGTTCAGCCCTTCGCCCGCAGGGCGGTCGGCGCCTCTTCCATCTGCACCGTCTCTTCGTCGACGTTGTATTTCTTCAGCAGCTGGTGGTGCAGGCAGTAAAGCGCCAGTTCGAGGCGGTCGGAGACGCCCAGCTTGTCGTACACCTTGCGCAGATAGTTCTTGATCACCTGTTCGGTGGTACCGATCTGGTAGGCGATCTCCTTATTGCGCATGCCGCGCGTGATGCAGGAGATGATGGCCAGTTCCTTCTTCGAGAGCTTCGGCTGGCTGCGCGGATTGGTGAGATTCTGCGCCTGCGCGCGATACGCCTCAATGACCCAGCTTACGGACTGATTGTCGATCCAGGTTTCGCCATCGGCGATCTTGCGCACGCACTTGATCAGCAGATCGGGTGAGATCGACCGCGGCACCACGCCGCGCACCCCGCGCCGATAGAGCTCAACCGTGTTGTTCTCGTCGTTCTCGACGACCTGCACGATAAATTTCGCCTGTGGCGCGCGCCGCACCAGCTCCGGGATGGCGTTCACGGTGCCGGCGATCAGCTGGCCTTCGAGCACGACGACGTCGGTCGGGTAGCGTCCGAGCGCCGCATGCAGGTTCTGCAGCGTTTCGGCCTGCGCGACCACGCGTATGTCGTCTTCGAGCGCGAAGACCTTCTTCATGCCGACGCGGTAGATGGCCTGCGAGTCGGCGAGGATGACCCGGATCGCGGCATCGTCTCCCGATTCGTGTTCATCGAGCCCCAGTGGCTCATTCGAACTGATGTCAACTACAGTCATCCGGTCAAACCCTCATGAAGTACTCGTCGATGATGGCTGCAGCGTGGGTTTCACCCTCATGCTGCTGATGACGCACCACTCGTCCGACACAGTGCACCGAGACGTCCTGCTCGGTTCCCATCACCGCGCGCGGCATGCGGATGGTGAACTCGATGCGGCTGTCCACCGCGGGAAGTTCGGGTCCGGTAAACAAAAGTCCGTTCGCCGAGATATTGTCCGTGACGGCATCCAGGGTACGCTCCGGTGTCGTCACCTTCAGCGACAGCTTCATCGGAAACCGTACCGCCGTACGTAACGCGTTCGTTCCGGACGTCATGCTCTCCTCCGTGCTCCCGTGCTGGCGTTCCCGGTGAGAGCGGCCCTGTCAGCCACTGCGATGCAGTGTACCCCAGCGCCCTCGCCCTTTGGATACAGAATTCGGGGTACTTCGGTGCAACAAAGGGTCACTCGCCCGTGCCTGGAAAAAAGGCGGAAGCACCGCCTACCCACTGCCGATCCCGGTTGTGATCGACCCCCATCATCAGGCCGCGGCCAAGCCGCACCAGACAGGCCGCGGGTACCATCTCCGCGCGGCCCTCGGGCCAGCAGTACATCACCCGGATCTCCGCCTGGGTGTCGCCGTGCGGGGTGCGAATCACCGGGGCGAAGCGTACCCGCTCCTGTAGCAGATAGTTGCCGCGCTCGCCTTCCGGGATCGCCGCCAGCTCCGCATCCGAGGGCGCGAACTGAATCCCTCTGCCGGCGAACGAATACAGCGGTTTGAGCAGCAGATTCTCGCGTTCCGCCGGCAGTCCATCGCGTTTCCCCTGAACCCATTGATCCAGAAAGACGGCCTTCGGCACCGAGGCGTGAGCGAGATACGGGAGTGAGAACTTACTGATACGAAAATACCAGTTCGGCTGGCCCGCCCACTCTACGTCCAGCTCGTCCCGATAGTCGAAGCCAGGCACGATGCCTTTTTCCTCGATCTCGTCTACGATGGCGCGGTTATAGATGCGTTCAATCGGCGTCCATCTCCCGTCGCGCTCATACAGCAGCCGCGAACCGACCCTGCGCACCGTAGCGATGTCCACCGTGCGCACGCCGAGCCGATCCGCAATCAGGTTAAAGTCGGGACGGGTCTTCTGGCTCGCAGGCTCGACCTCGGTCAGCACCACGTTCTCCGGCGCGTGATCCCCGACGATCGTCTCCCGCAGCAGCTCCCAGTAGCTCTCCCGATCCATGCCGCCAAAGTGCGAGGACAGCGCGGGATCCAGCCCGTACACCTTCCGGTACTCTTCGCACAGTACGTCCTGGAAGGCGAAGATCGAAGGAAACGCCTGCAGCTCCACCAGCTTCGGAGAGTAGCCGCCGGCCTCGTTGCGCACAAGACCGAAGTCCACCGTCATGAAATTGGGCCGTGGATTGTCATGGGGCACCCGGTATTTCGGCGGGATCGCCGCGTCCGAACGTCGCATGTACTCGGGCGAGTCGATCAGCTGGTGGGTGAGCGCACGGCCTGTATCCGCCAACTCCTTCATCAGCTCCGCCGGAAAAAAGCACGGCGTCTCGCACACGCGGAAGTCGATCTCGCTGCGTGTGCGTGCACGGAGACGGTGCATCAATTCGTCGTAGCGCGCCGGCGAAAACTGCCGCTCATTGAATTCACTGCGAAACGGCTCCAGCATCGATGCGTCGCGCCCTCTCTACGCCGAAATCAGGAATTCGCCGTCGCGCATGATCTGCTCTTCGCCGTCGGCATCTCCCAGCCAGATGTTGAAGCCAAGCCCGACGACGTCGATGTGGGTCGACGACTTCCACTTCGCGCCCGTATGCGCGCCATACGGATCGCCGAACGCGATATGCACGCCGGGGAACTTTTCGTCCTGCAGGATATTTCCGATTACGCGCTCGACCCCAATGTTGGTGCCGATCGCAAACTCGCCGACGCGGTCCGAGTTCTCGTCCGTGTGGGTGTACGCCCAGAACTCCTGCTCCAGCTTCTTGTTGGGCGAACTGACCCGAACAATCCGGTTGTGCTCGATATGGATTGTCAGTGGCTGGTCCTTGAGCAGACCGTATTCCCTGCAGAGAAAGTCGCCGACTACGCCGTCGACTACAAAGACGCCGTTTACCTCGCCGGGTGCGGTAAAGCACTCGCCGCCGGGCAGATTGCCCCACTTCTCGGTCGAAATGATGCCCGAGGTCTTGAACCAGCGGTAATCCGGGTTCATCTGCGCGTGCAGATCGGTTCCCGCCGCGGTGGTCGCCCGCACATACGTCGCCTTGCGCACCTTGTCGAGCACCGCCTGGCTGAGCCGGTCAACCTCGGTGAAGTCGGCGCGCATTCCCTGTGTCATGATCTCGGCGGTGATGTTGACCATGTGCGCGTGGCGCATGCGCCGGCGGTTCACCACGTCGGTCATCTCCATGCGGCTGCGCAGCTCATTGGGCTGCACCTCAACCGCGAAGATACTCACGGCCGAGCTTTCCATATCCTCCAGCACCTCGCGCGGCATGCCCGCGAGCGGACGCGGCGCCACGTCCTCCAGCACAAAGCCATGCCACGTGCAGCCGATCCGCTCCAGTTCGGCTGCGAGCGACGCCGCAATGGTGAGGCAGCTGCGATCCGTGATCAGCGTCACCTTCTCCTCCGGCTTGATGCGCAGGCAGGTGGTGACGGCGTTATGCGCACCCAGACGAAACTCCTCAGGCCATTCGACCGCGAGCAGGTCGGTCTGGGGCACCGCGAGACTCCGGGGGTTGGCGTTCGCGGAGGCCTCAGACGCAGCGGTTTCGCTCACGGCTTCCTGTTTCATCTCGACGTCATGCATGGACACCCTCTCAGCGTGCGGCAAGTGGCGTTGCCGTATTGTGCACCGCCCTCGCGGCACACGCCATACCCCTTTGATGAGGAAAAGCGGCTATAAATCCGCCCGGGTCTCGGAAGCCATGTAATCCACCACCGCGCGCAGGCTGCCGGTCTCGCGAAAAACCTCCAATTGCCGGTCCGCACCCGATCCGTGTTCCAGCATGGTGTGGATGTATTCGATCTCGGTGCGCGACCCAAGCTCATCCACCACATCGTCCACAAACGCGAGATACTCCACGATCAAATCGCGCACCGGCACCTCAATCTGCTTGCCGAAGTCGATCAGCTTGCCGTCCAGCCCGTATCGAACCGCCCGGAATTTGTTCTCCATCAACAGCGGACGGGCATACTGGCGGAAATCCAGATTGCTCGCATGCAGCTTCCAGAGCTTGCACGCCGTCGCCTGGATCAGCGCCGCGATCGCGATCGATTCCCTCGCGCGCATGGGGATATCGCACGCCCGCACCTCAACGGTCGAGAAAAACGGGTGCGGACGCACGTCCCACCAGATCTTCTTGGCGTTGTCGAAGCAGTTCGTCTTGATCAGCAGATTGACGTACGCCTCGAAATCCGAATAATCCGCGAAGCTGTCCGGAATACCCGTTCTGGGAAAATGCTCGAACACCTTCGCCCGGTAGCTCTTATACCCGGTATCCATCCCCAGCCAGAACGGTGAGTTGGTCGAGAGCGCCAGAATGTGCGGCAGGAAGTAGCGAAGCGAGTTCATGATCCGGATCGAGTCTTCCTTGTCCTCGATCCCCACATGCACGTGCAGCCCGAAGATCAGGTTCGACCGCGCTACCAGCTGCAGATCCTCAACCACCTGCCGGTAGCGCTCGTCCGGGTAGATCTCCTGCGTGCGCCAGTCGGCGAAGGGGTGGGTCGCGCCCGCAACCAGAAGCAGCTGATGCTCCTCCGCCAGCCGGATCATGTTGCGGCGCAGATCGAAAAGATCCTCCTGCGCCTCCTGGATGTTGCGGCATACGCGCGTGCCAACCTCGATGACCGACTGGTGCAGCTCGGCCTTGACCCGTTCCTCCAGCCGCAGCTTGCCCTGCGCCAGCATCTCGGTCGCGATGTGCGACCGGAGATCGCGCGTCTCCGGATCAACGGTCTGGTACTCCTCTTCGATTCCCAGGGAAAAACTAGGGCGCATCTATCCTCCCGCGAAGCTGACCTGCAACAAACAGAATCTAAACCGGAGACGAGCGAGCTATGCCTTCGGTTTCACGGGACTTCTTTGCAGCGGCCTTCTTCACGGGAACCTTCTTTGCCGCTTTTTTCACCGTCTTCTTCGCCGGCAGCGACTTCACCAGGGCATCGGCCGGGGCAGACCCGCCGCCGTGCAGGCACGCGGACCACGTCAGCCCCGGCATCGGCTCGCCCGTGTACTCCGCCGCCTGCTTCACCGCCAGCTTCGCGACCCGGTCGACGATCCACTCGAAGTTCTCCCGGCCGACCGAATGCAGGTCGGCATCGGGTGCCGGATTCATGAAGTCGATCGCGTACGGCACGCCGTCCTCGACCGCGAACTCCACCGTATTCAGGTCGTAGCCGAGCGCCCGGCACAGCGTCAGCGAGTCCTGCTCGACACGCTTCAGCAGCTCCGGCGCGTACTCGGGCGGGTCCAGCACATAGCGCTCGTGGTGCGGACGACGCGGATCGTACGGCATGATCCGCACCTCTTCCTGCCCCACCACATAGCAGCGGAAGTACTCCTTGAAGTTCACCGCCGCCTGCAGCGTCATGCAGAGGTCGCGGGTCTGGTCGTAGGCCCCGAAGAACTGGTGCGCGTCGTGCACGTGAAAGACGTCGCGCCAGCCGCCGCCGTCATGCGGCTTCAGGAACGCCGGGAATCCGACATAGTCGAAGATCTCCTGCCAGTGCAGCGGAAACTCGAGGTTGCGCAGCGACTGCGAGTTGATATCGCGCGGAAAACACTTGTGCGGCAGCAGCACCGTGCGTGGAACCGCCACGCCCAGCTTCGCCGCCAGCGAGTAGTTGAAAAACTTGTCGTCCGCCGACCACCAGAACGGATTATTGATGATCTTCGTCCCGTTCATGGCGGCAACTTTCAGAAACGCCCGGTAAAACGGCAGATCGTGCGAGATGCGGTCCACGATCACCGCATACCCGCTCGGCTCAGCCATCTTCACCCCGCCCACCTGCACGAACTCCGCTCGTATGCCGTCCACGTCCATCGCGTTGATGCGCTCCACCAGCGCACCCGGAAACGTATTCTCCACCCCGAACAACACGCCGATCTTCTTCATCCGTCCCTCGCCTCCGCAGTCCCTTTGTTAAGATTGACCTGTTTCGATGCTCCCATCAAGTGTCTACCTCTATGTCTACAGATAGGTCCGGATCATCGGGAACCAGTACGGCCAGTCGTGCATGGAGCGGTCGCCCCAGATATCCAGCCGCACCGGAATATCCTTCCATCGCATCAGCCCCGCCATCTCCTCGTTGTACCCGCGACAGATATCCCACTCGCCAGTCGCCAGAATGTATGTGTTTCGCCGGTACCGCTCGAAGAACCAGCTTTCGCTCAGATTGCGCAGATACTGCATCGGCATGTTGAAGTACACGTCACCGTCGTGATATCCGCGAAGAAACCAGGCGACGTCGAACGCGCCGCCCATGGTGAGAAAGCCCGTGAACAAATCCGGATGTTTCAGCGCGAGATTGGCTGCGTGATAGGCACCAAAGCTGGTGCCGAGCGCAATCAGGTGCGGATCGTGGTTGGAGTTCCGAACGTACGGCAGCACCTCGCGCAGGATGTACTCCTGATACTGCACCTGCCGGGCGATCCGCCAGCGCGGCGGCACGTTGCGGTTGTACCAGCTCTCTGAGTCGACTGAGTCCACGCAGAACAACTGCACGTGCCCGTGCTCGATGCGATCCCGGATCGCGCCCACCATGCCCTGGTCTTCGAACTCAAAAAACCGCCCCTGCGAGGTGGGAAACACCACCACCGGCACGCCCCCATGGCCGAAAACCAGCATCTCCATGTCGCGGCCCAGGCTGGGGCTGTACCACCGTTCATACACCCGTCTCATCCAAGCTCCCTTGATAGTCTGTTCTGAAATCCTAGCAATGTCTTCTTCAACGAGGGAGCTCTAACCAGGTCTTGAACATTGCAGCCAGCGTCGATCCGCATCCTGTCTCCGGAAGGGCGACATCCCGTTCCGCCCCTGTCGGCCCCACCTTCGACCGCCTCATCGCCGATCCGGAGGCCGACGACTCGGTCCTGCCGGAGGACCGTATGGAGTGCTTCCACTTCCACTCCGCCATCCTCCCCGACGACCGCCAGATCTGTGTCTACCTGCCCCCGCAGTACCACGCCGACCCTGCCCGCCGCTTCCCCGTCTTTTACCTCCACGACGGCCAGAACCTCTTCGACCCGCGCACCTCCTATATCCCGGGCCGCACCTGGCGCGCCGGTTCAACCGCCGACGCCCTCAACGAGCAGCACCGCGCCCAGCCCATCATCCTCGTCGGTGTCGCCAACACCGGCTTGCGCCGCATGGCCGAGTACACCCCCACCCGCGACTACCGCATGGGCGGAGGAGACGGCCAGATGTACAGCCGGCTCCTGATCGAAGAGCTGAAACCCTTCATCGACCGGACGTACCGCACCCGCCCCGAAGCCGCGCAGACCGGTCTGGGCGGCTCTTCGCTTGGCGGCCTCATCACGCTCGCCATCGGCTTCGAGTGCCCTGACGTCTTTACCCGGCTGGCCGTGCTCTCGCCGTCGATCTGGTGGAATCACCGCAGCATCCTGCAACTCGTCGCCGACACCCGCCCCAAACCGCCGCTCAAGATCTGGCTCGACATCGGCACCGCGGAGGGCGCGCGTCACGTCAAGGACACCGAAATGCTCAGCCGCATGCTGCAGAAGGAGGGCTGGCAGGAAGGTCTCGACCTCGCCTTCCGCAAAGTCGAAGGAGCCGTGCACGATGAGGCCGCCTGGGCGGACCGCTTCGATCAGGTGCTGGAGTTCCTCTTCCCGGCGGAACGTTAGGCACTCAGTCTGCTTCGCAATCGAAGCGGCTGGCAGTCCCATGCGTGCAGCGCTCAATCGCGGAGGAAAGCGGTCCCAGGCACAAACAGAACCTCGGCCAATCCGGCGTGGATAGCACGAGAACAGCCAGCCGGAGATCCCGCAGGGACTGTTGAAAGATCAGGTTCTTATCTCCTGTGATGAAGACTTCGAAACCGTCATCCTCAGCTGCGCGAAGCAGCTCTCCATTCTTCAGACCCTTCCATCCCATGTAGTCGACCGTGCTCACCTGGTGAGCAGTCAAACGCAAGCCGCAGCTTGTGAGGGAGCTGCTCATCCAGCAACACCTTCATCAGGCGTGCTGCAGATTGCGGCTGCGTTCAAACGCGAGCAGCTGCGCGATCTGTAGAACAGTAAGCGAAGGATAGTTCTCCGCAATCTCTTCAATCGGAGATCCAGCTTCGTAGTTGCTCACAATGACATCCGCCGGAATGCGCGTCCCCCGCACCAGAGGCTGTCCCGACACCTTCCCCGGCACCAGCTCAACCAGCTCACAGCCGTCCAGTCCATCGCGCACCTCCGCGCTGAGTCTACCGCCGCCAGAGCCTGCCACGGCCATGCATAATGCTCCTCATGCGCGTTCCCGTTGTTGCCGCCGCACTCCTGTCTGCGATACTCGCCGCCCACGGTCAGCAAACACCCGCTCTCGCTTCCACGCCGCCCATGGGCTGGAACTCCTGGGATTCGTACGGCTTCGACATCGACGAGCAGCAGTTCCGCGCCTCCGCGCAATGGGTCGCCGAACACCTCAAACCCGCCGGCTACCGCTACGTCACCATCGACCAGGGCTGGTACGTCACCGATCCGAAGACCACCGGCGACGGCAAGGACGCGAACCGCCTCTTGGATCAGTACGGCCGCTATCTCCCCGCGCCCAATCGCTTCCCTTCGGCCGCGGACGGCAAAGGCTTCGCCCCGCTGGCCGACTACATCCACTCGCTGGGGCTGCAGTTCGGCCTCCACATCGTTCAGGGCATCCCACGCGCCGCCGTCGCCGCCAACACGCCGATTGAGGGCTCCAGCTTTCACGCCAGGGACGCCGCCAACACGGCCGCCGGCTGCCAGTGGAGCCCCAATAACTGGGACCTGCAGGACGCCGCAGCCGGCCAGGCCTATTACGACTCCATCGTCCGTCTCTACGCCTCGTGGCATGTCGACCTGATCAAGATCGACTGCATCGCCTCGCGCCCGTACAAGGGCGAAGAGATCCGCATGTTCCATGAGGCGATCGCCAAATCAGGCCGCAGGATCGTGCTCTCGCTCTCCCCCGGCGCGGCCCCGCTCGACGAAGCCGCCAACCTGCAGCAGTACTCCCGGCAATGGCGCATCTCCGATGACATCTGGGACGTCTGGCAGTCCACCGGACCGTTTCCGCAGGGCGTCAACGACCAGATCGCCCGCGCCGCCAGATGGCTGCCATACGCCGGCCCCGGCCACTGGCCCGACCTCGACATGCTTCCGCTCGGGCAGCTTCGCCCTTCGCCGGGCTGGGGCGACCCGCGCGCCACGCGCCTCACCCACGACGAACAGCGCAGCATGATGACGCTCTGGTCCATCGTCCGCGCGCCGCTCATCTACGGTGGCAATGCCGCCCAAACCGACGCGTGGACCCTGGCTCTGCTCACCAACCCCGAGGTCATCGCCCTCGACCAACACTCCGAGGGTGCCAAGAACGTGCTTCTAACCGAAAGACTTGCAATCTACACGGCGAAGCCAGGCTCAGGAAGCGGCACGTACGCCGCCATCTTCAACCGTCAAGACACGCCGCAGACCATCCACCTCACGCCGCAGCAACTCCAGCTGAGCACCGCGCCGGCCCGCGTGCACGACCTCTGGCACGAGCGTCCCGACGCGAGCTTTGCAGGCACGCTCGACCTCATGCTGGCCCCGCATGCCTCCGTGCTCCTCAGTCTCTACTGAGGTTTCGGCGCGCAGCGACCTCCTGCGAGAAAATAGCTGCATGCCGCCCGCGCCCAAACCGCCGTACCTCATGCCCGCCGAGTGGGCTCCGCATGCCGCCACCTGGCTGGTCTGGCCGCAGAACCCGGCCGACTGGCCCAACAAGTTCCAGCCCATCCCCTGGGTCTACGCCGAGATCGTCCGCCATCTCTCCGCGTCCGAAGAGGTCCACCTCCTCGTCAACAGCGCCGACGTGGAGCGCCGCGCGCTTGCCATGCTGAAGCGCGGCGGTGCGAACCTCGCCCGCCTGCACTTTCACCAGTGGCCCACCGATCGCGTCTGGATCCGCGACTCCGGCCCCATCTTCACCAAGGACGCCGCCGGCGACCTTTCCATCACCAACTGGTGCTTCAACGCCTGGGCCAAGTACGACAACTGGCGACGCGACAACCTGATCCCCCAGCACGTCGCCGAGTTCTACAACATGCCGCAGCGCAAGCCCTGCGTCACCCTCGCCGACGGAACCGAAAAGCGCATCGTGCTCGAAGGCGGTTCGATCGACGTAAACGGCGCCGGCACGCTCATCACCACCGAGGAGTGTCTGCTCTCCGACGTCCAGCAGCGTAACCCGGGCGTGTCGCGGGAGCAACTGGAAGCCGTCTTTCGCGAGCATCTCGGTATCGAGCAGGTCCTCTGGATGCACCGCGGCACCGCTGGCGACGACACCCACGGCCACGTCGACGACATTACCCGCTTCGTCGGCGAAAACAAGATCGTCACCGCCCTCGAGCCCGACACCTCCGACGAAAATCACCTTCCGCTGGCCGAAAACCTGGCCCGCCTGCACGCCGCGCGCAACCATGAGGGTGAGCCCTTTGAGATCATCCCGCTGCCCATGCCTGCCCCCGTCTTCTTCGAGGGCCAGCGCCTTCCCGCCAGCTACGCTAACTTCTACATCGCCAACTCGGTCGTGCTCGTCCCTACTTTCAACGATCCCAACGACCGCCACGCCCTCAACACGCTCGCGGCTTGCTTCCCCGATCGCCAGATCGTCGGCATCCACGCCGTCGACCTCGTCTGGGGCCTCGGCGCGCTGCACTGCATGACCCAGCAGGAGCCTGCCTGAGCCCACTCGCGGCATCCGGCATCAAAATCCGCATGGACCCGAATCAGCACACCCCGACCGCGCCTGACCGCGGCGAACGCACCAACATCGCCGGCACCTCACCCTACGAGCCCGTCATCGGCTTCTCGCGGGCGGTGCGTGTCGGCCGTCACGTCATGGTCTCCGGTACCGGCCCGGTCGGCTGCGACGACGGCGATATCGCCACGCAAACCGACCAGTGCCTCACCCTGATTGCCGGCGTGCTCAAGGAGGCCGGCACCAGCTTCGAGCACGTCGTCCGCACCCGCATGTACCTGTGCGACCGCGCCGACTGGGAGACCGCCGCGCGTGTCCACGGCAAGTTCTTCTCGATCGTCCGTCCCGCCGCCACCATGGTCGTTGTCTCCGGCCTGCTCAATCCGTCCTGGAAGATCGAGATCGAGGTCGATGCCATCATCCCCGAAGGCCACGCGGGCTGATGCGGTCGCGCAGACGCCCGCACAGCCCTCGGGTGCTATAAGGGAGAGCGTATGAACAAGCTTTCCATTCGCGACCTCGACCTCACCGGCAAACGCGTGCTGATCCGCGTCGACTTCAACGTTCCGCTCTCGAAAGACGAAGTGCCGCGTATCCTCGACGACACCCGCATCCGCGAGACGATCCCCACCATCGAGTACGCGCTCCGCCGGAAGGCGCGCGTCATTCTCTGTTCGCATCTCGGTCGCCCGAAAGGTCAGCGCGTGCCCTCGATGTCGCTGCGCCCGGTGGTCGACCGCCTGCGCAAGCTGCTCGATCATGTGATCGGCGATGATGAGAACGTCGGCTTCGCGCCCGACTGCATCGGCGACGTTACCCGCGAGCTGGTGGCGCAGCTTGAACCCGGCCAGCCACTGCTGCTTGAGAACCTGCGCTTCCATGCGGAAGAAGAGGCCAACGACCCCGGCTTCGCAAAGCAGCTTGCGTCCCTCTGCGACGTCTTCGTCAACGACGCTTTCGGCTCCGCGCACCGGGCTCACGCCTCTACCGAGGGCATCACGCACTTCGTCGCGCAGTCCGCCGCGGGACTGCTGATGGAATCCGAACTGAAGCATCTCGGCAAGGCCCTCGACGAGCCGGACCGCCCATTCGTCGCCATCATCGGCGGCGCGAAAGTGTCGGACAAAATCGGCGTCCTCGAAAGCCTGATCCAGAAAGCGGACACAATCCTCGTCGGCGGGGGCATGGCTTACACCTTCCTGCGTGCCAGGGGTCAACAGACCGGAAAATCCCTGGTCGAAGAAGACAAGATCGACCTTGCGCGCGATCTGCTCAGGCAGGCCGAAGAGCGCGGCATCCACTTCCTGCTGCCGGTCGATCACTGCCTCGCCGACCGCTTCCACGCTCACGCCAAGACGCAGCTCTTCGAAGGCGGGGAACCGTTCCCGTCCGAGCTCATGGCCCTCGACATCGGCCCGAAAACGGTCAAGCTCTTCGCACATGCGATTGCCGAGGCCTCCACTGTCCTGTGGAACGGCCCGATGGGTGTCTTCGAGTTCCCCACCTTCGCCCACGGAACGAATGGAATCGCCAAAGCCGTCGCGAAGAACGAAGACGCGACCACCATCGTCGGCGGCGGCGACTCCGTCTCCGCCATCCAGAAATCCGGGTTCGCCGACAAGATCACGCACATCTCCACCGGTGGCGGCGCTTCGCTCGAGTTTCTGGAAGGTAAAACCCTGCCCGGCGTCGAAGCCCTTACCAGCGTGTAGATCCAGGACTCGACATGCGCAAACCTCTCATCGCCGGTAACTGGAAGATGTACAAGACGCCCAAGGAGTCGCTCGCCTTCCTCGACGCCTTCCTCCCTCTCGTCATGGGTCACAACCGCGACGAGATCGGTCTGTTTCCGACCATGTCGTCGCTTGGTTACGTGCTGGACGCGATCGAGGGCTCGAACGTCTTCGCGGGCGCCCAGACCATGCACTGGATGAACGAGGGTCCGTACACCGGCCAGACCTCCCCCACCATGCTCGCAAGCATCGGCTGCACGCACGTGCTGCTCGGCCACTCCGAGCGCCGCATCTACGCGCACGAGACCGACGACATGGTGAACTGGAAGCTGCGCGCCGCGATCGGCCACGACATTACGCCGATCGTCTGTGTCGGCGAGACCCTCGACAAGCGCCAGACCGGCCTCACCGAAGCCGTTCTGCGATGGCAGATCGCCTGCGCGCTCAACGGCGTCGAGCCCGAGGGCGCGGGGGAGCTGGTCATCGCCTACGAGCCGGTGTGGGCCATCGGCACCGGCTCCACCGCCACGCCCAGCCAGGTGCAGGAAGCTCACCGCATCATCCGTCGCGAGGTCGCCGCCCGCATCGGTGAGGATCGCGCGGAAGCCACCCGCATCATCTACGGCGGCTCCGTTAAGCCGGAAAATACCGCCATGCTGATGTGTCAGCCGGATATCGATGGAGCCCTGGTGGGCGGCGGCAGTCTCGATCCCGAGACCTTCGCCCGCATCGTCAAGTACCCGGCCATGGAGCCTCCGACTGCCCGCTAGCGGCAACCGCCGGCGCGGGCCGCTAACGCACTACGCCCGCCTGATCCATCGGCCAGTAAACAAACGCCGCCTTCCCGTAGATCAGATCGCGTTCCACCGGCCCGAACTCGCGGCTGTCGCTCGAGATGTTGCGGTGATCGCCCAGAACGAAGTATTCATTCGACGGAATGCGCATCTCCGGCTGCGAGCGATCGTCCGTGTAGCGGGCCGGCACATAAGCCTCCCGCAGCACCTTCCCGTTCACCACGACGATTCCATGATCGATGCGAACCCGGTCGCCCGGCAGACCTACCACGCGCTTGATATAGTTTTTCGATTCGTCGCGCGGGTACTTGAAAACGACCACATCGCCACGATGGATGTCGCCGACGCGAAACGCGAACTTGTTGATGAACAGACGGTCCTGGTCCTCGAGGTTCGGCAGCATCGATGTGCCTTCCACGCGCACCGGCTGGTAGAGGAAGATAATGATAAAGGCGCTCACGCCGACCGACAGAAGGATGTCGCGCACCCACGCCCGCCAGCCCGGCCCGCCGCGCCGAACCGGCTGTGGCGCGGCAAAGCCCGGAGATTCACCCGCCTCCGTTTCGATCTCGTCCTGATTTCCGCCTTGTATTTTCATGTATCCCGCGGGCCGTGCTGTGTTAGACGTTATGGCAGGAGCTTCGCACACTCCCGCCGCATCCGCAAACGCCGTCTCTTCCCGTTGCAGCGCAGATCACCGGTACCGTTCGTTGCGAATGCGGACCCGTTGGAACGACTGTTGATGCGGCGCACCCCTTCTGGTGCATGCAGGCCTCAGATGGGGCATGGAAAGAGCTACTATGGTAGGCGCATAATCGACCACGGGACACAACTATGGCCACCCTTACCATGACCGAGCAGACCCACTCCGAGCGGAACGAGTCACCGGACAAACAATCCACCTACCGCGGCCTCGACGACCTGGCCTCACTGATTACCGAGAGCGCCAACGCCGCCTCTCAGGGACTCGACACCAAGAGCGCCCTCGAGATCGCAAAGATCATCAGCCATGAAGACGGCAAGGTCGCGGCCGCCGTCAAGAAGGCCTTGCCGGAGATCTCGATCGTCATCGACACCGTCGCCCGTTCCCTGCGCGACGGCGGCCGGCTGATCTACGTTGGAGCCGGTTCCAGCGGACGCATCGCCGCGCTCGACGCGAGCGAGTGCCCCCCCACCTACTCCACCGCGCCGGCGCAGGTGCAGTACATCATGGCCGGCGGACCCAAAGCCCTTGCCAGCGCCTCGGACGTCAACGAGGATTCGCCTGAGATCGGTCAGCGCGATATCGCCCGACGGCGCCCCACCCGCAAGGACATCGTGATCGGTGTCTCCGCCTCGGGCCGAACGCCCTACGTGGTCGGCGCGGTCGAGTACGCTCGCGCCCGCGGCGCCAAGACCGCCTGTGTCGTCTGCAACGCCGGCACGCCGCTCGCCGACGCCTGCGACACCGTCGTCATTGCCGAAGTGGGTGCGGAGGTCATCTCCGGCTCCACGCGCATGAAGGCCTCGAGCGCGCAGAAGATGATCCTCAACATGATCACGACCGGTGCGATGACGCGGCTCGGCTACGTGTACGACAACCTGATGGTGAACGTGCACATGAAGAATGCCAAGCTGGTCGAGCGCGGCATCCGCGTGCTCATGGTGGTCTGCGGCATCGACCGCGAGACCGCCATCCGGACCATCAAGTCGGCAGGCAAGTCCATCCCCATCGCCGTCGTCATGCTCAAGGCCAATGTAGACAAGATGGAAGCCGTCCGCCGTCTCGCCAAGTCCGACGGCAACGTCCGCCTCGCCATCGACGACTCCCGCCTCGAACTCTAGTTCGCATGAGCAGCTGCCGTCTCTGCCTCTGTCTTGGAGGTAAAGATGGCAGCGACCAAACCGTCAGCAGCAAAGGCGAGATCACGGGCCCGATGAGGGCGTGCAAGCGCCTGGGCGTGAAAAAGGGCGACTCCGTCAAGAAGCTTGTCGACAGCCGGGACTTCCCCGACCTGCAGCTCTTCCCTGAACCAGAGCAGTAGCCAGTTCATCCCCCATTTCCTCGTTTACTCCTCATACACTGACGGGATGGATAAGTTCGTCGTACGCGGCGGGAACCCCCTGCTCGGCACCATCAAAGTCTCCGGCGCCAAGAACTCCGCGCTTCCCTGTATGGCCGCCGCCATCCTCACCGAGGACGAGGTCATCCTCGAGAACATCCCCCAGGTTCAGGACATCGAGACCGAGCGCAAGCTGCTCGTCAGCATGGGAGCCGAGGTCCAGCTCGGCTATGGCCGCGCCCAGCATCGGACTCACATCAAGTGCGGCGTGCTCTCCGATCCCGTCGCCAAGTACGAGATCGTCAAGACCATGCGCGCCAGCTCGCTCGTACTCGGCCCGCTGATCGCCCGCACCGGTATCGCCCGCGTCGCCATGCCCGGTGGGTGCGCCATCGGCGGACGTCCCATCGATCTCCATCTCAAGGCGCTCGAGGCCATGGGCGCGACCATCACTCAGGACCACGGCTATCTGGAAGCGAAGACCGACCGCCTCAAAGGCGCCCACATCGTCTTCGACAAGATCACCGTCACCGGCACCGAGGACATCCTCATGGCGGCCGTGCTCGCCGACGGCGAGACCCTGCTTGAGAACTGCGCCCGCGAGCCCGAGGTAACCGACCTCGCTGCCCTGCTGCAGGCCATGGGCGCGCAGATCGAAGGCTCCGGCACGTCGACCATCCGGGTAAAGGGCGTCGCCAGGCTGCACGGCGCACGCCACCGCATCAATCCCGACCGCATCGAAGCCGGCACCTTCCTCGTAGCCGGAGCCATTACCGGCGGCGACCTGAACGTCGACTGCTGCGACCCGAAGCACCTCAGTTCGCTGATCGCCAAACTCGAAGACTGCGGTGTTCGTATCGAGGTGGGCCAGGATAACGTCCGCGTCCGCTCCGGAGGCGGGCTCCGCGCCGCCGATATGTCGACCGAGGAGTACCCCGGCTTCCCCACCGACATGCAGGCGCAGTACATGGCCCTCACCACCCAGGCCGAAGGCACCAGCACCATCACGGAAAACATCTTCGAAAACCGCTTCATGCACGTGCAGGAACTCAATCGCATGGGGGCCAACATCACCGTGCAGGGACGGACCGCCACCGTCCGCGGCAAGACTCCACTGCAATCCGCCGCCGTGATGTGCTCGGACCTGCGCGCCTCCGCCTCGCTGGTATTGGCTGCACTGGTCGCCGATGGCGAATCCATCCTCGACCGCGTCTACCACATGGACCGGGGCTACGAGCGCATCGAAGAGAAGCTCCGCGGCGTCGGCGCCCAGATCCGCCGGATGGGCGACGTCTTCGGCAAGAAGTAGTCGCTTGGCGGTACGAGCAGGCGCATACAAGGCAC
>CAXTVJ010000023.1:11725-21156 GCA_964247715.1 uncultured Acidobacteriaceae bacterium | reverse complement strand
GCGCGCGGATACACCGCGCGAGCACGTTCTGACAGCGCCTCCTCTGCTCTGCATCGAGATTTCTCTCTCTCCGGAAGATCGCATGCCGCACCAGGCGTACTCCTGCGACAGCCGGCGTACGCTCAAACTCGCGGCGGGTCGCCTGGAACTCGAAGGAACCCCGATCTACGTCGACCTGAAGCAGCTTTTCTCCGGGCTCAGCGCGCGTTCCTGACTTGCTAACGCCAGCTCACGGCAAGATGCCAGCGCAGCCCGCGCGCATCCGTCTTCCGCAGAACCCGCTCATACTCTTCCAGCTCTTCCACCACCAGCGGTCCCTCGGAACCCAGCTTCTGCGGCTCATCGCGGAGCGCTTCCACGAGCGCCTCCACCGTCTCCAGGCCCTCGCAGCCGAAGTACCACTGAGGCGGCGGCAGACGCTTCATCAACTCGGGATTGCCCGCGCCCTCTTCAATCAGCAGCGACATCGAGTTCTCATCGGCTGAGAAAAACTCGATCAGCGGACGCACCCCCAGCGCAATCGCCAGCCTCTCCAGCGCATCCTCATGCCGGGCCAGGGCACGGCCATTCACAAAGATGTCAAACCCGGGGTCTTCGCCCTCGACTACGATATACATCGACGCTGCCATTGCCCTTGAGTGTATCCGCCGCGTCGCCCCCGCTCAACCGCCCGCCCGCCTGTAAATCCGCTCAGGCATCCGCGCCGTCAGCCCGCACCATCGCCACACTCCCCGCCAGCGCGACAAGCAGGCCCAGCATAGAGAACCATCCCGGCCGAGCCTGCGCCACCGCAAGCCCTCCCAGCAACGTCACCCACGGGACCAGCACAAAGCGCGTGGAGAAGGCTGTGGGCGTCAACTCCCGCCCCAGCCAGACCGTGAGAACCGCCAGCGTTCCGTCGACGATCAACCCCCACAGCAGCTCTGCAGCAAGCCCATCGGCAGAGATCGGTCCCGGCTTCGACACGCGCCAGCCCGCCACGGCCAGCAGCCCGGCGACTCCACTCCCCAGCAGCACCACCGGCAGAACCGGCAGACCGCGCATCAGCGTCCAGAGCCTTACGCCCGTCACCGCCAGCAGCATCGATCCGGCACAGAGCCCAGCCAGCCACACCCATCCGACCGCCGCCGAAGGAGCCCTGAAGGGTACCAGCAGCGCCAGCCCGCCAAGCCCGGCCAGCGCAGGCAGAAGCAGATCCAGACCCTGACCCTCCAACCGTCCGCACTGGGTCTCCAGGAACACCGTCAACGCCGGAACCAGCGCCAGCACCAGCACGCCGGTAGATCCTTCGACGTGCCCTGCCGCACCCGATGCAAGCAGAGGGGTAGCAACAAACAGCACCGCCGCCCAGCATCCGGCCTCGAACATTCGTCTCCAGCCGGGCCAGGGATCGCGTCCAGCCACGCACACCACACCGGTAGCGATGCACACCACGCCATCATGGACAGCAATCTGTAGCAGCTCCGGCCACGCCGAAGGCAGCACAATCTGTCGCAGCCAGGCTGATCCGCTGAGCAGGCAAAAGCCGGCAAAGCCAACCCAGGCTCGCCGCCGCATGGCTAGGGCTTCGCCGGCTCGATCAACCCCACCGGCACCCGTCCGCGCAGCTCCGCGTACGCCGCATCGATGTCGGGCCGCAGGTTCGACGGCACCCATGGCTGATCCCGCTCCGGCAGATGGAAGTGCATCTGCGCCGGCGTGCGTCCGAACGCAATTTCTTCCCCCACAAGGCGATTCAGATCGATCAGAAAACGCCGCTGTCCAACCAATATCGCCGCATTTCCCGCAGGGCCGTGCCCCGGCAGGACGATTGCCGGCTGCAGCTCGATCGCCTGCTCCAGAACCCGCGGCCAATGATCCAGCCAGCCGTCGGAAAGGTAGGTATACGGCCCGTTCACCGCCGCATCCCCGGTCGCCAGCACGCGCTCCTTCGGCAGCCAGACAAAGCCATCGCCTGAAGTATGTCCCCAGCCGAACGACAGAAACTCCACTGTCCGCCCGCCCTCGCTCAGGGTGAACCTATCTCCGTCCAGGATTTTCGTGGGAGCCTGCGGCGCATCCTTCCCCGAGATCTGCACATCCTCGCGAACACTCTTCGCTCCGTTCCAACGTCCCGGCTCCCATCGATCCAGATCCGCCTTCACTCCAGCGAATGCCATGGTCTCCGCCCCTGCCGCCGTCCACACCGCATTGCCGTACAGGTGGTCGCCATGCGCGTGCGTGTCGAAGACATACTTCACCGGCTTGGGCGAGAGCTTCGCCACCATCGCCTGAACTGCCATGGCCCGAGCGGGATATCCCGCATCGACCACGATCAGGTACTCCGGCATCTCGATTACGACCGAGTTCGCCTCGCCCTTCGCCACATCTCCCGCAAGAAACCAGACTCCCTTCGCGACCGCCTGCGCCTCGCCAAGCGAACTCGGTGCCGCAGCCTGCTCGGGTACTTCAGCAGGTGCTGCGGCAGGTGCCGGTGACGCAGCAGGAGCTGGTACGGGCACAGGCTGTTCCTGAGCCCGTGCCGGACGCCCGCTGCTCAGCCACGCGCACAGCCACACGAGTAAAACAGAAGAGCCACGCCGCAGCGTGACTCCTCCGTTTACCTTGAAATTGGATCTAGGCCTGCGGACGACCGCCTCCTGCATTGCCTCCGCCCGCGCCGCCCTGACCCGGCCGCCGTCCGCTGCGACGACGGCGTCCGCCGCGGCCGCGGCCAGCACCGGCGCCAGCTCCTGCAGGTCCTCCTGCGCCACCGCTCTGAGGCAGTGCGCCCCCGGGCTGCCCAGCATTCACAGGCGTATCGGCGCGATTGAAGTTCGGCTCATCCGCCTCATCCTCGTCCGTACCTTCTACGTCCTCGTCATCCAGATCGTCGTCCTCATCCTCGTCGAACTCGTCATCCAGCGCAGGCTCCTCTGCGACCGGCGGCTGCGGACGCTCGCCCGGCCGGCTCTGCCCGTCGCGACCGGCTGCGTCGCGGGGCATATCGCCACCCGGAGGCGCGACCTCCGGCAGCCCCAGCTTGGCGCGCTGCTCGCGCAGTACGGCCTTGCGCGAAAGCTTGATGCGATTGCCTTCGATCGCCAGCACCTTCACGAGAATCTGATCGCCTTCGCGCAGCTCGTCTTTCACTTCCTTCACGCGATGCTCCGCGATCTCGGAGACATGCAGCAGACCATCGGTTCCCGGAAAGATCTCGACGAATGCGCCGAACTCCGCCAGCCGCACCACCTTGCCGAGGTACGTCTTGCCCGGCTCCGGCACGGCGGTCAGGTCCGAGATCATCTGGATCGCGCGGCTCAGCCCATCCGCGTCGCTCGACGCCACATTCACCCGGCCCGAGTCGTCCACGTCGATCTTGACGCCAGTCGCATCGATGATCCCGCGGATCACCTTGCCGCCCGGTCCGATCAGATCGCGGATCTTGTCGGTCGGGATCTGGATGGTGTGGATGCGTGGCGCGAAGGCGCTCTTCTCCTGGTTCGCGGAAGCGATGGTCGCATCCATCGTGTCCAGCAGCTGCAGCCTTCCGCGACGCGCCTGCTCCAGCGCCTCGCGCATGATCTGCGGCGTGATGCCCATGATCTTGATGTCCATCTGCAGCGCGGTAATGCCCCTGCGCGTGCCGGCCACCTTGAAGTCCATGTCGCCGTAATGGTCTTCGGCGCCCGCGATATCGGTCAGCACGGCGTACTTCTCGCCTTCCTTCACCAGACCCATGGCCACCCCGGCGACTGCGCCCTTCAGAGGGATACCCGCCTGCATCAGTGCCAGTGACGCGCCGCAGACCGAAGCCATCGACGACGAACCGTTCGACTCGATGATGTCCGACACCACCCGGAGCGTGTAGGGCGACTCATCCTCGCCCGGCAGTACCGCTTCGATCGCGCGAGACGCCAGCGCGCCATGCCCGATCTCGCGCCGGCCAACGCCGGTCATGCGCCCCACCTCGCCTACCGAGAACGGCGGGAAGTTGTAGTGCATCATGAAGCGCCGCTTCTGCTCGCCCTCGTAGCTCTCCATACGCTGCGCATCGTCGGTCGTACCCAGGGTGGCCGTCACCAGCGCCTGAGTTTCGCCGCGCGTAAACAGCGCCGAGCCGTGCACCCGCGGAAGCACACCCACCTCGATCGAGACATGACGGATCTCGTCGAAAGCACGGTGATCCGGACGGATGCGGTCGTTCAGCACCTGCTCGCGGAAGATGTTCTCGCGCAGCAGCTCGTAGTACTTGCTCAGCTTCTTGCCCGCGTGAGGATCGTCCGCCGGCAGCCCCGCCTTCAACTCGTCCTTGATCTGCTTCACCAGCGCGTAGCTCTCGAACTTGGGGTGCTTCTGCGTGTCGAGCGCATCGCGCAGCTTACCGCCGATCTTCGAGTTCAGCTCGCTGAGGTAGGCCTGATCGGTCTCGATCTCCTTCACCTCACGCTTGGGCTTGCCCGCCAGCTTGACCAGCTCCTCAATCGCCGCGCAGATCTTCTTGATCTCTTCATGCGCGAACTCGATCGCGCCCACAACATGTTCTTCCTCGATCTCCTTCGCGCCCGACTCCACCATCACGATGCCGTCCTTCGTGCCGACGACCATGATGTTGATCTGGCTCGCCGCGCGCTCCGCGTAGGTCGGATTCACGACGAAGTTGCCGTCGACCCGGCCTACGCGCACCGCGCCCACCGGTCCGTGGAACGGAATGTCCGACAGCGCCAGCGCGCAGCTCGCGCCGTTGATGCCCAGCACGTCTGGATCGTTCTCCTTGTCCGCCGAATACACGAACGCGACCACCTGGGTCTCGTTGCGGAAGGCCTCCGGAAACAGCGGCCGGATGGGCCGGTCGATCTGCCGGCTGGTCAGCACTTCCTTCTCGCTGGGGCGCCCCTCGCGCTTGATGAAGCCGCCCGGGATGCGTCCGCCTGCGTAGGTAAACTCGCGGTACTCCACCGTCAGCGGGAAAAAGTCAATTCCTTCCTTCGGGTCGGGCGACGCGACTGCCGTCGCCAGAATGGCGTTGTCGCCGCTGGTTGTAAAGGCCGCGCCGGAGGCCTGCCTGGCCATCCGTCCGGTCTCAAATTTGATCTGCTTGCCGCCGGCAAGCTCTACCGTCACATCGTGCTTCATCGGCTTCTGCCCTCGTCTCTCATCGTCTCTATGGGGATCTGTTGGCCGCGCGCAGCCGGGCTGTACCGTCTTCGGGGCCGGCCAGTACGCGCGCGCAGACGCGCCGGCGCGCAGCTCTGGCCAGACTGCCAGGCTGCGCGCGGCGCGACAAAACGCTTCGGTTGTCCTTCAGATTGTCCGCGAAACGCTCCCCCGCGACAGCGATCCATTGCGTCACCTTTTCCGCGCAGGCTAAGCCTGCGTCCGGCGGTGACGATTGGGGTCGTGCCAGGGTTCATGAAGCGATTTTCCTGCCGGGACGCTCCCGGCCTCGTTGCGGACAGCCGTCTCAGGTAGGTTATTTGCGGATTCCGAGCTTCGAGATGACCTCGCGATAACGATCCGCGTCCGTCTTCTTCAGATAATCCAGCAGGCGGCGGCGCTTGCTCACCAGCATCAGCAGTCCTCGCCGCGATCCGTGATCCTTCTTGTGCATCTTGAAGTGCTCGGTGAGCTCGCCGATACGCTCGCTCAGAATTGCAATCTGCACCTCAGGGCTCCCGGTATCGGAGTCGTGGGTGCGGAACTTCTCGATTACTTCCGTCTTTTTAGCGGTTGCCAGCACTGCGGTTAGTACTCCCGTTTCTCGAATCCACTCAAAAGTGTCTAGCAAAGTTTAGCACCGAATCCGCCCCGCTCGTCTCGCGCGCAAAGCGAATTCGGTGCTGCAAGTCCTTCTCTTTCATCCGCCGGACTCCAGCTAAGCGATATGGGTCCGCAGGAACTCGAGCGTACGCTCCCGCGCCAGCTTCGACGCCGCCGCGTTATAGCTCCCGCGCTGATCGCAGTTGAACCCATGCTCCGCATCCTCGTACACCCAGATCGTCACCTCGGGATGCGCCTCGCGCACCGCCTCGATCTGCTCCGGCCCGATGTGCGTGTCCTTGCCGCCGAAGTGCAGCATCACCGGACAGCTCGGCTCCTCCTTCGCCACGTTTCCGATGCCGCCCGCGTAGTAACTAATGCAGCAGTCCGGCCGCATCTTCACCGTCTCGCCGCGTGTCGCCGAGATCCAGCTCATAAACCCGCCGTAGCAGAACCCGATGACCGCAATCCCCTTGTGATCCTCGGCCTTGATGAAGTGGTACGCCGCGGAAACATCCAGCAGCGCCAGATCCGGATTCAGCTTCTGGTAGTAGCCAAACGCGCGCTGCATGTCCGCCCCCTCATACCCCAGCTCGACACCTTTCTCGATGCGGTCGAACAGCGCCGGCGCAATGGCCACATAGCCCTGCTTTGCATAGTCGTCCGCAACCCCGCGGATGTGCGAGTTGACCCCGAAGATCTCCTGCACCACTACGATCGCGCCCTTCGGCGTTCCCTCCGGACGCGCCACGTACGCGCTCAGTTCGTTTCCGTCGGTCGCCGTTAACTTCACAAACTCACTCATGAACACTCCTCTTCCCTGATCAAAAAGGTGGGTTGCGCTCACTCAGATGCGCTCCAGCAGAGAGACGCCTCCGCGGAAGTTCTACATCCTGCTTCCCACAAAATCGAACGCATCCCGCATCCCGAAAAACGCCTCCACCGGCTCCAGCCTGGCATCGAACGGAAGGCAGCGCTCCGGCAGGTGATCCTTGCGCGCATCTTCGCCGTTCAGCCACGTATTCCTGTCCGTGATGCCCCAGGTCAGCACTGTCTTCACCGCCGGATCGCGCAGCACCAGCTCCAGATACTCACGGTACAGCTTCGCCACTTCGTCATCGCGCAGCTTATCGTTCGACGAGAGCTCGCGATCGTTCACGTCCATCTCGGTCACGAAGATCTGCAGCCCCATCCCGCGCACCGCGGCAAGGAAACTCGTCAGCCCCGCTCCGTACGCCTTACCCACTTCGATATGGGACTGCACCCCGACCGCGTCCAGCGGCACGCCCCTGTCCTTCAATCCTTGCACCAGTTCGAGCACCGCCGCCCGCTTCTTCGCCGAGGCGTCGTCTTCGGCCTCGATCCCGTAGTCGTTGTACGTCAGCAGCGCATGCGAATCCGCCGCGCGCGCCGTGCGGAACGCCAACTCGATATACTCCGGCCCGATCAGCCTCATCCACGGGCTGTCGCGCAGCCCGTCTTTGCGTCCGTCCGGCGGAAAGACCGCCTCGTTCACCACATCCCACGCCTGCAGTTTGCCCGCGTACCGCCCCGCCACGGTCGTGATATGCGTCGTCAGCAACTCACGCGCGTTGCTCTTGTTCGCCTCGGCTTCGAACCACTTCGGCAGCTGCCGGTGCCAGCAGAGATTATGCCCGCGCACCAGCATCCCGTTCGCCTCGGCAAACGCAACCAGCTTGTCCGCCTGCTCAAAGTTGAAGCGGTCGATCGCCGGCCGCATCGGAGCCCACTTCATCGAGTTCTCCGCGACCAGGATGCCCGCCTGCTCCTTCACGAGGCGCGTGTACGCCTCATCCCGGTCCAGCAGATACGGCACCACCGCACACCCATACGTCAGCCCGCGCGCCGCCGCATGCGCCTTCAGCGAGTTCGCCCCGCTCACCTCCTGCGCCATCGCCGGAGCGGCCTGCCCACCCGGCGCCGCCACCTGCTTCGCGCATCCGGCCAGCCACGGGCTGAACGCGCTGGCCGCAGCACCAAGCGCGCCCGCTTCGAGCAGACGCCGCCTCGTCCATCCCGCGCCACTCATCGCGTCGCTCCTGCGGCCAGCCCGCGCATCTCGCCCAGCCAGCGCAGGTACCGCAACACCTGCCCGCGTTCCCGCCAGGCCAGCGAAAGAAAGTCCCGCAGCCGCAGAGAGCCCGCCGGCAACCCCGAATACGTCTCCACCCGCCACCGCAGATACGGGCTCCGCCACGGCGTCAGCCGATGTCCCGCACAGCCCGACCACCACATCCGCACCGCACTCCAACAGGTCGCCATCATCTCCGTCAGTATAGGGCGCAGGCCCGCTCCGAAGACAAAGCAGGGCCGGTCCCAAACTCATTTCAAATAACTGAACAGATCGTTCTGCCCCAGCGCCGAGACCACGCTGATCAGCGCCTGATGCTGCACCTCGGCCGTCTGCAGGCTGGTCGCCACCGTCGCCGTATTCGCCGAGAGCAGGCTTGATTGCTGCGCCTGCAAAACCGCCTGCTGGTTCTGCGCATAGCTCGACGCCCCCGTAAGCTGGCTCAACGACGTGCTGATCGTCTCCTGCTGCGAGGCCACGTTCTTCAATGCCGCGCCCAGTTTCCCCGTGTCTGCCTGGATAGCCGCAGCCGACCCGCTCTGCAGATCGCTCACCAGCTGGTTCAGTGTCCCCAGCACATCCGCGCCGCCCGCCTGAAACACCGCCGAGCCCGCCACATTCAGCGCCAGCTTCTGTCCCCCCGGTGTCACCACGTTCGTTGTTACCGAATCGCCCGCATACGTCGTCGTCGCCGGCGACGTCGTGTCATCGAGGGTGAACGGCTGCGTCGCGCCCCGGCTCCCGCCGAAAAGGTAATGCCCCTGGTAGCTCGTATTCGCCAGCGAAAGCACGTTCGCCCGGATCGCCACCACCTGCGCCGCAATGGATTGCAGATTTGCCCCCGACAACGTGCCGTTGCCGCCCTGCGTCGCCAGCGAGATCGCCGCCGTCACCTGCGACACCACCTCACTCAGCGCCGAGCCCGTCACCTGCAGCACGCTCTGCTCGCTGCCCGCGTTCTGCACAAAGGAATCCAGCTGCGCGACCGTGCCCGCAAGCTGCGCATTCGCGCTGACCGCCACCGGATCGTCCGAGAGCGTCTGCACCCTCAGACCGCTCGAAAGCTCCGACGTCAACTGCTGCTCCTGCGCCGTGGACGTGGCGATCGCCGCCACCAGTCCGGCCGAGTAATTCGGATTCACCTGCATCGCCCGCTCCCTCTTCTACTCTCTGCTGCCTGCTCCCTGTCCTTACGACACGGCCGATTCGGTCCCCAGATTGATCGATGCCGCCATCAACTGATCCACGATCGTCAGCACCTGTGCCGCCGCCTGATACGAACGCTGGTAGAGCGTCAGGTTCGAAGCCTCGGTATCCAGATCGACGCCCGAGATCGAGCTCTGCTGCGTCGTCAACTGCGTCAACGACGCCTGCTGCGAGGTGTTCTGCTCCTGCAGCCCCGCCGACTTCGACCCCACCTGCGAGAGCAGCGCGCCCAGATTACCGGAGATCGTCTGCCCCGACGCATCGGTCGCGTTCGCCAGCGCCGCCAGCGCATTCGCGTTGGTATTGCCGGTCGCCCCCTCACCCGTTCCCGCGTTCGCCAGGCTGGTCGGCGTCGCGTTCACCGCGATGCCCGCGGCCGAACCCGTCGCCGTCG
>CAXTVJ010000023.1:2265-11625 GCA_964247715.1 uncultured Acidobacteriaceae bacterium | reverse complement strand
CCGTCGCCGTCGAGGGCAGCGTAAAGATCGCCGTACCCGCCGTCCCGGACGGCGTCAGCCCCGCCTCGTTCTGCGTATTCACGGCCGTGCCCACGCGGTATGCCAGCGCATCGAGCGCCGCCTTCACACCGGGCAGATCCGTATTCTGCGCAGCCAGTTGCCCGCCGATGCTGCCGCCCGTCAGCTGCGACGTGATCGACGCGCCCGTGCTGTCGTATACCTGGGTCACGCCGCCCACCTGCGCCGAGCTCAGGGAGTACGACTGCCCGCCCGAGACCAGCGCCGTCCCGCTGGTCGTCGTCAGCTCGACCCCATTGTTCTCGGTCGTCACATTGTCCAATCCCACCAACCCTGAAAGCTGCGTAATCGCAAGCTGACGCTGATCCTCAAGCGCTCCCGCGTCCTGCGCGGCATCGTTCGCTGTGATCTGCGTATTCAATCCCGCAATCTGCTTCGTCAACGCGTTCACCTGCGTCATCGAACTCGCCAGACCACCATTGATGCTCTGCTGCACGCCGGCGATCCCGGTCGCCGCCGCGTTAAACGCCTGCGTGACCGATTGTGCCGCGCTCACCACACTCTGCTGCGTGGCGGAATCATCCGGATTCCCCGAAAGCGCCGTGAACGCGCTGAACAGCCCGTTGATGGCCGTCCCGATCTCCGTCGAGCCCGCCGTGGCCGAGCTGCCCGTGATCGAAAACACGCCCTCCACCTGGCTCATCACACTCGCCTCCGCCGCCGTCGACGTCTGCGCCTGGGTCTGCTGCTGCACCCGCATATCCAGCACCCGGTCGCGCTGCGAGACCGCCGTCACCTGCGGCCCGGTCGTCGACAGCGCCGTCCCGTTACTCAACGAGACCGTGTCGCCGGAGGTCCAGGCAGCCGTCTCCGTCGTATAGCCCGCCGTGTTCTGGTTCGCGACGTTGTTGGAGGTGATGTCCAGCGCGGCCTGATTTGCGCTCAAGGCACTGCGCGAGAGATCGAAGAGAGCCGTCAGCGTGCTCATGCCGTCCGCCCCGTGCGCATTCGCACCGCACTTGCCCGTGCGACCCGTCCGCGCGGCCAGTCCGCCCCGAAGGCGAACTCATCGGCATAGCTCTGATCCGAGCCGGGCGCCTCACGCATTCGCGCCCGCTCGAGCGCGGACAGGTTCCCGTCCGTGGCCGAGAGCACCTCCGCAAACACCCGCATCCGTGCCTCGAGCTCCGGCAGCATGCGTCGCAGGTCCGCCGGCTCGATCGCCTGCGCGCGCGCCGCCAGCAGCTCCAGTTCCTCCGCATCCAGCCGCGCCAGCGCCGAGGTCGCCTCGCCGATCAGCCGGGCCAGCTCCGCGCCTGCAGGTTCTGAGCGGCGCGGGCCAGGTCCGGATGCGCCCGGCCCCTCCACTAGCTCAGCAACCCATCCACGATCTTGCTCGCCACGTCCCCGGCCGAGACCTTGTACGTCCCGCCCGCGATCGCCGCCTGCAGTTCCGAGACCTTGTCCAGCCGCACGTCCGACGTGCCCGCCGTCTGCGCCACCAGCCCCCCCAGCACGCTCACGTTCGCCTGATCCGCGCCCCGCGCCGTCGTTTCCGCCGGTGCCTGGCTGGACGTGCTGGAGGACGCCGCCTTCGCGTTGTCCGTTCCCGTCGTTTTCTCCACGCCGTTCAGCGACCCCAATGTCGTCGCCTGTGAACCGATATTGTCCAAACCTGTCATGTCGACCTCCCACTTCCGTACTGTATCGGCGGTCCCCCATAGCACTTTAGCTCCCTGCTGCCGCCGCGTCACGGCGTCGCTCTCCGCTTTTACTTCGCCCACGATCTTCTTTGCGATTCCCATGCCGCCGTGCTGCGCCAGCGCCTTCGCCAGCGCCTCCGTGCCCATGCCGCGGATCGTTTCGCCCGCGCCGCCGCCTTCGCCCGACGCCTGCGCGTCCTCAGCGTCGCCCGAACCCGGAACCCCGCCAAACTGCAGCTCCTTCAACATCTCGCCCAGCATCATCCCCTCGAACGACTGCGCCGCCTCGGTAAGCTTCGCCGTCTTCGCTGCCTCCGAAAGGCCGCCCGTCACCGGTGCAGCTCCCGTCTTCAACACACCCACCGCCGTCAAGTTCGCAAGCGGTGTCATAAGACCTCGATCTCCGCTTCCAGTGCGCCCGCCGACTTCATCGCCTGCAGGATTGAAATCACATCCCGCGCCGTCGCCCCGATCGTCTGCAGGCTCCGCACCAGATCGTCCACCGTCGCGCCTTCCTTCAGCTCGATCCGGCTCACCGGCTTGTCGTTCGCCTCCACCCGCGTCTCCGGCGTCACCTGCGTCGTACCCCCGCTGAAGCCGTTCGGCTGCGACACCCTGAGGTCCGTCACCACCCGCACCGTAAGCCCGCCATGCAGAATCGACACCGGCTGCAGTACAACGCGTCCGCCAATCACCACCGTCCCGGTCCGCTCATTCACCACCACCTTGGCCCGCGGATACAGCGACACCTCCACCGCCTCCACCCGCGCCAGCAGCTCCGGAATATCCTCGCCCTTGGTCGGGGTCACCTGAATGCGGCGGCTGTCCATCGCATGCGCCAGCGGGCGTCCCAGCTCGAGATTGATCGCGGCCGCCATCGACTCCGCCGACTTGAAGTCCGCGTCGTTCAGCAGCAGCGAGATCGGCCCCATCTCCTGCACATCCAGCGCCACGCCGCGTTCCACCATCGCGCCATACGGCAGCCGGCCCGTCGTCGGATGGTTCACTGACTTCGAGTTCCCGTTGGACGCCACCGAGTAGCCGCCCAGCACCAGCGCGCCCTGCGCCTGCGCATAGATCTTGCCGTCCGTTCCATACAGCGGCGTCATCAGCAGCAGTCCGCCCTCGAGCGACTTCGCATCGCCCGCGCTCGATACGGTCACATCCAGCTTCGTGCCCGGACGCGCGAACGGAGGCAGCGTAGCCGAACAAAACACCGCCGCAAGATTCTGCACACGGATCTGGCTGGCCGGCACGCTCACCCCCATGCGCAGCAGCATCGCCGCCAGCGTCTGCGTGGGAAATGTCGTCTGCTGCGAATCGCCCGTACCCTGCAGCCCCACGATCAGCCCGTAGCCCACCAGCTGGTTGTCGCGAATGCCTTCGACCGATGCGATATCCTTCACCCGCGCGCGCCGTTCCCGCAGCTCCACCGGCGAACCTGCCGGCGATAACGCCTGCGCAGCAACCGGAGAATTCGATACTTTCGTCGCAGGCAGCGTCGTCAGGGGCAGCGTCTGCGCGGGCATGTGCGCGGACACCAGCAACGGCGCGAAGAGCGCCAGCAGCCACCAGATCCAGCCCGTCCCGCCGCGCTGCAGTATCTTTCCGCCGCGAGCCCGCGGATCCATCCCGTCTTCGCCGCGCCAGTCGCCTTCAAGAGTCCGCATCAAAACACCAGAATCCTTTCGATCAGCCGTACCAGCGGGTTCTGCCGATAGGTCGCATCATTCACGATGCCTTTGCCCCGCACCTCCAGCTCAAGGCTCGAGATCGCCGTCGACAGCACCTGATTCTGCTGCGAGATGTCCTCCGGCCGCACCAGCCCGCGCAGCACGATCGTCTGCGTCTGCTGCGAAAACTCCACCTGCCGCGCCGCCTCGATCACCAGCATGCCGTTCGGAAGCACCGCAATCACCTGCCCGCCCAGAGTTGTCGTCAGACTCGAATTCGTTGCACTCGCGCCCGCCGCGTTCAACGCCGAAGCCGCATTGGCATTCAGCAGATTCTGCAGTGCATTGCCGGCATGCAGCGCCCCGATCAACGAAGAGATCTGCGAACTTGCACTCGACGCGCGCGTGTTCTTCACCGAGCCGTCCGTCGAAGCGTTGAGAGTCTCCTGCACCACCACCGAGATCAGATCATGCGGACGCATCGCCCGGTCGTCCGTCGAAAGCCGCGCCAGCCGCCCGTCGTCGGTCCAGATCGATCCCGCTGTCGGCTTCGAATCCTGCGTGTCGGCCTTTACCCGTGCCAGATACGCAGCCAGAGACGTCTGCGCCAGATTCGGTCTGGGGGTAAGCAAACCCTTCAGCCCCGACGTGCCGCTCGCGGGTGTCGACGCTGGAGACGGAATCGATGCAACAGCCGCCCCGGCCCACGGCGAAGGAGCCAGCGTCTGCGCCTGCAGGGCCAACGCCAGCATCAGCAGCAGCATCCCGCAGAGAAACGGCAGCGCCGCCCACAGACGCCGCCCCGCCCGGCGATACGTCACCCGCCGATTCCAGCCGTACAGCTTCCCCCGCTGACTCACAGCGAACCCACTTCCACCAGCCCCGCGCCGCGCACCACCCCGGTCGCAAACTGCTCCCGCGCACCTGGCTCCGCGTTGGGCGGCATCAGCCGCACCAACACCCGCTCGCCGACCGCGCCGCTGCCCTGTGCCAAGCCGTTCATCTCGATCCGCGAAACGTCGTCGCTCAACACCACCCGCACCTTCGCGCCCGCCAGCAACGCCAGCGAACGCCCCCTATCGTTTGCCCCGCCGGCCGCGCCCCTGGCTCGCATCGACACCCCCGCCAGCACCAGCGCCGCCGGCCGCTCCGGATGCTCGCAACTCCGCACCACCGCCCAGACCGTCCCCGCCAGCACGTCGCGCCGCTCGCTCTCCAGCCGGTAGCCCGTCACGCCGCGTACGCCATTCTGCGCCGCCGCTTCGCCCGGCGACCGAAAGCAAACCGGCTCCGATCCCCACGCCTTCGCACCTCCCAGCACCGTCACCAGCACCAGCCCGCCAACCCGCATCCGCATCGCACCGCTCCTGTTTCGTTCTGAACCCTGACCGCACTTCCCCGTCCCGGTCACTCCTGATCCCCGCACTTACCGCACCAGCCCGTTCACCTGCGAGTACATGTCATCGGCCACATGGATCACCTTCGAGTTGCTCTCGTACGCCCGCTGCGCCAGCACCATCTGCACAAACTCCGTCACCACATCCACATTCGAGTTCTCGAGATATCCCTGCTGCAGCGTGCCCACGCCCGAGGTCCCGCCCGGCGTGTCCGTCACCGGATTGCCCGACGCCGCCGTCTGCTGGAAGAGGCTTCCGCCCAGCGCCGTCAGCCCGCCCGGGTTGGCGAAGTTCGCCAGCTGAATCGTGCCCAGATTGCTCGGCGTCGTCTGCCCCGGCAGCGTCGCCGACACCACCCCGTACTGCGAGATCGCCACCGCCGTCGCGTTCGCCGGAATCGTCACCGCCGGCAGCAGCTGGTCGCCCTCCGACGTCACCATCGTTCCCTGGTTGTTCATGTGGAACGAGCCCGCCCGCGTATACGCGATTGTTCCGTTCGGCTGCTGCACCTGAAAGAACCCGCCCCCCTGAATCGCCAAATCCAGCGTGTTCCCGGTCTGGTTGAAGTCGCCCTGCGTCTGAATGACCTCAGTCGCCGAAGTCCGCGTGCCCAGTCCGATCTGCAGCCCCGCCGACACGGTCGAGGTCGTCGCCGGCGAACCCGGCGTAATCATGTTCTGGTACACCATGTCTTCGAACTGCAGCCGCATCTGCCGGAAACCCGCCGTAGCCGAGTTCGCCAGATTGTTCGCCACCGTATCCAGGTTCAATTGCTGCGCGCTCATCCCGCTTGCCGCCGTATAAAGTGCTCGAATCATCTGCCGCCTCCAAACTCCTGATCGTCCGAATCACAACTCACCGGGTGCGCCACCTTCGCGAAGCTAAGGTGGAAGTGAATGAAGCCTGCACCGCGGCCCTTCTCTTCCCTCTTCCCTCTTCCCTGAACCCTGCTCTCTGCTCCTCAAACCCGCGCCAACTGCTCCACTGCCGCCTTGTCGAAGCCTGAATCGAAGACCGTCAGCGCCTTCTGCATCATCTCGGCCTGCCGCTGGATCAGCACCAGCTCCATCGTCCCGTGCACCGTATCCTGGTTCGATCCCTCGAGCGCGCCCTGCTCGACCAGCGCGGTCCCCACCGTCGGCTTCGCCTCCTCCAAAGCCACAAACCGGTTCGCCCCTTCGGCCGAAAGCTGGTTGGCCGCGAAGTTCACCACGCCCAGCGTCCCCACCACGCCCGAGCCCGCATCGCTCGTCACCGAAACCGTCCCGTCCGGCGACACCGACACCGCGCCGCTCGGCAGCGTGATCTGCCTGCCCTGGGTGTCGAGCACCGGCTCGCCCTGCTGCGTGGTGAGCACGTTCGCCGGCGACCTCAAGAACGAGCCGTCCCGCGTATAGCGCACGCCCCCGGCAGTCTTGATCGCGAAGAATCCCTGCCCGCTCAACGCCAGATCCAGCGGATTCGACGTCGGCACGAGCGGCCCCTGGCCAAAGTCCGCCGACGCCCCGCCCAGCACGCCATACCCGTTTACCGTCTCGCCCACCTGCGAGTCGCCATCCGCCAACGATCCCATGCCGCTCGGCGTCAGCCCCTGGGCCAGCACTCCGGCAAACGTCTCCCGCGACGCACGAAATCCCGTGGTTCCGGCGTTCGCCAGATTGTTCGCCGCCAGATCGAGCGCCTGCGTCCGCGCCAGCAATCCCGTGTATGCCGCATACAGTCCACTGTCCATGCACCCGTCTAGTGCACGAGCCCGGCCAACCGTCAGCCAGCTTTGTTAGAGGCCTCACAAACGCAGAAACGCCCCGGAACAAGCCGAGGCGTCTCTCTTTCGGGTGACCGGTCAACCGTCCACGGTCAACTCGTAACTACTTCACGACCTGCTGGAACAAGGGCGAGCTCAACAGACCGGCGAACTGCGAGTCCGACGACGTGTAATCCACCGTGAGCGTTCCCGAGTTCGAATCGATCGTCGTCTCGTTCAGCGCCGACTTCTCCGTCGGCGAGCCGCTGTTCTGCTTCATCAGCGAGACACCCTTCATCAGGGTCGCCGCCGTCGCCGCCGTGATCGTGTCCGACATCACCACCGCCATGTCGAACTTGACGCCATTCGCGAAATCCAGCGTATATCGCGCCGACTTCATGCGATCCTTGACCGTATCGTAGTCCGCCAGCTGCGACGCCTGGCCCAGCACACTCTTCATCATCGTCTGCGTGCCCTTCTGATCCAGCAGACTCCAGACCGCTTTCGTATCCACCGCCTGCATCTCGTTCACCATGTCCGAGTTGGTCAGGAAGTTCGGCACCACCCCGTCGCGCGCCTCGAGCGCCGCCTTCACCGCGCTTTTCTCGCCAAACACCATCGTCGTCTGGTTCAAAAAGCACACGCTCATTCCCGCCGAACCCAGCGGATAGATGTTGTTCCCACGCTCCACCTCGAACTTCGTCTTGTTCTTCGCGAAGTTCGACATGATCGTCCCGGTGTGGAACTGACCCTGCGCGATCCCGACAATGCGCGTGCCGTCCTTCTGCCGGAACGACGCAAACGCCAGCGCATCCGTATCCTGGTCCACCTTCAGCCCCGAGCTCTTCAGCGCCGTCTCCAGCCGCTTCAGCTCCGGCGGCAGCACCCGGTCTTTCAGCGCCATCGCCGCCGGCGAGTTCTGCATCGCCCGATAATCCACCACAATCACCTGCTGGACATCGTGCGGAATCGCCGCCTTCGCGTCGTTGCTCAGCTCCGCCGCCTGCGTCCACGGCACCGCAACCATCGTCGCCGCCGCTACCATCGCAACCGCCACACTCTTCTTCAAACCATTCATGATGACCACCGCTTCCCCGACCCCTCAGAAATATGCCCGTCCTAAGACTGGCGCGAACGTTATTCGGACGTCCTATTCTTCCGCCTGCACCGCACCATTGGCAAGACTTTCTGTCAGCTTGGACGCGCACAAGCCCGCATCGTCACGTAAATACTCGCTCCATCGTAAAAAGTGGTTCGCCTCGACGAGAGACCGCGAAGCAGTCCAGCACCCAACGAAGGTCCTTCCGAAGGCCCCGTGATGCCCGCCCGGCACCACGGCAATTTGCCTTTGTCTTTACATTTATCCTGAACCCTGATGCCCAGCGTAGAAACCATCCGTCCCGCCCGCACCCTCCAGGGCTCCCTCGTCCTTCCCGGCGACAAATCCATCTCGCACCGTTACGCCCTGCTCGCCGGTCTCGCCCACGGCATCACCCGCCTGGCCAACTTCTCCACCGGAGCCGACCCGCACTCCTCGCTCGCCTGCATGGCCGCCCTCGGCGCCACGGTTGAAAGCAAGCTGGGCGAGGACGGCAAGACCTTCCTCGAGATCACCGGCGCGGCCGGCCAGTTCCGTCAGCCAGCCGGCCCGCTCGACTGCGGCAACTCCGGTTCGACCATGCGCATGCTCGCCGGCCTCATCGCCCCGCACCCCCACACCTTCACCCTCATCGGCGACCGATCCCTCACCCGGCGCCCCATGGAGCGCATCCGCAAGCCCCTCTCGGCCATGGGCGCGAACCTCACCCTGACGGAAGGCCACGCCCCCATCACCATTCACGGCGGCCCGCTCCAGGCCATCGACTTCGAGACCCCGATCCCCTCCGCCCAGGTCAAAACCGCCGTCCTCTTCGCCGGCCTCCAGGCCCAGGGCACCACCAGCCTGGCCGAATCGATCGCCACCCGCGACCACTCCGAGCACGCCCTCCGCGCCTTCGGAGCCACCCTCACCCGCTCCGCCGGCCGGATCAGCATCCCAGGCGGCCAGCAGCTTCAAGCCATCGACGCCACCGTCCCCGGCGATCTCAGCTCCGCCGCCTTCTTCCTCTGCGCCGCGCTCCTCTTCCCCGACTCCAACCTCATCCTCGACGCCGTCGGCCTCAACCCCACCCGCGCCGCCCTGCTCGACGTCGTCGCCGCCCTCGGCGCGCGCATCCGCATGCTCAATGTTGAAGAGCACCACGGCGAGCTCGTCGGCACCATCCAGGTCAACGCCGACCCCGCCAAACAGCCCACGAAACCCTTCGAGATCGCCGGCGCCCTCACCGCCCAGCTCATCGACGAGCTCCCCGTCCTCGCCGCCATCGCCCCCTACACCCGCGCCGGCCTCATCATCCGCGACGCGCAGGAGCTCCGCGTCAAAGAATCCGACCGCATCGCCCTCGTCGCCCGCAACCTGAGAGCCATGGGCGCCGAGTTGACCGAACATCACGACGGCCTCGAAATACCCGGCAACCAGACTCTCCACGGCGCCCAGATCGACTCCGCCGACGACCACCGCATCGCCATGGCCTTCTCCGTCGCCGCCCTCCGCGCCACCTCCGAGACCGAGATCCACGACGCCGAAGCCGCCGCCATCTCCTTCCCCGAATTCTTCACCCACCTCCGCACCCTCTGCCCCGAATAGCGCCGCCGCTGACACCAACGGTGAAGTGCGAACAGGTTGGGTCGGGCTTCACCCTTATTGCAAGAGGACGGCTGGACTATGCCCTAGAGGATCCTGCGGCCTGGCAGCAGTAAGCGCAATCCACACAGCCATCATGCTG
>CAXTVJ010000023.1:0-2165 GCA_964247715.1 uncultured Acidobacteriaceae bacterium | reverse complement strand
TAGAGGATCCTGCGGCCTGGCAGCAGTAAGCGCAATCCACACAGCCATCATGCTGAGGCGCGCGCGCGCACAATCCATACCGCACAACCTCGAACCAGGCTGATCGAAAATCGGTAGTCTACGGAACCTTCATCATCCTTGCAGGAGGCTTGCTCTTAATTTGGAATTCCTTCCAACAGTTGCCCTTACCGACACCTCTGCTTGTTAGCCCGGCTTTCATCTTTCTTTCCATGACCTTCTTCGGCCGCTGGCTTCGCGGAGACTGGCCATGGGCCGACTAAGAGAGCTTATCCGTCTATTCCGTCCTATCGTTCGGCAGCCGACCGACTACATCTTGTACCCGCCGGCCTCATCCACATTCAGCTGCTCCAGCCACTTCCGCAGCTCATCCGCATCCACATTCACACCCGCCGCGTTTTCCGCCTGCTTCGACTGCCCCAGCACATGCTTCGCCACGAAGATCGGGCAGTCCCACCGCAGTGCCAGCGCAATCGCATCGCTCGGCCGCGCATCCAGCGTCAACTCTTCTCCACCCTGCCGCAGCCACACGGTGGCGTAGTACGTATCCTCGCGCAGGTCGGAGATCACCACCCGCGTCACCTCCGCATTCAACCCCCGCGCCAGATTCCGCAGCAGATCATGCGTCATCGGCCTCGGCAGTGCCGTCTTTTCGAGCTCCAGCGCAATCGCGTTCGCCTCGAACACCCCCACCCAGATCGGCAGCACCGCATCGCTCGCCAGATCCTTCAGCACCACGATCGGCATATTCGTCACAGGATCGAGCATCAGCCCGCGGATCTGCACTTCCATCCACTCCGTCTGCCCGCTCTCGACCGTTGCGCCCGCCGTTTCCATCACTACTCCCTGCTCCCTGCTCCCTGCACCTGCACTCCCACCAGACTGTTCGGAAACGCCTCCGTCACCCGCACCGTCTGATAGCTCCCCAGCGCCGGCCAGATCATCGAGGCAGTCGTAAAGTTCACCGTCTTATTCTGCGAACTCCGCCCCGTAATCTGCCCGCGCGCCCGGTTATACCCCTCCACCATCACGTCGAACTCCTGCCCCAAATGCCGCTGATAGGTCGTCCGCTGGATCTCCCGCTGTCGCGACAGCAAAATCTCCAGTCGCCGCGACTTCTCCGCATCCTCAATCGAGTCCGCCATCGACACCGCCGGCGTATTCGGCCGCGGCGAGTACTTGAACGCAAACACCGCGTCGTAGTGCACCTCGTCCAACAGCGTCGCCGTCTCCATCAGCTCGTCTTCCGTCTCGCCCGGAAACCCCACAATCAGATCCGACGTAATCGAGATATCCCGCTTCGCCGCCTTCATCCACGCGATCCGCTCCAGATACCAGTCGCGCGTGTACTCCCGGTTCATCGCCTTCAGCACCCGCGTCGACCCCGACTGCACCGGCAGATGCACGTGGTCGCACAGCGTCGGCGTCGCATCGATCGCCTCCACGATGTCCTTCGTGAAGTCCCGAGGATGGGACGTCGTAAACCGAACCCGCCGAATCCCGGTAATCGACCCCACTGCCACCAGCAGCTCCGCAAACGACATCTTTCCCGCCGGATCGCGCCACGAATTCACGTTCTGACCGAGAAACTGGATGTCCGTATACCCGGCATCCGCCATCCGCCGGGCTTCCTCCACCACACTGGCGGAAGTCCGCGAGCGCTCCTGCCCTCGCGTGTACGGCACCACGCAGTACGCGCAGAACTTGTCGCACCCTTCAATGATCGTGATGTATCCGCGATGCTGGTTGGTCCTCGCGACAAAGGGCGTCTCGAACGTCTCCGTCGTCTTGCGATCGTCGAGTCCGGTAATCCGCGTCTCGCCCCGCTCCAGCCGCGCGATCATGCTGGGCAGGTTCGTATAGCTAGCCGAACCCGCGACAATCGACACATACGGCGCCTTCTCGAAGATGCGCTCGCCCTCCTGCTGCGCCACGCATCCGATCACGGCGAACTGCTTGCCCTCGCCCTGCATCTTCTTGTATTCGTTCAGCCGATGGAAGACCTTCTGCTCCGCCTTATCCCGGATCGAGCACGTGTTGTACACGATCAGCCCCGCCGCCGCCTCATCCTGCACCTGCGCGTACCCCTGCTGCTCCAGCGTCCCGACCACCTTCTCGGAGTCGTGCGCGTTCATCTGGCAGCCAAA
>CAXTVJ010000022.1:39906-55994 GCA_964247715.1 uncultured Acidobacteriaceae bacterium | reverse complement strand
ATACTGAGACGATGGTCGCGGAGAGCCATGGCAAGCACGCGGGGATAGGGCTGGTTGTATTCGATCATGGGGCCGAGCAGAAACACGTCGATTCCGTGTTGTTTCATGTAGGCGACCGATGCGGCAATCGCGGGAATCTGGTCCGGAGACCACCTTCCCCCGAGGAGGACGGCGTCGACATGATGGCTGGGCAGATAGGTGAAATAGATGAACCTGGTCAGCTCTTTGTTGTTGGTGGTTGCATCCTTGTCAGGTTGGAGGAGCATGGGGTGCGAAGCGGTCGTCGCCTGTTCAATGCTGATATCAGGGAAGGCGGCGCGCAGGCCTGGGTAAAGCTGTGCGGCGTGGCTGTCTCCGAGCAGGAGAACGGACTTTCTGCCCGGCTGCTGGGCCAGGCAGGTGCTCTGGTTGAAGTCAGCCAGCCGATCCTTGAGGTCGAGAAAGCAGACGGCGCTGCGAAAAGCTTTGTCGTGGGAGTAGGTCAGATAATCGGCGGCCTCGAGTGCGTTCCGTGGGAACCTGCCGGGACTGCCGTGCGTGGCCAGCATGGCGAGGCCGATGAACGCGACCAGAGCGACGGCTGCTCCATTCATAAGAAAGAGCGGCTTTCGGGCTGGACGCAGACGGCCCTTGCGGAAGGGCTCTTCGACGAACGCCCAGGAAAGGGCGCCGAGGAGAAGCGAGATGATGAGCAGGGCCAGCTTGAGCCGGCGGTGATTCGCCGGCAGCGGGAGGATCTGCCCGATGTCTTGGAATACGATGACCGGCCAGTGCCAGAGATAAAGCGAGTAGGAGATGAGACCGACAAAGACGACGGGACGAAGGCTGAGCACGCGGCCGACGACTGACGAGCCAGTCTCGCCGGCGGCGATGATGAGGGCCGCGCCGAGGCAGGGCGGCAAGGCGGCGAGACCGGGGAAGACCGTCGCGCTTGAGTAGCGCAGGGCAGGGACGAGGATGAGCAGAAGGCCTGTCAAGGCGGCGAGATTGCGGGCGAGAGCGCTGCGCAGGGTGGGGAGGTAGCGTTGCGAGACGATGGTGCCAAGGAGCAGCTCCCAGGCGCGCAGGGGTGCGAAGAAAAACGCGGCGGTGGCATCGCGGTGAACGCAGAGGGCCGCGAGCGCAAACGTGGCGGCGGTGAGGAGGAGAATCCAGAGCTTGAGACGATGCGGCTGGAAACGGCGGACGAGGATGAGAACCACCGGGAAAAAGATGTAGAACTGTTCTTCGACAGCGAGCGACCAGGTGTGGAGCAGGGGCTTGAATGCGCTGGGCGCGTCGAAGTAGCCGGCCTGGTGCCAGAAGAGCAGGTTCGAGACGGAGAAGAGGGCGGCAAGCAGGGAGCGGGCGAAGTCGAGGAGTTCGGATGGGAAGAGCAGAAACCAGGCCGCGGCTGAGGAGGCGAGGAGCATGACCAGTAACGCCGGGAAGATGCGGCGGATTCTCCGTTCGTAGAAGTTGACGATGGAGAAGGTGCCGTTTGCCATCTCCTTGAGGATGGCGGCACTGATGAGATAGCCAGAGATGACGAAGAAGACGTCGACACCAACGAACCCTCCGCCTACGCGAATTTTGAGGTGGTCGCCGATGACGAGCAGCACGGCGACAGCGCGAAGTCCGTCAATATCCTTTCTGTAGGCAAGCTTGCTTGAATGCCGCCTGCTCTCTGCAGGCGAACCGACTCCATGTTGGTCCATAGGAGGAATTGTATGGGCAGAAAGTCGGGCGGGCGGAACGTGCAGCAGACGCCGTCGGATGTGGCGGCGCTCGGCGTGCTGTACCAGAAGGGAAGCTGGGATGCGGCTTACTTTGATAAGCGGGTGGGCACCTACTTTGTCGACTGTCCGAACGGATATCACACTGCTTATGCCATCGATCGGTTCAGTTTGTCGGATGCTTACATCAACTACACCCTTCGCAGCGGCGGGCGGTTCCACACCACAAAGCTGCGGCGAAGTTTTACAAACCTGTTCGCGAACAGCGCCGGGAACGGAATTTACGCTGGCGAACAGCTCGACGCCCGCGGCGCTGAGCGGGCCGTACGGGAACCCTTTCCTGGCGACGGGCGCGCCGAAGATCAGCGGCGCGGATCATGTAGCGGTGAACTCGGGCCGGAGCATCATGCTGACGGTGACGTTCGGGACTTCGATGAAGCGGCAGGTTACGTCGGGACGAAAGAGCCGGTCTGCGGGCCGGCTTTTTCCTGTTGAGACGGATGACGCCATGAGTCCGGTGAGGGTACCAAGTTCCCCGAAGTTCCGTCGCCAGGGGCTTCAAGGGCTTGCCGCGGTTCAGGGCGACCTGCAGGCTCACGGAAACCTTGCGGGTGCGTGGAACGTATTGATGTAGACTTCGCGACGCGGAACCAGTTGACCGGAGGAGGCAGGATGAGCATGATGGCCAAACGAGCTACGCGGCTGGGGCTGTCTGTCTGTTTACCCCTTGTGGCGGGTGTGGTCATGGTGCGGGCACAGGCACCCGCGCCCGCGGCTCCGGTGCCGGTGCCGGTTCCAGCTCCTTCTTCGACGGCTCCTCTGCAGCCGGCGCAAACGCCGGCGATGCCGGCGGTGCCGGCTGGGGCGCAGCCGGTGAAGAACGCGGACGGGACGTATACGATCCGCAACAGCGCGCGTCTGGTGGTGCTGGACCTGGTGGTGACGGACCGGCAGGGGAATGTGGTGAGCGGGCTGACGCGGGATCAGTTCCATGTGACCGAGGCGGGCGATCCGGAGACGGTTCTGCACTTTGAGCAGGCGGGGGTGGATGCGCTGGCGGCGTCGGCGACGATCAACTCGACGGCGGACCTGGACCGGCTGGCGCCGAAGGCTCCGGTGAACATCATTCTTCTGGATGAGTTCAATACGCGGTTTGAAGACATGGCGTTCGCGCGCTACTCGCTGAAGCAGTGGCTGAAGCGGCAGCGGGACAAGCTGGAGACGCCGACGATGCTGCTGGCGGTGAGTCTGCAGAAGTTCGAAGTGGTGAAGGACTATACGCAGGACAAGCAGGGCCTGATGAAGGCGCTGGATCATCATTTTTCGGCGTATCCGTGGCAGGCGCAGGAGTTTGCGTGGCGTGGCGAACGATACGGGCTGGCGTTTGTGACACTGCAGCGCGTGGCCGAGGCGGTGATGGGGCACGACGGCCACAAGAACATGATCTGGATCGGACGGGGGTTTCCGGCGTTGACCGCCACGGAGACGATCGACAATGCGGATCTGATCCAGAGCGCCGCGCAGGTGACGGTGAACCGTCTGCGGGATGCGCGGGTGACGCTGTATACGGTGGATCCGGCGGGGCTGCAGGTGCAGAACACTTACGGTGCGGCGGCCGCGTTCAACGATCCATTCGGCGGGAACTATCAGTTCGCGAAACTGGCGACGGCGACGGGGGGCAAGGCGCTGTATGGACGGAACGATGTGGATGCGGAGATCGGGACGAGCATCCGCGAGGGCACGAGCTTTTACACGCTGACGTACCGGCCGGTGAACGACTCACGGGATCCGGCGAAGTTTCGCAGAATTGTGGTGACGGTGGACAGACCGGATCTGAAGGTGACGACGCGGGAGGGTTACTTTTTGAGCGGCGGACCGGTGCGGGTGGATCCGCATTCGCTTTCGCGACGGCTGGTGGTGGACCTGGCTGCGGCGGAGAGCAGCACCATGGTGTACGACGGGCTGCCGATGACGGTGGCGGCGACCGCGGAGCCGGACAAGTATCTGATCCACGTCGATGCGAAGGCGGTGGGCTGGACGGCGGCGACGGACACGGAAGAACGGCAGACGGAGCTGATCCTGATGGTGACGCAATTCGACAAGAAGGGGAAGGAGCTGAAGCGGGATGCGAAGACGATGAAGATGGCGCCAAACGGCAGGGTTCCGCCGACCGGCCGGATTGAGGTGCCGGTCAATTTTGCGTATCAGCTGCAGCGGGATCCGAAGGCCGTGCGGGCACGGGTGGTGGTGCGGATGACGGCGTCGGGCAGGATTGGGACGGCGGATCTGGATTTGAAGGCAGCGCCGGTGCCAGGTACCTAGAGCGTGTTCACGCTCTCTGAGTGCCTCGACGGTGAGGGCGAAGTGGATGACTCCGAGGAAGAGCCTGTCGAGTCTCTCGAAGGGGGAGGAGATTCTGCCGGAGCCTTTGAGCCTTCGGGAGAGCCGTTGAATTTCGTTGCGTTTGTTTGAGAGAGCACGGTCGCAGCCCCAGGATTTCGAGGCGGTTGGACCCGGGAGGAACGACTGGCTGGATCTGGAGCCGATCGCCAACGCTCGCCGGCGAGCTATCAGCTCAGGGGTGCGAGCTGATAGCAGGAGACGCCTAGGTTCTGGCGTGTTCGCGGCGCAGGGTGAGGAAGAGCAGGTGATCGCCGAACTGATAGGTGCGGGTGAGGCGGTCGGAGGGTCTGCTGGTATGGACCTTGTAATCGCGGCCCATGATGATGGTGGGCGGCGAGAGCGCGCACTGGGAGCTGAGGGTGGGGACGCGGTCTTTCCATCCGCCGCCGATCATATTGGCGAGTTCGCCGATGGCGTCGTCGAGCGAGCACTCGTCGTCAACGGGGGTGCCGAGCATGGCGGAGGCTACGGCGCTGGTGGCGGCCTGGTTGAGCTGGATTTCGCAGAAGCCGCGCATGGCGCCCGCGTAGCCGACGATGGCGGTGCGTTCTTCGCCCTCGCTGGGAACGGGGAGCTGCGGTTCGGTGAGAGTGATGGGCATGCCGAGCATGGAGGCGAAGACCTCGAAGACGGCTTCATCGGCGAGGCGGTGGTTGCCGTCGGAGAGGAACTTCTCGGAGGCGGCGGACAGAGAGGTGACGATTGCTTCAGGCATGGTGGTCTCCCGGGAACGAAATTGACTTGAGGTTCAGGCGGCGAGCAATGGCTTGACGTTTGCCTTGATGTGGTCGAGGGTGAAGGGTTTGCGGATGTAGCCGCGGGCACCGGCGAGGATGGCCTGTCGGACGAGCGGTTCGCTGCCCTCGGTGGTGACCATGACGATGGGCGTGCCTTTGGCGAGTCCTTCGGCCCTGGCCTGCACGAGCATCTCGAGCCCGTTCATGTTGGGCATGTTGATGTCGCACATGATGAGGTCGATGGAGGTGTGCTGGCGCAGAAGGATGAGAGCGTCCTGACCATCGCCGGCTTCGAGGACGGTATCGAATTCGATCTCGGCCATTTTGAGAGTGCGAAGGACGACTTTGCGCATCATGGCGGAGTCGTCGACGACGAGGATAGTGCCCTTCATGGTTGGGTCTCCCGGGAGTGTGAGGTGGGGTGAGGGTGAGCGCTCAGGAGTTTGGTGAGCAGATTTGGGATCTCGTCGAGCGCGGCGATGTGCGCGGCGGCTTCGAGGCGGATGGCTTCGCGGGGCATGCCGAAGACGACACAGGAGGCTTCGTCCTGGGCGATGGTGGCGGCTCCGGCCTGTTTGAGGGCGAGCAGGCCGCGGGCTCCGTCGGTGCCCATGCCGGTGAGCAGCATGGCGACGGCGCGGGGTCCGGCGGCCTGAGCGGCGGAGGCGAAGAGGACGTCGACCGAGGGACGCTGGAAGCAGACCTGGGGGCCGTGCTGGAGCTCGACGCGATAGCGGCCGTCCCTGCGGCGGACGAGCATGTGGATGTCGCCGGGCGCGAGCAGGGCGAGGCCTGGGCGGAGTTCGTCGCCGTCGACGGCCTCGCGGACCTCCATCGCGCAGAGGCGATTGAGGCGGTTGGCGAAGGAGAGCGAGAAGCCGGCCGGGATGTGTTGCGCGATGACCACAGGAGGGATATCGGCGGGAAGGCGGGAAAGAATCTCCTGAATCGCGATGGTGCCTCCGGTGGAGGCTCCGATGCAGACGAGGGCTTCGGGCGGGAAGGCGGCGGCGCGCGCTGGAGCGGCGGGGGCCGGTGCTTTCAGGGTGCCGGCGGAGGGCAGACGGAGGCGGGCGATCGCGGCGGCGCGAATGCTGTGGGGGATGGTGCGGCGGAGATTGCCGACGGAGGAGGGTCCGTTGGGTTTGCAGAGGACCTCGACTGCGCCGAAGCGCATGGCGTCGAGGGCGGCTTCGCTGGAGCTCTGGCCGAGCGAGCTGACGATGATGGTGGGGGTGGGGCGGTAGTGCATGAGGCGCTGGAGGAAGGTGAGTCCGTCCATGCGCGGCATCTCGATGTCGAGGGTGATGACATCGGGGGAGAGCTTGAGGATGAGGTCGCGGGCGACGTAGGGATCGGGCGCGGTGCCGACGACCTCGATGTCGGGTTCGCCGGCGATGCAGTCGGCGAGGATGCGACGGACCATGGGAGAGTCGTCGACGATGAGGACTTTGATTTTTCCGGGCACGTGCGGGCTCAGTCCTGAGCTGCGGTTGGTGGCGTGAGTGGGGTGACGGCGATCCAGACGGAGATGGGGCCGAGGTCGGTCTGGAGGGTGCGGGCGTGGTGCTCGGAGGCTTGCTCGGAGGCGAGGGCGAAGGAGTGAACGGGTTCGGGGTGCGAGAGGGTAAAGACGTCATGGCTGGGAACGCGGCTGAGGACGGCGCCACAGAGCATGTTGGCGAGTTCGCCGGTGACTTCGGCAACGGCTTCCGGGGTCAGCGTCTCTTCGTCGTCTCCGAGGAAGTTGGCGGCGAGGGTGCGGGCGGTTTCGGGCGTTAGAGTGACGCCGAAGGAGCCTTGAAGATCGCCTGCGAAGGCGAGCGAAAAGCCGAGGCCGGCGTCCGCGAGGGGCTCGTCGGCGGGAGCGGTCTCGATGACGGAGGCGAAGTACATGGACTCGAGGACTTCGGCGCATCGGGACTCGAGCAGGGGAGCGAGGGATGTGAGGGTTTCGAGATTAGAGGACGGCATCGGCGGCTACTCCCAGGAGGCGGTTGACGTGCTCGGCGAGTTCGCCGGGTTGGAAGGGCTTTGCCATGTAGCCGTTGGCCCCCTGGGCGAGCATGCGTTCGACGCGGGTGTCGCTGGCGTCGGTGGAGAGGACGAGGATGGGGATGGCGGCGATTTGCGGCTCGGCGCGGACGGCGATGAGGAGCTGTTCGCCGTTCATGCGGGGCATGTTGATATCGGAGACGATGAGGTCGATCCACTCGCGGTGGAGGACTTCGAGGGCTTCCTGGCCGTCGCCGGCCTCGAGGAGCGAGCCGACGTCGACGCCGGAGAGTTCTACCACGCGGCGGACGACGCGGCGCATGGCGGGGGAGTCGTCGACGATGAGGATGTTGTAGGCCATATCAGGCTTTTGCCTCCGGAGAACGGGTAAGAGGGGTGGCGACGCGTGCGGCAGCGGGCGGACGCGAGGCGATGTCGAAGACGCGGGTGGGGACGCCGGGCGAACGGAGCTGGATCTGGCCGGAGGCGACTTCGAGCGAGATGGTGCGGGAGAGTGTGCCGCCGACTTCTTCGGTCTTGAGCATGAGGCCGGTCTTCCAGAGGACCTTGCGCAGGGCGAGCTGATTGCGTTTGCCGATGCTGAAGGTGTTGTGGAGGTCCATCATCTGCGCGCCGCCGGCGGCGATGGCGCTGATGCGGGTTTTTGCGCCGCCGAGCCTGAGCATTTCGGCAAGCAGCAGCGGGACGCCGGTGTCGGCGAAGACGAAGGGGCGGATGAGGGCTTTGGCGGGGTCGAGCGAGGACTCGGGGAGCATGTAGTGGAGCAGGCCGGCGACGCGGCTGAGGGGATCGTGCAGGAGCAGCGCGATGCAGGAGCCGAGGGCGTGCGTGGTGATGATGGCGGCGGGGTCGCGGCTGACGATGCACTCGCCGATGCCGACGGTGAGCGGGGTGAGGCGGACTTCGGTCATGCGGTTCTCCGGGAAACCGAGCTGCCGGAAGCCGAGCTGCGGGAGACCGAGCTGCCGGAAGCCGAGCCGCCGCCGATCGCGGGTTTGCGCCAGATGGCAGGGGAGATGTAGTCGAGGGTGTGGGTGATGGTGTTGAGGCTTTCGGAGTGACCGATGAAGAGGTAGCCTCCGGGTTCGAGTCGTTCGGTGAGGCGCTGGACGAGACTCTGCTGCGTGGGCCGGTCGAAGTAAATCATGATGTTGCGGCAGAAGATGACGGAGCAGGGGGAGAGTTCGGGGAGCGGGTCCATGAGGTTGAGGCGACTGAAGTCGATCATGGCGCGCACCTCTGGTTTGAAACGGAAGGCGCCGGCTTGATTTCCGGTTCCGCGCAGCAGATAGCGCTGCTGGACAGGTGCCGGGATGGAGCTGCAGCGATCGGTGGTGTAGATTGCGTTCTTCGCGTGAGCAAGGACGCGGGTGGAGATGTCAGTGGCGCGAATGCGCACTGTGGGGATGGTGTGTTCGCGGGCTTGCTCGAGGAGGGTCATGGCGAGGGAGTAGGGTTCCTCGCCGCTGGAGCAGGCGGCGCTCCAGAGGTGGAGTTCAGAGCGCGTGCTGAGAGCCGGGAGGATGGTTTCGGTGAGGAAGTCGAAGTGGCGCGGCTCGCGGAAGAAGCTGGTGTGGTTGGTGGTGAGGAGATCGACCATGCCGGTGAGAAGTTCGCCGGAGGTGTCGGCTTCGAGGAGCTTGAGGTAGTCCGAAAAGGAGCAGAGGCCGAGTTCGCGGAGTTTTTTGCCGATGCGCGATTCGACGAGGGCTTCCTTGCCGGGCTGGAGATCGAGGCCGAAGTGTTGGTAGGCGAGGCGGGCGATTTTCTGGAAGTCGGCGGTCCGGAGTACGGGCGGCTCGGCGCAGGGTGCGGTCATCGCGCACCCCGGAAGAGGCCGAGCATGTCGAGGATGAGGCCGACGCGGCCATCGCCGAGGATGGCGCATCCGGCGACGCCGACGACGTCCTTGAAGGTGCGGCCGAGGCCCTTGATGACGACCTCCTGCTTGCCGACGAGTTCGTCGACGAAGAGACAGAACTGGCGGGTTTCGGCCTCGGCGACGATGAGGATGCCGTCGGTGAGGGTGGAGGTGCGCGGCGGGGTGTCGAAGCGCTGGTGAAGGCGGATGATGGGGAGCAGACCGCCGCGGACGAGGACCATCTCCTGCTTGCCGTGGATGGTGGAGAGCATCGCGGGGGTGGGCCGGAACATCTCACGCACGGCGAAGATGGGGACGATATAGCGCTGTTCGCCGACGAGGGTGACGAGGCCTTCGATGATGGCGAGGGTGAGGGGCAGCTTGAGCAGGAACTCGGTGCCCTTGCCCGGAGCGGAGTGGACCTCGATGCGTCCGCGCAGCTTCTGGACGTGGCGTTTGACGACGTCCATGCCGACTCCGCGTCCGGAGATGTCGGTGACGGTTTCGGCGGTGGAGAAGCCGGGCTCGAAGATGAGCAGGAAGATTTCGTTTTCAGTGAGCTGCGCGCCGGGCTGAAGGATGCCGTTCTGGATGGCTCGTTTGAGGATCTTGTCTTTGTTCAGACCGCGTCCGTCGTCGGAGATGGAGATGACGATCTGGCCGGATTCATGGCGGGCGGAGAGGCGGACGCGCGCGACGGGATCTTTCCCGGTGGCGAGCCGCTCGTCGGTGGTCTCGATGCCGTGGTCGACGGAGTTGCGGACCATGTGCAGGAGCGGGTCGGAGAGCTCGTCGGCGACGGACTTATCGATCTCTGTCTCGTCGCCGGAGGTTTCGAGGACGATCTGCTTGCCGGCTCGGCGGGAGAGATCGCGGATGAGGCGCGCGGTCTTCTGGAACTGCGTGCCGATGGGGATCATGCGCATGCCGGTGACGACATGCTGGACATCGGCGGTGATGCGGGCGAGCTGCGTGAGGTCGGTCTGGACGCGGGCGTCGGTGACGGCGGCGATCGCGGGCGAGTGCGCGATGAGGGTTTGCGCGATGACCATCTCGCCGACGAGATCCATGAGCTGGTCGAGCTTGGAGGTGTCGATGCGGAGCGTGGCGGCTTCACCGGCCCTGGCGTTGCCGGCGGGAGCGGCTTTGGCGGCGGGTTCTGCGGGTGCGGAGGTGATGGCAGCGAGGGCGGCCGTCACCTCGGCGGGTGCGGGCTGCGGGATGGGCTGTGCGGCTGCGGGCTGCGGGCCGGCCTTCTGTGCGACCGGTTGAGGAGCGGGGGAGGGCTGGTGGATCGCGTCTGCCACGTCTGCGCCGGCATCGGCGTCGGCGTGGGAGGCGGCGTGGAGGCGGTGGAGCAGATCTTGGGTGACAGAGGTGGTGCCGGGAGCTTCGCCCGCGAGCGAGGACTCGATGTCGGTGAGCTCGCGGCGGACGATGTCGGTGGCTTCAAGGACGAGGTCGACGATGGCGGAGGTGATGGTGAGCTTGCCGTTCCGAGCGAGATCGAGGAGCGTTTCGACTTCGTGGGCAAGCGACTGGATGTGGGCGAACTCGAGGAAGCCGGCGAGTCCCTTGATAGTGTGAAAGGCGCGAAAGACGGCGTTGAGGGTCTCGGAAGCGGAGGCGTCCTTTTCGAGGAGGAGCATCTGCGACTCGATGTGGCCGAGGTGCTCTCGGGACTCGGTGATGAACTCGAGGATGAGCTCTTTGTCTTCGGCGAGTGAGACCTTGAGGACGGGGGAAGAGGATGCCGGTTTCGATGTGAGCACGGGCGCCGCGGCGGGTTCGAGCAGCAGGCGGAGTTCCGCGAAATTTGCGTTGTGCTGGTCGGCGGAGGCGCCGGGCCTGCACGCCGCGGCGAGACGCGCGGCGGACGCGGCGAAGGCGGTATCGCCGGAGAGACTGGCGAGGGCGCCGAGTTGCTGAAGGTCGGCGGCGGAGAGGGCTTCAGGGCCTTCGACCATGAGCCGGACCGACAGAGTGTCGAGGTGTTCGAGAAGCGCCGCGCTGCCTGCGCCGGCGAGAGCTGTGGACATGAGTGCCTCGTTGTTACATGCGGAGGGGAGGTGCGGACGGGGAGGGTGGCGGAGCCGTGCAGGGCTCCGCCGAAGCGCGTTGCGTGCGAAACCGGTGCGCTACATCTCTTGGAAGTCGTCGTCGAGCGGGAAGCCGGAAGCGACGGCGGGGGCGTGGGAGGTGGTCTTCGGGAAGCTGACGACGGATCGGATCGTGGTGGAGAGGGTGCGCGGTTGCGCGGCGGGGCGCGCCTTGTATCCGCGGGTTGATCCGTGCGACGGCGGGTTGGATCCGCCGTCTTTGACGAGGGCACGGAGTCCGTTGACGATGTCGCGCATGGAGGAGGCGTGGCTGTTGAGCTGCTGGGCGGCGGCGGCGGTCTGCTCGGCATTGGCAGCGCTGGCCTGGGTGGTCTGCTCCATCTGGTGCATGGCTCCGTTGATCTGGTCGATCCCGCGGGACTGCTCGACACTGCCCTGGTTGATCTGGTCGATGAGGGTTTTGATCTTGGCGGATTCGGCGGTGACGTTGCGGATCTGAAGGGCGACGCGATCGACTTTGGTTTTACCTCCGACGGCATTCTGGATGGATTCGTCGATGAGGACGGCGGTGTCGCGGGCGGCCTGGGCGCAGCGCTGGGCGAGGTTGCGGACCTCATCGGCGACTACGGAGAAGCCGGCTCCGGCCTGTCCGGCGCGCGCGGCTTCGACGGCGGCGTTGAGGGCGAGGATGTTGGTCTGGAAGGCGATCTCGTCGATGACCTTGATGATCTTCGAGATCTTCTGGCTGGAGGCCTCGATGTCGTTCATGGCGACGATCATCTCGTCGAGCGACTGGTTGGCGGCGGCGATGCCCTCCTGCGACTGGGTGACGATCTGGGCGGTCTCGTGGGAGTCGGCGGTGTTGCGCCTGGCCATGGCGTTGATCTCGGTGGACGCGCTCGAGGTCTCTTCGATGGTGGCGGCCTGCTCGGACGAGCTCTGGGCGAGGGTCTGGCTGGAGGCGGAGACCTGTTCGGCGGCGGCCGCGATCTGTTCGGTCGAGCCGGTGAGTTCGAGGACGCTGGAGCTGAGCACCCTGGCGATCTGGCGCACGATGTAGATCATCCCGATACCGACAGCTGAGGTGAGCAGGAGAAGAAGCGTGGTGATCCAGAGGTTTCTCCTGCCTGCGGAGGCCGACTGGCTGAATCCGTCCGCGAGCTGTTCTTCGCTGACCCGCTCGAGATTCGCGATCGCTCCATCCATCTGCTTCTGGACGGGAACTACCTCGCTGTCGAGGATTTTGACGGCCTTCGTGATGTCTCCGCCGCTCAGGCTCTGGATGATCTCGTCTTCGATCGGCGCGATCTGCTCAAGCGATTTCTCAACCTGAGCCGTAGACGTTCGGCCGGTCTCGCTGACGATCAGTGGTTTGATTGCCGCGATGTCGTCCTGCATGTCGCGCATCAGCTCCTGATACTCCTTGCGATTGCGCTCGACGCCTGGGCGGTCATTGATCATGCCGCGGAGGATTGTGCCACGGGTGATACCAGTGAGCTCCGCCTCGTCCGCCTCGATGTCCTGTGCCATCGACTTCTTCTTCACGGTTCGCTGGACGATGTTTCCGAGGCTGGCATTGATGGCATCGATGCTGAGCATTGCCGAAACGCCGAGGCAAAGGCTGAAGACGAGCATCGAGCCGGTGCCAAGGAACAGCTTCTTCGAGATGGTAGGAGTCATGGCAAACCTCGCGTGTGTGGGGTGTTCAGGTCGGAAAAGCGATCAGCCGATGAGCGCGTTGAGGCTGCTGATGTCGTGAGTGGAGAGGACCTTGTCGATGTTGAGCAGGATCTTGACGCTGCCTTTGATCTTGGCCATGCCGCGAAGAAAGGGGGTGGTGACGCCGGTTCCGAAGTCTGGGGTGTCTTCGATGTCGGCTTCGGCGAGCGGGAGGACTTCGGCGACGCCGTCGACGATCATGCCCATGACGAGCGAGTCGTGCTCCTGCTCGGTGCGGACGACGATGATGCAGGTGCGCGGAGTGCAGGGCTCTTCGGGGAGGCCGAATTTGAGGCGGAGATCGACGACGGGAATGACTTTGCCGCGGAGGTTGATGACGCCCTTGAGGTACGGCGGCATCTGCGGAACGGCGGTGATCTCGAGCACGCCCATGATTTCGCGGACTTTGAGGACCTCGACGCCGAATTCTTCGGGGCCGAGCTGGAAGATGAGGTACTTGCCGGAGCGTGCGGTCTGAGCCGGCACGAGGGCGGTGGCGGCAACGGGCTCGGCGAGAGCGATGGCTGACATGAGGGAGTGTCCTTTCGAGGCGGCCCGGGTGAGCGATGGGGACGCGTACAGGCCGTTTATCGTCCTGCCCCGAACGGAACTTCAATGGCGGACGGGGAGAAATGCAGCGGTTCGGCATCGAAGGAGGACGAAGGAGATGCGTGTGCGCGTGGTGGCGGGTGTGGATTTCGGGACGTTGAGCGTGCGGGTGACGCTGCTGGACAGCGAACGCGGCACGCTGGGCACGGCGTCGGCGGGCTATGCGCTGAAGCGGCGGCGTGAGGATCCGGCGTTCGCGACGCAAAGCCACGCAGAGCAGATGGAGTCGCTGGTGACAGCCATGCGCGAGGTGCTGGCGCAGACGGGCGTACCCGGCGATCAGGTGGAGGCAATCGCACTCGACACGACGGGCTCGAGCGTGGTGGTGGTGGATGCGGCGATGCAGCCGCTGGACGACTACTCTCTGTGGTGCGATCACCGGGCGCATGAGGAAGCCGGCGAGATCACGGCTCTGGCGCACGCACGCGGCGTGGAGGCGATCGAGTGGTGCGGTGGAGTTTACTCGCATGAGTGGGGGTGGGCGAAGCTGCTGCACTGGCTGCGTCAACATCCGGAGCGGCGGGGTCAGTTCGCGTCTGCGTTTGAGCACTGCGACATGGTGGCGGCTACCTTGTGCGGGGTGACGCGGCCCGAGGACGCGAAGCGCAGCGTCTGCGCGATGGGACACAAGTGGATGTGGAATCCGCGCTGGGGCGGATTTCCGGCGCAGAGCTTCTTTTCGGAGCTGGACCCGCTGCTGGACGGGGTGTGCGCGAAGATGACGGGGGAGACGCTGACTTCGGACCGGCTGGCGGGGCATCTTGCGCTCCAATGGGCGGAGCGGCTGGGGCTGCGCGCCGGGATTCCGATTCCAGTGGGCGCGTTCGACGCGCACTGGGATGCGATTGGCGCGGGCTGCCGCGAGGGCGATGTGGTGAATGTGGTGGGCACGTCGACGTGCATGATCGCCATGGCGCGGGAGGCGGAGCTGGTGCCGGGCGTGTGCGGGGTGGTGCCGGGGAGCGTGGATCCGAAGCTGACGGGGGTGGAGGCAGGGCTGTCGGCGGTGGGCGATGTGTTTGAGGCGATTGCACGACGCGCCGGTACGGAGGTGAAGACTCTGTCGGCAGGGCTCGAGAGCTATTGTGGCGGACAGACCGGGCTGCTGCGGGTGCCGTGGGATAACGGCGACCGGACGGTGCTGGTGAAGAGTGAACTGGGCGGGATCACGCTGGGCTGGAACCTGGTGCATACGGCGCAGGATGAGCTGTTCGCGGCGATCGAAGGCACGGCGTTTCATACGCGGGTGGTGCTGGACCGGATGGCGGAGCGTGGTATCAAGATCGAGCGGGTGATCAACGCGGGCGGGATTCCGCAGCGGAATGCGGTGCTGAACCAGGTGTATGCGGATGTGCTGCGGAAGCCGGTGCTGGTGCCGGACCGGACGCCGACGAGCGTGGGGGCGGCAATTTTTGCGCAGCTTGCGGCGGGGATCTTCGCGTCGCTCGAAGAGGCGCAGGCGAAGATGTGTCCGGGGTACCGGGTGTTCATGCCGCGGGCGGAGAATGAGGCTGTGTACGCGGAGCTGTACGAGCTGTTTCGGCGGGTTTACTTCGGATTTGGGAGTGAGGGCGCGGCGGACCTTTCAGGCGTGCTGCGGAGACTGCGGGAGCTGGCGGCTGAGGCTCGGCTGTTGAAGTCTGCGAAGATGCCGGAACTGACGGCAGGCTGACGGAGGGATGATGCGGCTGCAGACGCTGCGGGAAGAGGTACTGGAGGCGAATCTCGAGCTGGTTCGGCGTGGACTGGTGCTGTACACGTTCGGGAACGCGTCGGGGGTGGATCGCGCGAGCGGGATCGTGGCGATCAAGCCTTCGGGTGTGGCGTATGAGGAGTTGCGGCCGGAGCACATCGTGCTGACGGATCTGGAGGGGACGGCAGTCGACGGTTTGATGCGGCCTTCCTCAGATCTCGAGACGCATTTGCTGCTGTATCGCGCGTTTCCGGAGATCGGCGGCGTGGTGCATACGCATTCGGAGTACGCGACGTCGTTCGCGCAGGCGGGGCTGGCGATTCCGGCGTTCGGGACGACTCATGCGGACTACTTCTACGGGCCGGTGCCGGTGACGGAGGCGCTGTCGGAGGAGGCGATCGGCGGCCGGTATGTGCATGAGACCGGGGTGGCGATCGTGCAGCGTTTTCGCGGCGCAGAGGGCCGGGCCAGGGTCGATCCGATGGCCGTTCCGGCGTGCCTGGTGCATGGACATGCTCCATTTACGTGGGGTCCGACGCCGCACGATGCGGCGCACAACGCGGTGGTGCTGGAGGCGGTTGCCCGGATGGCGTACCGGACCCTGACGCTGAAGGGCGAGGCGGCAGAGGTCTCGCAGGCGTTGCTGGACCGGCACTACTATCGCAAGCACGGGAAGGCCGCTACTTATGGCCAGCGAAGGCCGAACGCAGATGACGCGGACGACGGGCGCGCGGACGAGCTGGAGGGCTGAGAGCGTTCGAAAGGAAGGTTTCCACAGAACAGGCTTTCCCGAACGGCGGTCGTTTCGCGAGGTCTGGACGCGGAATGAAGAAACTGTTGGGATGGTCTGTGCATCCCTTCAGGGAAGACTCTGCTTTATGAGAACGCATCCGGGGGTGAACCGGGTTGCCGTACGGGCGCTGCACGGGCCTGTGCGATGATGTAGCGTCTTCGCTCGAACGTGCGGCGTCCAGATGATCGGAAGCTCGATTTGAACGGCTGCGGAGAGCATCACGGAAGAGCCGGGGTTTTCCGGCGTGCTGCGAAGGAGAGTTTGGATGGAGTTCCATATTGCGCGGAGCGTTCGCGAGCGGTTGAACCTGGATGAGCTGCTGTTCGGGTTCTCGGGGAATGTGATCTTCGCGAACGTGACGGGCAGCCGTAAGCTGGCGCAGGGGCTGAGCGAACTGGGTGCGGAGCGGGACCCGGAGCGGGACCTAGAGCGGGGCCTGCCGGGGCGGACGGTGAACGCGGGCGCGCTGTTCGCGATGGGCC
>CAXTVJ010000022.1:7164-39806 GCA_964247715.1 uncultured Acidobacteriaceae bacterium | reverse complement strand
GAGCGGGGCCTGCCGGGGCGGACGGTGAACGCGGGCGCGCTGTTCGCGATGGGCCTGATCGACGAACTGAGCCATGCACTGGTGGCGCACTACCGGAAGACGGTCGATCCGACTGTGCTGAGCGATGCACTGGAGTCATTTCGCGCGCGGTTTACGCCGGCCGAGATGGAGAAGCTGCTGGTGCGGTTCAGTGACGAGTTTCCGAACGTGGCGGTGTTTCGCGGCGAGATGACGGCGGCGGAATGGCTGGCCGGTTCGACCGAGGGTGTGCCGCATCGCGAGGCGGAGCTGGAGGAGCTGCTGCTGCTGTGGCTGGCGAACAGCAATCCGGCGTTCGCGGAGTTCAAGATCCTGTTTGAGGACGCTCCTCTCAGGAAAGCAACGGCGTATCCGCGTGTGACCTCCGTGCTGCCGACTTTTTTTGCTTCGCGTCCTTCCGTTGCGCCGGGCATGGGAAGTCTGCTGGATGCGCTGCGCGCGCCGATGCTGGCATCTCCGGACTCGCTGACCGGGCAGTTGGAGTACATACGCGAGACGTGGGCACCGATTCTCGGGGCGGAGCTGAAGCGGGTGCTGCTGGCGATCGATGTGCTGCGCGAGGAAGAGATCGCTATCTGGATGCGGTTTCATCCGGCGGGAGCGGATCAGTACCGGCATGGAGAGCCGGGACGCGGAAGCGAGGGATTCCAGGGCGACGAGTATGTCGGGTTTGAAGACGACTGGGTGACGGGTGCGGATGGCGTGCGGCGGCGGCGGTATGCGCTCGACTATCAGGCTCCGCTGAATGAGTACGAGGCGTTCAGCGCGGATCAGGCGTGGATGCCGAATGTGGTGCTGATCGCGAAGAACACGTATGTGTGGCTGGAGCAGCTTTCGAAAAGGTATCAGCGGCACATCTCGCGGCTGGACCAGATTCCCGATGAGGAGCTGCGGATTCTGGCGAGTCGCGGCATCTCGGGGCTGTGGCTGATCGGGCTTTGGGAGCGGAGCAAGTCTTCGAAGACGATCAAGCGGCTGCGCGGCAACCCGGATGCGGTCGCGTCGGCGTATTCGCTCAAGGATTATCTGATCGCGGAGGACCTGGGCGGCGAGGAAGCGTATGTGGATCTTCGGGATCGTGCCGCCAAGGCCGGCCTGAGACTGGCGAGCGATATGGTGCCGAATCATATGGGCATCGATTCGACGTGGGTGATCGAACATCCGGAGTGGTTTTTGTCGCGGTGGGAGAGCCCGTTTCCTTCGTACAGCTTCGAAGGGCCGGACCTTTCGATGGACAGCCGGGTGGAGATCAAGCTCGAGGATCACTATTACGACCAGTCGGATGCGGCGGTGGTGTTTCGCATTCGGCATCATCAGCAGGGCACGACGCGGTTCATGTATCACGGCAACGATGGCACCACGTTTGCGTGGAACGATACGGCGCAGCTGGACTATGCGAAAGCGTCGGTGCGCGAGCATGTGATCCAGGTGATTCTGGATGTGGCGCGGCGGTTTCCGATCATCCGTTTCGATGCTGCCATGGTGCTTGCCAAGCGGCATGTGCAGCGGCTCTGGTTTCCGCTGCCGGGGGCGGGCGGATCGATTCCGTCGCGGGCCGAGGATGCACTTTCGCAGGAACAGTTTGACGCGCTGATGCCGCTGGAGTTCTGGCGCGAGGTCGTCGATCGCGTGGCCGTCGAGGTGCCGGGAACGCTGCTGCTGGCGGAGGCGTTCTGGCTGCTGGAAGGGTACTTTGTGCGGACGCTGGGCATGCATCGCGTGTACAACAGCGCGTTCATGAACATGCTGCGCGATGAGGAGAACGCGAAGTACCGCTCGTATCTGAAGAAGACGGTGGAGTTCGATCCGGACATTCTGAAGCGGTATGTGAATTTCATGAGCAATCCGGATGAGCGCACGGCGATCGATCAGTTCGGGTCGGGGGACAAGTACTTCGGGACGTCGGTGCTGCTGGCGACGCTGCCTGGATTGCCGATGTTCGGGCACGGGCAGGTAGAAGGCTATGGCGAGCGGTACGGCATGGACTTCAAGCAGGCGCGCATGGACGAGCAGCCGAATGAGGGTCTCGTTGCGCGGCATATGAGCCTGATCGCGCCGCTGCTGAAGCGGCGGGCGCTGTTCGCGGACAGCGCGAACTTCGTGATGTACGACTTCTGGGACGATTTTGGTTCGGTGGATGAAAATGTGTTCGCCTATTCGAACCGTACGGGCGATGAGCGGGCGGTGATCTTCTTCAACAACCGCTATGAGTCGACGCACGGGACGATTCACGGATCGGTTGGGTTTCTGGATAAGCACAACGGAGAGCTGCAGACGACGAGCCTGGCGCGGGGTATTGAGCTACCTGAGGACGATTCGAGCATTGTGGCGTTTCGCGATGTGGTGGTGGGGCTCGAGTATCTGCGGCGCGGGCGGGAGTTTCGCGACAGCGGCTTGACGCTGCCGTTGCGCGGCTATCAGCATGTGGTGCTGCTGGACTGGCGTGTGCTGCAGCCGACCGCGGCCGAGCCGTGGGATCGGCTGTGCGATGCGCTGCATGGATCGGGCGTGTATTCGGTCGAGGAAGCGCTGCGGGAGCTGCGGATGCGGCCGTTGCGTCAGGCGCTGCGGCAGGCAATCAGCTCGGCGACGATCGAGTCGTTTGCCCGTGCGGCGCGCGAGGTAAGCGCGGCGTCGACGACGGCGCGGCAGGGACTGGATGCTCCCTCGCCTGAGGCTGCCGCGGTTGCCGCAGACGCGGAGCCGGTTTCGATGAAGCCTGCCGATGTTTCTGAGGCGAAGGTCAGCGAGGAGAAAGATACGGAGCCGGAGCTGAACGGGTTTGTTGACAAAGCGCAGGTTTTTGGCGCGCGGCTGGCTGAGCTCTGGTCGGCGCAGACCGGGGTCGACGCGGGTTATGAGAAGCCGGGCGAGTCGCTGCCGGTGGCGCGCGTACTGGAGCTTCCTGCTCTTGTTGATGAGTTCCCGGCGGAACTGCAGGCGGCGGCGCGAGCGGTTTATGTCGCGACCGGAACGAACGGGGCGCAGGCGAAGGTATGGGCTCCGGTCATGGCCTGGCTGCTGCTGTCCGCTCTGCCCGCGAAGCTGCGCGGGCGTGAGGTGTTCGACGGGCTGAATCTGCGGGCGGCGCTGGCGGAGACGTTTTCGTCGGTTGGATTGCAGGGCGAGGCGGCGTGGCGAGCTGCGGCGCAGGTGCGGCTGCTGACGCGGGAGAAGGATGCGGCCGATCTGGCTGAAGCGGTGGAGACGGCGGCGTTCTGGAGCGATCCGGATGTACGCTGGCTGATCGGTGTGACGGGCGCTGGAGGCGAGGAGAAGTTCGATCCGGCGGCGTTTGAGCAGCTCGTGTGCCGGCTGCGTCTGCCGGAGCTGCTGGAGAATCATGTCATGCCGGCTGGGAAGTTAGAGAAGAAGGCGCGCGAGGCGAAGGGCTCGTATGCGTTGCTGCTGAAGGGGCTTGAACCGGCTGCGGCTGCTGCGACCACGAGCGAGGAATCGAGCGCGGAGGATGTAGTTGCGCCGGTGGTGAAGGCCTAGCCTCCGCCGAGGTGGCCGAGGCCGATGCCGATGAGATAGGTGACGACGCCTTCGAGCGCACCGATCCAGGTCATTTCAAAGCCGCTGGCCCACCACGAGCGGATGGTGATGAGCGACTTGGCTGCGCCGACGGCGAAGTGCGCCGCGAGCGAAACGATGGCGGCTGCGATGATGGCGGGGATGCCGGTGATGAAGAAGAACGGGATGATGGGGATGAAGGCGCCAACTGCAGTCGAGAGAGCGCCGGAGACGGCGGAGACGAGAGGATTGCTGAGGCCTTCCTCACTGGTGTGGAGGCGTTCGCGGGCGAGCGCCTGGATGAGCTGATTGGGGTTTCTGGCGATGTGGCGGACGAAGCGCTCGGCGTCTTCTACGGGCAGACCGCGGATCTGGTAGCTGAGCGAGAGGACCTCGCGGGCTTCGGCTTCGTTCTCCTCGACGGCTTCCTTTTCGCGGGCGAATTCGGCCTCGAAGATCTCGCGTTCGCTCTTTGCGGCGAGGTAGGCTCCGGAGCCCATGGAGAGCGCGCTGGCGACCATGCCGGCGAGGCCGGCGATCAGGACGAAGTGGCTGTTGCCGAGGGTGGCGCCGGAGACGCCGGAGACGATGCCGAAGATGGAGCCGAGTCCGTCGTTGACGCCGTAGATGGCGTCGCCGACCCAGCCGGCGGCCTGGGTACGGCCCTGGTTGCGGGCGGCGATGAGGTCAGCGAGCGCAGCCTGGGCCTGCTCGGGCGGCAGCGGCGGAAGTGAGCCTCGCGAGCGAATGAGATTGCCGAGCGTGAGGTAGTGTTCGCGCTCGTCGGCGATGACTTCGGCGAGGATGGCGAGTGAGGGCTGGTCGCCGAGCACCTTGAGCTGTTTGCTGTAGTGCGCGATGTCGCGGCCTTCGTCGATCTCGAGGCGGCGCAGCGCCATGTCGGGGCCGCCGATGCGATTGGGCAGGGTCTCTGCCTGGCCGGAGGGAGTGCCCTTGTATACGGGTTCGGGCCCGCCGAGCTCGCGAATGCGCGCGGCCCAGAGGTCAGCGTGGTGCTGCTCAGCCATGGCGAGACCGCGCAGCGCGTTGCGGCGGTGCGGGTCGGCTTCGTGGGCGGCGAGTGCGGTGTAGGTGTGATGGCCTTCGGTTTCGGCCTGCCAGTTGGCTTCGAGAGCGGTGAGAAGGCGTCGGGTCTCGGCTGGGTTCATGTTTCTTTTTATAGACCGCGCTGGTTGGAGACGCGACGGTCTGGCACCTCAATGGAAGTCGTGCGACTGCATGGGGGCGGCGGTGACGGCGAGTTCTTCCATGTGCCTGGCGCGGATGTGGATGACTTTATCGACATTCTGGAGCGGGCCCTCGATCAGGAGGAATTTGGCGTAGGTGACGAGTGAGCGGAAGCGCTCGTAGAGGGCGGGCTCGATGATGGCGTTGGCGATGCCGGTTTCGTCTTCGATGGAGAGGAAGATGAAGCCGTGAGCGGTGCCGGGGCGCTGGCGTGCGATGACGCATCCGGCGATGCGGGTGGTGACGCCGTGGCGCAGGAGCTTGAGGTCGCCGGCGCGGACGACCCGCTGGGCGCGGAGCTGCTCGCGGCAGTGCGCCATGGGATGCCGGCCGACGGTAACACCGGTGCCGCCGTAGTCGGCCACCATACGCTCTTCGGGGTTCATGGGCGCGAGCGGGGTGACGGTCTCTTCGTCGCATTCGAGCGGGGCGAGCAGCGGACCGGGCTGACGGCCGGCGCGCTCGACCTGCCAGAGGGCGTCGCGGCGATGGGTGTGGTCGCCGAGGGAGTTGAGGGCGCCGATCTCGGCGAGGGTGGTGAGGTCGGCGCGGGTGAGCGAGGGAACGCGGCGGGCGAGTTCTTCGATGGAGGCGAAGGGACGCAGGCAACGGGTTCGCTCAAGTTCGGCGGCGGTGCCGGCGCACAGGCCGCGGACGTAACGGAGGCCGAGGCGCAGGGTGAGGTTTGCGTCTGGATCCCGCTCTGGATTCCGCTCCAAGGTGCAGTTCCAGTCGGAGCGAAGGATGTCGATGGGCTTGACGCGGAGGCCGTGGCGCTGGGCGTCCTTGATGAGGACGGCGGCGGAGTAGAAGCCCATGGGCTGGTTGTTGAGGATGGCGGCGGTGAAGACCGCGAGGTAGTGGAATTTGAGCCAGGCGCTGGCGTAGGCGATGAGGGCAAAGCTGGCGGCGTGGCTTTCGGGAAAGCCGTAGAGTGCGAACGAGCTGATGGCGGTGACGATCTCTTCCTGGGCTTTGGGGTCGACGTGGTTTGCGTCCATGCCGGCGCGGAGTTTGATCTCGAGCGCGCGCATTTTGTCGGCGGAGCGGCGGCTGCCGAGCGCGCGTCGCAGCTCTTCGGCCTCGCCTCCGGTGAAGTTGGCGATGACCATGGCGATGCGGAGGAGCTGTTCCTGAAAGAGGGGAACGCCGAGGGTACGCTTGAGGACCGATTCGAGCAGCGGGTGGGGGTAGCGGACTTGCTGCCGGCCCATGCGGCGTTCCATGTAGGGGTTCATCATCTGGCCGACGATGGGGCCGGGGCGGATGATGGCGACCTGGACGACGAGGTCGTAGAATCGGTCGGGTTTATTGCGGGGAAGCGAGGCCATCTGGGCGCGGCTTTCGACCTGGAAGAGGCCTACGGTGTCAGCGCGCTGGAGCATGTCGTAGACCAGCGGATCGTCGTGGGGGATCTGGGCGATGTCGACAGTTTCGTTATAGTGGCGTGGGATCATTTCGACGCAGTCTTTGAGGACGGCCATCATGCCGAGGCCGAGGAGGTCGACCTTGATGAGGCCCATGTCGGCGCAGTCTTCTTTATCCCACTGGACGACGGCGCGGCCGGGCATGCTGGCGGGCTCGATGGGGACGACGGAGGCGAGTTGGCCCTGGGCGATGATCATGCCGCCGGAGTGCTGTCCGAGGTGACGGGGCAGGTCGAGCATGCGGACGGAGAGCTCGAGGTACTTGGCGATGCGGGGGTGGGCGAGGTCGAAGCCGGCGGCGCGGAACTGGTGCTCCATGGAGTCGGTCGGCCCCTTCCACTCCCATGCGCTGACGAGTCGAGTGAGGCGGGTCTGCGTTTCGGCGTTGAAGCCGAGCGCTTTGCCGACCTCGCGCGCGGCGGATCGTCCGCGATAGGTGATGACGTTGGCGCACATGGCGGCACCGAGTTTGCCGTAGCACTCGTAGACGTACTGGATGGCGCGTTCGCGGTCGTCGCCGGAGGGCAGGTCGAGATCGATGTCGGGCCATTCGCCGCGATTTTCGGAGAGGAAGCGCTCGAAGAGCAGGTCCATGCCGACGGGATCGACGGCGGTGATGCCGAGCGCGTAACAGACGGCGGAGTTGGCGGCGGAGCCGCGTCCCTGCACGAGGATGCCGTTGCGTCCGCAGAACTCGACGATATCCCAGACGATGAGGAAGTAGCCTTCGAGGCCGAGGCGGGCGATGAGGGCGAGTTCGCGTTCTACCTGCGCGTCGGCGCGGGTGCGAAGACCGGCGCTGGTTTTGCAGCCGTAGCGGCGGGCGACACCTTCCATCGTGCGCTTGCGCAGGAAGCTCTGCATGGTGTCGCCGTCGGGGACGGGATAGCGGGGGAACTCGTAGCCGAGGTCGTTCATTTCAAAGCGGAGGCGGTTTGAGAGCTCGCGGGTTTCGGCGATGGCTTCGGGGAGGTCGCGGAAGAGCGTGCCCATCTCGCGCGCGGAGAGCAGATGTCGTCGGCTGTTGTGCTGGAGGAGCAGGCCAGCCTGGTCGAGCGAGACGCCGTGGCGGATGGCGGTGAGGACGTCGAGGATCTCGCGCTCGAGCTCGGTGGCCATGGCGACGCCATTGGTGGCGAGCAGCGGGAGTCGGTACTCGCGGGCGAGGGCGATGAGGGCCTGGTTGCGGGCCTCCTGCTCGCGCCGGCCGTGGCGCTGGAGCTCGACGTAGACACCACTGCGGCCGAAGGTCTGGAGGAGGCGGTCGAGGGTGGAGCGGGCCTGGGGGATGCCGCCGTGTTCGAGGGCGGCGGCAAGTGGGCCTTCGTCGCCACCGGTCAGGCAGACGAGGCCGGTGGCGTGCTGCTCGACGCTGCGTACAGGCGCGATGCCATCGCCTTTCGAGCGCTGCGCGAGTTTGTAGGCGGAGATGAGCTGCGAGAGGTTTTGATAGCCGGTCTGGTCTTCGCAGAGCAATGAAAGGCGCACTGGGCGCGTGGGAATGGCGTGTGGCTGCCATGCGGGCGGCTGGGCCTGTATGCCGAAGGCGTCGACGGAGACCTCGGCTCCGATATGCGAGCGAATGCCGTGCTTTTTTGCGCTGGTGTAGAGGCGCGGCGAGCCGTAGAGCCCGTCGCGGTCGAGGATGGCGAGGCCGTGCAGGTCGAGGTTGGCGGCCTGCTGGGCCATGGCCTCGGGCAGCGAGGCGCCTTCCAGGAAGGAGAAGGCGGAGCGGGTGTGAAATTCCACGTAGCGGTCAGTCATAGAGGCCCAGGAGCGTCCACTCGGTGGTGAGGCGGTTGTGGCTGAGGCGGAGGAGCAGCGGCGGGTCGGCGATGGCGGCGTCCCATTCGGAGACGTCCCAGGGGAGGGTATCCCACCAGCGGCCGCTGGAGTGCCAGGGGCCGGCAGCGGAGGCGATGTCCAGTCGGGCTCCGCGCCAGAAGAGCCGCAGCGGGAAATTGTTGTGGAGGAGGACGCGGATGGACGGAGCGGGCCGGAGACGCTGCAGGGCGCGGCGGGCCGGCTGCGCGGTTTCAGGAGCCGCAGGCAGGATGTGCGGGCGGTAGGGGGTAAGGGTGAAGGCGTCGAGGCGATGACTGTCCTCGAGCGCGGGTGAGCCGACGTTTTCCTGGCCGGCGATGGCGCGCAGGCGGGCGAGCAGGAGGTCGAGGCGGCCGGGCTCGGGGAACTGCGACTGGAAGAGACCGCGCTGGGCGGTCTGGGGCTGGGTGGGTTCGGCGGTGAGGGTTACGCCGGCGATGCCGGCCTGCGGCGGATGCGCCTGCAGCTCGAGGTTGAGGAGCTTGAGCAGGAGGGCATGGCTCTGCGTTGGAACGGCAGGGCGGACGCGAGTCTGGTGCGGAGCTTTCTTTTCGAGCTCGAGCGTAAGTGTGACGGAACGCAGTGCGAACGCGCGTTCCATGGCCTTGCGGAGGACGCGATCCAGCATGGGCGAGAGGATAAAGAGCAGGGAATCGAGCAGGGTGAGCGGGCTGTCGAGCGCGGCGGTCTCGTGGAGGATAAAGTTGTCCACTTCGGGCACGAGCAGGTGGTCTGCGTTGCCGGTGGCGAGCTGCTGAAGACGTCGGCCGCGCTGGCCGACGCGGCTGATGAGGGCGGTCTCGGGGAGTTCGGCGAGCTGGCCGAGGGTGCGGATGCCCCAGCGGCGGAAGGTGTGGAGGAGATCGTCTTCGCAGGCGAGCGCGGAGACGGGCAGCGAGGCGAGTTTCGCACGAAGGGAGTGCTCGTCGGCGCAGGTGACGCCGGAACAGCTGCGCGCGAGCAGGAGCGCGGCTTCTGCATTGGTCGCGAAGGCCACGCGGGCCGGAAAGACGGGCGCGAGGGTCTGGTGCAGGGCGCGTGCGTAGCGTTCTGGCGGGCCGAAGAGGGTTTCGGTGCCGGTGCTGTCGAGGAGCAGGGATGCTGCGAGGGTGCGCGCGCCGGCGTAGGCATTTGCCGGCGCGGCAATGGCTTCCGTGCGCGGGGTGAAGCGTTCAGTGAGGTCAAGCAGATGGGTAAAGGCTTGTTGTTCCTGTTCGGCAGAGCGCGGTTGGAAGAGGATGGTTCCGGAGGCCTCGGCCTGCACTTTACTCATGCCTTGCGTGACGCCGGCCTGGCTTGCCTGCGGGCTGAGGGAGACGACGCGCTCGTGCGGCGGCATACCTTCGAGGATGGCGAGCGGGCGGGAGCGAAGCTCCGGGTTTGCGCGCAGCCAGGCGGCGACGGGGAACTCCGGGATATGAACGGCGGCGCAGGTCGTTGTCACACAGGGCATTAGCTCATCTCCCGACCGCGCGCATCCAGGACGGCGCGGCGGTCCACGCGGTGGCGCGCTGTGGAGGTTTTTTGCCGAAGCCGGGCTGGATGGGCTGTATAGATGGCTGGGCGCGCTGACGGGCGACTTCGACCTGGAGTGCGGTTTCGGCCAGTGTGGAGGTCAGGTTGGGGAGCTTGCCGGGTGAGCACTCCAGGCTGCAGGCGGCGCTGGAGCGGACGCAGGCGATCTGCGAAAGCACGAGCAGGATGACGTCGCTCTCCTGGGCGGCGCGGCGGAAACGAAACCAGGTGGCGAGCGGGATCCGCAATGCCTGGTCAGGCGCGGTGGAGGCGAGATCGAGGACAACGACGCGAAATCCACCGGACTGGAGAACCTGGTCGGCGGCGCGGACGGCATGTTCGAGGCGGTTCTCGTCAGGGCGCAGGTGGGACCTGGCTTGAATCTGGCTGGGCTGGCGGCTGGCCCGGTCGCGAGCGGCTTCAGCGGCCTGACGGTCGCGGATGCGGAGCGGGTCGGCTTCGTCCACTTTGCGTGTGTTGAAGCGCTCCCACTCGATCTGATCGGGCGAAGCGGAGGCCAAGCCGAATGACTGGTTGGGGAAGCCGGGCGTGCCTTCCATCTTGCGCCGGCGCCGCTCTTCCTTGTGAAAGAGCATCTGCTCGAGCGCGGGGGCGAGATTTTTGGTTTCCATGCGCGGGTGCGGGCCGCAGCCGCCGTGCTGCGGAGGATGCTCGATGAGGGGGAGTGCGCGCCGGGAAGCGGGGGGTGGCTCCTGCCGCGTGTGGGAATGCGCCGGGAAGCGGACCCAGAGGAGGTTTCTCAGGCATACACCGGCAGCGGCGGCACTCTCGGGCGAGAGCGTGTCGCCGGGGTCGATCCAGGCGCACGCTCCCTCGAAGGACGCGCCCGCAAGCAGCGCAAGCGCAACCGAGGTGCGTCCGCTGCCTTCCGGTCCGGAGACTTCGCTGAGGGCGCCGATGGGCAGTCCGCCTCCGAGCAGGTGGTCGAGTGCGTCGATGCCAAGCGGCATCCGCCGAGGCTCCTGGTACGCAAGCGGCGTGAGCGCGGAGGGCACGCGTCGTGCGAGTTTTGCTTCGATCTCCTGGCGGAGGGCTGCACTGGACGCGTTCATTTCGCTTTTTATTCGCCTCAAGCAGAGCGTAGCCTAAGAGGCTGTGGGTGCGCTACTCCTTTTTGACCGGCCCGACATCTGGGCCTGCAGGGGGGTGTGCTCAACGCTATGCCGGTGAGGATGCAAGGGAGCCAGTCGTCACTGTCGTTCTTCATGGGATTCGGGACGTGGCGCAGCGGTTCTTCGCCGAGGTCAACCGTTTATCCCAGCAATGAGTTGTTATGCTTCAGTCTTTACTTGTAGATGCTCTCGGTTGCGGCTCTTCGACAACATCGCATGATCCCCACCGCGTCATCCAACAGCGTCCGCAGCACGTACTCAGGCGCGATCGAAGGGCGGCGTGACGCAGAGTAAGGCACGTCCAGCTCGTCATTCAGCGAAGCGAGGATCTCGTCAGTAGCTTTCGATATCGAGATCTCCTTCCAGCGCTCTGGTGAGATACTTGCGGCCATTCCCTCCGTGAAGCTGAATTTCATAGCCAGGACGATGTCGTCGCGCAGCTTGCGATCCGCTATATAGTTTCCGATGAGTTCTTCGCTTCTTCCGCCGCTGTTACACGTCTGCGGTGTCGATGAAGTTACCGCCGGCATCGACACAGCTGTCGAATACCCACGCGAGACGCGTCCTCCGAAGATCCCCACTGCTTGTTCCCGAAGGTCATCGTCCCAAGTGCGAGCGGACTGACGGGCAGGCCGGAGCGTCCGAGTGTACGCAGGTCATTCAGCTTCAAAATGTCTCCCTCGAATCCATTCGTCATGCAGCCAAGTGGTCTGGTGGGCTTCTGAGCAGGAGTCATTCCATGACTTGCAGCCACGGTTCGACAGTCGGGCTGCGCACACCTGCCTGATGGAGTGGGTCCTGGGCTGTTATGCGGCGCGCCTCTTCCAGAGTATCTACCCTGAGAACGTAGAAGCCGTTTCCGGTGTTCATGCCCTCCTCCGTAAAGAAGGGGCCCGAAATCGGAAGGATACCCCGTTCGCTGAGCGACTTCATGAAGTGGAGGTGATCGCTCAGGTGTTGATTCAACTGATCCACGCCGGGAGCGATCAGTCGGCTGTGGACGAGGAACTGGACGTAATGCTTTTGAGCGATCTCGTCTGCAAGGTGAATGGATCGGGATGCTGCATTGATTGGCATGATTTAACCTCTCTCGTGAGTGATCTGGGAAGGAACTCCCGTTGTGGTTACTTTGTCCCGGGTTCGCCGAGGCAGATGCCAGCGACGGCGACTCGCCGGAACAAGTGAAGGCTTGCCGTAGCACTGTCGGGATAGATCTGACGCAATGGTCCAAACTCGGGCTGGCGCATCATGGCTCGAAGAGCGGCGACACTTTCGAACACCGCATAATCGAGAAACGTCGTGCTTGTTCCGATACCCTGGTGCAGCTGGGCCGAGATGAAGCCAGGCTGAGCCTTTGTGAAGGCCGCATCCCTCGCCCATGCGTTCTTGAACGCCTCGACATCTTCCGGGGTCATCGTAAACAGAATGCCGAGGACGACAGGACCGTCAGTATTTTCCTGAAGTTGTCTCTCAAATGGTACGAACTCATCCAGTTCTTTTATCTTCAGCACAGGGTGCCTCCATGAGAGCAGTTGGGTGCACGGTCTGGATCGCCGGCTCCGGGTTACGGCAGTGCGCGAATCATGACTCCTTCGCGCTCCCGGGAGGCATAAAGGCGGCGTGTGGCTGGAGCGGGATGATCTCGGGATCAGCGTAGTGCGCCTTGATCAGCGGAAAGCTGTTGATCATCTCCCGAAGCTGGGCGTCCGTATCGGCTTCGAACAAAACGACCCCGCCCCTGGTCCGCGGCACCTGGGCCCACACCTGGCGAAGGCCTCCACCGGCGTACAGCTCTCGTACCTGGGCCTGTTCCTCCAGTTCCTTATCCATAAAGTCGGTCGGCATACCTTCGGACGCGAACTGCTTCCTGGGCGTGAAGATTACGAGATATTGCATAGCAAACATCCTCCTTTTTGACTCTTCGTTCAAACGCGCTTATCAGCGGCGAATGCCCGCGCAAAGCTTGTCCCAGTTCCCTGAGGCGATCTTGGTGCAATCCGTCTTACTGAGTGGTGCTGTCTCTAGAAAGGCGCGAGCGCCATTTGGCGGTGCGTGCGCGAAGGGGTAGTCCGTCGCGAAGAGGATGTGATCCGCGCCGACAACTTCGAGTGCCCACTTCAGGTAACGTTGGCTGAAAAGACCGCTTGCTGTCACATAGAGGTGTTGCCGTACGTATTCAGAGATCTTTCGTGGCAGCTTTGCCGGAGCGCTCAGCATATCGAGGCGGTCGAGGTAGAAAAGCGCCACTTCTCCCCAGTGACCGGTGACGATCTGCAGGCCTGGAAAACGGTCGAAGACTCCCGCCAGAATCAGCCGAACGATCTGAACGCCAGTTTCGTAATGCCACCCTATGCCGGCTCGGGCGAACAAGGAATCCAGCTCATCACCGAAGCCTGCATAGTATGCGTCGAGTACACGCTGCTCCGGCGACTGCGGGTGAAGGTACAGGGGTGCGTTCAACGCGTCAGCCACTTCAAAGATGGGCCAGAACTCCGGATCGCTGAGATTACGGTCGCGGGTTCGGCCGTGCAGCATCGCGCCGTGAAGCCCAAGCTGACGCACAGCGCGGTCCAGTTCCTTCGCTGCGGCCTGCGGTGAAGGAGTGGGCAGGGTGGCGAGGCCCTGCAGGCGATCAGGTCGCAAGCCGACGGCATCAGCAAGCCGATCGTTTGAGGAGCGAGCCAGGTCCACAGCTGCGATGGGTTCAAGGTTCTGTACTCCGGGGGTGGTCAGCGACAAGACTGCGACATCGATCCCGGCCTCATCCATCGCGGTAAGGCGCCCGGTTCCGAGATCCAGCAGACGCCGTGCGGCCTCACCTTCCGTCGATGCATTGAGGGCAAGATCGCGCCAAAGGGGATCGACCACCTGCCAGGCCTGCATTACCTCGACAGTCGCGAAATGCTCTTCGAGTCCAACCAGCTTCATTCCGATGCTCCTTTCGGCTACGAATGACTCCAACGCAGCAAAGCACGGAGCCTCAGGTTGTCAGCAGATCCGGCACGAACAGGTCTTCTACGGTGAAGAGGCGATCCGTGATGCCCTGTTCGTGGTGGTAGCGCAGCACGGCGTCGAGCGTCGTGCGATTCGCCGCTATCCCGTACGGCCACCAGTCCTGGCCAAGCAGCGCCTCATCTTCTTCGATCAGCTCGCTGAACCACGGAAACATCGTGGCCATGCTGTTGAAGATCAGCCCGTGCGTGTACTTGTCCGCTGCCGCCTTCTTCGCGTCGCAGAATCCCTTGTAAAGCGACGGCGCCAGTGCGGGGTTCCGCGCCAGCAGATCGCGACGTATCACTACGGTGTGCATGATGGGGAAGATACCCGTTCGCTTGTAGTAGTCCCGCTCGACTCCCTTGTAGTCCGGGAAGAGCCGCTTCACATGGGGCGAGTGCTCCAGCACGCACTTCGGTATGTCGGCGGAAAAGAGCGCGTCGATCTCACCGGCGTCCAGCATGGCGCCAAGTTCCTTCCCTTGTGCAATGTTGCTCACCTCGACGTTTGCAGGATGCGTCTGTGGAACAAAGTCTATGGGCTTGAGCGGCCAGTCCAGACCGCCAATGATCCAGCGGCAGGTTTCCGGCTTGAACCCGCACTCGTCCATCAGCATGCCCTTGGGCATGATTCCGGCGTCATGGCCGTAGAGCGCAAGTTCGCCGATGGTTTTGCCGTTCAGATCTTCCGGCTTCTCGATACCGCTCGCCTTATGAACAAAGATCGCGGAGTGCCGAAACGCACGATTGGGAAACACCGGGATGGCAACGAATGGGGACTCGCCGTTTGTGAAGGTGCGAAGGAAGTAGGTTAGCCCAAGCTCCGAAACATCGAAGGTACGGTCCCCGATCATTCCGCGAAAGATCTCCGTCACGATCGGGGCGCTGTGGTACGTTGCATCCACACCGTCGATCTGCACGGTTCCGTCCACCAGCGCCCGGGTGCGGTCGTAATCCCAAAAGGCTATGTCGAGCTTGGTATTCGCCATCGCTTCTCCTGTGGTGGTGCTCTGTCGGGCGGGGGTGGGGCTTTATGCAGTCAGTGTTTCGAACGCTTCGCCCGGCCGCGCACCGTATCGTAAACATGTTTAGTATCGATGCTGAGGTTCAGCATCAGCGTTGCTTCCGCTCTGCTCACCTAGAATGGGGAGGTGCAACGGGACAAAAACACCATCCGGCAGATGTTTGAAGAGGTGTCGCTGGGCGCTCCGGAGCGTGCCGTGGGTTTCGTGATGTGGCGGATCGTCGCGCGATATCAGCGTCAGGTTGACCGGGCGCTGGCTAAGCTCGATCTCACCAATCTCCAGTTCATTACCCTTGCTTCAGTTGCCTGGTTCGGTCGTGACGGTGAACCTGTTACTCAGACTGAACTTGCGCGGTCGGCGGGTATTCACCCGATGCAGATCTCTCAGACGCTCAAGGCGCTTGAGGCAAAGAGAATGGTGTCCCGGCGACGCAGCCAGTCGGATACGCGAGCCAAGCGGGTTGAGGTCACGAATGCCGGTCTCAGCGCTCTGCGTGACGCTCTTCCCAGAATTATCGTCGTCCAGAGACGGGTGTTTGGAGAAGGGGGCCTTCCAGGTGGCCCGTTACTGGAGGCACTCCTCGAACTGGACCGCAACCTGCCCGAAGGTGAAGCCTGAACACACCAGTTGGCACGGGTAGCGTTCCAGATCCGAGATGTATGTGAGTGGAGCGGCCGCCGATGGGAAACACAATTGCGACCTGTCGGGACGAATCCGGTGCCGTTGAGCGTGCGCGCCACCAACAAAGGCGGATGGCACACGGCGCAACCGTGCTGGATTTCGACGCAGCGTTGGCTCGTGGAAATGAGAAGAGTTTCCATTTCTGTTGCTTACCGGTCTGCAACCGATCTTGCAGCCATTGACCCGGCTGGCGCGAGAAGCTGCCGACCTTACTTGCCAGGCGATGCGGCAGGCACAACTGCCTGGGGCGCATGATGCGCGAAGGTAATTGGGGATGAGAGAAGAGTGTCGAGTCTTGCCCGGCTCATGGCAACTACATTCCAGCAGACGAAGTGTTGTTCGACCACGAGGCAAGCTGCGCCTGCATAGATGGTCGTGCCCGCAGGTGTGCTCGTGACGCTAACGACTCGGAATCTGGCATCATGACCATCCACTTGGCAGGCTCCGCCTGCTGCCGTGACGGCGTGCGGTCTTCATGCGGGACGTCCATCAAGACCTTGGCCACGAAGGTATCGAGCTTGCCGGGATCGGTCGGCTCCTTGAGGCAGGCAAAGTCGAGATCCGTCAGCGAGATCAGCTCGCCGACGGAATCGTTGAGGTGATGCTCCGCGATGAGCGGCGTGGAGATGCAGGCCACCGCCGACCCAGGCCTGGAAGGTTCGATCGCAGGAACAGAGCTTTCGGATTCGTCCGCGGATCTAAACTCGGCGGGGTAGGCAAATGAAAACTGCAGCCTGGTGCTGCGACAGGTTGCGGGTGCGGGTGCGGTCGTCTGCGCAAACGAGGTAAGCAGTATCGGCAACAAGAGCACGCGTGGGCATGAGGTTACCTTTGGCCGTCGAGGAAGAGAAAAGAGCAGGGGGCAAGGCATCTGCCTGTTCGCCGATTACGCCGGCGCTTACGAAATGACGCCCTTGCGCACCGCGTAAAGGATTAGCTCCGGAACGCTGTGTAGGTTCAACTTCTGCAGAATGTTTCCTCGGTGCGTCTCGATGGTATACACGCTCAAGCCGAGCAGATTTGCGATGTCTTTGTTGCCCTTCCCTTCGGCGACCAGTTGCAGGACCTCGCGCTCCCGCGTTGAGAGCAGTTCATAGCTGTCCTCCACGCCGCGATCGCGCATCTGGCGTACATAGTCTTCGACCAGCAGTGCGCTGACGGACGGGCTAAAGAACGCTTTACCCGCATGGACCGTCCGGATCGCCATCATCAGATCCGCTTCAGCCGATTCTTTGACCAGATACCCTCGAGCTCCTGCCTTCAAAGCGCGGAGCACATACGCTTCGTCGCTGTGCATGCTGAGGACGAGCACGCGCGTTTCGGGATGTTTCTTGACAATCTGGGCGGTGGCGTCGGTGCCGTTGAGTTTTGGCATGCCGATGTCCGTAATGACGATGTCGGGAGTCGTCTCATCCACCACACGAAGTAACTCGCGTCCGTCACCGGCTTCCCCGACGACCTGAAAGTCTCGCTGACGTTCCAACAGGGACTTCAGCCCGGCTCGCAACACCGTATGGTCATCTGCCAGAGCGATGCGAATCAAGTGCGACCTCTCCTTCTTCAATCACCGATATCGGAAGTGTCACATAGACGGACGTTCCCTTGTTCGGCAGAGATGTCACCTGCACACGCCCGGACAGTCTGCCTACTCGCTCCTCCATACCGAGCAGTCCCATGCCTTTGTCTGAACCCGGACGGAATCCCTTGCCGTTGTCTTCAATCGTGAGCTGCAACGCTTCGCTGGTCCACTTGAAGACGACGATGGCGGACGTAGCTGAGGCGTGCTTCACGACATTGTGAAGAGCCTCCTGTACGACGCGGTAGATGCAGGTTCGGTAAGCGTCGGGCAGAAACTCGCTCTTGTCGTCGGCCTCAACACGCACCGCCAGTCCCGAGCGGCGCGCGACTTCTCGGCCCTGCCAGCGCAGGGCCGGAACCAGCCCGAGATCGTCCAGCATGGAGGGGCGCAGCATCAGAGCGATATCCCGGATAGAACGCATACTGCTTTCAAGCTCCAGCTTGACACTCGCGAGTTGTGCCCTGGTCGCATCGTCTTCTATGAGTTCCTTCTGTATCCGACCAAGTTCCACCAGTGCTGCGGCCATCGTCTGTCCGAACTCATCGTGAAGCTCGCGTGACAATTTGCGCCGCTCTTCTTCCTGGGCTTGTTCAAGCCGACCCGCGAACGTCTGGAGTTCAGTACGGGCCTGCACCACATCCGCATATCGTTGCTGGGCAGAGTGCTCGGTCTTCTTCAGCCGGAAGTACATCCCCAGGACCAGCGCAAACACCAGAACCAGGGAGAGCACCGAGGAGACAAGAAGCTCGCCCTGGAGCCGGCCTTGCTCGGCTTTGAGTTGTGCCTCTGCACGGTCCTGCTGCTCGCGATTGAGAGCCCTGATCTGTCGGGATATCTGCCGTATTTGTTTTCGTTCAGGCGATCCTGCGGGTGCCTGCAGCGACGGAGGAACCTTTCCGTTCTGCTCGCGGATGTTGGGCAAGGAATCCCAGTATCGATCGATGGAAGTTCTGAGATCGGCGAACCGCTGCTGCGTGCTGTCATCTCCGCTGGCTTCCAGCGATTGTGCAATCTCCTGAAGAATCTGATTGGCCTGTGTATGTGCGGCTGGCAGATCGCTCGTGTCCAACGCACGCTGGTCATCCACGTCGGGCGCCAGGGCAGAGCGAACCATGAGCCGCCGGAGCGCGTCCAGCAAATGTGTGCGTTGACGGAAACCCGAGATAACGGCATCGCTCTTGACAGCAGTGTTGCGAAGAGAGTAGATGACGTCGGCCGTGCTGACGCACATGACCGCCAGGATGAGGGCGCAACCAACCCACAGGATTTTGTTTCCGGAGAAGAGGGGTTTGACGATGTTCTGAGGTCCATTCGTTGGCATGGGCAGCGATCGCAAGAACCTTCCAGTCGTCAGGGTATCCCGTGCCGAACGTTGCTTCCATACCGTCGAGACGGGAGAGGTGCGCTTCGCGCAGGAAGGTGTTCAAGCCCGCAGCGAAGGGGAGTGCACGGCGATCCCGCGTTGTCGGCCCTTTGTTTTCCGCTCCATCCCCTCACGAGGGACGGATATATACCCTCCCAGGGGGAGAAGGACCTGAGAGGAATTTGCATTCATACCTCCAGACGCGCGGACGGCTGGAAGGAGATCAAAGTGCGAAACACCTTCAAGTCGACTGGCAGCGCCGAACGTCCACGAAGAACACGCACGGAAGATGAAGAAGACACGCACGGGAGATGTATCGGTGCCAGTGGCATCCCGGCTCTGCGAGGCTCGTGAGACTTCGCGGCTCCGACGATTCGGGGGTCATGAAGGGAGAAGACCACCGGACTGGACGCTCCAGACGCAGTCGCGCACTCGCACGCTTGAGTGCCGTAACCCATATATCTCGAAAGGAGTACCGCAATGAAGATGACATCGTTCCTCATCGCAGCATCGCTCGTGGTGATCCCGGCATCGAGCGCATGGGCGCAGCAAACAACTTACAATCAGCGCCACTCCGTGAACGCCCGCGATGCTCGCCAGCAAGCGCGCATCAACAAGGGTGTTGCCGATGGCCAGATCACCCCGAAGGGTGCGGCAGCAGCCGACGCCCACCAGGCTCATCTCCATTCGGAACAAAGCGGTATGCGGGCCGCCGATGGTGGCCATCTCACCACGCAGGACCGGCACAAGCTGGCTCGTCAACAGGACCGGACCTCGCAGCGTATCTACCATCGCAATCACAACGCCGCCACCGATCCCGGCGTGCCGCCAAGATAAGAGCTGAAGACGAAGCGTCCTCAAGCAGGGGTGAATGCAGCTAAAGACTCGTTTTCCTATCACGGACTTAGAACGCAACCTCGGCGAAGAGCCGCTCTGGAGACTTTGTATGCTCAAGAAAGTAGCGCCTGCCACACTCCTGTTCTTAGTCTTGCCGCTCTCTTCTCAAGCTCAGGTCGCCATTCGGCTTGGGCCGCCGGCTCCCATTGTGGAGACTTACGGTCCTCCTCCGCATTCCGGCTACGCATGGCAAGGCGGCTATCATCGCTGGGACGGTCATCGTTACGTTTGGACGAGAGGGCACTGGGGTCGTCCGCCACATGCGGGAGCGGTTTGGGTCCCGGGTGGTTATGACCATGGAGGAGACGGCTACCACTTCCATCCAGGGTATTGGCGCTGATCGGCTTCGCGGAGATCGAGGAAGTGACCGGCAGCGAGAAAGCCGGTCACTTTCCTTATCGTCTTTCCCGCAAAGAGTTTGTTTGCGTGACAGCCACTGCCGTATGTCCCACCGACACAAAGAAAGCCAGACGGATTCATATGGACGGTCGCGGAAGCCGGCCTTCGGCAAGAATTCTTGCCATGGAAGACACGGCCCGGTAAGCAAACGGGCACCAGGAGCGTTGCGATGCGGCAATCTACCGGGTTCCGTCCAGCGACAGGCCGCCTCCCGGAACGAGGCAGTGGAAATGCGGATGGTGCTGGAGGTCTCTCCCGACGTGTGCAGGACACTGAGCATACCTGTGTCGGCGCCGAGGTGCTGTGGATCGCGAGCGATCTCGATCAACGCAGCGGCACTTGAGCGAAAGAGCAGATTGTAGAGCAGCCCCTTGTTCCCAGGCACCACCGCGATGATGGTCGACGAGAGCCCCATCCTGCAATTGATGATCATTGCTACCCGCAGAAGAACCTGGGCACAATCGAATTCTCAGCGTGCTGCTTTCCAGTATCAAGACGATGGCGGGCGAGATGGAGTCGCAGTTGCGTCAGGCGATGACAAGCCTTCTGGCTCATGCTGACGGTGGAGAAGATCTCGCTTTCCGATTCCTCAAGCCTGGTTAGTCACGAGAGCCTTCAAAACAGCCGCATGACGGCCCGGCTGCCCGCGGGACGCAACGTTTGCTGTACGTAGAGAAAGATGCAAGCGCACAGGAACTCTTACTGGATTTTGCAACGTCGGGTTTCCGCAACGTCAGGCGCTCCGGACTGCCGCGTCGGGTGAGGGAACGAGGCATCGGTCCAGCGCCACAAGGTGTTTTTCGGGTGAGCAAAACGGAACAGCGAATGCCGTCCGGCGCGAACATACTTTCAGCAGATGTCGCGACGAAGCTATGGCCGCGATGTCGTGCCCCGAAAGAGGAGAGTGTCTCTCGTGAGTGTAACGACAGAAGAGCCGCAAACGCCGAGTGGCTCACAGCATCCTCCGCAACTCGACGTTGCAGCAACTCCGAAGGCAGATGCCAGGGAAGTGTTGAAGCCGGGCACGAAGCCGACATCGAAGGACGATTTGAAGTCGATACCGATGGCCGATCTGGAGGCCAGGCTTCAGTCGTCCGCGAAAGGTCTCACCCAGACCGAGGCCGCGAAGCGCCTGACGCATGACGGCCCCAATGCCCTCAAGGTAGAGAAGAGCAATGCGTTTCTGAAGTTCCTGACATATTTCTGGGGACCTATTCCGTGGATGATTGAGGCGGCCGTCATTCTGTCAGGAGTGGTCCGACACTGGTTGGACTTCTTCATTATTCTTGCGCTGCTGTTCTCCAACGCCATGGTGGCGTTCTGGGAGGAACATCAGGCGGGGAATGAGATAGCGGCGCTCAAGGCGAAGCTGGCGAACGACGCACGCGTTCTGCGCGACGGCAAGTGGGCGACGCCGAAAGCAAGTGAACTGGTTGCCGGAGACGTGATTCGCCTGCGACTTGGAGACATCGTTCCTGCCGACGCGCGGCTGCTGGATGGCGATCCAGTCGAGGTGGATCAATCGGCGCTGACGGGTGAATCGCTTCCGGTCACACGCAAGCCGGGCGAAGCAGTCTTCTCGGGTTCGATTCTGCGACAGGGCGAGATCGATGCGATGGTCTACGCCACGGGCGCGCGCACGTACTTCGGAAAGACCGCGGAACTGGTCCAGCAGGCGCATACGATCAGCCACTTTCAGCGAGCTGTGCTGAAGATTGGCGATTATCTGATCGTTCTTGCCGTCGCACTGGTTGCGGTCATCCTGACGGTCTCGCTGCTGCGGCACAACCCGGTTCTGGACACGCTGGAGTTCTGTCTCATTCTGCTGGTCGCGTCGATTCCGGTGGCCATGCCGACGGTCCTCTCGGTGACGATGGCGGTGGGTGCGCGTCTGCTGGCGAAGAGTCAGGCGATCGTCACCCGGCTTTCGGCGATCGAGGAGTTGGCCGGGGTCGATGTTCTTTGCTCCGACAAAACCGGCACCCTGACACAAAACAAACTGACACTCGGCGATCCGTTTACGGTCAACAACATCCCCGCGGATCAGGTGATCCTGTGGGCGGCGCTCGCGTCGCGTGCGGAAGACAAGGACACGATCGATCTGGCGGTCATTGGCGGGGTCAAAGACGCAAATGCGCTGAAAGCTTTTCAGGTGACCCACTTCACCCCCTTCGATCCCGTGCACAAGCGCACGGAGGCGACGGTAAAGGGAGGCGACGGCAAGCAGTTTTTCGTATCCAAGGGAGCGCCTCAGATCATCCTTGCCATGTCGAAGAATGCGGAAGCGGTGAAGGCGGAGGTAAACAAAGCTGTGAATGAATTTGCGGGCCGCGGCTTCCGTTCCCTGGGCGTGTGCCGTGCGGATGACGAAGGCAACTGGCAGTTCGCCGGCGTCATTCCGATGTTCGATCCTCCTCGCGAACAGGCAAAGGCGACGATTAGAAGTGCGCGGCAGATGGGCCTCAACGTCAAGATGGTGACCGGGGACCAGGCGGCGATCGCCCGCGAGACCAGCAAGCAACTGGGACTGGGAACCAACATCGTGGATGCGAACGCATTGGGAGACACGAAACAGCAACCCGGCTCACAGACCATCGCCGCCATCGAAAAGGCGGACGGCTTCGCGGAGGTCTTTCCCGAGCACAAGTATTTCATCATCGAGGCACTGCAGAAGAGCGGGCACATCGTCGGGATGACGGGGGATGGCGTGAACGACGCACCTGCGCTGAAGAAGGCGGATTGCGGGATTGCGGTTTCGGGCGCAACGGATGCAGCGCGTGCGGCCGCCTCCATCGTCTTGCTGGCACCGGGGCTCTCGGTCATCATCGACGCGATCAAGGAGAGCCGGAAGATCTTCCAGAGAATGAACAGCTACTCCATGTACCGCATTGCGGAGACCCTGCGCGTGGTGCTGTTTATGACGGTGGCGATTCTCTGGTTCAACTTCTACCCCGTCACCGCAGTCATGATTGTGATGATTGCGCTGCTCAACGACGGGGCGATCCTTTCGATCGCGTATGACAATGTCCGCTACAGCAATCAGCCCGAGGCCTGGAATATGCGGCGGGTGCTTGGCGTATCGACCGTGCTGGGCGTGGTGGGTGTCGTCTCAGCGTTCCTGCTGTTCTGGCTGGGCGAGCGTGTCTTCCACCTGGATCGTGCGCATGTTCAGACGTTGATGTATCTGAAGCTGTCGGTCGCCGGACATCTGACGATCTTCCTGACCCGGACACGTGGTCCGTTCTGGACGATCAAGCCGGCAAAGGTGTTGTGGATGGCTATTCTGGGGACGCAGATCGTCGCCACGCTCATCGCGGTATACGGGGTGTTCATGACGCCGCTGGGGTGGAAATACGCCGGCGTTGTATGGGCGTACGCAATCGTCTGGGCGCTCTTTACCGATCGCCTCAAGTTGCTGGCCTATCGCATCCTCGATCCCTCAGCGCTGCCGCTCCTGGCGAAGAAGCCGGTCGATCCCGGTCCTGAGATCTCGAGAGAGGCATACAAACTTTTCCAGCAGCGCGCACACGGGGAAAGCCAGCAGGACCAGGACTGGCTTGAGGCGGAGCGTCTCGTTCGACTCGAGCATTCAGAGGTCGCGAAGGCATCGTGAACACTCGATAAAGAAGGGATCTCATCCAAACGGAAGGCTGCACCACGCGCCGTTCGTAAGCCGTTGATGAAGCGGAGCCGGACCAGAGCAATCGCTGGAGACCGAGGCGCAGGCAGTCGCAAACCAGGCATTCGCAACCGCGGTGCCGGCAACCATGACGCCAGATCTCCAGGAGATGAAGTGAGCGATCCGACCTCCAGCACCCCAGGTAAGAAGGATCATGCCGTAGAGACAGCGCCACTCTTTGGAATAGAAGAACTGAGGGAATTGGCGCTCAATCTGCATTGGTCCTGGAACCACAGGGCGGACCCTCTCTGGGACGCATTGGACCGCTCCATGTGGCGCAGCACCCAGAATCCGTGGGTCATTCTGCAAACCGTCTCAGAAGAAAAGGTCAAGACTCTTCTTGCGACGCAGGACTTTCAGGAGCTCCTGTCCGCCTTGCTGCAGCACAAGCGAAACTTCTTCACGGCGGATGCCTGGTTTCAGAAGAATTATCGGGAAGCAACGCTCGCGACGATCGCCTATTTCAGCATGGAGTTCATGCTGACCGAAGCTCTGCCGATTTACTCTGGCGGACTTGGCAATGTGGCAGGCGACCAGATGAAGGCGGCGAGCGACCTCGGTGTTCCGATCATCGGAGTCGGCTTACTGTGGGGGCAGGGGTACTTTCGTCAGGACTTCGACGCAGAGGGCAACCAGCGCGCGCTTTATCCCGTGAACGATCCGGGCCAGTTGCCCATTCAGCCGCTTCGGCGTGCGAACGGAGAGTGGCTTCGCATCCAGGTTCATCTCACGGGTGCGACGGTATGGCTGCGCTGCTGGGAGGTGCTGGTCGGCAGGACGAAGCTCTTCCTGCTGGATGCGAATGACTTCGCCAATACCGCCGCTCATCGCGGGATTACGAGCGAGTTGTACGGCGGCGATGCCGAGATGCGGCTGAAGCAGGAGCTCGTGCTGGGGATCGGCGGATGGCGGCTGCTGCGGGAGCTTGGTCTCAATCCCGAGGTTTGCCACCTGAACGAAGGGCATGCGGCGTTCGCCACGCTGGAGCGCGCCCGATACTACATGGCAGACCATCATGTTTCCTTTGACGTGGCCCTGACGATTACGAGGGCAGGGAATTTATTCACCACCCATACGGCGGTGCCGGCTGGATTTGATCGGTTCGACCCGGAACTCTGCTGCAAACACCTCGGCCACTATGCGAAGGACGAACTGGCAATTGCCATGAAGGAGTTTCTTGCTCTGGGGCGGCAGGACCCTGACGATGCGGCGGAGCCGTTCAATATGGCCTACCTTGCGCTCCGTGGCAGCGGTCAGGTGAGTGGGGTCAGCAAGCTGCACGGAGAGGTAAGCAGGCACATCTTTCAGCCACTCTTCCCGCGTTGGCCTCAGGCGGAAGTTCCTGTCGGATCGGTAACGAACGGGATTCATGTGCCGACCTGGGACTCCGCGGAAGCGGATGCTCTCTGGACCAGGGCATGCGGAGCGAATCGCTGGCGGGTGGATCGTCCCCTTGCGGATGACGTCCGTCGACTGACCGATGATGAGTTGTGGCGGATGCGCAACGGGGCGCGGCAAACGATGCTTACCCAGGTGCGTGATCGCTACACCCGGCAGCTCTCCGCCGAGGGAGCTTCTGACCTGAATGCCTCTGAGGTTCTCAAGGAGGATGTGTTTACGGTGGGATTTGCGCGTCGCTTCGCCACCTATAAGCGCCCGGATCTCCTGCTGCATGATCCTGAGCGGCTCATTCGGTTACTCACCGATTCGCGACGTCCGGTGCAGTTGATCCTCGCCGGCAAGGCTCACCCGGAGGATCGACCGGGACAGGCTCTCATCAAGCAGTGGAACGATTTCAGCAAGCGTCCTCAAGTTCGCGGGCATGTCGTCTTTCTCAGCGACTACGACATGCAGATGGCGCAGGAGCTGGTGAAGGGCATGGACCTCTGGATCAACACGCCGCGGCGGCCGTGGGAAGCCTGCGGAACAAGCAGCATGAAGGTGCTGGCCAACGGCGGGCTGAACATCTCCGAACTGGATGGCTGGTGGGCGGAGGCCTATACGCCGGAGATCGGCTGGGCCATTGGAGACGGAAGAGAACACGGCGAGGACGCTGCCTGGGACACGTTCGAAGTGGAGAGTCTCTACCTCATGCTCGAGCAGCAGGTGGTCCCCGAGTTTTACAACCGAGACGCGGAAGGACTGCCTTCCCGCTGGCTGGAACGCATACGCGAAAGCATGGCGACGCTTACCCCTGCGTTTTCCGCAAGCCGAGCAATCCGGGAATATACGATCGACCACTATCTGCCGGCGGCTGCAGGATACAGCGCACGTGCCGCAAACGACGGCAGACTCGGCGTTGACCTCTTGCAGTGGCAGCGCAGCATAGCTGAGCAATGGGGCACGCTCCGTCTCGGAGATGTTCAGGCCGAGACAAAGGATGGACAACATCGGTTTCACGTCCCAGTCGTTCCGGGTGGGCTCACTCCGGATCAGTTCAGAGTCGAGCTGTACGCCGGCCCGACCGGCGAGACTGGAGCGAAAGCCGAGATTATGGCTGCATGCAAGTTCTCGATGGAGCCGTCCGGCACGCTGGTGTACTCGGCTTGCTGCCCTGCAAGGCGTCCCGCGGCCGACTATACGGTGCGCATCGTTCCAGCGCATACAGCGGCGTCCGTGCCCCTCGAAGCGGGACAGATTCTCTGGCAACGATGAGAGACGCAGGCGACGATCGCGGCCGCCCCTACCCATTGGGCGCGACCGTGTGCGCTGACGGAACGAACTTCAGCATCCTTTCCGCAAGTGCCTGCGGCATGCAGCTGGTCTTGTTTGATCGCGTGAATGACGGCGTTGCCGCCCGGACTGTCACCCTCGACCCGGTGCGAAATCGCACCTCGCATTACTGGCACGTCTTCCTGCCGGGTATCAAGCCGGGACAGCTGTATGGATTTCGTGCCGACGGCCCCTGCGATCCCGCAGCCGGTCAACGCTTCGACTCCGAGAAGGTTCTGATCGACCCATACGGCAAAGTCGTTTCGGTCGGACACGGGTACAGTCGTGCGGCAGCCTGTATGCCGGGGGATAATGCCTCGACTTCCATGAAGAGTGTGGTCGCGGATCTCTCACGGTTCGACTGGGAGGGAGACAGACCGATCAATCGACTCTTCCGGAACACCGTCATCTATGAGCTGCATGTAGCCGGCTTCACACGGCATCCGTCTTCCGGGGTAACCGCCGCAAACCGTGGAACCTATCTGGGGGTCATCGAAAAGATCCCTTATCTGCAGAGTCTCGGCATCACAGCCGTCGAGTTGCTGCCTGTCTTTCAATTCGACTGCGCCGACGCACCTTCGGGTCTGATCAACTACTGGGGTTACGATCCGGTCTCCTTTTTCGCTCCGCACCTTGCGTACAGCACCGACACCGATAAGCCGCTCGCCTGTCTGGATGAGTTTCGCACGATGGTGAAAGCGCTCCATCGTGCCGGCATCGAGGTCATTCTCGACGTCGTGTATAACCACACCGCCGAGGGCGATGAGCATGGACCGACCCTCTGTTTCCGAGGATTGGAAAACAACTTCTATTACATCCTGGAGGGCGATCGCGCACACTATGCGGACTTCACCGGGACCGGTAACACTCTGAAGTCGAACCATTCCGTGGTCAAGCGCCTTATCCTGGACAGCTTGAAGTATTGGGTGTCAGAGATGCACGTGGACGGTTTCCGCTTCGATCTCGCGTCCATCTTCTCTCGCGGCGACTCTGGTGCGCCTGAGTTGAACGCACCGATCATCTGGGAGATCGACTCTGAGCCCGTTCTGGCGGGCACGAAGCTCATCGCAGAGGCGTGGGACTCCGGAGGGCTGTACCAGGTCGGCAGTTTCGGTCAGGACAAATGGAAGGAATGGAACGGGGCCTTCCGAGACGATGTGAAACGATTCCTCAAAGCCGATTCGAATACCGCGTGGGCGCTTCATGAGCGCATTGTGGGCAGTCCGGACATCTACAAGTCAGGTCATCGCCCGACCGGTCAAAGCATCAACTACATCGCCTGCCACGACGGGTTCACCCTCAATGATCTGGTCTCCTTCGATTCGAAGCACAACGACCAGAACCGAAGCCAGAACAGCGACGGAACCGATGCTAACTTCAGTTGGAACTGCGGTGCGGAAGGTGCTTCGACCAACTTCGATGTCGAACGTCTGCGAACCCGACAGATCAAGAACTTCTTCACCCTGACGCTACTTTCGGTCGGTACCCCGATGCTGCTGATGGGGGACGAGGTAAGGCGCACGCAGCACGGCAACAACAACGCGTACTGTCTTGATAGTGAAGTGAGCTGGTTCGATTGGGACCTGTGCACGATCAACGACGAGATCTTCCGTTTCGTCCAGGAGCTCATTCGGCTTCGACTGCACTTCGACGAAGGGACCAGCGGTGATGCCATACCGCTCGAGGTGTACCTGAGCGAAGCGCACATCCAGTGGCATGGAACAGTGCTGGACAAACCGGACTGGAGCCCCGACTCACACTCGATCGCCGTTTCGCTCCGCAATCATGCACGGAACAATGTGCGCTACCTTGCGATCAATGCCTACTGGAAGCCGCTGGAGTTCGCACTTCCGCCACTCCCCGGGTCGTCTTCGTGGACACGTATGATCGATACGTCGCTCAGCGCGCCAGCGGATATCGCCGGGGTGCAGAGGGGTGAGTTGGTAGCGGGATCGACGTACGTGGTCCAGCCTCACTCGACCGTCATGCTTCACTTCGCCTCGCCCGGGGTTGCGCCGTAATCCGGGTCGCCGCAAGGGTTTCTTCGGACAGGGCTCCTCATGGAAGAACACTGGGAGCCCCGGTTCGGCAAACTGTCTGCTTCAAGCTGGCTGCATCTCTGCCTTGAGTTCCTTCACGGCGGCTTTCGCAATCGCGAGAAACTCATCGGCTTTCAAGCTCGCGCCGCCGATCAGGACGCCATCAATTCCAGGCTGACCGAGGAAGGCGGCTGCGTTCCCGGGTTCGACGCTGCCTCCGTACTGGACAGTCATTTTGTGCGCCCAGGTCTCTCCACAGAGTTGACTGAGCTTCCGTCGGATCAGTTCATGCGCATCGTGCGCCTGTCTGGGAGTGGCATGGTGTTCGTCGTTGCCGATGGCCCAGACAGGTTCATAAGCGATGCTGAGATGGGGCAACGCTTCGCCGGGAACGCCGGCTAATCCTGAGGAGAGTTGACGGTCGAGGACGGACTCGGTGTGCCTGCCTTTGCGCTCCTCCAGCGTCTCTCCCACGCAAAGGATGACGTCCAATCCTGCCGCCAGCGCACACGCTACTTTCCGGTTGATGAATGCATCCGACTCGCCCAGTTTGTGTCGGCGCTCGCTGTGCCCGACGATGACATAGCGGCAACCGAGATCGAGCAACATCGTCGGGCTGACCTCGCCGGTGAACGCGCCCTCGGCTTGCGGATACATGTTCTGGGCACCGAGCGAGACTTCGCTGCCCTTCAGCATGTCAGCGATAAGCGCGAGGTATGGGAAGGGTGGGCAGACGATGACGCTGACGTGGTCAGGCATGCCTCCTGCGCCCTCGATCACGCCTTTTGCCAGCTGCTCCGCTTCAAATGCGGTTGTGTGCATCTTCCAGTTGCCAACGATGAACTTCTGACGAACCTGCATGGTCATTTTGCACTCCCGGCGTAGACATGAGACGCCATCTCCTGTACTGCGCTCATGCGTTGATCCGCTTCGACTGTCGCATCGTACCTGCCGAGGTGGGCAGCCCGGTTACACATCGCGCGATGGTAGAGGGCTTTCTGTGCCGCATGCACGTTCGCCTGATCGCCATGCCAGATGTTCAACGCCGGCTCCTGAATGGCGCGGCCGAAGGAGAACGACAACTCCCAGGGAAGGCGCGACTTGTAGCGTACGTTCATTGCATCGAGACGTGCCGAGGCAAGTTCGCCGGGCTGACCGCCTGATAAGAAGACGACCCCCGGAACGGCTGCGGGAACCGAACGCAGCAGACAGCCGACCGTTGCATCGGCTACTTTCTCCACCGACTCTTGGTGCGGGCAGTCCACACCAGGGAGCACCATGTTTGGCTTCAGGATCATTCCCTCAAGCTTCACGCGTTGCGAGTAGAGTTCCCTGAAGACGCTGCGCAGAACTCTCTCGGTGATTTCTGAGCACATGTTCAAGGTGTGAGATCCCTCCATGAGAACCTCCGGCTCGACGACCGGAACAAGTCCTGCCTCCTGGCACAGGCCGGCGTAGCGAGCCAGCGCGTGTGCGTTCGCCTCGATGCACCCCTGGCTGGGAGTGCCATCGCTGAGGGCGAAGACTGCTCGCCATTTCGCGAATTGTGCGCCCATCCGCGCATACTCTGTCAGCCGCGCGCGCAGGCCGTCCAGGCCCTCGGTAATCTTCTCGCCGGGAAAGGCCGCCATCTCTTTGGCACCCAGGTCGACCTTGATGCCTGGAATCATTCCAAGTGCGGAGATGGCCGTGGCGAATGGCGTGCCATCGTCGGTCCTCTGACGGATCGTCTCGTCGAAGAGAATGGCGCCACCGATTGACTCGTTGAGACCGGGCGTGCCGACGATCAGCTGCCGATATTGCCGATGAACCTCCGCCGTCTGTGGAATGTTCCATTTGGCAAACCGCTTGTTGCAGGTTCCGGTGCTTTCGTCGATTGCGATCAGTCCCTTACCATCGGCGACCATCATCCTGGCTGTTACGTTCAGAGTCTGCGTATTCACTTGATGACGCTCCATTTCCAGTTCTGGATCTCCGGCATATCCTCGCCGTGCGCGTCGATGTAATGTTTGTGCTCGATGAGCTTGTCCTGCATCTGCTGCTTCAGGTAGTCACCCTTCGAACCCAGGTCCGGTACACGATCGACGACATCCATCACCAGATGGAAACGGTCCAGGTCGTTCTGCACACGCATGTCGAAGGGCGTCGTAATCGTGCCCTCTTCCTTATAGCCGCGCACATGCAGATTGCGATTGGTCCGGGCGTAGGTGAGCCGATGGATCAGCCAGGGATACCCGTGAAAGCCGAAGATGATGTGCTTGTCCCGGGTGAAGAGTGAATCGTAATCTCGTTCCGTCATGCCATGAGGGTGCTCGGTGCTGGGTTGCAGCTTCATCAGATCGACGACATTGACGACACGTATTTTCAACGCGGGCAGATGTTCCCGGAGAATGGAGACTGCGGCGAGAACCTCCAGCGTAGGGGTATCTCCGCAACAGGCCATCACTACGTCCGGCTCATTGTTCTGATCGTTGCTGGCCCACTGCCAAATGCCGGCACCTTCGGTGCAATGCACGACCGCCTGATCCATCGTCAGCCACTGCGGGAGCGCATGTTTTCCAGCGACGACAACGTTAACATAGTTCCGGCTGCGCAGGCAGTGATCGAAGACAGACAGGAGACAGTTGGCATCCGCCGGAAGGTAGCAGCGCACGATGTCGGCCTTCTTGTTGATCACATGGTCGAGAAAGCCAGGGTCTTGATGAGTGAATCCATTGTGATCCTGCTGCCAGACATGCGAGGCCAGGAGATAATTCAGCGATGAAATATCGCGTCTCCAAGGCAATTCCCGGCAGACCTTCAGCCACTTTGCATGCTGGCTGAACATCGAGTCAACGATGCGGATGAACGCCTCGTAGCTGTTGAACAGACCGTGCCTTCCGGTCAGGAGATAGCCTTCCAGCCACCCTTCGCATTGGTTCTCGCTCAGCATGGAATCCAGCACGCGGCCCTCGGGCGAGAGGAACTCGTCATTGCTGTATTCACGCGCATCCCACTGGCGGTTGGTGACCTCAAAGACCGCCTGTAGAAGATTTGAGATCGTCTCATCGGGACCGAACACGCGGAAGTTTCTCTTGTCCTGATTCAGCCTGGCAACATCCCGCAGAAACGAGCCCAGCACAAGCGTGTCCTCAACCTCCACTGCGCCCGGAGCATTGACGGTTACAGCGTGGTCGTGGAAGTCGGGCATATCGAGGTCGCGGAGCAGAATGCCGCCATTGGCATGTGGGTTGGCTCCCATCCGGCGGTTGCCCTTCGGTGCCAACTCTGCCAGTTCCGCATTGAGACGGCCATTTTCATCGAAGAGTTCTTCGGCCTTGTAGCTCTTCATCCACGCTTCCAGCAGCTTCACATGATCGGGATGTGCGGGATCGACAAGAAGTGGCACTTGATGCGAGCGAAATGTCCCCTCAATCTGTAAACCGTCGACAACCTTCGGCCCTGTCCAGCCCTTGGGCGATTTCAACACGATCATCGGCCAGCGGGGTCGAGTCGTATCGTCGCCGGTACGCGCATTGTTCTGGAACCGCTGGATATCCTCGATGGCAGCATCGATGGTGGTCGCCATCAGCTCATGCATTGCCTCAGGCTCGTCACCTTCTACAAAGTATGGGGTCCAGCCACAGCCTCTCAGGAATTGATCCAGTTCCTCATGCTCGACCCGAGCCAGCACAGTCGGGTTGCTGATTTTGTAACCGTTCAGGTGCAGGATCGGCAGCACCGCCCCATCCGTCCTGGGATCGAGAAACTTGTTAGACTGCCACGAAGTTGCAAGAGAGCCCGTCTCCGCTTCGCCGTCACCGATAACACAGGCGACGATCAGGTCCGGATTGTCGAACGCCGCTCCAAATGCATGGCTGAGTGAGTAACCCAACTCACCGCCTTCATGGATCGATCCAGGAGTAGTCGGCGCGACGTGACTTGAGATGCCTCCCGGGAAAGAGAACTGCTTGAAGAGTTTCTTCAATCCCGCTTCATCCTGTGTGACGTTTGGATATACCTCGCTCCAGGTGCCTTCGAGGTAGACGTTGCCGACGATGGCCGGACCGCCGTGACCTGGCCCTGCGATGTAGAACATGTTCAGGTCATACTTTTTGATGATCCGGTTCAGATGCACGTAGATGAAGTTCTGCCCGGGCGTCGTCCCCCAATGGGAGACCACCAGCGGTTTGACGTGTTCGAGCTTCAGAGGCTCCTTCAGCAGAGGGTTGTCATACAGGTAAATCTGGCCGACCGAGACGTAATTGGCCGCGCGCCAGTAGGCGTTCATGCGGCGTAGCAGGTCTGGCGAGAGCGTCGCTGCGTTTTGGAGCGATTCCTCACGGGCGATCGCATCGGACGTTTCGTGAAGCAGGTCGCTGGTCGTGAGGATGGCGGTCGGCATGGTGAATCTCCTGTGAGAAGGTATGGCTTAGCAAGGTGCGTCGTGGGTCCGCAATCCGAGAGAAGCGAGCCTGGTGCGTGTGGTTCCGTAATCGACATGATGAATGCTGTGGATCCCCAACCGTTCCGCAATCTGAACAAACATGGCGGTGTTGTCGAGGAAGACTGAGCGCTCGGGCGCCGTCTGCGC
>CAXTVJ010000022.1:0-7064 GCA_964247715.1 uncultured Acidobacteriaceae bacterium | reverse complement strand
AACCCGCTCATATGTTGTTCCCGCCAGCACAACTAAACCGCTCAGTAAGCCGAGGATTGGAAGGCAGCAGAGGATAACGAAATAGATGAGCATGATTCCTGTCGTTGAAGGAAGATCATGGCCTTGGGCAGCTGCTCCACTCTCTGAGGCCTTCTTCAGGTTTTCAGGATTGCCAGCATAAGTCTGAGCAGTTCGGCACACTGCAGCATCGAGCTGCTGAAGGCTTTTGACATCGCTCGCTGGGGGGGAATGATGAACAACGCGCCTGGACGCGTCGTCCTCCCCGATGAGGGCGTTGGCCTTGGTGAGGACCATCTTCCACAACTTCTGGATGTCGTCCTGCCTGCCAGCCAGACGAGTGTTCCACCGCGAGCATCTTCAGGGCTGTGTTTCGGTTTGCTCCGTGGGCCTGTTTCTCGTTGCTCGCTCCGTGGGAACGTGTGGCGGATTGAGGATCACCCCTGAGCGGATGCGCTCACGTCATTCTTCAAGTTCCAGTGCGATCGGTGAACCCGGCTCCAGCACGGAAGGAGACTCTGGCAAGGCAACCTTTGATTCCGGGAGACCGTCCCCTGGGGTACTAGACTGTAGCAACAGGTGCGTATGAACGCGACGACCATGATGTGCCGGCCTGCGGGTTCGAGGAGATACTCTCGAAGCGTGGTGGCGCATGTGTTCGCCTTCGTTCTGGGAGTCATGGTGCTTGCGTGGGGCACGGCCTACAAGCTCTCGCTCTATAAGGCACCGGTACCGCACGATCCAAGTCCGGCGGCTAAGCTGTGCACGCGCGGAAGCGATCAGGCGAAGTCAGCCCTTGTCGGCACAGCCGAACAGGACCGTTCGCGTAGAAACGATCCGCTGCTTACGCTGCTTGCGTTTGCGGCGCTTAGCGGTCCACCATCGAGCCTCCCCGCTCTGGCTGCCAACGTGGATCTGCTCAGGGTTCCGATCCGAACCTCGCATGCGTTGTTCGAGCGACCTCCTCCTGTCTGGACTGACGCACGCGTGTAGGCCGCTCCGGCAGAGCCGCGGGTGGTGTGACTAAGGCGCATGTTCGTTTGGCCGAAGGAGGCTGCTGATGCGCTCTCGGCGCACGATGTGGCTCGTCACCCTGGTAGTGGTGACGCTTGTTGTTGTCTTCTATCTGCATCGCCGGCATGAACGTGAGAAGGAAGCGGCGAAGTCCGAAGTTCCCGTGGTCCCGAGCGTCGCGGTGGCGACGGCGCGTATGGGGAGTATCGCCGATCAGCTGACCGTCGCGGGAATCTTTCAGCCCTACCAGGAGATCGATGTGCACGGGAAGGTGTCGGGGTATATCCGGCGTATCTACGTAGACATCGGGGATCGCGTGCGTCAGGGGCAGACGATCGCGGTGCTCGAGGTTCCGGAGCTGAAAGCCGAGGTAGCGGGAGCGCAGGCGGGGATCACGCAGTCGAAAGAAAATATCAACCGTCTGGCCCAGGAGGTCGGACGCGCGCAGGCGAACTTTGCCGCAGTGCATGCGAATTACGTGCGGCTGAAAGCGGCGAGTGATCAGCAGCCTGGGTTAGTGGCCGCGCAGGAACTGGACAATGCGCTGGCGCAGGACCGCAACGCTGCGGCACAGATCGATGCGGCGAAAGCAGCGGTGGCGGCGGGTCAGGGAGAACTCGGGGTTTCGCGGGCCAACGATCTGCGGGTCAGCAGCATGGAACAGTACTCGGTTATCACGGCGCCCTATACGGGCGTGGTGACGATGCGCTACGCGGATACAGGCGCGCTGATTCCCGCGGGCACGGCCGAGGGGGTCGGTCAGGCGGTCGTCCGGCTGGCTCAGAGCGACGTGCTGCGCCTCCGAATGCCTGTGCCGGAGCAGGATGTGCCCATGGTGCACGCGGGCTCCAGCGTGACGGTGCGGGTGCAGGCGACGGGACAAAACTTCCCGGGTACGGTCGTGCGGTATACGCGCGACGTTTCCAATGCGACCCGGACCATGCTGACCGAGGTGGATGTGAAGAATCCGTCTCTGTCTCTGACCCCGGGGATGTATGCGGATGTCACGTTCAACCTTCAGCAGAAGAACGACACGCTGTTGATTCCGGCTGCCGCAGTCATCCAGGGCGATCAGCCGTCGGTTCTGCTGATCGACGCGACCAGCCACGTGGTCCGCCGCAAGGTGGTGCTGGGCATCGCGAGCGCGAACGAGCAGGAGATCACGGCGGGTCTGCAGCCGGGAGACCGTGTGGTGGTGGGCGGGATCGCGACCCTGCAGCCCGGCGAGCAGGTGACCCCGCAGCCCGCGCCTTCGGACCTCGTCAATTATCACGCCGAGGGCAGACATCCTGCGGTTGCGAAGGGCGGCGAGTAGACCATGCCCTTCTTTGCGATCAGGTATCCGTTCTTCATCCTCATGGTCTGTCTGATTGTGGTCGTCGTGGGCGTGACCGCGATCACGAGCATGCCGGTCGACCTCTTTCCCCCGGTTAAGATTCCGGTGGTGGTGGTGGCAACGTTCTACGCGGGCATGCCGCCCGAGCAGATCGAGTCCGACATCACGGACTCGGACGAGCGTTTCTTCACGCTTGGCAGCAACATCAACCATATTGAGTCACGCTCGATGACCGGCGTGAGCCTGATCAAGATCTACTTCCAGCCAGGCACCGATCCAACCGCGGCCGTCAGCAACATGTCGAACCTGGCGATGGCGAATCTGCGGCGTCTGCCGCCGGGAACCTTGCCGCCGGTGGTGTTGAGCTACGACGCTTCGAACATGCCGGTGTGCCTGATCACGCTGAAAGGCGCGGGCATGAACCAGACGGCGCTGAAAGATGTGGCGCAGTTCAGCGTGCGCAATCAGGTGGCGAATGTGCCGGGTGCCTCGGTGCCACAGCCCTACGGCGGGACGTACCGGCAAATTATGGTGTACGTCGATCCGCAGAAGCTGGAAGCGTCGCAGATGAGCGTGATGGACGTGGTGACTGCGGTCAACGAGTCGAACCTGATCCTGCCCGCAGGCGATGTGCGGATCGGGCCCAAAGACTACAACATCTATGCGAACAGTCAGGTTCCGACGCCGGATGATGTCAACTCGATTCCGCTCAAGACGGTAGGGAACGCCTCGCTGCTGGTGGGCGACATCGGGCATGCGGAGGACTCCGGGCAACTGCAGACCAACATCGTACGTGTGGACGGGCAGCACTCGGTGTACATCCCCATCTTCAAGCAGGGGGGCGGGTCGAACACGATCACGATCGTTGAAGGTGTGCGGAAGGCGATTGGACATCTGCTGGATGTTCCGCAGCAGTTGAAGACGGCCGTGGTCTTCGATCAGTCGGTCTTCGTGAAGACAGCGATCAAGAACGTCATCAGCGAGGGCACCATCGGGCTGTGCCTTACGGGCATCATGATTCTGCTGTTTCTTGGGGATGTCCGTGCGACGCTCGCCGTGATGCTGTCGATTCCCATCTCGTGCATCGCGACATTTCTGATTCTGAGCGCGTTCGGCGAGTCGGTCAACACGATGGTGCTCGGCGGCATGGCGCTGGTGCTGTCGCGTCTGATCGACAATTCCGTGGTGGTGCTCGAAAACATCTTCCGTCACTTCGAGATGGGCGAGGACAACGTGAAGGCGTCGCAGGAGGGCGGCGCGGAAGTGCAACTCGCCGTGCTCGCAGCAACCTTCTCCACAGCGATCGTCTTTTTTCCGGTGGTGCTGCTGACCGGCGTGAGCAAGTATCTCTTTTCGGCGCTGGCGCTGGCCGTGGTGATCGCGCTGTTCTGCTCCTACATGGTCGCGATGACGGTGGTGCCGCTGTTCTGTTCGAAGTTCATCCAGCACACCGGGCATGGGCAGCAGCATGAGTCGGCGGAGAAGGACGATGAGGTCCCGGAGCACATGCGCGGCGGTCACGGACAAAGAGGGCCGTTCACCTGGGTGGTGTATCACTTCAACGAAGCGTTCGGCTGGCTGCAGCAGAAGTACGACGGAGCGATCAAATACTGCCTTGACCGGCCAGGGCTGGTGATTACTGTCTTTGCCGTCTTCGTGCTGGTGAGCTTTGCGCTCTCGCCGTTGCTTGGTCGCGCCTATTTTCCACGTACCGATCCAGGGCAATTCGTCATCAGCGTCAAGGCGCCAACCGGGACGCGGGTGGAGTTGACGGACCAGTATGTATCGCATGTGGAGGGTCTGATCCGGCAGGTCGTCGCGCCGAAGGATCTGAATATGATCGTGTCGAACATCGGCGTGACGCCGGATCTATCGGCCATTTACACGCCCAATTCGGGGATGCACACGGGCTTTATCCAGGTGAGCCTCAGAGAAGACCACAGCGTCAGCAGCTTCGAGTACATGAACCGCATGCGTACCGAGCTGGCGCAGGCCATGCCGGAGCTGCAGACGTACTTCCAGTCGGGCGGTCTGGTGGATTCGATCGTCAACCAGGGACTGCCGGCACCGTTCGATGTCCAGGTGAGCACAAACGACATGGAAGGCGGCTATGCCGTGGCGCAGCAGATCGCGCAGAAGATGCGAGCTCTGCATGGGGTGAGCGACGTGCTGATCCCGCAGGATATCGACTATCCGGGACTGGCTTTGAACATTAATCGCGAACAGGCCAGTCTCGAAGGACTAACGCCGAAGCTGATTGTCGACAACGTGATTACGGCGATGACCTCGAACGCCATGATCGCGCCGAGCTACTGGATCGACCCGAAGAACGGCAACAACTACATGCTGACCGTGCAGTACCCGGACACTCAGATACAGACGCTGAACGACTTCAAGCAGATTCCGCTGCGCTCGGCGGACGGCAAAACGTGGACCCCGCTCGAGACCGTGGCTTCGATCAAGCCGATCAACACGCCTACGGAGGTCGATCACTATCAGTTGCGCCGGGTCTTCGATGTCTACGTGATGCCGAAGGCGGAAGACCTTTCGACCATCGACAAAGATGTTCAGAAGATCGTCGCCGATGCGCATGCTCCGCATGGGACGGTGCTGAAGATCCGCGGCTCGGTGAACTACATGAAGGCATCCTTCCACTCGTTCGCAATCGGGCTGATTCTGTCCATCGTATTGGTGTTTCTGATCCTGATGGCACAGTTCGCGTCGTTCTTCGATCCATTCATCATTCTGCTGGCGATTCCGCCGGGCATCTCCGGCGTCATCCTCTTCCTGCTGCTGACGCACACGACCATCAACATTATGAGCCTGATGGGCGTGCTCATGATGACCGGAATCGTGGTCTCGGATTCAATCCTTATCGTGGAGTTCACGGGGCAGTTGCGGGAGCAGGGAATGCAGCTCGAAGAGGCGATCATCACGGCGTGCAAGGTGCGTCTGCGGCCAATCCTGATGACCACCCTGGCGACGGTGCTGGGTCTGATTCCGATGGCGCTGGCCCTTGAGGCAGGCAGCGAACAGTATGCGCCGCTGGCGCGGGCCATCCTTGGCGGGCTCACGGTGTCGGGCATCGTCACGGTCTTTCTGGTGCCAAGCGCTTATCTAATGATTCACCGCAAGCTCGAAGCGCGCAGGCCGAAGAAACAGCCGGTGCAGACGGAGGCCACGGCATGAGGCGGATGTGTGCCGTTGGGCTTCTGCTGAGTGCGTCTGTGGCGTGGGGACAGCAATCCCAGGGCGCGCTGCCGTCCGATCCTTCCGCGATCCGGAACCCTGACACGCCGAACGTGCAGGTGCCTCCGCTTGTGTCTCCCGCGCCTGAGCCGGGCACCACTCCGATCACCCGCGAAGCCGCGGAGCGGCTTGCGCTTAAGGATAACCCGCGGATTAGAGCCAGCCGTCTGCTCGCGCTGGCACAGGGCCAGGTCACACGAGAAACCCGCTCGGCCACGCTCCCGCAGGTCAACGGGTACATCACCGCCGAGCAGGCTGAGGATGGCAGCCGTTTCGCGTCAGGACCGCTGACCCTGACCGATTCGAGACTGTATACGCATGTGGGCGGTCAGGTGGGAGTGACGCAGCTGATTACCGACTTCGGGCATACGCGCGACCTGGTCGCCTCGAGCCGGCTGCAGCAGAAGGCACAGAACCAGGCCGCGCTGGCGACCGAGCAGGACGTGCTGTTCGCGACCGACCAGGCGTTTTACCGGCTGCTGAATGCGGAGTCGCTGCTCGACGTGGCGAACGCGGCGGTAAAGTCGCGGAGTGCGGTGCAGAGCTTGACGCAGTCGCTGACGGCGAGCTCCCTGAAGAGCACGCTGGATTTGAATATCGCATCCGCCGATCTGTCGCAGGGACAGTTGCTGCAGCTCGACGCGCAGAACGCGGTGGAGGCCGCGAGCGCCTCGCTGGCGGAGGTGCTGGCAATGGCTCCGGAGACACCGTACCGGGCCGTGGAGGAGATCACCCCCGCACCGCCCGCGCCGCCGGCTCCGGACAGCTCTGCTGCGATCAATGCCGACGCGCAAACGACCCGGCCGGATCTGCGAGCCCTGAACTTGAGTGCCTCGTCGGAGGCCAGTCTGGCCCGGGCTCAAGCGCTTCAGGCGCTCCCGAGCATTCAGGCGCTCGGGTCGGCGGGCGATGTTCCCACAGGTCCGGATGGAATTTTTGTACCGCACTGGAACGGCGCGGCGGCGGTGAATCTCTCTGTGCCGTTGTTTACGGGCTTTCGCATTTCCGCGCAGGCAGAGGAGGCACGACTTCGCGAGCAGTCCACCAGGCAGCAGGCGCGAGAGCTTTCCGACGCCATAGCGCGCGATGTACGGGTGGCGGTGCTGAATGCCGAAACGGCATTTCGCAGGATTGCCGTAGCCGATCAATATCGCACCCAGGCGGCTCAGGCGCTGGCTCTCGCCCAGACACGGTATCAACTCGGTTTGAGCAATATCGTGGAGCTCAGCCAGGCACAGCTGCAGAGCACACAAGCGGACGTCTCTGCGGTCAACGCCAGGTATGAGTATCTGCTTTCGCTCCGCGGCCTGGATTATGCTCGCGGCACGCTGGCGCCTTGAACGTTGGCAGGGGTGATCTTCTGGAGCGCCCGCATCAAAGCCATGCCTCCAATTTCGGCGTCTGGGCGGGTAGAAGAGCGGTACTGGGGCAATCCATCCCCAGTACG
>CAXTVJ010000021.1:27522-56656 GCA_964247715.1 uncultured Acidobacteriaceae bacterium | reverse complement strand
GCCGACATCGGCGACGCCCAGTCCATCGAGCGGAACCTCTCCAGCTTCTCCGCCCACGTCGTCAACGTCGACCACATCTCCCGCGCCGCGGGCGCATCCTCGCTGGTCCTGCTCGACGAGCTCGGCTCCGCCACCGACCCCGAGGAGGGCGCGGCCCTCGCCGTCGCGGTCGCCGAGCACTTTCTCGCGGCCAACGCCTGGACCTGCATCACCACTCACCTCACCTCGCTGAAGGTCTACGCCGCCCAGCATGCGGGCGTACTCAATGCCGCCGTCGGCTTCAACCAGCAGACCCTCGCCCCGACCTACGAGCTGCGCCTCGGCGTCCCCGGAGCCTCTGCCGGCCTCAACATCGCCGAGCGCCTCGGCATGCGGTCTCAAATCGTCTCCGCTGCCCGCTCCCACCTCACCTCGCAGCAGGCAGATATCGGGGCGTTCCTCGATCAGCTCCACGAACAGCTCGCCTCCGCGACGGCCGAGCGCGTCTCGCTCAAACGCCGCCTCGAAGAGGTCGCCCACGAGCGCGCCCGTCTCGACAAGGAAGGCCGAGCCGAGCAGAAGGAGCGCACCCGCGAGCTCGAGCGCAAGCTCAACGAACTGCTGGGCGGCTTCGAACAGCAGCTCAAGGACACGGTCAACGAGATCGAGGACAAAACCGTCGCCCGCAAGATCGCGCGCGATGCAGCCCTGCGGGTCGCCCGCCTTCGCCGCGAATTTTCCGACCAGTTCAGCTCCACCGTCCTCGCCCACACCACCGGCGCCGACAAGAACGATCCCACTGCGATCGCGCGCCCCGGCGCACCCAGGCGACCGGATGCCAACGCGCCCAAACCTATCCGCCTCGGCGACCTCGTCACCCTCAAATCGCTCGGCCGTCAGGCCCGCGTCGATCGCCTGATCGACCCCAAGCCCAGCGGCGATGCTCAGGCCTTCGAGGTCTCCGTCGGCAACATGAAGATGCGCGTCACCCTCGCCGAGATCGCCGATGTGGAGCACATCCGCGTCGCGACGCCGCTCGAAGCCGCCCGCCGCCGCGGAGGCGTGACCGTCCGCACCAGCGGCACCGACCTTGACTACACCCCCTCCGAGATCAACGTCATTGGCCGCTCCGCCGACGAGGCCGAGCAGGAGGTCCAGCGCTATCTCGACCGCGCCTTCCTCGCCGGCCTGCCGCGCGTCCGCATCGTCCATGGAACCGGGCTGGGCGTCCTCCGCCGCACCCTGCGCGAGTACCTCAAATCGCACCCGCACGTCGCCACCTTTGAGGAAGCGCCGCACAATGAAGGCGGCCAGGGCGCAACGCTGGTCGCACTCCGTCAGTAGCCCGCGACCATAGCCGGATCGGCTAGAATTCGCAGCCGGAGAAGCGCAGATCCGCCGTTACATGACTGCCCTCAATGCGGCAGTCGAGCTGCACGCGGCCGGCGAGCGCCGGATGCCCTCCCTGAATCTGCGGTGCCGTCTCATGGGTCTCGATGTCCATGCGGGTGCACTCGCCCGGGCCGAACGCGATGACGTCGGGACGCTGCACCATCCGCAGCGTGCCTGCGTAGGCACCATGGTTCTGGCTCAGGGTCAGCCGCACCGGACGTTCAGGAAGCGGGTCAGGCGGGCGGTCGAGCTTGCGGGGATCGCTCCACAGGAACTCGGCGAGGGTGGAGGTCGGCTGGTCGGGCTTCGCGCCGTCCTGCGGATCGCGGGTGCAGCCCAGCGGCGCCGAACGCCAGGTTCCCAGCGTGCCCCCCTCGCTCGCGATGCGGCCGTGCACGGAGAAGAAGTGATGCTCGCAGCCGGTGAGACCGCACAGCATCAGGACCGCGGCGCCGGCCATGCGACGCGCCGCCACGCTCAGTGTCCGCCGGCCGCGCGTACGGCCTCGTAGAAGACACCGCAGGCGCTGACCACAATGCGTCCCGGGCCGGCCAGCACGATCGTGTCGCCCGGAACCTCCGTGGTCGCGCCGGTGATGTCCATATCCTCATGCTGCAGGTCGATCTCGGTGACCTCTGGCGCGCGGATGCCGAGTTCGGGCAGATCCACCTTGTACTCGTCCTGGAACTTGCGCGAGCTGAGGCTGCGCGACAAGGCCTCCGAGACCGGCACCTCGCCCCCCTGCCAGCGAATCGCGTGAGGCCGGTACGTCAGCGTGGAGCCGACCAGCCCCCGCGTGTGCTGCTCGTCCCAGCACGAAGGATTGTGCGTCGGCAGAATCTTCACGATGCGCCATGAGCCCACCAGCGAAGCGGGCGTCGCCTGTGCATGCGCGGGGGCGCCCGCAAGGAGTAACAGTATCGACGCGGATCCGGCGCGCCACATTCCCATGGGTGCTTTTTTCATCCTCAGTCCCAGGACGCAGGATAGCAAAAAGGCTCGGAGCACAAGCCCCGAGCCTCCACTATCCCTCTCGTTTAAGCGCTCCGGCGACAGCGTGCAGCGAAGTCCCGCGAAGCGGCGAGGCCCCGATGCCAGATCGCTCGATGCCAGAGCGCTCGAGCGCCGATCTCAGATCCGCATGGGCATGAGGATGTACCGGTAGCGCACATCTTCATTGCCGTCTTCCGGGCGCATCTGGCCGGCCGATTGCGCATCCTTGAATTCCAGCCGCACCTCGCCCTGCGTGCCGATCGCCTTCAGAAAATCGATCAGGTACTGCGAGTTGAAGCCGACCACCAGCGGATCGTAGTTGTAGGGCGTTTCAATCGTATCTTCCGACTCGCCCGCGTCCGTCGACTGCGAGGAGAGCTTCAGCTCGTTCTGTTCCAGCCGGATCTTGATTGCGCCCGAGCGCTCATCGGCGAACTGAGCGACGCGCTGGATCGAACTCATCAGGTCTTCCGAGCGGACGATCACGAACTTGTTGTTATCGCGCGGCAGCACGGCCTCGTAATTCGGGAACTGCCCGGTGAGCTTGCGGCTGGTGAGCACGCGTCCGCCGACCCGGAAGAACAGCGTGCTCTCATCGTCGGCGAAGTCCATGGACTCGGCGTCGGTCGAGCTCAGCAGGCCGGCCAGCTCGCTGAGCGCCTTGCGCGGGATCAGCGTCTTCTTCTCGCCGCTGATGTTCTCGTGCGTCTCACCCATCTTCTCTACATGCGCGAGACGATGTCCATCGGTCGCGACCATCGCCATGGACTCCGCCTTCAGCACCAGCAGCGCACCATTCAGCGTGTAGCGCGACTCCTCGTTCGAGATCGCGAAGATGGTCTTCGAGACCATGTTCTTCAGCGACGGCACCGAAACCTTGTGGCTGCCCGCAGACGGAAACTCGGCCACCTGCGGGAAGTTGGCACGCGCCATGCCAACCATCTTGGTGTTCGAGCGGCCGGCGCGGATCTGTACCCAGTGGTTGTCCATCAGCTTGATGGAGATGTCGCCCTCGGGCAGCAGGCGGATGTAGTCGTAGAGCTTGCGCGCCGGGATGGTGCAGGCGCCCGGCTTCTTCACCCGGGCCGCGCAGCTGGTGCGCAGGCTCTGGTCGAGGTCGGTAGCGGTGATGGTCAGGCGTCCGCCGCCTTCACCCTCGGCCGTCGCCTCGAACAGAAAGTTCGAGAGGATCGGGATCGTCGTCTTGCGCTCGACCACCGACTGCGCCGCGGTCAGCTCGCGCAGCAGCTCGGCGCGCGACACGGTGATTTCGAGGTTGCCGGTGGGCGCTGCGGCGGGGCTCGTCGGGGTCTCGGCGTCGGTCACTGTGCTCACGGTGGCTCTCCAGGGTATTGCGTTCAGCGCACGATCTACAGATACAGTGCGGGGTTGTTGATGATTCTAGGGTCGCCGGGGTCTATAGGGCGAGGGTTAACTCTGTGGGAAACCGGGACGCGATTCAAGCGGGCGGACTACTTCGCCGAGAACGCATAGCGCAGCGTGTAGCTGTGCGAGCCATCCGGCGCGATGTGGATCGTCATGGTGCCATACAGACCACTGAGCTCGCCGGTGCCCGAACCCGGAACGATCTGGACGTTGAGTTGGGGAGGCGACCTGTTCGTCATGGTGCCGGACTGCATGAGCGCGAAACTGCCGGACTTGCCATCGAGGGTTCCCGTGACGACCTCGAGCGCCACGTAGCCGGCGTTGCCGGTGTTGCGATTGCCGCCGGTAAGCATCTCGCCGCGCGCCGTGCCTTTGATCGCGCCGGCGTAGGTCTTCTCGAGCGAGAAGGCCGGAATGGCCGGGTCGACGCTGTGCGGGTACGGCGCCGCCTTGACCTCGAAGGTGCCCGCTGCCTCGTGCATGTCATCCACTGTGTTGGCTCCTGCCGCGGTCTGGAAGGCGGAGAGACAGCGCGGCGAGTGCGCCGCCGTGGCTCCCGGCGTCGGGTGGGCTGACAGGAACCACAGTGCCACCGCCGGTATCACGCTCATGTCACCCTTCTGCGCCTCGCAACGCTCACCCGTCTTCGCTTCTTGTGCTCATCCTGCGGGACGGACAACGCAAGGTCAAGCGCACTCTGGCGGCTGGATGCGACCTTGGTGAGACGAAGGCTTCTAAGACAGGATTGAAAGAAAGAAAGAAAACAGTCTTAGTACTCGTTGCCGGTTGAGATGTGGAAGAGTGTCCTAACTCCAGCAACTGGCACGCCTTGGGTGGATGTCCCGATTTAGAAAACCAGCCTGTGCGGATCAGGACCTGAGGTACATCGCGGTGCGGATCTTCGTCGCGGTCCCGGATCTTCCCTGTATTTCACAGCCGAGGGCGACTCCGGCATGCGCAAGACCCGCCCGTGCGTGGAGAGCGCGTGCAACCTGCTCAAAACAAAGTAGCTCCGCGCGCCATGGTTTTCCAAAGGAGGGCGTCGAGCCGGAGGATAATCAGTCCAGGCCGCGATCCCCACATCCTGTGAGGAAGCAGGCCGCCGAAGGGGCAGGTGCACGACCATGAATGTGGCGATATTCGGCGCGAGCGGTGCAACGGGACGTCTGCTGACGGAGCTTGCGCTCGAGGAGGGGCATACCGTCTCCGCGCTGGTACGGACGCCGGAGAAGTACCCGTACGCGGACCGGGTGCGTGTCGTTCAGGGCAATGCCTTCGATTCACGGGCGATTGCGGTCACGCTCGAGCGCGCGGATGCGGTGCTTTCCGCTCTTGGCGCGCGTTCGCTGGGCAGGGAGGACGTCCTCGAGCGCGCGGTGCCCCTGATCGCCGAGGCGATGGAGCTTGCGGGCGTGCGGAGACTCGTGGCGCTGGGCTCCGCAGGCGCGCTGGATGACTCGCTCAGCAAACAGCCGGCGTGGCGAAGGTGGATTGTCGAGAAGCTGGTCTATACGACCGTGCTGAAGTGGCCGGTCACCTCGCAGCGCGCGCAGTGGGCGGTTCTTTCGTCGAGCAATCTGGACTGGACGATGGTCATGCCGCCGATGCTGACCAACGGCTCGCCACGCGACCGCTTCCGCATCGACGGAGAGGCGCTGCCGCGGAACGGATCCTCTATCGCCAGGGCGGATGTGGCGGCTTTCATGCTGGCACAGTTGCGAGCGACGGAGTGGGTGCGCAAAGGCGTCTATCTCAGCTACTGAGCTGTCAGGCAGACGAGGAGCCCAATTCGTACAACCGGCTTGCAAGACGAGTGCAATCGTGACCCGGCAACCTGTACGCTCAGCCGGTATGAAGCTCTTCACTCTGGCCGCTCTGGTGCTGTGTCAAACGGCGCGGGCCGTCGCACCCGCCGCGCCGCCGGTGCCCGTCGCACCTTCGGTCTCGTCCGCCCTCTACGCTGCCTCCCTCCGTACCCTGTCGATCGTCCGGAGCGGAACCGCAATCGACGACCCCGTGACCGGCATCCATCGTCCCGCCTCGCACCTTGCCGATGCCGTCCTCGCCGGGACCAGCGTCCGTCGCGACCTGACCGGTGGCTGGTACAACGCCGGCGACTACGGAAAGTGGTCGATGCTCGCGGCCATCACGGTGAGTGATCTGCTGGATCTGTACGCCTTGCAGCAGCGGGCCGGAATGCCGGACACGGCACTGCTCGATGAAGCCCGATGGGGGCTCGACTGGATTCTGAAGATGCAGGACCCGGATGGCGGCGTGCGGCAGAAGGTCGACGGCGTCACGCAGGCATCGCTTTCGGCGGCGTGGGGCAAATCACCGGAGCTCGACCCCAATCCCCGTATCGCCGCGCCGGCCTCCACCCACAGCACCGCCAATGCGGCGGCCGTCCTCTATCAGGCGTCACAATTTTTCGCGCGATCGGATCACGACCGGTCCCGGAGGTATCGCATGGCCGCCGATCGTGCCTGGATCTGGCTGCAGGCTCATCCAGGCACACCGGCCAACGATCCGTTCTACATAGAGCACGACTTTTCCGGTGAGCTTTTGTGGGCTCAGGCGGAGCATGCCCTCACCTGTCCTGAGTGCGCGCCGGCACTTCTGAGCCGGATTGGCGCAGCCGACCGCCGGCAAGAGGTGCACGAGGTGAGCTGGATGGATCCGTCGCTGCTGGGCCTCTACGACCTCGCGTCGAGCTCCACCGCTGCACCCGCCCTGCGCGTGGCCGCACGATCGGCCCTGGTGAGCAAGGCCAACTCGCTTGCCGAAGCGGCCGTGCAGCGCCCTTTCCGGGTCGCACTCGGTGACGGGGATTACTGGTGGGGCAGCGCCGAACGTGTGCTCCATCGCGCCGCGCTCTTCCTCATGGCCGATGCACTGCAACCATCCGCAAGCCTTCGTCGGGCAGCGGGCGACCAGCTCGCATGGCTGCTGGGCAACAACGCCGTCCAGCACTCGTTCGTCACTGGCTTCGGGACTCACCCGGTCGAACACCCGTGGCACTGGACCTACCGCGACTACGGAGTCGTCATGCCTGGCTGGGCGGTCTTCGGCCCCAACGCAGTTCCTGACGGCGCCGATCCTGCCCTGCGTGCGCTGCAGCAGCAGGGCACTCCCGCCGCGCGCTGCTATCTCGATCTCTGCACCCGCGACGGTTCGTGGGCGTCCAACGAGGGAGAGATCACCGAGCAGGCCGCGCTTATCTTCGTTACGGGAGTGCTTCGTCTGCCGCACGAGCGCTCAAGTTCCAGATGATTTCCGCATCACTTGCTGATCCGCGGACATCGAACGAATAGCTGTTCCAACAGTCATCCCTGCTCTGAGAGGTTCCGCCCTATGCCCACCCTGCTTTCGATCGTCGCCAGCCCCCGCGGTGAATACTCCATCTCCCGCTCGCTCACCAGGACATTTGTCGAAGAGTGGAAGAAGACTCATCAGGGGGAGGTCGTCACCCGCGACCTTTGCAAGACGATGCTGCCGTTCGTCGATCTGCCCTGGATCGCCGGAGCCTATACGCCCGACGAACAGCACTCGCCGGAGATGAAAAAGGCGCTTGAGGTCTCGAACGAACTGATTGCGGAACTCAAGGCAGCGGACCACATCGTGCTCGGCACGCCGATGTATAACTTTCAGGTTCCCGCCATTGTGAAGGCGTACATCGATCAGGTCACGCGCGTGAACGTGACCTTCACGCCGGCCTACGAGGGACTCCTCAAGAACAAGAAGACGACGGTTCTGATTGCCTCCGCCGGCTCCTACGGGCCGGGCGCCTATGCGGAGAGCTACAACCAGGAGTCCGGCTATCTGAAGCAGATTCTCGGCTTCATTGGGCTCACCGACGTCAACATCGTTCTCGCGGGCGGCACCAGTGCCGTGGATATGGGCACCGTCTCGCGCGAAGACCTGCTCGCGGGCTTCATCCCTTCCGTCGCGGAAGCGGCGCGCTGACGCCTTAATCCTGCCTCCCGCCAGGAATGTGGCGGAGCTCCATTTCCTCGAGCTCCGCCTCTTCGCGCATGTAGCCTTCCGCACCTTGATAGAGCCCCGTGTGCATGGCCACCATGCAGGGTGCCATCAGCATCGTCAGAAATCCCGCCATCGTGAATAGATCGTGCATTGTCTCCTCCGGGTGACCGAGCGCCCTGCGCCGGTTCTCTCCCAGGGAGTTCATCGTCGTGAATCTCCACCTGACCGGATTCGGACAACAAGCGGACGTACCTCCGTACCGTGACCCGCGGAAGCCATAGAATGAGGACGTGATGAACTACGCCGAAGCGGTCGCGCATCTGCACGCGCTGGCGCCCGAGCTTGCCCCGCCCGCGCCGAACCCAGACGGCACGCTGCCGCCACGGCGCAAGTTCGAGCTCGCCCACATGCGCGCGCTCGCGGCCGCACTTGGCAATCCGCAGGAGCGTGCGCCTTCCCTCCTGATCGCCGGAACGAACGGCAAGGGCTCAACCGCCGCGAGCCTGGCCGCTATCCTCACGGCGGCGGGCTATCGCACCGGCCTCTACACCAGCCCGCATCTCGCCCGCGTTAATGAGCGGATCCAGCTCGCGCGTCCCGTGCTGCCCAGCGAATACGGATCCTTCAGCGCACGTGGCAGCGAGGGCGAGCTTTCGCTCGAGCCCATCGCCGATAACGACTTTGCCCGGCTGTACACGCTGGTCGATGAAGCGGCGACGCGCCTGGTCACCGCCGGCGATCTGCCGTATCCGCCCAGCTTTTTTGAGCGTCTGACTGCGCTCGCATTCGCGTTCTTCGGCAGCGCGGACGAACCGGAGGCGGAGCCGCGCGCCGAGATCATGGTCCTCGAGGTCGGCCTCGGGGGGCGACTCGACGCCACCAACATCGTTCAGCCGCTGGTCTCGGTGATTACCGATATCGCGCTGGATCACCAGGAGTATCTCGGCGAAACGATCGCGGCCATTGCCGCCGAAAAATGCGGCATCCTGCGTGAGGGCGGAACCCTCGTCACCCTTTCGCAGCATCCCGAAGCCAATCAGGCCATCGGTGAGGCGGCCGAACGTCTTCACGTCCGCGGCGTCGATGCATCCCCATGTCTGCCACCCGCCCGGCGCAATCGGCCCGACCGGGACAGCGACGGAGCCGACCCTCTTCCGCGCAACCGGTACCTGCTGCATCTCGAAGATGCGAGCGAGCCCGGGCTGCTCGAAGTCGACTCCCCGCTGTATGGCGCGCATCAGCAGCGCAATCTCGCGCTGGCACTCGCCACGGTCGTCGAGTTACGCAACCATCACGGTTACGATATCAGCAACGCAGAGATAGCGGCAGGCATCCGCAAGACACGCTGGCCTGGCAGGCTCGAGTTTTTGCCGCCGAACCTGCTGCTCGACGTGGCGCACAATCCTGCGGGAGCATGGACCCTGCGCGCCGCGCTGGCCGGACTGCCGGAAGACCGCCCCCGCACCCTGATCTTTTCCTGTCTCCGCGACAAAAACCTTTCGGAGATGTCTCGGATTCTTTTCCCCATGTTCGACTCTTCGCCGGATGGCGATCCGAAGCGGCTCCGGGACCACATCGTTCTTGCACCGATCGCTAACCCGCGTGCGGCGACCGTGGACGAGCTGCTTCTGGCCGCGCAGGCGCTCGGGATCGCGACCCATGCAGCGCCGCACGCGGAGGCCGCCCTCGCGGAGGCCCGAGCCGTCACACCACCGGAGGGTCTGATCGTGGTCACGGGTTCTGTCTATCTCGTCGGGCAGGTGCGTTCTCTTGCCTTGGCCGCAGCCGAGGTCCACGCATGAACAGCTCTGGTGACGTGCCAGCTGCGTTGCAAGAGAAAAGTACCGGCCATGCCAGCAGTGAAGAAGATCTCGGAGCGGAGGCATTCCAGTCCGCATCGACAGGCCGCGGACGTGCGCCGCTCCGATGGCTGACTTACCTGCTGCTCTTGCCCCTGATTGTGCTCGCTACCTGCTTCTTCGGCTCCATCGCTCTGATCATTGGAGTCTGGGACAAATCAGGTCGCCGGCAACATGCGATCGCTCGTGCGTGGGCGCGGGTTCTGCTCGCGATCAGTCTCTCCCCCGTGGAGGTGATCGGTCTCGAACGTCTCCCGGCCGGCGCAGCGGTCTATGCGTCCAACCACCTCAGTTACTTCGATACGCCGATGCTGTTCGCCAAACTACCCTTTCAATTCCGGATTCTGGCGAAACAGTCGCTGTGGACGGTACCGTTCATCGGCTGGTATCTGAAACGTTCCGGACAGGTGCCGATCGCGGCCGACTCACCGAGGTCGGCGGTGGCCGGATTGCTGCGGGGAGTGAAGACGCTCCAGGCGGGTATGCCGATCATGCTGTTTCCAGAGGGTGGCCGAACCGAAGATGGAGTGTTGCACTCATTTCAATCCGGCGCTGCATTCATGGCCATCCGTGCGCGGGTGCCCCTCGTGCCCGTGGCGCTGATCGGCACGTACGAGCTCCTGCCGATGCACACCTACCACCTCACGCCGCGTCCGCTTAGAGTGATCCTCGGTGAGCCTCTGTCGACACACGGACTGACCGCGCGAGAAGCTGAATCCCTCACGGAGAGGCTCTTTGCTGCCATCACGGAGCTTTCTCGCGTCCATTCCGATCCCCTTGCCTGATGTTCCACGTGGAACAGAGTTGCTCCGGACTCGTATGCGACAGTTCTCAGGTAAGTCTTGGCCCGTCCGATACACTGAACGTGTGCACCCTCGGATCGCCATACCACTTCCTACCAGCAACGATCTCGAGTACAACCGGCTCAACTGGCAGGCGTATGCCGATGCCGTACACCAGGCAGGAGGTGAGCCCGTTCTGCTGCGTCTCGACTTATCGCCGCGCGCGATCGCGGAACTGGCCAATGCGTGTCAGGGCGTGTTGCTGCCAGGCAGTCCGGCCGATGTGAACCCGGCCAAATACGGACAGGAGCGTCAGTCAGCCACAACGCGCGCGGATCTGGCGCGTGAGAACGTCGACGAGTTGCTCCTGCAGGATGCCCACAACCTCTACAAGCCCGTCCTCGGGATCTGTTTCGGTGCTCAGATCCTGAACGTGTGGCGCTCCGGCTCGCTGGTGCAGGATCTAACCGTCTTTCCGGTCAACCACTCCGCGCCGCGCGCTGTCGCCGTTGCTCATACTGCCGCCATCGCACCCGGGTCGCTGCTCAGCGGAATCGTTGACCCGGCTGAGGCACCGGAGGTCGACGGTTTCTGCCGTCTTCCGGTGAACTCCTCGCATCACCAGGCGATCGCGGTGCCCGGCGATGGCCTGCGTATCTGCGCGCGTTGCCCGCAGGATGCGGTCATTGAATCCATCGAAGGCCCGCAGCACGCAAACACGACCCACTTCGTACTCGGGGTGCAGTGGCACCCCGAACGTACGACCGCTTCAAGCGCTACCTCCCGTGCCTTGTTCTCTCGCCTCATTGCCGAGGCGGGGGTCTGGGCGCCGCGAATCGTCACGACTTCGGTTGCGGGGTGATGCCGGCTTTTTCCCGCGGGCAGATCGCGGACCTGCTGGCACCCTACGAGTCGAACACGACTTCACTGTTGCTCGATCAGCTGTCGACATATCTCGACCTGCTGCTCAAATGGAATGCACGCACGAATCTGTCCGCGATCCGCGCGCCGGAGCAGATCGTTCGTCGGCATTTCGGCGAGTCGCTCTTTGTGGCTCGCCATCTGCCAATTTTTGCTGAGAACCTTCTCGATCTGGGGTCAGGCGCTGGGTTCCCCGGGCTTCCGATCCAGCTTGCCCGGCCTTACCTTACAGTGGTCGTGGCCGAGTCTCAGAACAAGAAGGCTTCGTTCCTGCGTGAAGTGGTACGCACCCTTGGCCTGCCAACCGAAGTCTGGGCCGATCGGGTTGAACTGCTTCCAGAGAGCCGATGCTTTGATGTGGTGACGCTTCGAGCGGTTGATCGACCCGAGCACGCCTTACAGCTTGGCAGACGACGTCTGCGTCAGGGCGGGATGATCGCGCACCTGACCACCTCGGGCGATCCATTGCAGGGCGTCAACGGATTACTGGTTCCGGGCGGCGGACGGTCTGTTCTTCACCTGATGCGATAGCTGAGCGGCTTCCGTATGTTCCACGTGGAACATGGAGCAGTAATGAACACGTTTGACCCCAAAGTGGTACAAGCTGCAGCGAAAGTGACATGGGCGGACAGGGCTGGCATGCCTAAGCTGATTTCAGGCGCTACCCCGTTTCGAGGTGAACCCATGTCTCCCGTGATCTCAGAATACGTTCTCCCGGTTTGCTCCCTGCTGCTGTGTGCAGGCTATGCGGCTGCCCTCATGTCTCGTCTGGGAGTTCTGAACCTCTCTCTGGCGGACGGACCGCGTGAAAAACACTCGCTGATGAACCTGTCCCAGCTGGGTACGCTGCACTGCATTTGTGACCCGACGGACGCGGCCGAACCACGGAACGATCGTCGCCGGTCATGCCGCGGGTGCGGGAACGGCATTCGCACCGTAGAGCCGATGGGCTTGTATGCGCCGCTCTCCCGCCTGGAGATACGGTACATGGTGCACACGCTTCGTCATGCCGCGCGCGACGCCGGTCGCTACGCAGCGGATGCAAGAGTCTTCAGCCTTGCTGAAGTACGGGCCGCGGCAATCGAAGACTGAATTCCGCAGTAAGATTCTCACGGCCTGTGTTCCACGTGGAACACAGGCCGTTGCGTTGCCCGGCATCAGCCGTTAGTCTCGACTGACAGCCTCATGCCCACTCCAGTATCCGCCGCATACGATCAAATCTCACCCCCCCGCGTACTTGCGGTGGTGAATCAAAAGGGCGGGGTCGGCAAAACCACGACTGCCGTCAACCTGAGCGCAGCTCTCGCACAGCTTCACTACCGCATCCTCCTTATCGATTGCGATCCTCAGGCCAACACCACGGGTGGCTTGGGCTTTCGGCGGCAGCACGCTGACGAACCACAGCGTCTCTCTATCTATGACGTCCTCCTGGGGTCGACGACGCTGGAAGAGGCTATGCAGCCGACCGGTATCGAAACGCTCAGCCTGATCCCTGGCAGCCGGAACCTCATTGGAGCCAGCATTGAACTGGTGACCTTGGAGCGGCGAGAGTTCCGCCTGAAGGAAGCTGTCGCCGAACTTGCACGGCCCCTGGACTTCGTCGTACTGGACTGCCCGCCCGCGCTCGACCTCCTTACTCTCAACGCGCTCGTCGCGGCGCAGGGCTTGCTCGTGCCGCTCCAAGCCGAGTACTACGCCCTTGAAGGCGTTTCGGAGTTGATCTCGACGCTTGATCGTGTTGCGCAGGCTCTTAACCCGGCACTGGGTCTCGAAGGGGTTCTGTTGACGATGTACGACGACCGCACCAACCTCTCACAGCAGGTCACGGCCAACCTGCGCGAATTCTTCGGCAACAAGCTGTTCAAGACGACCATCCCGCGCAATGTGCGGCTGGCCGAAGCTCCCAGCCACGGTCTGCCGGTCTCTCTTTACGATCCTCGATCCCGCGGCGCGGAAGCTTACGCGGAGCTTGCCCGGGAGCTGCTCACGCGCAACGGTATGCCGGAATCCAAACGGAAGAAAGAAATGAGCCACGCATGAGTCTTCTCAGCGATCGCCCGCCTGCCCACTCGGACGCGAAACAGGATCCCAGGCGACGGGCCCTTGGCCGCGGACTGGAGGCGCTGCTGCCGCCTCGGCCTGCCACACCGCTTCCGCCCGCCCAGCCCTCCGCGGATGGTAAGCCGCTGGAAGTGGCCCTTGGTGCCATCGAGCGGAATCCCTTCCAAACGCGAACGAGATTCGATCCAGAGAAGCTGACCGAACTCGCACAGTCGATCGCGGCTAGTGGCGTCGTGCAGCCGATTGTCGTGCGCGGCCTGAGTGATGGACGGTACCAGTTGATTACGGGCGAACGCCGGCTGCTCGCTTCCCGTGAGGCCGGCAAGGCTACCATTCCGGCCATCGTGCGCGATGTCTCCGATGAGCAGGCGATGGAGATGACCATCGTCGAAAACCTGCAGCGGGCGGACCTGAACCCGATGGAACAGGCCCGTGCCTTTCAGCGGCTGGCGCACGACTTCCAGATGACGCAGGAGCAGATGGCAACCCGCACCGGCCAGGGACGCGCATCGATCGCGAATTTTCTGCGGCTGCTGAAACTTCCTGAAGGCATTCAGGCGAAGGTTGAGGCGGGCGACCTCAGCTTTGGCCATGCACGCACTCTGCTCGCGCTGCCCACGCCCGCGCAGATGACCGCGGCGGCGCAGAAGGTGACGGCCCTCTCCATGTCCGTAAGACAGACAGAGAGCTACGTGCAGGGGCTGCTGCACCCGGAGTCCAAAACGGCAAAGCAGGCTAAGCCGGAGCCGCCACGTGATCCGAACGTGGGCGAAGCGGAGAGCAGGCTGCGTCGCTCCCTCGGCCTGCGGGTGAAGGTGGAAGATCATGGCGGAAAGGGTCGGGTGGTGATCGAGTACGCCAGTCTCGAGGATTTCGATCTGCTGATGTCGGCTCTGGCGGATCGCTGACGGCGAAGCACGGGTGCGACGATGCACGGCGATCCAGGCAGATCAGACGAAAGGAACTCTATGACGGCGCGTTTCTCCTGTATGTATCTACTGTTGTTACTTTTGCCGCTTGGAAGCGCATCCCGCGCCCAGACTTCGGCACGGACGCTGGTGCGCGCGGGCGCGGTGCTCGATGTGCATACCGGCCGCGAGATGCAGAACGCCACGGTCGTTGTGACCGGCGACAAAGTAACGGCGGTGGTACCGACGGCGCAGGCCCTGAAACAGGCCGGCGATCGCGAGATTGATCTCTCAGGCATGACCGTGCTTCCCGGGCTGATCGACGTACACACGCATTTGACGATGCAGCCGAACTTCGATCCTTACTATGAGCTCTCGCAGACGCCCGCGAAGGAGGCAATCCACGGCGTAGCCAACGCGAAGACCACGCTCGAGGCAGGCTTTACCACCGTACGCAACGTGGGCGCGGACGGCTGGTCGGATGTGGCGCTGCGCGACGCGATCGATGCGGGCGAGGTACCCGGCCCGCATATGCAGGTGTCGGGGCCGGCGCTGGGCATCACCGGCGGTCACATGGACGAGAATCTGCTGCCGTCGCAGTATCACGTGGTGGGCGAGGGCGTGGCCGACGGCATCCCGGCCGTGCAGCATATGGTGCGCGAAAACATCAAGTACGGCGCGGATCTGATCAAGATCGGCGCATCCGGCGGCGTGCTTTCGAAGGGGGATGACCCGCAGGCCTCGCAGTACACGATGGAAGAGATGAAGGCGATCGTGGCGGATGCGCACCGGCTGGGCCGGAAGGTGGCCGCGCATGCGCACGGCGCGCAGGCGATCGCGTGGGCCAGTGAGGCCGGCGTCGACTCCATCGAGCACGGAAGCTATATCGACGACGAAGATATCCGCATCATGAAGGCGCACGGGACGTATCTCGTGCCGACGGCATACCTGGTGGACTGGATGAAGGAGAACGGCCACCTGCCTGCGCTCTACCAGCAGAAGATGACCGATGTCGGCAACGCCATGAAGGCGAATCACAAGCGCGCGATCCAGGCGGGGGTGAAGATTGCGCTGGGCACGGATGCGGCGGTCTATCCGCACGGGTTGAACGCACATGAACTCGACGTCTACGTCAATCAGTACGGCATGACGCCGCTGGCCGCGCTGCAGACCGGCACACTGAATGCGGCGGACCTGATGGGCTGGACCGATAAGGTCGGGTCGCTGGAGCCGGGCAAATGGGCTGACGTCATCGCCGTCGAAGGCGACCCCATGAAGGACATCACCATGCTCGAGCATGTGAAGTTCGTGATGAAGGCGGGCACGGTCTATAAGGACGAAGCGCATCCCGCCGCGGTCGAGCACATGAGCGCGGTCCGGCAGCCGGGACCCGTGCCAGTTGCGGTGCCGGCGTTATGAGTTCACCGGGTCGCGGCGAAGGAGACAGCGTGAGCGCCACGCTGTTCCGCATGCGGTACGGGCTCCACTTTCTCGTCTTCCTGCTTGGTTTTACCGCTCCGTGGAACTACCTGCTGCACCTTGACCCGCGCGGACCGAACGCGCACGTGTGGGGCATCCTCGCGGCCAATCTGGCGATGAGTGGAGCGATGGGCCTGCTTGGCGCGTTCAACCTGCTGCTGGGCGTGGCGATCGCGTGCGCGCTGGCCGGTGCGGGGCTGCGGACGTGGGGCGCGGCCTACCTGGGTTCCGAGATCGTTCAGGACCGCGGGATGCACCAGGCCTCGGGGGAGATGGGCGGCATCCTGACCGACGGCCCATTCGGCCATCTGCGCAATCCGCTGTATGCAGGGACGTTTCTGCACACCTTGGCGCTGGCGCTGCTGATGCCCCGCTCCGGCGCAATCTTTACGATCGTCGCGATCGGCGCATTGCAGATGGTCTTGATCCGCAGCGAAGAGACGTTTCTCCTGCGCACCCTGGGCGCGGCGTATCAGGCGTATCGGACGCTGGTGCCGCGGCTCTGGCCGAGGCTGCGCTCGAAGGTTGCGCCGTCCGGGCGCGCGCCGCGCTGGGGCCAGGCGTTCCTCGGGGAGATCTATTTCTGGGGGGTAGCGCTCTCGTATGCGGCGCTCGGCTGGCGCTACAACGCGGACCTGCTGATCCGGTGCGTGCTGGTCAGCGTCGGTCTTTCGATCGTCTGCCGGGCGTTCCTGCCTTCCGCGCAGAAAAGCACCGCCGCAGCCGTGCCGCCAATCGCAGAATAGGAGTTACTCAGCGGAGCCAGCCCCCACGCCTCCATCCGGAGACGTGGGGCATTCTTGAGTCCAGCGTATCGCTGAGCTACTTCTTAACCGGCGCGATCGCGTCTTTCGCCGTCTTGGCGATGCGGAACTTCACCACGGTCTTTGCCTTGATCTTAATCGTCTCACCGGTCTGGGGGTTGCGGCCGAGACGCGCCTTGCGCTCCGCTTTGACGAGCTTGCCGATGCCCGGAATGGTAAACTCGCCGTTCTTCTTGGTCTCCTTCACCGCCGTATCGGCGAGCAGGGTGAAAAACGCCAGGCTCTGCTTATTGGTGAACTCGAGCTTCTCGGCCATCGCGCGGATGAGGGCGGTCTTGGTCATACCTTTTGCCATCTGTCTTTACTCCTTGATTCGATCCTTCGATCGTGGATAGATTGCTGCATAACGGGGTCGCGGACCGGTGCCGCGCACGATGGGTTCCGGCGTTGTGAAGGCGAAATCGCCAGTGTTCACGCGGGTTTCCGGAACCGTACCGGTTTCCACGATCCGCTGTCCGGAATGCTTTGTCAACGCCAAATGCAGCGTTTCCACAGTAATTTCCGGGTTTTACCGGGTTTTGTACCTTTTCAGGCGCGGATTTCCTGCCTTTTCCGCACGGCGAACCGCCCCGAAGGAGCTCGGCTTCCGGTCAGAACAGCGGCTTCTTCGCCGGAGTCAGCGGCCCATTCAGCAGGCGTACCAGCGGCAGCGCCAGCCGAAAACGGTGCACCGTCTCCGCCACCAGAGCCGGCGCCAGCGCGAGCTCCGGCGCGAGGTGCGCCCCCACACCCCACTGCTTGCGCATGATCAGGTCGATCCCGGGATGATCGGCGGCGAAACCCCTGGGCGGCCGCGTCAGTGTGAGCCCGTCGAACTCGGTCATCCCGGCCTTCTTCAGAGCCGGCGCGCCGAGCAGCGCGCGCATCTCAGGGTGCGCCGTCTCCAGATGCCGTCGAATCGCGAGGAGCTGTTCCCGCTCCGGCATGTAGCAGCCCGCGCCCACCACCACACGCTCCGGCCCGACCTCCAGATAGAAGCCTGCGCCTGAGGTCTTCTCCAGACCCTGCCGCACCCACCATGCGGCGATGTGGTCCTTATACGGCCGCTTGTCCTTCGAAAAGCGGGTATCGCGATAGATACGGAAGAAGCATTTGGCCGGATCGCGCAGGAACTCGGGGCCCCACTCGGCGAAGCTCTCGTTCACCTCGGCGATGACGGCGAGCATCGGCGTCTTCAGCTCCTGCTCGTAGAGGAGCTTGCGCTCGTTGAACCAGTCACGGTCATTGTGACGCTTCAGGGCACGGAGAAATGTGAGCGCTTCAGGCTGGAAATGGGCGGCCATACCTCTATGCTAACGGGCCGCCCTCGCGGAGAAAGTGAGCCGGCTACACGTTCGTACCGTGGGCGTCTGCTGGCTACCGGCGATACTGCGGCCTGGAACGATTTCCGTTCGCATCTCTTTCAGCATTGACTTGGAGACAACCCTTGCGCCCTGATCCTGCTGCCCCTGCGATCGACACCCGTAGTTCAGCAGAGCTGCGCGCCCCGGCCGCCCGCGTCTCGCTGCTCGTGATGGGGGTGGCGGCACTCGCGTACTGCGCGTTTATTCTCTCGCTTCCGCTGTTCCCTACGCAGGACGGGCCGATGCACCTCTACTATGCCCGCATCATGCAGGCCCTGCTCTTTGGACGCGATCCGGGCCTGTTCCCGCACTTCTACACAATCAAGCATGTGCTGCCGCCGTACGCCCTCTACTACTACCTGCTGCTCAGCCTCGGGCACTTCGTCTCGCTGGTGATGGCGGATAAGCTCGTGATCTGCCTCTATGTCGTGCTGTTTCTCTTCGGCATGCGGTTTCTCGCGCGCAGCCTCGGCCCCTCGGGCGACGCGTTCTCGCTGCTCGCGATTCCGCTGGATTTGAACTGGCCGCTGGGCATGGGCTTCGTCAACTTCTGTCTCTCGCTGGCGCTGGCGTTGTGGGCGCTGGGATTATGGTGCCGGGTCGCGCAGTCGCCGGCGGACGCCCGCAACCCGCGCCGGCTGGTGGCGTTCGTCGCCCTTGCCGTTCTGATGATGCTCACGCATCCCGTGCCGCTGGTCTTCGTGCTTGGCTTCTGCTTTGTGGAACTGGCGATCCGCCTGGTGCGACGCATCCCGCCCGGCTCGCCGGCCTTCCGGCGCGACGCCCTTGCCGCCTTTCTCGCGGCGCTCACGCTTGGTTACGTGAAGCTCTTCACGGTGGCGCACCTTACCCAGCAGGTGGACAGCTCCCACGCGACCTACCGGGCGGCGGTCCGCGCGGTGGTGATCGGCATCGAGATCCTCGGCACGGTCGATGTCTTCTCGCCCAGGGGCATGCTGGGCATGCTGCGCCGCGGGTCGATGTTTCTGGCCGCCTTTGCCGCGCTGGCCTTTGCCGTCGCACAGCTTCGGCGCGACCGGAAGCTGCGCCGCTGGACCCTCGCCGACACCTGGCTCGCGCTGGCGGTACTGCTCTGGATCGCGGTCCCGATTCTGCCGCCTGACCTGAACGCTTCGCATCTCTTCTCGTCGCGCTTGATGATCTTTCCCCTGCTGGCCGTGCTGGCGGGTGCCAGCGGCGCGCAGATGCCCGGCTTCGATCTCGGCAGACGCCGCCTGCTGATCTCGGCGACAGCGTCCCTGCTGCTGCTGGCGGTCGCGCTCGGCCTGGCTCAGATGCGGCTCACGCCCATTGCCCGGCAGATCGCGCAGATCGAGACTATGCCGGTGCAGTCCGGGCATCAGGTCGCGCTGGCGCTCTGGCCGGACGGTTACGACGTTCTCAAGACCAGGATCACCTACGACCCCTATTACTGGAGCACCGCGCGCCTGATGCGCCGCACCGGCTCCATCCTGTACAACACGCCGTGGCTTGATCTCGCCATCATCCCGGTGGGCCCGCAGCCCGTCATGCCCACCAGCCGGATCCCGTCGCAGAGCCTCGAAATCGGGTATTACATGCGTCTGACTCTGGCGGATTCGCCTGCTTCCCGGCCAATCCTCTTCGCCCCGGTCGATGAAGTCGTCATCAACGACGGCGCCGTCATTCAGAGCGATCCGCACGACCCGCTGCTCGCTCTCGATCCCGTCCATGCGCAGGGCTGGACCTGCCGCCCGCACGCCTTCCTCGAGATCTGTGCATTGGCTGGAAGTCAGCCCGGCACGGCTCCCGGAGCGCCCTCCTCCGCGGTGTATCCTTAGCCCGAGCCCGGGAACGCCGTTCGGGCCTGAAGGGCTCTTGCGATGACGCCGGTCGGCATGTTCTTTCTGGTTCTCCTGCTCTTCGTCGCACTCTTTGTCCTCATCACGGTCGTGAAGAGTGTCGTGACCGTGCGTACCGCCACCGCCGGCATCGTCGAGCGTTTCGGCAAGTTCAACCGCATTCTGCGCCCCGGCCTGCATGTGCTGATGCCCTATGCGGAGAACGTCTTTTACATCGATCTGCAGGTGCGGCAGGCGCAGTTCTCGGTCGAGACCAAGACCCACGACAACGTGTTCGTCCAGATTCCGGTTTCGGTGCAGTATCAGGTGCTGGACGACAAGATCTTCGAGTCGTTTTACAAGCTGTCGCGTCCGGAGAAGCAGATCGAAAGCTTCGTCTTCAATTCGATTCTGGGGCACGTGCCGAAGCTGACGCTCGATCAGACCTTCGAGCAGCAGAGCGGCATTTCGGTCGCGGTCAAGACGGAACTCGACCAGATCATGTCGGGATTCGGCTTCAACATCCTCACCGCGCTGGTCACCGACATCGTGCCCGACGTGAAGGTGAAGGCCGCGATGAACGACATCAATGCGGCGCAGCGGCAGCAGGTGGCGGCACAGGCGCGCGGCGAGGCGGAGAAGATCCTCAAGGTGAAGCAGGCCGAGGCCGAGGCGGAATCGAAGGCGCTGCAGGGCAAAGGCATCGCGGCTGAGCGCCAGGCGATCATCGACGGCCTCAGCGCATCCATCGAACACTTCCAGCAGGGCGTTCCCGGCGCGACCAGCGAGGATGTGATGGCGCTGGTGCTGCTGACCCAGTACTTCGACACGTTGCGGGATATCGGCACCCGGGGCGGCACCAACACCATCTTTCTGCCCAACACGCCGGGTGCGGCCAACGACTTCCAGACTCAGATTCTTGCCGGTCTGCGCGGCGGCATGACCCCGGACGGCCATCTGCGCGAGCGGCCGGCCTTCGACGCGACCCGTAAACAGAACCCGCCGCCGCCGCCGGGCTCTAACCCGAGCTGAGCGAAGCGCATGGTCCTCGAGCGCGATACCGTCGTGGCCATCTCCACGCCGCCGGGGCGTGGCGGCATCGGTATCGTGCGTCTTTCGGGTGGGGACGCTCGCCGCATCGCGGAACCCATGCTGCGCCTGCGGCATTCACTCGCACCAGCGCAGGCCCGCTTCGGCGCGGTACTGGACGAGCACGGCGCGGTGATGGACGAGGCTGTCGTAACCTTCTTCGCGGCGCCGCGCTCGTCCACCAGGGAGGATGTGGTGGAGATCGCCGTGCACGGCTCGCCTGTGCTGCTGGAGCAGATGGTGCGCATGGCTGTGAAGCGCGGTGCCCGGCTGGCCGAACCCGGTGAGTTCACGCGGCGCGCCTTTCTCTCCGGACGCCTCGACCTGTCGCAGGCCGAGGCCGTTCACGATTTGATCGCCGCGCAGACGCTGCAGCAGGTGCGTGTAGCGGCCGCGCAGATGGGCGGCGCTGTGGCCTCCGCCGTTCGCCCGGTGAAGGATCGACTCATCCATTTGCTGGCTGAGCTTGAAGCCGGCATCGACTTCGCGGAGGACGACCTCGATCTGCTGCCGGACGTGGAGATCGCCGCGCGTCTCACCGCGCTGCGCGAGCGGCTGGGTGCGCTCGCCGGCTCCTATCGTTACGGACGTCTTCTGCGGGAAGGTGCCCGGCTCGCGATCGTGGGCAGGCCGAATGCGGGCAAATCGTCTCTCTTCAACGCGCTGCTCGGGTCCGAACGCTCCATCGTCACGGCGCAGCCGGGCACCACGCGCGACCTCGTGGCCGAGCGGCTCAGCATGGAGGGGGTGCCGGTTGAACTGGTTGATACGGCCGGCCTGCGCGCGCTCCCGGAGAGCGCGGAGACGGAGCCGGAACGAGCCGGCGTGGCGCGCTCCCACGCCACCATGGCGGAGGCCGATCTGGTCCTCCAGGTTGTGGACGCTTCGGTCGGGCTCAGTTCGGAGGATAAAGACACGGCGGCTGCCCTGACCGGTCGGCCCCTGCTGCTGGCCTGGAACAAGTGCGATCTCGTGGCGGCGTCCGGCGACGAGCCTGCGGGCGCGCTGCGGGTCTCGGCAAAGACGGGCGAGGGGCTCCAGCCTCTGCGCGCCGCCATCGCCCGGATCCTCGGCGCACGTGCGGAGACCGATTCCGCGGTGATCACGACTCTGCGTCAGGCGACGGCGCTGGACGAGGCGGCAACCGCGATCGACCGTGCGCTCGCAGCCGTCCGCCTCGCGACGCCGCACGAGTTTCTCATCCTCGATCTGCGCGCGGCGCTCGAAGCGCTGGATTCCCTGACGGGATCCACTTCAACCGACGATGTACTGGCGGTGATCTTCTCCAGCTTCTGCATCGGCAAATAAGAAAGCACATGCGCTCAGCTCGTTGCTGCCGGATGCAGCACCAGACAGCGCGCCGCACCTTCCCCTTCCGAGCGGCTCTCCAGCCCCGAAGAGGCCAGCGCCAGATGCAGCATGCGCCGTTCGCGGGAGCTCATGGGTGCGAAGCGCCAGGCCCTGCCCGTAAGGCGTACCGCCTCGACCGCCGCATGCGCGGAGCTCAGCAGCGCCCGTTCGCGATGTTCCTTGAAGCCAGCGGCGTCGAAGCTGACACAGTGATGCTGTTCCGGTTCGAGTCTCAGGGCGCGTCCGGCCAGGTGTTCCAGGGCAAACAACAGCTCGGCATCCCGGGCCAGCAGCAATCCGGTATCCGGACCGCTGAATACGGCGGAGAGGACATCCTCCCCGTTCGTCTTTTTCGTCTCCACGGTAAACCGAACGTCCAGTCCGGCGACCGTAACCATATGCTTCAGAAGCTGCTCAACCCTGTCCTGCGGGGTCATTGGCGTGCTCTGCTGACCCATCGCGTGCCTCCACGTGCTCACACCAGGGCCGCCCGGACGGGACAGTAAACCTGAATGTGCATCTGGGAGACGATACAGGGACGAGATTGGATTAAGCGATAGCGAATGCGAACTAAGTTTCGGCGTTGTTCCAAACTTGCAACTTCAGCGTCGCGTCGCCTTCGCCTGTATCGTTTTGGGACTATTGGCACTCCCGCTGCCGATGCCGATCCCCGCTTTGCGCCGCGCCCGCCGCGCCGCCAAATCCTTCATCTCGCGGCCGATCGACGTCCGCATCAGTACGGCCTGGGTGGCGATCGAGATGACGTTGCCGACCGACCAGTAGAGCGCGAGGCCGGAGGCATAGTTCCACGTCATCCAGAAAGAAAAGGCCGGCATCATGAACGCCATCATCTTCTGCTGCTGCGGATCGACACCCGGAGACGGCGTATAGAACTGCACCAGAAACATCGAGACACCCATGAAGAGCGGCAGGATGTGATACGGGTCGGCGGCGGAGAGGTCGGGCAGCCAGGCCCAGTGCGCGTGGCGCAGCTCCACCACCTTGGGCAGCATGGCGAAAAAGGCGAAGAGCAGCGGCATCTGGATCAGCGTGGGAATGCATCCGCCGAACATGTTGACGCCGTTGGCCTTCTGGATCTCCATGATCTCGCCGTTCATGTCGGCGCGCTTGGGATCGGTCATCTTCAGGTGCGCGTACTTCTTTTTAATCTTCTCGATCTCCGGCTGGATGCGCTGCATCTTCAGCCCGGACTGCATGGTCTTGATGCGCAGCGGCAGAATCAGCAGGTTGATCGCGATGGTGAGCCAGATGATGTCCCAGCCCCAGTTCTTCGAGACATGCTCGTTGAAGAAGCGCAGCGCGAGGAAGAGATACTTGCCGATCGGTCCGAAGAAGCCAAAGTCGAGCAGCGGCTCGAGCGTGACCGAGGCATTCGCCGCGTGGATGTTGCGCAGCACGCCCACCGCCTTGGGACCGGCGAAGATCCGCACCTGGTCATGGCCGGAGACGTCGCCCATCGCGGTGCCGAGGATCGGCACCTTCACTTGATCCTTAGCCGGATCGCGCTGGCTGGCCGGGATCGCGACTCCCTGGCCCAGACCGTTATGGCGGTCGGCCTTGGGTACGATGAGTTCGTTGTGCAGAGTCGCGATGGTGGCGTCGTTCGGGTCGTCGGGCAGAAAGATCGACGCGAAGTACAGGTCGGAGACGCCGGCCCAGTCGAACGGCCCGTTCATGGTGGCGCCGCCGGTCACCTTCTTGAAGGCATCGTGCTGCTCATGTCCGTCGCGGCTGAAGTCCACCTGCGACCCGTTGTAGCTGAGCGCGTTCTCCTGATCGCCGAAGCCGCCCGGCCAGGCCAGCAGCGCGCGCACCGGCGCGCCATTGCGCAGCACCTGAGTATCGGCATGCAGCACGTAGGTGTCGTCGAACGAAAAGGTTTTCGTCACCGAGAATTCGCCCTGCACGAACTTGAAAGTCAGCGTCCCCGGCGCGGCCAGGTTGCCGGTCGACGAGGGCAGATAGAGCGCGTTATTCAGGTTCGCCGTCAGAGTCGGGTCATAGGTGTAGAGCGAGAGCGGATAGCCGAACCTGAGGGCGGCATCGGTATGCACCAGATCGAGCGGCTTGCCGTAGGAGTCGGTGAACTTCTTCAGAATCCAGCTGGTGACATCGGCGCCCTTGTTCGAGAAGGTGATCTTGTAGAGTTCGTTCTCAACGGTCGTGGTCGACTGCGCGGCGGCCACCACCGGCTGTACGGCCGGCACCTGAATCGTCTGGCCGGCGACGGTCGCGGCAACGGTCGGGGTGGGCGGCGGCCCTTGGGACGCAGCCTGACTGGAGGTCTGGGCAGGGTTCTGCGGCGAGGCGGTCTGCGGGTTGTGCTGGGAGCGATACCACTGCAGGACCAGGAAGGCCACCGCCATGAGCGCCATCAGAATGATGGTGGAGCGGCCTTCGGGTGCGCCCTGCTGATTCGGGTTCTTGAACTCTGCCACGTTGCCTGTCTTTCCGGGAGTGTCGATTGAGGAAAACCGGGGGAGTAATCCCGACCTTGATGATAAATGCTTGCGGAAGGAAAGAGACTCAGCCTTTCAGGGGACCGGGTCTATGCCGCCCTGGCTCAGAGGATGGCATCGCGCGACCCGCCTCATGGCCAGCGTGCCTCCGCGCATCAGGCCGTAGCGGGCCACGGCGACGTACGCGTACTCCGAGCAGGTCGGCAGGAAGATGCACTGCGACACGCCCAGCCCATGCAGGAGCGGCGAAACGACACGCTTGTAGAACGCGAAGGCGAGGCGGAGGACGGGGCCGGCTCCAGAGTCGCTCATCACCGGGATGCAGGCGGTCCGGGATGGCCTTGCGCTTTGACGAGCGCCGTCTGGATCTGCCGGAAGACCTGCGCCACCTCGCGGTCGAGCGCGGGATGGTCGAGCGTGAGCACGGTGCGCCGCGGGTGCAGAATCACGTCCACGGGAAAGGTCAGCAGCGCACTGTGCCTGCGGATGCACTCACGCATCCGCCGCTTGATGCGGTTGCGCTCATGCGCCTTGCCGATCACCTTGCCGACGGTAAGCCCGACACGCGGCCCGGGGGTGGCGGAGCGCCGCTCCGGCGGACGCAGCGAGTAGAAGAAGCTCATCTGCCGCGCGTGCTGCTTCTTCGTCGCGTCGTAAACGCGCCCGTAATCGGCATGGCGGTGCAGCCGCAGCAGCGAGTTGGGCGATCCAGTCGGCACGCTTCCATTGTCTCGCAGAACCTGCGGAGAAGGCGGGAGCTAAAGGGGCAGCGGACGCAGCTGCTCTTCGAGCGAGCGTGTGAGCGGCGTACGCTCATCGCCGGTGTGCGCCGTGGAGACGGGCTCGAACAGCGCGATCCAGGTCTCCTCGGCTGCGCTGGTATTGTGGCGCAGACCGCGCGGCACCAGAAAAGCCTCGCCGGGAAGCAGCGTGACCGGTCCGCCATCTTGCTCGCCGCGACCGATCGTCAATGCACCCCGCAGCACCAGGAAGAGTTCGTCCTCGTGCCTGTGGGCGTGCCACGGGAACTCACCCTGCACACGAACCACCTTCAGCAGAGAGTCGTTGACGCGGGCAACGACCCGCGGACTCCAGAGTTCCGGAAGCGAGGCGGCAACGTGAGCGAGAGAGAGTGGCTGATTCATCGGCGACTTGCCTCCGTGATCTCTGCGATACGGTACAGCCGGCGAACAGGCTGTCAGACACAAAGAACCCACGCGCTGCGGCGTGGGTTCTTTCTGGGTAGATCGTGAACGGCTAGTCGCGGAAGCCCGCGGAGACGGCGATCTTGTGGCGACCCTTGGCTCGGCGGCGATTGAGAACCGCGGCGCCTGCCTTGGTCTTCATGCGCGAGAGGAAGCCGTGCGTCTTGGCGCGATGGCGGCGATTGGGCTGGAAGGTACGCTTCGGCATGGTGGGAACTCCTGGGCTCGCCTGAGGATCGTGCCCCGGGAGCAAACGCAAAGTGTGTCGAGGTGACTTCGGCGGATCGTGTGACTCGTACGATGCGCGCGCACGAAAGCCGCGGCGACAAGACCTGAGTATACCCGAAGCGCGGTGGCGTGGGAACGATTGATTGCGTCTCCCGTCGCTCGCCGGTGCCGGACCGCACGAAACTCCGTCCCTGCGTCGTGCTTCCGACAACAGTTCCGAAAGAGCCGCGGCCATGCCGCGTCAGGCAAACCGATGAGTCAACAAGGGATCTGGATTAAGGCATCGTTCCGGAGGAGAATGCAGAACGGAGGGTGCGTACAGAGGACTTCACCGGGATTGGTGCAACCGGTTATTTTCACTCGCGCAGCCTTGAATCGAGCGGTGTTTGGCGTGCTACCATCAAACCCGCTCATCCAGTCCGGTTACAGCTCACTGCATGTTTTTGACGTGACTTGTCGCTTGACGGAATGTTGAATTTACGTTCGTATTTCGGTCTGAATTCAGACGGGTGCGGGCAGCTCAAACGGAACTCGCGAGATGGTACCAAGGCACCGCAGATGCGGCGCTCGCGGGATCCCCTGTCTCATTTTCGCCTCTACCTTTCGGGGCACGAGCCAGCTCAGGGTCAGTTTCCCTGCAACACCGGCACTTAAAAGTTGAGAGAAGGAAAGAGAACGCATGTCATTCGTTCCGACGGCCGCTGCCGTGCTGAATCCCTGGGTCCGCATCCTTGGTGCGCTCGAAAAAAAGATCAACCGGAAGTCGTTTGAGGCCTGGTTGAAGCCGACGCGGTTCTCGCGCCAGGCGGGAAAGACCCTGTACGTCCGGATCCCTTCAGCACAGTTCGAGCATGTCGGCGACAAGTATGCCGACCTGATCGAAGAAGCCATTGAACGGCTTGCGCTGGAGATCGACGACGTCGTCTTTGAGACGCCGCAGCAGGATCCCAGTGCCCCCCGCGTGCGAGAGGACGGCGGCTTTGCGCCCCTGCCCAGTCACTCCGCGAACGCACCTAAACCGAACGGCACTGGCAGTGGCAGTGGACGCCCGTTGGCGCCGCCTCCGCAGGCACCGGCTGCGCCCGCCCGCGAACAGGCCGCCTTCGACTGGCACAGTGCCTCGCAACTGAACCCGCGCTACATGTTTGATGGCTTCGTGGCCGGCGCCGGCAATCAGTTCGCGCTGGCCGCCGCCCAGGCTGTCGCCGAGCGCCCGTCCAAGGCCTATAACCCGCTTTTCCTCTATGGCGGCGTCGGCATGGGCAAGACTCACCTCATGCATGCCATCGGGCATGAGGTCAAGCGGCGCAACCCGCATTGCGCCATCAGCTATGTGAGCGGCGAGAAGTTCGTCAATGAGCTCATCGACGCCATCCGGCAGAACCGCATGACCGGCTTCCGCGACAAGTTCCGCTCGGTCGACGTGTTGCTCATCGATGACGTTCAGTTCCTCGCCGGCAAGGAGCGCATGCAGGAGGAGTTCTTCCACACCTTCAACTCGCTGCACGGTGACATGAAGCAGATCGTCATCGCCAGCGATCGCTCGCCCAAAGAGCTGGAGCACATCGAGGAGCGGCTGCGTTCGCGCTTCGAATGGGGTTTGATCGCCGATATTCAGCCGCCCGATCTCGAAACCAAGGTGGCCATCCTGCAGCGCAAGGCCGAAAGCGAGAACGCCACGCTGCCCGGCGACGTCGCGCTCTTCATCGCGTCGAACGTCCGCACCAACGTGCGCGAGCTCGAGGGCGCGCTCATCCGGGTGATCGCGTGGTGCTCGCATCACGCCGTCGAGTGCACGCTGCCGGTCGCCCAGCAGTGTCTCAAGCAATTCATTGACAACCAGGTCCGCAAGATCACGATCGAGGCGATCCAGCGCACGGTCGCCGAGCACTTCGGCATGCGCGTCCCGGAGCTGAAGCAGAAGAACAACTCCCGCCAGATTGTGGTCCCCCGCCAGATTGCCATGTATCTGGCCAAGCAGATGACGGAGGCCAGCCTGCCGGAGATCGGCCGCCAGTTCGGCGGCAAGCACCACACCACCGTCATGCATTCGATCAACAAGATCGACGAGCAGCGCCGCAACGACAAGGACCTGAACCGCACCCTGAATAAGCTGATGGAGACGCTGAGCTAGCTCCTCTGCCCTTCACCTCAAACCGTAAGAACAAGTAAAACAAGACGGATGTGACGGAAAGACGGATCGGCGCCGTTCACCCATTTGATCGGGAGCAGCGGCTGAGTAGAGACGCCAGGAAACGGAAAAGCCGGCCCGCGCCGGACCGGCCCTTCAAAAGAGGTGCATGACACTGGGAGAGGATGCGTCTAGATCGACCAGCCTTCGGCTCCGCCGAGCAGTGCGGCGCCGGAGAAACGCGCGCCGCCCGACCAGTCGGGCACATTGAAGCCGGAACGCGGATGCGCGTCGGCTGTCTGAGAGGTGGAGTGATGGGCGGCAAGCGCATCCAGAACGTGGCTGCGTGTAGCCTCCTGCTCGGATTTGGAAGTACGCGACCAGTAAACGAGAAAACCCTGGCCGCAAACCTGGCAGCGCACATCGCTGACGGTGTTCGAAGCTTTGCAAAGGACCTGCATCGTGGGTGTGATGCCTTTCGCCGGTACGGAGATGACCCGCTGGTTGGCGGGATGGGGCGAGAGTACGGACTGAGGGTGTGAATAAGCAATGGTTCCCGCGGGGGAGCGCGGCCAACCGTAAGGGGTATGGGTGACCGTCGCGTCTTGGTGTCCCCGAACGGAACCTCTATGCTTAGAGCCGATGAGCTTAGAGTCTCACAAAGAGAGTGGAGAAGGCATGAGCACAGCAGCCGTGGAAACCGTCAGGGTTCAGCTCCCGGACGGCAGCATACGCGAGGTTCCCGAGGGGACGACGCCTTTACAGATCGCGGAAGCGATCTCGCCCAGACTGGCGCAGGCGGTGATGGTGGCGCGTATCCGCCCGCTGGCCGGGCTCGATATCAACCAGGCGGAAGGCGGTGAGGACGATGCTCCCTCCCCCGAGAGTCAGTCCCCCGAGAGTCAGTCCGTCGAGACCCAGTC
>CAXTVJ010000021.1:6609-27422 GCA_964247715.1 uncultured Acidobacteriaceae bacterium | reverse complement strand
AAACTGGTGGACCTCGCGACACCGCTGACCGAAGATGTGGAACTGACGCTGCTGAAGGAGAACGACGAGGCCGTACTGAAGGTGCTGCGTCACTCGGCCGCTCATGTGATGGCGACGGCGATTCTCGAGCTTTTCCCGGAGACGAAGCTGGGCCATGGACCGGCGACCGATCAGGGCTTCTTCTATGACATCTACCGTGAGACGCCGCTTACCGAGGCCGATCTCGCCGAGATCGAAAAGCGTATGGCGGAAGTGATTGCGCGCGACGAGAAGTTTGAGCGCGTGACCGAGCCGCGGGAAGCAGGCCTCGCCGACTACGAAGAGGCGGGCGAGTTCATGAAAGTGCATTTCATCGAGCGCTTTACTCAGCCCGGGGAGCAGATCTCGCTCTACCGAAACGGCGGCTTTACCGATTTCTGCCGCGGACCGCACATCCCCTCGACCGGGCGCCTGAAGGCATTCAAAATCATCAGCGTGGCGGGCGCGTACTGGCTGGGCGATGAGAAGAATCCGCAGCTGCAGCGCATTTACGGGACCGCCTTCTTCCATGACAAAGATATGAAGGCGCACTTCGCGAGGCTGGAGGAGATCAAAGCCCGCGATCATCGCGTCCTGGGCAGACAGCTCGACCTGTTCTCGATCCAGGAGGTCGCGGGCGCGGGCCTCATTTTCTGGCATCCGAAGGGCGGGCTCATCCGCAAGACCATGGAAGACTGGATGCGCAACGAATGCATCCGGCGCGGCTACGAGATGGTGTACACGCCGCACATTATGCGGCGCGAGCTGTGGAAGGTCTCCGGGCACGAAGGTTTCTATGGCGAGAACATGTACCCGCCCATGGAGCTCGACGACGCGGAGTACCGGCTGAAGCCGATGAACTGCCCCGGACACATCCTCATCTACAAGAACTCGCCGAAGAGCTATCGCGACTTGCCGGTGCGCTATGCGGAGCTGGGCAATGTGTACCGCTATGAGCGTTCGGGAACCATGCACGGCCTGCTGCGGGTTCGCGGGTTCACCCAGGACGATGCGCATATCTTCTGCACGCCGGACCAGATCACGAGTGAGATCGAGGCATGCCTGGACTTCGCCGAAGCGGTGCTGAAGACCTTCGGCTTTGCCGAGTATCGCGTGGAGCTTTCGACCCGCGATCCGGACAAAGCCGGCGACTTCGTCGGGACCGGGGAGGATTGGAACCGCGCGGAGAGTGCGCTGCGTGACGTGCTGACCGGGCGTGGGCTTTCATTCAAGAGCTTCCCCGGCGAAGCCGCATTCTACGGGCCCAAGATCGACATCAAGCTGGTCGATGTGCTCGGGCGGCTGTGGCAGCTTTCAACCGTGCAGTTCGACTTCAATCTGCCGAAGCGCTTCGAGCTCGAGTACAAGGGCGAGGATGGCGCGCTGCATCAGCCGGTGATGGTGCACCGCGCGTTATTCGGATCGGTGGAGCGGTTCTTCGGCGTGCTGATCGAGCACTACGCGGGCGCATTTCCGTTCTGGCTCACGCCGGTCCAGGTCGGTATCGTGCCCATCTCAACCGACAAACATCTCGACTATGCGCGCCAAGTCAAGGCGAAGCTGGAAGGCGCCGGCTTCCGCGTCGAACTGGACGAACGCAACGACGCGATGAAGGCCAAGATCCGCGACTTCGCCAACGAGAAGGTGCCGTTCATCCTGATCGTCGGCGACAAGGAAGCGGCGACCGGCTCGGTAAGCGTGCGCGTGCGAGGCAAAGGCGATGAAGGCAGCGCTTCCCTGGACACGTTCATGGATCGATGCGGCGCGCTGAACGCTTCGAAGCAGGTGGAACTATAGGTCGCGTCCCAGGCTCTGGTCGCGTCCCAGGCTCTGGTTGCATCCCAGGCTCTGGTTGCATCCAAGGGATAGCTTTAAGGAACGACAGGGAGACGGAACGATGCGGGTGCTGGCGACGTTTGCGACGCGGGACATTGCGGATTCAATGCGGGAACGGCTGGTCGAGCATGGCTTCGACCGGCGCAATATGGTGCTGGTGGTGAATCGCGAGACGCCGCTGCCGCCCGAGGATGCCAAACTCGAGATCGGGACCGCGGGGGAACGCGGCTTCGCAGGCTTCGAGGAGAAGGTCGGCGCGGCTGTCAATGCGCTTCTGGGCAAGGAAGAGCTGTTGGAAGGCACAGGCAGTGAGGGCGATCCCAATGGAGGCGCGCTGCTGACCTTGTCGGTCTCGAAGCCGGAGGATGCGGAACGCGCGGCGGAGCTGCTGCGATTGCACCAGGCCGGCGATATTGAGATCACGAACGAGGACGGCGAAGCGGCAGGTCCGGTAGCGGGCGTGTGACGTATAACGGTGTGGGAGAGTGCGCGCACCGGTGTTTCGCCTGAAAGAAAGCATCCACGTCAACGCGCCGGTCGAGCGCTGTTTCTTGCTGTCCACCAGCATCGATCTGGTTCGACGGACGCTGAAGTTGACGCCAGTGGCCGGCAGGCGCAACGGACTGATTGCGTCGGGAGACAGGCTCTGGTGGATGGGTTTCAAGTTCGGTCTGCCGGCCTGGCACCAGACGCTGATTACCGGCTTTGACCGTCCGCACTTCTTCCAGGACACGATGGGGCACGGGCTGTTCAAGCATTTTCAGCACGATCATCATCTGCAGTGGGTCGACGGTCAGACGCTGCTGTGGGACATCGTGCGGTTCTCCCTTCCGCTCGGATTGCCTGGCAGAATCGCCGGCCGGCAGATCGTCGTGCCGCATGTGCTGCAGTTGCTGAATGAGCGCTTCCAGCTGATCAAGCGTTTGGCGGAAGGCCCCGACTGGGAGGATTGGATTCCGGACGAGGTCGACCGGCGAATCGCGCGGGCGGAGACTCCGGGTGAGGCCGAGCGCATCCAACGAAGCTGGCGCTGACGACCCGGTGTGGGGTACGAAACGGCGCCGCGGGAGGATCTGATGAAAGCGGTTGTTCTGCACAAGTATGGCAAGCCCGAAGAGTTGACGTGGGAAGACTCGGACGATCCGCAGCCAGGCGCGGGCGAGGTGCTGGTGCGAGTAGCAGCGGTGAGCATCAATCCAGTCGATTGGAAGATGCGTTCGGGCGAGGCGAAGGCCCGCTTCCCGCTGGAGTTTCCAGCCATCATCGGACGCGATGTGGCGGGGGTCGTGCGCCAGGTGGGGGAAGGCGTGGAAGATTTCCAGCCGGGCGACAAAGTCTTCGCGCTGGCGCAGCACACCTATGCCGAACTGTGTGTGGTGAAGGCTTCCGAGCTGGCGAAGATTCCTGAGGGCATTGAGCTGACGCAGGCGGCGGCGCTCCCGCTGGTTCTGCTGACGGGCGATCAGCTGATCCGGCTGGGCACCGCTGTTCAGGCGGGTCAGACGGTGCTCGTCACCGGTGCGCTGGGCGGTGTCGGGCGTACGGCAGTGCGGGTGGCGAAAGACGCGGGCGCGAAGGTGATCGCTGGTGTTCGTAGCAGGCAGTTGGCGGAGGCCGGGAAGCTCGGTGCCGATCAGGTGCTGGCGATCGATGACAAGGACGCGCTCGCGAAGCTGGGTATGATCGACGCGGTCGCCGACACCGTCGACCACGAGACTGCCGAGACGCTGATCGGAAAGGTTTCGCCGGGCGGCATCTTCGCCAGCGTGCTGGGGCCGCCGACGAACGCCGAACTGCACCCGAAAGTCAAGGTGGTTCCGGTCATGTGCAAGCCGGACCCGGTCCGCCTCGTGGAACTGGCCCTGAAGGTGAAGGCCGGCAAGCTTGAGATCCCGATCGACCGCATGCTTCCCATGGAGGACGCGGCCAAAGGACAGGAAGCGGCGGAGAAGGGCGGAATCGGCAAGATAATTCTCACCGCCTGAGGTTCGTTCTCAGCCAGCCTTCCATGTAGAACGAGCCGTCGCACTGTGCGACGGCTCGTTTGGTTGCGAAGCGGACGCTCTACTTGCGGAACGAGGTGATCGCGGCCGGTTCGTCGTCGCTCACGTCGAACACGGTGTAGAGCTTGGTAATCTGCAGAAGATCGTGGACCTTCTTGGTCAGGTTCAGCAGCTTGAGTTCACCGCCGGCGTTCTTGACCGAGGTAAAGGCGGTGACCAGCTCCCCGATACCGGAGCTGTCGATGTAATCAACGTTGCCGAGGTTGAGCAGGATGTGCTTGTTGCCCTTGGCGAGCTGATCCTGTACGGCCTCGCGCAGCGTCACGCTGCCTTCCCCGAGAGTGATGCGTCCGCTGAGGTCGAGCACGGTTACGCCATCGACCTGCCGGGTCTTGAATTTCATACTCATCTGTTGCGTCTCCTTGTCCCTGCTGCGTTTTGGGCTGATTCAGGCGCGAACGGGTCTTCGCTTCGCCAGGGTGATCTCCGTCCCCGGAGATAGCTGGCGAAAGTGTACCTCATCCATGAAGGCTCTCATGAGAAACACGCCGCGGCCGGAGGAGCGCATCAGGTTTTCGGGCGCGAGCGGGTCCGGGATGCTGTCGGGGTCCATGCCTTCACCCTGATCGGCGATCCGTATGGTCAGGGCCTCCGGGGTAATCTCAAAGTGCGCGTTGATGCGCTTGCCGGCGTCGTACCGGTTACCGTGGATGACCGCATTGGCGGCCGCCTCACGCGTGACCATGGCAAGATTCATCGCGGTGTCCGGGTCGAAGCCGGCGCGAGCCGCGAACGCGAGCGTGGTCTGGTCGACTGTCTCCACACTGGCCAGTGTGGAATCGAGGCTGAGGCTTGCGGTTTGGTCGGTCTGTTGATCCATCGGTTAGAGAGGTTCTCGTTCTCCGGAGACCCGGCGGGGCACTCAAGGCGCGGCCCGAAATGCGGCAAGGGCCAGGAGTGCTGGACGAAGCAGGCCTGTTTCGGCAGTGTCGTGCGCCCGGCGACGGATGTCAAGAACCACGCACGCAACGAAAGGCGTAGCGTAGTGTGACGATGCGCGGGTTTTCCGCCCAAGGCAGGCGGCACGAGCGTCGATACCGGCCATCTGCTAAGCCAGGACCGGCGTACTCCGCAAGCAGGAGCCATGCGTGAATCGACCGCTTACGGGTGACTCGCTCGCCGCCTTTCTCCGCCGCTCCCGGGAGCGGGTCGCGGTCAGTAAAGAGTTGTTGCAGCGCTCGTGCGTCCGGCGAGGCGATGAGCCGGTCGCGCATCCTGCTCAGCCGTGTCGTCCTGCGCTACAACGGACAGCCGATGGCGCTCGAGACGACGACATTCGATGGATGTTCCTCGAATTTGGCAACGGGGCCGCTCTCACGGTGCAGTTTCTGGAGTGCTTCTCGAGGATGTCGGAGAGCGCGAGCGACTACACGCTGCGCCGTCCGGATCTGCCCCGCAGCGGCAATCCGAACTGAGTTGCCGGCGCTGCACTGCTCCTCAGACGAGAAAGTTATCGATCAGGCGCGTTCTGCCCACATGAGCGGCCACCGCGACGAGGATACCGGGCTTGATTGCCGCGACGGGCTCAAGTGTGTCGGGATGCACAGCCTCGAGATATTCCAATCGCACACCGGACTGCGTCGAGAGAACGGCCCGGCCTGCTTCCAGCACAGCCTCCGTCTCGATCAGGCCCTCTGCCAGCCCGGAACGAACCGCCTGGAGCGCACGCGGCAGCGCAAGCGCGGCCTGCCGTTCATCGGCGCTGAGATAGGCGTTGCGGGAGCTGAGCGCGAGTCCGTCGGCATCGCGAACGATCGGGCAGGCGACCAGCTCCAGCGGAAAGTTGAGGTCGGTCACCATACGGCGCAGCACCGCCACCTGCACGGCATCTTTCTGGCCAAAGAAGGCACGATCCGGGCCGACGATGTGAAAGAGCTTCGAGACCACCGTCGCCACCCCGCGAAAGTGTCCTGGCCGCGATACCCCGTCCAGCTTTCCGCCAATCTCCCCCACGTCCACATACGTGGTCGCGCCGGGCGGATACATCTCCGTGACTGAGGGCGCGAAGAGCAGATCGACTCCCGCCTCTTCAAAGAGACGTCTGTCGCGCTCGAACGGGCGCGGATAGCGCCCGAAGTCCTCGCCGGGCGCGAACTGCAGCGGATTGACGAAGAGACTGGCGGTCACAATCGCGCAGTCCTGGCGTGCGCGCGCGATGAGCGAGAGATGCCCCGCGTGCAGCGCGCCCATCGTCGGCACCAGGCCAACCAGAACTTTGCCGGCAGAGGCTGCAGACCCTCCAGAAGCTCCGGAGGCAGGATTCGGCGTACTGTTGGCGCGGGCCTCACGGACGCCCGCGCGTATGGCCCCGATACTGGTGCAGACCTGCATCGCGCTCACCGGGCGGGCGTGGCCGCGTGCTCTTCCTCGAGCGCTGCGGCGACGGCTGCGGGCAGGTGGTAGCTTTCAACGTCTCCAGGAAATGCCCCGCTGCGTACGTCGGCGACATACCGCGCCAGCGCCTCGCCCAGCAGGCCTGCCCCGTCGAGGTAGCGGCGCACAAACTTTGCGGGGGGATGCGCGCCCAGCCCCAGCAGATCGTGCCAGACGAGGATCTGCCCGTCGCACTCCGGCCCCGCCCCGATGCCAATGGTCGGGATGGGCAGCTCTGTTGTAAGGCGCGCGGCCACCTCGCGCGGGATGCCTTCGAGCACCAGCGCGAAGCATCCGGCGGCCGCAAGCGCGTGGGCGTCGTCGTGCAGACGATCGATGGCGGCACGGGTTCGGGCCTGCACGCGGTAGCCGCCCATGCGGTGGACCGCCTGCGGCGTCAGGCCGAGGTGACCCATCACCGGGATCTCTTCATCGACGAGACGCGCAGCCAGCGAGGCGCGCCCACCTTCGAGCTTGACCGCCTCGGCTCCAGCCTCCTTCACGAAACGAAGCGCATTCCGCACCGCGTCGCGCTTCCCTGTCTGGTAGCTGCCGAAGGGCATGTCGGCGACCAGAAGCGCGTGCGCAACGCCTCGGCGCGCAGCCCGGGTAAATACCAGCATCTCCTCCATCGTGACGGCCAGCGTGGACTCATGCCCCAGCATGGTCATGGCGAGCGAGTCGCCCACCAGGACCAGGTCGATACCCGCGGCGTCGGCCAGCCGCGCGCCGGGAAAGTCGTATGCGGTGACGGCAGCGAGCTTTTCGGAGGTGTGCTTGCGTTCGAGCAGCGCGGGGATGGTCACCCTGACGCGCGCGGGCTGATCGCTTCCAGACGGACTGGGGGCGTTCCATACACTCATACAGCAACTCCTGTGCAGTCCCGCGAAGACGCGGGTACCACCAAGTCGGTTCGATGTGCATGCGACCGGAGATCGCGAAGACATGCGCCAGAAGGAGATTACGCCTCGCGTGCCTGCGTCGCAAACGCTGCGGGAAGGCCTGCGTGCCGCATGCGGACTACTTCGTCCATGCGGACTACTTCGTCGAGGATGCGGGCGGCCATGGCGCGTTTGGTCGCGGGGGCGAGTTCGATTGAGCCGCCGTCGGCGAGCAGCAGGGTGCCGGCGTTGCGGTCCGAGTCAAAGCCGAGGCCGGGCAGAGAGACGTCGTTGACGACGATGGCGTCGACGCCTTTGCGGCGCATCTTTTCGCGGGCGCGTGCGAGCGGATCGGTACCGCTGGCGCGCATCTCGGCGGCGAAGGCGATGACTACGGTTCCCTTTGCACGTTGCCGGACGACCTCGGCGACGATGTCTTCGGTGGGTTCGAGGGCCAGGGTAAGGCCCTCGCCACGGGTGAGCTTGCCCGCGGCGGAAGTCACGGGGCGGAAGTCCGCGACGGCCGCTGCTTTGAGGACGATGGTGGCGCGGGGCAGCAGGGCGAGTACGGCGTCGCGCATCTCCGCGGCGGTGGCGACGCTGAAGAGTTCTGCTCCGACCGGGGCGGGCAGCGCGACATTGGCGGAGACGAGCAGCACCCGCGCTCCGCGGGCCAGCGCCTCTTCCGCCAGCGCCCAGCCCATGCGTCCGCTGGAGCGGTTGCCGAGGAAGCGGACGCCGTCGATCGGCTCGCGCGTGCCCCCGGCGGTGATGAGGACGGTTTCGCCGGTGAGATCGCGAACCGGATTGAGAGCGGTTTCAAGAGTCTGGACGATGGTTTCGAGTGCGGCCAGCCGTCCGCTTCCCTGCATGCCGCAGGCGAGGTGGCCGGCGTCGGGCGCGACGATGTGGACGCCGCGGGCGCGCAATGTCGCGAGGTTCGCCTGGACTGCCGGATGCTCCCACATGACGACGTTCATAGCGGGGGCGACGATGAGCGGGGCTTCGCGTGGCAGCGCGAGCGCCATGGTGGTGAGGAAGTCGTCCGCGAGACCATGGGCGAGCTTCGCCAGCACGTCCGCGGTGGCGGGGACGATGAGCAGGGCCCGGGTGGTCTGGGCTTCCTGGATGTGCTCGACGGAATGGACCTGGGCGTCGGGACCGTCGCCTTCGGGAACCTCGCCGCCGGTCCAGAGCGAGGTGATGACGCGATGGCCGGAGACGGCCGCAAAGGTGAGCGGCGTCACGAAGCGTTCGGCCGAGGCGGTCATGGCAGCGTGCGGATCGTAGCCGGCCTGCTGCAGCAGACGAACGAGCTCAACGGCTTTGTAGGCGGCAACGCCACCGGTAACTGCTACCGTGATCTTGCGCGCGGGAGTGGCCGATGCGCTCACCCAGGTATTGTCGCACCGGGAACCGAACCGTGTGACACGGAATCGAGCCTCGACCAAGGAGTAAGACCTGCTTCCTGATGTCGTCTATCGACGAAGCCTGCCTTCCTTTTGTCGTCTCCAGCCGCATCTCACCTTGCAACGGGACAGGCTGGGCAGCGTGAATGCGCGCAGTGCTTCCATTGCGATTGAGATCGGCTGTTCTGCATCCCTGTGCCGCACCTGTCCGTGAGGGACAGAGGAGGAAAGTTTTGAGTCGCAATCCGGTGATCAGCGTCGTCGTTCCCTGCTACAACGAGGAAGAGGGCATCACCGCCTGTCATGAACGATTGACCGCGGTGCTGCGCGGGTTGAATGAGCCATACGAGATCGTCTATGTGGACGATGGCTCGAAGGACCGCACAGGCGAGCTGCTTTCGCTGCTGGCGGCATCCGATCCCGCGGTGCTCGCGCTGGGATTGTCGCGCAACTTCGGGCATCAGGCGGCGGTCTCGGCCGGGCTTGAGGCGGTAAGCGGCGAAGCGACGGTCATCATCGACTCAGACTTGCAGGATCCTCCGGAGTTGATTCCGCAGATGCTGGAGCTTTGGCGGCAGGGCTACCAGGTGGTGTATGGCGTGCGCGATACGCGCGCGGGCGAGACGTGGTTCAAGCTGTGGACGGCGCGTGCTTTTTACCTGCTGATCAACAAGTTGTCGGACGTGCCGATTCCGCTCGACACGGGCGACTTTCGGCTGCTCGATCACCTCGCGGTCAAGGCGCTGCTGCGCATGCCGGAGCGGCACCGTCTGCTGCGTGGAATGTCCAGCTGGATCGGATTCCGGCAGATCGGTCTGAAGTATCACCGTGAGGAGCGCTTCGCCGGAGAGACGAAGTATCCGCTCAGGAAGATGCTGAAGCTGGCCGTGGATGGCATCGTGAGCTTCTCGACGCTTCCGCTGCGCATGGTGACGATCTTTGGATTTCTCTCGGCGGGGCTGGCCTTCTTTGGAATTTTTTATTCCCTGGGGGTTCGGCTGTTTACACATTCGTGGGTGCGCGGGTGGGCGTTGTCGTTTATCGGCATGCTGTTTATGTCGGGCGTGCAGCTGATCTCGCTGGGCATTCTGGGTGAGTATGTGGCGCGCATCTACACCGAGTCCAAGCAGCGTCCGCTGTTCCTGCTGAGCGATCATCTTTCGCCGGAGGCGGCTGCGCAGGTTCTGCGCGAGCGTCGTGACGCGCTGGTCGAGGCGGAAGAGATGGCACAGTTGCGCGACGCCGCTTAGGCGCTTCACAGAGCCTCTACAATCATGGGATGATCGGCTCGCTGCGCGGCATCCTGCTCTCGAAGTCACCGCATTCCGCGGTTTTGGAGTGTGGGGGTGTGGGGTATGACGTGGCCATCTCGGTGGCGACGTATTCGGCGCTGCCGGGTGAGGGTGCCGAGGCGCGGCTGCACATCTACACGCGCGTGGCGGAGGATCAACTGGCGCTGTTCGGGTTCGCCGAGCCGGACGAGAAGCGGCTGTTCGAGCGGCTGATCGGGGTTTCGGGCGTTGGGCCGAAGCTGGCGATTACGCTGCTGAGCGGGATTGCGGCGGAGCGGCTGGTGACGGCGATTCGGGGCGAGGATCACGGCTCTCTGGTGAAGGTTCCGGGGATCGGGAAGAAGACGGCTGAGCGGATCGTACTGGAGTTGAAGGACAAGCTGGACGAGCTGCAGGGGTTTGGCGGGAAGGCCGTTGCGATGCCGGCGGCGCGCAGTCTCGGGGCTGTTGCGGACGATGCGATGTCGGCGCTGGTGAACCTCGGGTTTCAGCGCGCGGCGGCGCAGAAGGCGGTCGAGACGGCGCTTGAGAAGGACCCTTCGGCCGCCGAGGATTTCGAGCGTTTATTTCGGCTGGCGATGCAGAACGTGCGCTGAAGGAGCCGGGGCTCCCCTCCGGTACTCAAGTACGCAAATTCTTTGAAACACGCGACTCAGGTCTGGACTTCGGAGTAGCTTGCGAACGTCGTTAACCGCACCGCATTTGGTGCTGCCAGTTTTCTTGGGCGAGGCGGGGCATTCCAGGCGACGACATTGGGAGCAGCGCCGGCCGGTTTTTTTGCTTTTGCGCTGTTCCCGTTACCTGCTATTAATGAAGCACCCGTATCAATAAAGCACGTTCGACAGCAGTGAAAGCACGGCGTTCCGCGGAGCGACCCTGCACCTTTGTTGTTTTTCAGGAGAGCCACCCTTATGCGGAAACGCATTTCGCTACCCCTCTGCGCCGCCGTGTGTCTGTCCGTCGGCGCTGCGTATGCCCAGCAGACGCTCGGATCGGTGAACGGTACGGTGCTCGACGCGAGCGGCGCGTCGGTCGGTGCTTCGACCGTCACGGTGACCGATCCGGAGATCAACGTGACCCGCACCGTCCAGGCGCAGAAGGACGGGTATTTCCAAGTCTTCAATCTGCCGATCGGCGTGTACAAGGTAACGGCGCAGCACGACGGCTTCAATGTGACGGAGCTGAATAACGTTCAAGTGCAGGAGGCGCACGCGACGACGGTCCAGGTTCGTCTGGCGGTGGGGCGTACGGAGTCGGTGGAGGTGGATGCGACACCGCTGCTGAATGCGACGGACGCCACCAACGGCTACACACTGGACAATTCGCAGATCGCGGCGATTCCGCTGGCGACGGGTTCGTTTACGCAGCTTGCGGTGCTTTCGCCGGGCGTGAGCGCGGAGCTGCTGGCGAATCTGGATTCGAACGCGGGTCTGGGGAATCAGCCGATCTGGGCGAACGGTCAGCGGGACACATCGAACACGTTCCAAGTGAACGGCGTGGACGCAACCAACGTCTTCAACGGCAAGAGCTCTTCGGGGTCGAACTCGCAGCGATATGCGTTCAACATCGGGCAGTCGCCGGCGTCGGGCGGGGCGAGCGGCGTGGGGACGACGGTGTATGGCTCGAACGGCAACAGTCTGCCTTCGCCTCCGCCGGAGATGCTGCAGGAGCTGCGGGTAAACACGTCGATGTACGACGCGCAGCAGGGCGCGACGAGCGGCGCGCAGATCGACGCGAACACGCTGAGCGGCACGAACACGTACCACGGGCAGGTGTACGGGACGTTCGCGAACAACGACTACAACGCGGCGCCGTTCTTCTTCAAGCAGCAGTACCTGCTGGGGACGGAAGGGGTCGGCGCGTTTCCGGAGTCGGAGGCGAACCCCTTCATTCACCGCTGGACCCTGGGCGGCACGGTGGGCGGGCCGATCAAGCGCAACAAGCTCTATTTCTTCGTTGGCTACCAGCACCGCTATAACTCGGACCAGTCGACCGGGCTTTCGCAGATGACGGTGCCGTCGGGGCTGACGAACGATCGTTCGACGGCGGGCCTGGATGCGGTAGCGACCGCGTATGGCGGGAAGGCTTTCACGTCGGCGATCAACCCGAGCGCGTTTGCGCTGCTGAATGCGAAGCTGCCGAACGGACAGTATCTGATTCCCTCGGCGCAGACGAACGCCGCCGTGGCCTACGGGGTGCCGAACGTAACGCTGATCGGGAACTCCCTGCTGGTGGCGGATCAGGGCGCGGCCTCGCTGGACTGGGACGTGACGCAGAGGGACCGGCTTTCGTTCAAGTACTACTCCCAGAACGCGCCGGTCTCGAAGCCGTACGGCTTCTCGCAGACGGGCGGTTTCCCGGTGACGCAGAACAATGCAGCGCAGGTGTTCGCGATCGACAATACGATCAGCTTCGGTTCGCGGATCAACTGGGAGCAGCGGCTGGGCGTGGACCGGATGGACTCATACAGCTTTTACAGCCAGCAGCTGGCGTGCGACCCGACGCTGGGCTGCAATTATGGTGTGGGGTCATCGGATCCGGTGCTCTCCGGCAATACGGCGGGTCTGATCGCCAACACGCTGCCCGGGCTCGATCTGAAGGAGTTCGCGTACAACTCGACGGTGGCGCCGGGGATTACGGTGGGTCCGTACAGTGCGTTTGTCAACACGGGTTATTTCCAGAACCGCCTGAATCCTTCTTCGAACCTGATTCTCGCGCTGGGCAAGCACACGCTGATTCTGGGCGGCGGCTACAGCTATACGCAGTTGAACATCGAGAACAATCGTCAGGGTCACGCGGAGGTCGCCACCAAGAACCTGACCAGCTTCCTGAGCGGGGCGTCACAGAGCTCGAACGTGCTGGAGTCGACGTACAACGGCCGTAACGATGCCGACCGCTATTACCGGACGAACGAGATCGCGAGCTATGCGCAGGATAAGTGGCAGCTGCTGCCGAACCTGAATATCACGCTGGGTCTGCGCTACGACTACCATGGCGGCCTTACCGAGAAGTACGGCGACATCTTCAATTTCAACCCGAGCGCGTACAACGTGGCGGGCACGGTCGCGACCGGTTTCACGGTAAACAACGCGGGCTTTGTAGTGGCGGGCAACAACGCTCAGGATCCAACGGCGGGCACAAGCGATTCGACGCTGACCGGACGGCAGTGGGGCTTCTCGCCGCGCGTGGGCTTCGCCTGGCAGCCGAAGCGGGACGCCGGGAAGGTGGTGATCAACGGCGGCGCGGGCATCTACTACGATCGCGGCGAGCTGTTCACGTACCTTTCGCAGCCTGCCGGCAGCGGCAACGGCGGGCCGTTCGGCGCAACCGAATCGTCACCTTTGTCCACCTATGTGACCGGCAACGGGACAACGCTGGCGGATCCGTTCGGCACGGCTCTGACACCCGTCGGCTCGGTCACTCCCGCTGGATGTACCCCGGGAGCGAAGGGCTGCTCCAATGGGACCTTTGTCGCGCCGAGTTCGAATCCGGCGGTCATCAATGCGGCGCTGCAGAACGTGCTGGGTACGGGCCCGTCTCACGGCCCAGGTTTCTCGGGTGCGCTGCATCCCCAGTATGGGCAGAACTGTAGCGGGCGGGATAACCAGGAAGAGTACACGGACTGCCCGGACGCGCTGAACTTCGCGTCGTACGACAAGAATAATGTCCTGCCGTACACGATCAACTACACGCTGAATCTGCAGTGGCAGCCGCGCAACGATCTGGCGATCACGATCGGGTATGCGGGCAATCGCGGACGTCATGCGGTGGTGCCGATCCCGTTCAATGAGCCGGGCATTGCGACCGCGCAGAACCCGATCCATGGCGAGACCACGAGCTACGGGTTCGAGGTGCTGAACCAGAACAAGTTCACGGGCTACGACTACGCTCCGATCGCGGGTGAGCCGTGGAACTCGGAGGATGGCGGCAACGCCGACTTCCGTGTGCCGTACATCGGGTTCAGCCCGAATGCGGCATCGTTCCAGACGGTCGGCAACTCGGCGTACGACGCGCTGCAGACGCACCTCGAGAAGCGGGTCTCGCATGATTTCTCCGTGAGTGCGAGCTATACATGGAGCCATTCGCTCGACGAGCAGTCGGACATCGGGCTGTTCTTTACGGGCAACGATCCGAACAATCTGAAGTCGTCGTATGCGTCTTCGGACTTCGACCGGACCAATGTATTCACGGCGGCGTTCACGGCGATTCTGCCGAACACGGCGCGTCCGCATTCCTTTCTCGCCGAAGCGGTGAATGACTGGAGCCTGGACGGGATCGGCATCGCGCAGAGCGGCCAGCCGTACTCGCTCTACGAGTATTACGGCGCGGTGGGCAGCATCTACTTCGGCGATTACCCGACGCTGCTGAACCCGGTTCTGCCGGTGAAGGATCCGGGCACGGCGAAGGGTACGGGGCTGACCGGCCATAAGGGCGACTTCCGGGGGCCCGGCGGGAGCTTTATCCCGACGATCGATCCGACGCAGATCGCAATCAACTATCTGTCTCCGGGTGAGAAAGGTATTCCGGTTTCGACGGGAAGCGATCCGCAGGATATCTACGAGACGGACTTCGCGCCGAGCGATCAGCGCAATATCTTCCGGCAGAGCTTTCAAAAGCGTCTGGACGTTTCGGTGCGGAAGACCTTCCGGGTGAGCGATCGGATCTCGCTGCTGTACAACTTCGACGTCTACAACGTCTTCAACACGACGAGCCTGGACGTACCGCAGAACCAGACGCAGATCCGGGCGTCGGACGCGTGCTCGGCATCGGCGAACAAGATTGCAGACGACAACTGCGCGGCGGGTTACGTGAACTACGGGCAGATTGCGACGGGCAACGCGCCCGCGGATCAGGCGTCGGCGCTCGCGAATCTGGATCGTCTGCCGGTGGTCAACGGCTCCGGCCGGAACATCACGGTACCGACGCAGCTGCCGGTCATGCCCAATGCGGTAGGGTACAGCTGTACGGCAGCCACCATTCCGGGAACCAATACCTGCCCGAACAACGGCGCGAATTTCGGGTCGGTGACGAATACGATCGGCGGGAACCGGGCGATCATCATGGGGCTGCACGTCAACTACTGAGCTGGCACGCGAGCGGAACGGCGACGGCTCCAGCCTGGGAGGGTTGGGGCCGTGCTGTGGTGCTGAGGAGTGCCGCGGCTAGCGGCGGCGGTAGCGGATGGAGAAGTCGTAGCCGGGGTTGGGCGGGAAGAGCTTTGCCATGAGGCGGAGGCGGTCGGCGAGGGCAGTGGGGGCGAGGAGGGGGTACTCCCGCTCGCGGAGCTCGGCGTAGTCGAAGTCGACGGCGAGCGAGAGCAGATAGATGGCGACGGCGTCGGAGAAGGCGGACTCGATGTAATCGAAGCGGGCCTTTTCGTCGGGGACGCGCGGCTGCTCCATCTGGTCCGCGAGGGAGCGGTCACCGGCGGGTGTGCCGGCGGCGGCGGCGCGGGTCTCCCAGGCGTCCTGGCTGGTTTCTCCGCGGACCTTGGCGGCGACCTGGGACCAGGCGAGTTTCGAAAAGGCTTCGGGGATGCCGGCGTGGGCGGCGAAGGCGTGGGCGACGTTGATAAAGAACTCGAAGGCGAGCGAGAAGGTGTCACGGAGGATGCGCGAGGAGATAAAGACGCCTTCGTGGGCGGGGGTGCGCGGGCCGGCGGGAAGCGCGACGTTGCGATGGCAGATAGCGTCTTCGAGGAGCTCGGGGGTGACGTCGGGGGCGATGAGGGTGCGGCCGGAGTCGTCGCGCGGGTCGAGATCCTGATCGGAGGCGGTGCCGGCGGGGCGGGGTGAGCCGGAACGGGGTTCGGCGAGGGCGAGCGGGACGAAGTAGAAGGCGCGGTCGGCGAGCGCGGGGGCGATGAGGGCGGGCACGGCTCCGACAACGCGGAGGATGTCACGGTCGGGGAAGCGGGTCTCGCCGAAGATGGCGAAGCGGACGCCGTTAGGCGCGGTGCGGGAGTCGGCGGTTGCGGCCACGTCAACGGCCTGGAGGAGGGTGGCGGTTGCTGGCTGGGTGGCGTCTGGCATAAAGAGTTATTCTACCGGTATGGCTACGCCTGCTGCTGCGCGAACGACTTCTCATCCGACGGGCGGTGCGTCTTTCGCGTCCGAGCGCAAGACGCTCTGGAACGGATATGTGTTCGGTGCGCCGGTGCGCGACTTCGGGATTCTGGCGAGCGTGCTGATCGGGGCGGCGACCGGCATGGTGGCGTTCTTCGGGGGAACGTTTCTGGGGATTCTGACGGTCGCGTTCGCGCATGCGGCGGGGCATCCGTGGGACTTTGCGTGGAGCTACAGCCGCATCGGCTTTCCGATCGGGGTGGTGGTGATGGCTGCAGCGCTGGGGTATATGGGGATGCTCTGGGCGCGGCGGATTACGCGCAAGGCTTAGAGCTCGGCTTGGATTGCATCTGCTATGCTGCGGCTCAGTCACCTCCCGCTTGCTGATGGAAGGAGCCTCCCCTTAGGGTGCTGTCCGTTCGGCATTTGGCCGCTGCTGGTGTACTTGCGTGTGTGTTCGCTTCGCTTCCCGTTTGCGCGCAGAAGAAGGGTGAGAAGGTTGCGCCTCCCCTGCCTTCGTACTATGGGCCGCAGCCGGCAGTGGAGACCCTGGATCTGAGCATGTACTCGTGGATCTCGGGGACGGGGGCTACGGATAACGGGGCCGGGTCGATTGTGGCGATGGAGGCGGTGCGGATTCTGAAGTCGCTGGGCGTGGAGCCGAAGCGGACGATCCGCATTGCGCTGTGGTCGGGCGAGGAAGAAGGACTGTATGGATCGCAGGGATATGTGAAGCAGCACTTCGGGACGTTCAACGATCCTCCGAGCAACCCGAGCGTGCCGGCGTTTCTGCGGCAGCACGGGCCGCTGACGACGACGAAGGAGTGGGAGACGCTGGACGCGTACTACAACCTGGACAACGGCACGGGCAAAGTGCGCGGGGTGTATACGCAGGGGAACTTCGCGATCGGGCCGATCTTCGCGCAGTGGATGCGCCGCTGGCGGACCTGGGGGTGACGACGATTACGAACCGGAACACGGGCGGCACGGATCATCTGAGCTACGACGCAGTGCGGCTGCCGGGGTTCCAGTTCATCCAGGACCCGATGGACTACGAGACGCGTACGCACCACTCGGATATGGACACGGTGGACCGGCTGCATGCGTTCGATCTGGAGCAGGCGGCGGTGGTGGAGGCGATCTTTCTCTACAACACGGCGCAGCGCGAGGAGATGATGCCGCGGAAGCCGTTCCCGCACCCGGAGCAGGACGTGCAGCGGAACGCGCCGTTGAAGGGGATCTATCCGAACGCGGTGGTGGAGCAGCGGTAAAGCTGTCGTTCGACTCCCGGAAGCAGGCTCAGCGAGTTGGAGCGCCGGGACTTAGCGGCTGCCGTTCCACTTCGAGGTGCTCGCGGCGGAGACGAACGACCTGGGTGTCGCGGCGTTCGGTCTCGCGGCGGGTGACGCGGATCTCTTCTTTGAGGATGAGTTGTCTGGTGAGGATCAGCTGCTCTTCGACGAGCGGATAGATGGTGGTTTCGCCTTCGTGTCGGACCGCGGGGGCGGCTTCGACGGGCTGGTTGAGGACGACGCGCTCGACATCGAAGGTGCGGACGGCGAGTGGCTCGTCGAGAGCGGTTTCGAATTCCTGCACAGACTTGCGCAGCGTCACGCGCCCGGTCTCGACGGTGCGTCGCCCGATGAGCAGGCTCTCCTCGATGAGAGGGACTACCGTGCCGGCGGGGGATTTGGAAAGTTCGCCGGCTTCCGGCTGGTTCGAGCCGACAGCCGATGATTGGAGAAGAAGCGACGTGGCGAGGCGTACGACACGGCCGTCGGGAAGAAGCATCTGCGTTTGTTCGCTGGCGGGGTCGATCTTGCCGCTGACGAGCAGGACGGGTTCCGTGGTTGGTTCCGTCGTGGATTCCGGGGAGTGCATGGCAACCTCAGTGACCTGGGGAAAGGTGCAGGCCGAACGCGTGTCCGGCCTGCGGGAAGACGACAGTTACGAGCGGTTGCGATCGAAGCCGGCGCCGGTGGACGTGTTGCCGGTGCTGACGCCTGCAAGCTCTTCGACCTCGACTTCGGTTTTGCGTACGGAGTCGTGAATCGCTTCAGTGTGGGTGCTGCTCTCTTTACCGACGAGGACCTCTTCGACAACGCGCGCCGACTTGCCGATGACGGCCTCTTCGCCGGTCGCGGTGAGTTCGATGACGCCGCCGCGCGCGGCTTCGAAGTCGGCTGCCGTGGCGAGACGATTGACGGGACGGCGCTCGAGGTTGACGCGCTCTTCGCGCAGCGTAACGTCCGCCTCCACGGGCGTTTCCACGATGTGCGAGTAGACGCGGACGCCACCGCGGTCCACCTGGCGCTTGCCGACTTCGAGTTGCTCTTCGACGACGGGAATGGCGGTCTCACCGGTCGCGGCGGCTCCGGTGTAAGAGGCTTCGGCGAAGCCGGATTTGGCAGCGCCCGCATCCTGATCCTCGATCTCGCGTGCGCCGTACTGACGGAGCAGCGCGGCGGCCTCATAGGCATCGTCCTGATCGTCTGCACGCACGGTCAGCAGCGCGCCGCCCTGGTTGACGCCAGTGGCGTAGTGATGGTGGACGTCTTCGTCGCCGCCGGTGAGCGTAGAGAAGAAGCTGCTGATCTTGTGGCCGATGCCTTTGCCCGCGGTCCTCTCCTGTTCATCGGAGTCGACCGCGTAGCCGCCGGTGGTCTGGTCCGTGTCGTTCGCGACGCCGCTCGCATCGTCGGCGAGGACGTGGATGTCGCTGGCTTCGAAACCTTCACGGATGAGGTTCTGTTTGACCTGCTCGGCCTGAGCGTTACTGCTGAAGAGACCTACTACGGTGTGTGCCATGGGGAGTGCTCCTGGTGCGGGGTTATTGCTGCGAGAAGAGTTCTACCCGGCGGTTGTCCGCTTTGCCGGATGAGGTGGCGTTGGAGTCGACCGGGTTTTCGGCAGCGAAGCCTTGACCGGTGAGGCGACTGCCATCGATGCCCTGCGCTTTGAGGTACTGAGCCACGGTGTTCGCCCGCCGTACGGAGAGCGACTGGTTGTGTGGATCGGTCCCGGTGCTGTCGGTGTAACCCTCGAGCCGCAGGTGAACCTGTGGGTTTTGCTTCATGATTGCTGCCGCACGCTCAAGCGTGGCCTGGCCGTCGGGTGTCAGTGTGGCCTGGTCGGTCGCGAAGTGGACGTCACCCAGCTTCGGCATCGTTCCGGCAGCGGAGGCGGTTGCGGTGGCAGGCGTCGCGGTTGCGGCGCCGGTATCCGCATGGCGATGGAGCAGGAAGTACGCCAGCAGGGCAAGCAGCACCAGCAGAGGAAGCAGCCAGGCGAGCAGCGGGAGACCGCCTTTGGACTTCTCTTCGTAGATCTTTACGCGGTCGGTCATGGGGCCGGAATCTCCTGAATGGAACGGGTGAAGCGATCTGGGATGACTGTGGCTAGCGCCGGTTGGCGGGCGTGGAGGCGACCGACTCGCCGGGAGCGATCTCTTCGGAATCGATCTGAGTGCGGCGGACGGTATCGTGGATGTGCTCGGTGCGCATGGTCGTTTCTTTGCTGACGCGCACCTCTTCGACGACGCGGGCCTGCTTCTGCACGACCGCCTCTTCGGCGGTTTCGGTGAGCGAGATGGTACGGGGCGCGAAGGCCTGGTCGGCGTCGGTGACGGGACGGTCGACGCTGTGGCGTTCCACGTTGACGTGCTCCTCGCGCAGGGCGACGTTCTCGTCGACTGGAATCTCGATGACACGCCGGTACAGGCGCAGACCGCCGCGATCGACGGTGCGCTTGCCGATTTCGAGTTCCTCGTCGATGACCGGGATGGAGGCGCCTGCCGCGGCGACTGCGGGAACCGGAGCCACCGCGGCGAGCGGCTGCTGAAGGTCAGACCGGGCCTCGGCCTCGTCGATCTTTTCCGCGCGATTGTGAGAAAAGATGCGATCTACCTCCGCCGCGTGCGCGTCTCCGGTGGCGAAGACCGTAATGAGGGTTCCGCCGTGCTGGAGGCCGCTGAGCAGATGAGCCTGATCGCGCTCGGGGATGGCGAGATCGTCGAGCGCGGTGTTGAGCGCCGCGGGACCCGCGTCGCCGCGAGTGACGGAGATCGCTTCATCCGGCACGCCTGCGCCGCGAAGATCTTCAAGCGCGGCCTGGGCTTGATCGGAGTGATGGAAGAGACAGAGGAGGGTAGTTCGGTTGGCTGGGGTCGCCATGGTGGCTCCGTGCCCGTGAGGGCGATGGCTGCGGACCGGCTCGCGGGCGTGGAGGGGCAGGCCGGCCGTGAAAGCCGGAAAGACACTCGCGAGATTGTCGTAGAAGTAGCGGGAGGGGAGGGCCTACGGTTCGATACCTGCAGCCTTGCTCCTGCCGAGATAAGTTGCCGGAGGCGGAGCGGGAGTTGTGCCGGATCGGCACACTTAGCCGGTTACCTACAGGCCAGCCTTGAGTCCGTGGAATTGTCCTGCCGGACGGCCCCGCGGCGATCACTTTGTGACTCAAACCGGAGCGCTGATAGACGCCATCGACGAAGAGTTGGGTGCCGTGGCGGAGATCGCCGGAGTCGAAGCGGCCGAAGGTGCGCGATCCGCCGAAGGAGCCGACGGCCTGGCTGGCGATCAAGCCGCGCTTCTGGGACGGGTCGGTGGAGAAGAACTGGACCGCGCCGCCGAGGTTGGAGGTGCTGGCGACGTCGAGCGAGCCGGTGCCTTGCGAGATGGAGGCGTGGTCGAGGTTCTCGTCGATGAGGGCGCGGGAGATGTGCAGGCCGTTGAGGTTGCCGTAGCTCATGTCGCCGAGCGGGATGTCGTCGAGGGTGAAGCCGAGCTGGTTCTGGTTGAAGCCGCGGACGGAGATGCGCACGGGCCACTCGTAGGCGCCGTACGGGTCGGCGGATTCGATGGAGACGGAGGGCAGGCGG
>CAXTVJ010000021.1:0-6509 GCA_964247715.1 uncultured Acidobacteriaceae bacterium | reverse complement strand
GCGACGGCGCTGGCGAGAAGGGCGGCGGATGCGAGGAAGCGTGGGCTCACTGAAGATTTCTCCTGAAAGGTGCGGCGTGATGCGGCCGTGATGCGGCGTAGTGCGGCTCGTTCTTTGCCATCGTGGCGCGGCGTCGCGTGGTCGTTCCTCCGGGCTTGCCGCGGCTGACGTCAGCCGCGGTGGGGCGGGCAGATCGGCAGAAGTGAAGGCCTGAGGGAGCCTTCACAGTACGGGCTGTTCCGGAACAGGCGGTTGCGATGGGATGAATCGTGTGTGAACACGAAAGGGGGAGCTGAAAGCGCGAGGCGGAGAAGAAGCGGGTGCGCACGGCGGCGGAGGAGGTGGACGAGCGCGAGGGCAAGCTTCCGGATGTGGCATGGACGACGTTTCCGAGCTGGGAGGCGGTGGGGGCGTGCTATCGGGGGCTCGAGGGCGAGCGGATGCAGGCGGGCGCGGAGGTAAAGGCGAAGGTCGCGCAGGTGGTTGCGGGTAAGCCGACGACGCAGGAGAAGGTGCAGGCGGTGTATGCGTATGTGGCGACGCAGATCTCGACGTCGAAGATCACGATCACGTTTCGCGGGAACGATGAGGTGACGATGCGGGCAGTACTGCGGCAGCTTCTCCGGCGCAGTACGACCAGTTCGCACAGCAGCTTGCGCCGGCATCGGATACAGCGGGACGGCAAGCCACCTGGAGACGAGTTCGGTGGAGGATACCAGGCAGCCGCTCCGAATCAGTTTCGATTACAAGCGGGAGAAGGCGGGTGACTGGGACAACCTTCGGACGATCCCGCAGCTTGCGCGGTTCTCGCTGGTGCGGCTGGATCCGAAAGACCCTCCGGTCGAGTCGGTTGCGGCTGGGAGTGCCGCGGGTGGAGATGTCGACGGCGGAGATGAAGGTTCCGGAGGGCTGGGTGTTGAGTTTCCCGAGGCGGTGCATGAGCACTCGGCGTGGGTGAACTAACACGTCACGTACCGATTGAGAAGGGGGCGATGCACTCGGAGCGGCGGGTGGAGGTGTTGCAGGAGAGAGTTCCGGTGGCGGACTGGAAGGCATACGACAGGTTCGCGGAGAAGGTGGGTTTTGGGGAACGAGTTCTACATCCAGCTGACGCGGCCGACCGGCGGGGCGAAGGGAGTTCCGTCTGGGGTCGGCGTAGATCACTACGTCGGGAACGGCCAGGATGACACTTGTGCTCGGGCCGGGTATTCACGTGGTCAACCCGGTATTCGCCGGCGTGTCCAATTCTTGCAAGAGCTCGTCGAACACCGTGCAGGTGAAGGTGACCGCGACGGGGTCGCCGGCGTTTCTGGGAAGCGAGGCGGGGCCGGTGGCGGGACGATTCTGACGCGGGACTTCAGCCCGACGGGCAGTCCGCCGGCTATGACGAGCGAAACGGCGGATCACGGGACGATGGTGCTGACGGTGAGCTCGCTGGGAGACCTTGCGGGCGAGGTGTCGTTGACGTGCGGGACGCCGCTGCCGCATCGGCTTTCGTGTGAACTTGAGAAGCCGACGGTGACGCTGGCCGGGGGTGCGAGCGCGACGGTGAACCTGAGCTGGATACGGATGCGGTGTTGAACTATGCCGCGAACGACGAGGCTCCGAGCGGACGTACGCTGGGACTGCAGGCGGGGCTGCTGCCGTGTGCGCTGCTGGCGAGGGGCGGGTGCGCGGGACGGGCGCGCGTCGCGAACTGCTGCTGGGGGTTCTGGTGGCCGCCGGGTTGATGGGATCGGCGGGGCTGACGAGGTGCAGCGGACGATATCCGCCGAGCGTGACGCCGGGTGAGTACACGAGTGGGATTGTGGGGACGGGCACCGCGTCGAATTTGCCGGGACGGTGACGCATACCCTGGCGATAGAGTTGACAATTACGGAGTAGCCGGGACCTGCGCGGACGAGGGGTGCGGCGCCCTGGGTTGGGCACCGTACCCCTCGGCTCTGACCTGACGGATTGCGGCCTACTTTTCGCTGTGCGGCTTGGCCATGTCGTCGTGCATTTTGCCTTTGAGCACGCCGGGGACGAGGTTGGCGACGGCGCCTTCGATCTTGGTTTTGAGGCTGGCGGAGTAGACGTGATCCTTGCCGGCCATGAGGGCGTCGTAGCCCTGGCGCGCGACATCGCTCGGCTCGCTCTCCTGCTTGCCCTTGGTGCCGGCGTCGGTATCGTCCATGCCGGCGCGATGGAAGAAGTCGGTGTCGGTGGGCCCGGGCTGGAGGGCGGTGACGGAGACGCCGGTATCCTTGAGCTCGTAGCGGAGGCTCTGGGCGAAGGAGAGGACGAAGGCCTTGGAGGCGGCGTAGACGGCTTCGCGGGGTGCGACCATTTCACCGGCGATGGAGGCGGTGAAGAGGATTCTGCCCGCGCCACGGGGCACCATCTGCCGGACGACGTGCTTGGCGAAGTGGACGGTGTGCGCGCAGTTGAGGTTGATGATGTTGAGCTCTTCCTTGAGGTCGGTGTCGACGACCTTGCCGCCCACCCCGACGCCCGCGTTGATGCAGGCGATGGCGAGGGGCTCGCCGGCGGCCTCGCAGACCTTCCAGAGTTGATCGACGCCTTCGGGCGTCGCGAGATCGGCTTTGACGCTGGTGACGCGGGCACCGAGTGCGGTGAGATCCTGTGCCGCGGAGTCGAGCCGCGCGTCCTCCGCGCAGACGATGAGGTTGTAACCCTCGGTTGCCAATACCTTTGCGAGCTCGAGGCCGATGCCGTTTGAAGCTCCTGTGACTACTGCCAGTCCCTGTGCCATGTTCATTGCTCCCTGATGCGTTTACTGTTGCTACACCCCGCTCTGATGCGTGTGCGGTTGCCGCGGGTCTCCCGGGCGAGGCTGCAGGCGTCTTTGGAAGGGTGCGCAGTTCGGCTTCGTCCACATCCGGCGCGCTGGACACCAGCGGGAGCCAACCGTTCCAGACTCCGGCAGGTCTCGCCGCGCATGGGGCGGGTTTCCGGGAATTCCGGGCGTGGCAGCCCTGCAGCACTGAATTTCTTCTCCGCAGCCCTGGGCAATTCGTGCCAGATCTACCCCGCGATGCATGAGACAGTCAGCGCGGTCTTCACGACCGTCGACACGGCGATGGCGCAGTTCGGCTGTCAGCTTCCTTCCCTTCAGGAGATCAGGAAGATCTTGTGACGAATCGCTGGAGGCCACGTCGAAGTGCCGCCTCTGGTGCGCTGCCTATATCAGAACGAACGACGCGTTCGACATTCTGAACCGTGGCTTTCTGTTCGAGCCCGGGAAGTAACGTGGCTTCCTGTGCTGCCGCCGCCGGCGTCTGCTTCAGCAACTTCTACGAGAGCACCGCTTCCGGAACGCAGGACCTGAGCGCTCCCGGAACCGACACGTGCAACAGTCAGACTTCGCTTCCAATCATGAACCGTTGCACCGGGAGAGGCACCTCTTCCGTTGCTGTCGAGAGTGTGCCGGAGGCTTCGTTCCACGCTGTCCGCCACCCCGCAAAACGCCTATAATCAAGAAGAAACCATGGCAGACGATCTCTTTTCGCAAGACCCCGACAGCCCTTCGCCGCAGGACGCCAACTCCAACGATCCGCCACCCGCCGGCTCTCCCCCGGATGGGCCTTCGGGGGTGCAGGGACGCGGCGCGTTGTCCATGCTGTCGATCAATATCGAGGAGGAGATGCGCCGCTCCTACCTCGACTACTCCATGTCGGTCATTATCGGTCGCGCGCTGCCCGATGTGCGGGACGGCCTGAAGCCGGTGCATCGCCGCATTCTGTACGGCATGCAGGAGATGGGGCTGCAGTTCAACAAGAAGTACACGAAGTCGGCCAAGGTCGTGGGCCACGTGATGGGTAATTACCATCCGCACGGCGACTCGGCGATCTATGACACGATGGTGCGGCTGGCGCAGCCGTTTTCGCTGCGCTACCTGATGGTCGACGGCCAGGGGAACTTCGGGTCGGTGGATGGCGATCCGCCGGCGGCGATGCGCTATACCGAATCGCGGCTGACGCGGATCGCGGGCGAGATGCTGGCCGATATCGACATGGACACGGTCGACTTCGTGCCCAACTACGACGAGTCGACGCTTGAGCCTTCGGTGCTGCCGGCGCGCGTGCCAAACCTGATCATCAACGGCGGATCCGGCATTGCGGTGGGCATGGCGACCAACATTCCGCCGCACAACCTGACCGAGGTGCTGAACGCGGCGATCGCGCTGCTGACCAAGTCGCCGCAGGATCATCGATCCAACCTGGCGCTGTGCCTTGAGCACGTGCTGGGGCCGGACTTTCCGACGGGCGGGACGATCCTTGGAAAGACGACGATTCCGCAGAGCTATAAGACGGGCCGCGGACGGTTCATCATGCGGGCGCGGACGAAGCTGGAGAATATCTCGGGCGGACGGCAGGCGATCATCGTCACCGAGATTCCGTACCAGGTGAACAAATCGAAGCTGATCGAGCGCATTGCCGAGCTGGTGACGGAAGGGATTATCACCGATATCGCACGGGACGAGTTCCGCGACGAGAGCGACCGCGACGGAATGCGGATTGTGATCGGGCTGAAGCGCGGAGCCGAGCACCAGATCGTGCTGAACCAGCTCCACAAGCATACGCAGATGCAGGACAGCTTCTCGATGATCTTCCTGGCGGTGCACAACGGCCAGCCGAAGGAGCTGCCGCTCGACGAGGCGATTCGGGCGTTCCTCGACCATCGGCAGGAGGTGGTTCGCCGACGGACGGCGTTCCTGCTGAACAAGGCGCGGGATCGCGAGCATATTCTGCTCGGGTACCAGATTGCACTGGACCATCTGGACCAGGTGATCCGGATTATCCGGCAGTCGACGTCGCGGGCGGATGCGCGGGAGAACCTGTTCGCGTACTTCTCGAACCGGACGATCTCGCTGCGCGGGACGGAGATTGCGGGCATTACGCTTGATCCGGCGAAGTATGGGATTGACCCGAATACGCTGCCGGTTTCGGCTACGACTGCTACCGGCGCGAGCCTGATCCTCAGCCTGCGACAGATCGACGCGATTCTGGAGCTGCAGCTGTATCGGCTGACGCAGCTCTCGATCGACGAGCTGCTGCGCGAGCTGGGAGTGATTCGCGACAATATCGCCGAGTACGAGTCGATTCTGGCGAGCGCGGCCAAGCTGCGCGCGGTCATTTCGGCGGAGCTGGAGGACATCAAGACGCGCTTCGGGGATCCGCGGCGCACGCTCATTCTGGACGATGCGGCGGACCTGCAGCTGGAAGACCTGATCGCGGATGAGCAGGTCGCGGTGACGGTTTCGCACACGGGCTACCTGAAACGCACGCCGCTTTCGACGTACCGGCAGCAGCGGCGCGGCGGGACGGGACGGATCGGGATGAAGACGCGCGATGAGGACTTCGTCGCGCAGCTGATCATCGACTCCACGCACAGCTATCTGCTGTGTTTCACCAACACCGGACGCGTGTACTGGCTGAAGGTGTATGAGGTTCCGGACGTCGGGACCGTGGGCAAAGGCAAGGCGATGGCGTCGCTGATGGACCTTCAGCCGGGCGAGAAGGTGGTGACGATTCTGCCGGTGCGGAACCTGAGCGAGGAGGGCAGAAATATCCTCTTCGCGACGCGGAACGGCACGGTGAAGAAGACGGCGCTGCGGGATTTCTCGAACGTGATGTCGCGCGGGATTATCGCGATCAACATCGAGAAGGACGACGAGCTGGTGACGGCGCGCATCACGGACGGGCAGCAGGTGATCTTTCTCGCGACGCGCGACGGCATGGCGATCCGGTTCAACGAGCAGGATCTGCGGCCGATGGGACGTCCGGCGACGGGAAACCGCGGGATCAACCTGCGCAAGGGCGACTTCGTGATTGGAGCCGCCGTTGCGCCTTCGCCGGAAGCACGTGAACGGGCGAGGCGTGAACGGGCCGCGACGCTCGGACTGACGCAGCAGCTGGAGCAGGTGATCGGTGAGGCTCCGGCGCAGCCTGCGCTCGATGAGGTTGCGGCGCGCGCTTCGGCTCCGGACGGGCAGGAGATTCTGGGGTCGGATGCGGAGCTGGATCCGGCGGCGCAGGCCAAGCTGGAGAAGCTGGACGAGAAGCTGGGACTGACTCCTTGCCTGATTCTGACGGTGTCGGAGAACGGGTTCGGGAAGCGGACGGATGTGGATCGCTACCGGCTGCAGTCGCGCGGCGGCACGGGCGTGATCAACATGAAGGCGAACTCGAAGGTCGGCAAAGTCGTTTCGATCCAGCTGGTGGACGATACGACGGAGATGATGGTGATCTCGCAGTTCGGGAAGATTATCCGGATTGATACGAAGTCGGTTCGGGCCGCGGGACGCTCGACTTCCGGGGTGAAGCTGCTCGATCTCGATCCGGACGACAAGGTTGCGGCGGCGATGACGATTCCACCGGAAGACCCGAAGACGCCAGCGGAAGCGGATCCGATGGTGCAGTAAGTCCTTTGGCTGCTTCATTTCCTGAGAACACGTGGAAGGGCCGAACCTCTGGGTTCGGCCTTTTGCACAGGGGGTACCCCCC
>CAXTVJ010000020.1:41143-56977 GCA_964247715.1 uncultured Acidobacteriaceae bacterium | reverse complement strand
GGAGCATGGCGGTGGGCGAGACCATGACGACGCCTCCGCCGGAGCACCCGACCGAAGAGGAGACGATCAAGGCGCGCCTGCCGAAGGTGCCGCTGGGCGTGCCGTGGCTTGCGCCGGAGCAGGTGGCTCCGGTGGCGGTGTTTCTGGCGTCGGATGCGGCGGAGATGGTGACGGGCGCGACGTGGGATGTGAACGCGGGTGACAGCGCGCACGTGAACTCGTAGGGCAGCTGTCAGCTTTTAGCTTCCAGCTCGTAGCTTTGTCAGTGGCCCGGGTGAGGGATTGCCCGGGCCACGGTGTTCTCCGGCGGGTCGTTCGCAAGGGCGTGGTAGCGTGTCTGCATGCGTGTGGCGCTCTTTTGCGCGATGGTTTGGTTCGGAGCCTTGAGCTCTGCGCGGGCTCAGGACTGCCCGCGTGAGAATCCAAGTGGGCCTGCGTACGAATCGGTCTCGCGCACGCTGACTGGACAGGTGGTTTACCACAACGAGTACAGGGAGTGGCTCGGATTGAAGCTGGATGTCCGGTGTGTGGCGTGGGGAAAATTCAGCTGGTGAATCTGGATCGGGCCGGCGAACGTGCGGAGGTCCAGCATCTGGAGACTTATCGCGGATGCAGGGTGCGAATCTCTGGGGTACTGGCGGTTCCGGGAACGACTTACTTCTCCACTGAGGTCTTTCAGGTAGTGGACACGGCAGCGCCTCTAGCCGAGTGCAGGCAGCGATCCCGCTTCGTGGATTACGAGAGGATGCAGCCTGCTGCAGATGTGAGACGCTACCGCGTGATTGTGCACTTGAACTATCGGACGCACACTCCGGTTCTGGTATCCGTCCGTGACGGCGGCCGGGTGCTGGCACCGACTCAGGTTTACGCGCCCTATTCCGTGAACGGCAGCTTCAGTATCGCGGCGAACTGTGCCGACGGATTTCTCATGAGAGATGTCCGAGGCACATCGTCTGCGAAGCCGTTCCGGGGTAGATGGAACGGCGTGGTTCGCTCCGGAGAGCGCGGCAGCGCAACATGTTTGGGAAAACTGGCTAAGTTATACCTGTTCCCGGTGAGGTGACCCGCTCAGTAGCCGTTGGCGAGCAGGTAGTCCTCGGTCAGGATCCAGGTGGGCTGGGAGGTGGGGTGGGTCTGGCGCTCGGCGTATTTGGCGAGGACGTCGACTTCGATGTTGACTGGCGCGCCGGGGGCGAGGGTGTGGATCGTGGTGGCGGCCCAGGTATGGGGGATGATGGCGATGGAGACGACGTCGCCGGTGAGGTTCGCCACGGTAAGCGAGATGCCGTCAAGGGTGATGGAGCCCTGCGGGGCGACGTAGCGGGTGAGCTCGGCGGGGATGCGGACGCTGAGGCGCCAGTCGGAGGATTCGGGGTGGGCGGAGTCGAGGGCTTCGAGTGCGAGGAGGGTGCCGACGCCGTCGACGTGGCCCTGGACGACGTGGCCGCCGAGCGGCGAGCCGGCGGGGGTGGGGAGCTCGAGGTTGACGGCGTCGCCGGGTGCGAGCCGGGTGAGCCTGGTGCGGCGCACGGTCTCCTCGGCGAGGTCGGCGGTGAACTGGGTGAGGGTGATGTCGAGCGCGGTGAGGCAGACGCCGGAGACGGCGATGGAGTCGCCGGTGTTGAGCCTGGGGGCGAGCTCGGGCGTGGAGATGGTGAGGCGCGTGGGGCCGGTCGCCGTGGGGGACGGGACGATGGAGGAGACGGTGCCGGTCGCTGCGATGAGGCCCGTGAACATGCAGGTTAGATGATTGCGGAAGGCTGTGAGGATGCGAGTCCGGCCCAGGGATCGTGCAGCAGACCGGAGACGCGGACATCTTCGCCGGAGGGGCGCTTCTCGAGGCGGCGGAGGCGCTGCTCGAGGGCGAAGGAGGACGTGAAGTCCTCGGCGAAGGGGATGGAGTTGTGTCCGAGCTCGGCTTGAGCGTAGAAGAGGACGACGCGGTCGACGAGGTCGGCGCGGAGGAAGGCGGCGTTCAGGGCGGAGCCGGCTTCGAGCAGGACGGATAGGATCTTGGCCCGATGCAGGTGAGCGAGGACCTCTGCCGTATCAAGGCCGGTTTCGGTTTGGGCTACGGGTATGACGTGCGCGCCGCGATCGAGCAGGGTATCCGTGCGATCCATTGAGCACTGGGGAGCGCAAAACAGCCAGAGGTCGTCGTTGCAGGTGGTGACTAGCCTTGAGTCGAGCGGCGTACGGAGCTCGGAGTCGAGAATGACGCGCATCAGGGGACGGCGGCGGGGCAGGCCGGAGCGGTCGGTGAGGAGCGGGTCGTCGGCGAGCACGGTGCCGATGCCGGTGAGGATCGCGTCGGAAGCGTGGCGCATGCGCTGGACTTCTTGTCTGGAGGCTGGGCTGGTGAGGAAGAACGGTTCCGTGGCCTGGCGGAGCGCGACTGCGGGGGCGAGGCGTCCGTCGACCGAGAGGCCGGACTTGAGCGTGAGGAAGGGGCGGTTGTGGACGACGGAGAAGGCGAAGGCGTTGTTGAGGGTGCGGGCTTCGTGCTGGAACAGGCCGCAGTCGACTTGGATTCCGGCGGCGCGCAGTTTCGCGAGGCCGCGTCCGCCGACCTGCGGGTTGGGGTCGGCGGTGGCGACGACGCAGCGGGCGATGCCGGCGGCGATGAGCGCGTCGGCGCAGGGGCCGGTGCGGCCGTGGTGGCTGCAGGGTTCGAGGGTGACAAAGGCGGTGGCGCCGGAGACGCTGCGGCCGGCGGCTTGCGCGTGCTTCAGCGCGACGATCTCCGCGTGGTCGAAGCGGTCGTAGAGGTGGGCGCCTTCGCCGAGGAGGAGGCCGTCGCGCAGGAGCACGCAGCCGACCTGCGGGTTGGGGGAGGCGAGCCCGACGGTGTGCGCGGCGAGATGGAGGGCACGCCGCATCCAGTGTTCGTCGTCTGCGGAGAAGGATTCGATCACATGCTTACGATAGTGGCTTTCCATTACTTCCCGTTCAGCGCGCGATGCCGGGACGCAGGCTGGTCCAGGTCATCAGGGCCACGAACTCGAGTGCGAGCAGAAGCTCGTTGGCGACGGGAACGATTCTGCCGGTGCGTGCCCACGGGGCGAACAGAAGCATGGCGGTGAGGAGCAGCGCGAGGGCAGTGTAGCTGGCGATCTCGCCGAAGCGCGTGGAGGGGCGGATCGCCGCGGGGGCCTGCACCCTGGCCTGTGCGGCGATGCGGGCGGCGAAATCCTGCGGGATGCGGACGGGCGGGGCGGCTTCGAGGGCGCGGGTGAGGCGGCGGCTGAGCGCGTCCTGCGGTTCCACAGGCTGGGCAGAGTCGTTGAGGCTGCCAGTGTGCCGGGCTTTGAAGTTGAGGGTCATGCTCCCCTTCTCTCTGATGCGGCGGGCGCGTGCTGCAGCGCATCGCGCAGCTTCTTTCGTCCACGATGAAGATGGGTGCGGACGGTGTTGAGGGGCAGACCGAGGGTCTCGGCGATCTGCTCGTAGGTGCGCTCCTCCTGATGAAAGAGGATGAGGGCGCTGCGTTCGGCGATGGTGAGTCGGTCGAGCTGCTGGTTCACCTGCGTGGCGAACTCGCATTCTTCGAGTTGGGCGAGGGCGCCGGCTCCGGGGTGCGGGAGGCGGTCTGCCCAGACTCCGGTTTCGTCGGCGGACAAGCCGGAGGGCGACACAGGGCTGGAGAGCGAGAGGTGGCGGCGGTCTTCGCGTTCGCGGCGCTTCCACTCGTCGCGGGCGGCGTTTACGGCGATGCGGTAGAGATACGTGGTGATCTCGGAGTCGCCGCGAAAGTTCGGCAGGGCGCGAAACAGACGCAGGAAGACGGTCTGGGCGAGGTCTTCGAGGCGGTCCTGTGCGAACCGCGGACCCATGAGGCGGGCGAGCGCGCGGAAGACCATCGTCTGGTGCTCGACGACGATCTGCTCGAAGTGTTCGTTCGGACCGGGCAACGGTAAGGCTCCTGGCGGGCTGGAGGCGTTAGACCGGCTGCGGGTCTGGAAGTTTCATGAAATCAGCTGAAACTATCGGGGTGGACCGCGGTCTAACGGCGCCAAAGAGGGAGAACCACGTCATGACATCCTGGGATAGTCCGTTCATCGTACCGCTGGGGGCCTTCGCGGTCGCCATCGTCGCCATCGTCGCCGGAGCCTTCAGTTCGGCGCACAGCCGCCGGATCAAGTCGGAGCAGAGAATGGCGCTTCTGGCGCGGGGCGTGCCGCCGCTGGAGATCGAGAAGATGCTGGACGGGGACAGGAACGACGATCCGCGCGTTCCGTCGAGTCCGACGCGGCGCATGGGGACCTCGCGCCGGACGGCGATGGTGCTGATCTCGGTTGGGCTGGGAGTGATGCTGTTCGGGCTGGCGCTTACCGTGATCGTTCGCGACCGCGAGGTGCTGACGGTGGCAGCTGCCGGACTGATTCCGCTGGCGATCGGACTGGGCTTTCTGACGGACTACACGCTGCAGCGGCGGGAGATGGAGCTCCTCGGGATGGAGACGGAGAGGCTGCTGCGTTAGGCCTCCGGCTTCGGGGCCGCAGTCGCCGGAGCTGCGGCGCCAGGTCTATGGCGCGAGTGCCGCGGCCGAGGGCTCGGCTGCAGCCGTGGCCGGAGCTGCGGCGGGGGCAGCGGCCGGCTGGGGAAACGCATGCCGGAGCCAGGTGCGCAGGCGCAGCTTGAGCAGGTCAAGCGGGCGCGCGGCAAGGATCAGGATCAGACAGACGACCGCGGTAACGAGCAGATTGCGGGCGAGCGCGTGAGGACGGTACAGACCAAGCGTGGTGGCGAGCACCATCAACGGATAGTGCATGAGGTAGAGACTGAAGGTTCCATCGGCGACGTGGCGGAAGCGGCGGGGCCAGGGGTTGCGCCGGGTGAGGACGATCAGGTCGGAGAGCAGCAGAGCGGCCAGCAGCGCGAAGGCGGCGCCGATACCAACGGCAAAGGCGAACATGGTCGCGCGCATCTGCGGCTGATGCGCCAGCGCGAGCGGGTTGGGCAGCGCGGCAAATCGGAGGAGGAGGCGCGGCGGCCAGGCACGGAGCGCGCGGGTACCGAAGCCGGCGGTCATCAGGATGAGCAGTGCGCTGCGCAGAAACTGCGCGGCCGGGCGGGAGCGCAGCCAGTGGTACGCGTCGTAGACTACGCAGCCGAAGGCCCAGACGGGCAGCAGGAACAGCACCTGCGGGCCGGTAGCGAGGGCCCAGAGGAGCAGGGCGACGATTCGTTTGCCGCCGCGCAGAAACATCAGCAGCGCGAAGCCGACATAGTAGAGGCACTCGTAGCTGAGCGACCAGAACGGGGTGTTGAGGAAGGGGATGGTGTTGTGTCCCCAGCTCTGGCTGAGGAAGGTGAGGTTGAGCAGGATGCGGAGCGCGGCGTGGTTCGACGTTCCGGCCCAGTACGCGGCAAAGCCGGCGGGATCGATGCCGCGGACGGCAGCCGTGACCAGCAGCGTGAGGAGCATGGCGGGAAGGACGACGGAGTAGATACGGGCGGCGCGATCGATGAGAAAGGCGCGCAGGAAGGTGTGCCGGGAGGCGCGCAGGTTGTGCTCGCGGGCGCGTGTGATCAGGCGGATGACGAAACCCGAGAGCACGAAGAAGACGGGGACAGCGAGATCGCCCAGGATCTGTCGCTCGTGCATGCCGGTGTGCAGCTCTAAGTGAGTGAGATGTCCGGCGACGACCATCAGCGCAGCGGTAAAGCGCACGAGATCGAGCAGAAGCGAGGCGGCGACGGGCAGCTCGTGCGTGGCGGGATCCGGCTGGCCGGCACGAAGCGGCAGCGGGCCGGGATGGACCGGCACGGGGGCGGCGGAAGTCTTCTCTCGCAAAGCGGTACTGCTCGGCATAGGGCGCTTTACTGGATCGGGCTACAGGGTGGAGGCGGCTCGGCGAGCGGGTCTCATTCAATTAGGGAATCGACGAAGCTCCTGCTTTCGAACGGCAGCAGATCGACGATCCGTTCGCCGACGCCAGCATACACGACCGGCAGGCCGAGTTCGGTGGCAATTGCGAGCACGATGCCCCCTTTGGCGGTTCCGTCGAGCTTGGTGAGCACGATGCCGGTGACTTGGGCGGCTTCGGTGAAGAGCCTCGCCTGCTCGAGGCCGTTCTGTCCGGTGGTCGCGTCCATGACGAGCAGCGTCTGGTGGGGCGCACCGGGAACGAGCTTTTCGGCGGTGCGCCGCATTTTGTCGAGTTCCTTCATCAGGTCGGTTTTGGTGTGGAGGCGGCCGGCGGTGTCGACGATCAGGACAGCCGTGCCGCGCGCTTTGGCGGCGGTGCAGGCGTCGTAGAGCGCGGCGGAAGGGTCGCCGCCCTGTTTGGTCTTGATCAGCGGCACACCGGAGCGGCCCGCCCATATCTCGAGCTGCTCGATGGCGGCAGCGCGGAAGGTGTCGGCGGCGCAGAGGAGCACAGTGCGGCCCTGGGCGGTGAAGTGCGCGGCGAGCTTGCCGGAGGTGGTGGTCTTGCCGGTGCCGTTGACGCCGACCATCATGATCACTTCCGGCGGCGCGGGGGGATGAGGGCTGGGGCGGGTGACGCCGTCGAGGATGGCCTGAAGCTCGGTGCGGAGAAGTTCCTTGAGCGCGGGTCCACTTTCGATGCCGGTGCGCAGGGCTCGCTGGCGCAGGCGTTCGAGGACAAGTGCCGTGGTCTTCGAGCCGATGTCGGCGCGGAGGAGAATGGGTTCGAGACCGCGGAGGGTGGATTCATCGACCTCGCGGGTAAGGGCGAGTACCTGGTTCAGCGACTCGGAGAAGCTCTCGCGCGTGCGGGTGACGGCCTGCCGCATGCGCTGGAAGAAGCCGGTCTTTTCAGGTTCGGCGGGCGCGGCCGCAGCAAAGACCTCCGCCTTCTGCTCTTCGATGGACGGGGGAATGACAGAGAGGGGAGCGGCGGAGGGAGTGGATGCCGGTGCGCTTGTCTCCGCCGCTTGTTCCTCGTCGGCCGCTTTGCGTTTTCCGAAGAACGGGAAGGGCATACGGCCTCAGTGTATCAATCGGAGACGCTCCGCTTAGACCGTGACGGCGCTGGTGGTGCGATGCAGCGGCTGAACCTGCGAGTTCGGCTGCGGGTTGGGGCCGTGCGGGACGGCCTTACTGCCGGCGCGCGTGTGCAGGAAAAAGACGGCGGCGGCGAGAATGACGAGGAACGCTGCGCAGGAGAGGAGGACGATCAACAGGAAGTTGGGTCCTTTAGGGTACTTGCGGTAGTCGGCGGTGGGGTCCGGAGCGCTCATGTGGGTGTGATGCGAGCGGCGCGCTCCGGGAATATGGCTTCTGGTCCCGGCTCGTTCTTACTGAGGCAGTTGGGTAGTCATCTGGTGAACGGAGACATCCTTGTGGCGGCTGCCGTGATACTCCCTCCGGACGAGTATCTGAGGTCTTCCCGGCGTCCCGACTGCGAGTGGGTGGAGGGCGAGGTGCGAGGGCGGCCTACGGGAGACGGGCTCCACGCGAGCGTGCAGATGTTCTTCCTGTACTCTTACTCGTCGCGGCCGGGCCGGGCCATCAGGTCGCGAATGGCGTCGCGGGGAGCTTTGCCGTGGTGCAGGATGAGGTCCATCTGCTGGGCGATGGGCATTTCGACTTCGTAGCGGGCGGCCAGTCCCAGCGCCGCGGCGGTGCTGCGCACACCTTCAGCGACTTTGCCGCCCATGCCGGCGAGGATATCGGGCAGCTTGCGGCCCTTGCCGAGCTCGATGCCGACGGAGCGGTTGCGGCTCAGCGAGCCGGTACAGGTGAGGACGAGATCGCCGACGCCGGCGAGACCGGCGAGGGTCTGGCGGCGTCCACCACAGGCGACGGCGAGCCGCGTAATCTCGGCGATACCTCGGGTGATGAGCGCGGCGGAGGTGTTGGCACCGAGGCCGAGGCCGTGGATGACGCCGGAGGAGAGCGCGATGACGTTTTTGAGCGCTCCGCCGAGCTCAACGCCGGCGACGTCGTCGTTGGTGTAGAGCCGCAGGGTGGACGAGGAGAACTCGCGCTGGACGTAGAGCGCGACCTGAGGCTTTGAGGAAGCGATGACGACGGCCGTGGGCAGGCCGGCGGCGACCTCCTGCGCGAAGGAAGGACCGCTGAGCACACCGCAGGGATTGCTTGTGACGGACGCGATCACCTGGGTCATGCGCTGGTTGGAGCCCTCTTCGAGTCCTTTGCTGGCGGAGAGGACGATCTGATCGGGCGTGAGCAGCGGGGCGATGTGGGCGATGGTCTCGCGCAGGTGCTGCGACGGGGTGACGGAGAGCAGCACGTCGGCTTCGAAGATGGCGCCGGGCAGGTCGGCGGTGACGTGGACGTCGGCAGGCAACGTGAACCCGGGCAGGTAGGGGAGGTTTTCGCCGGTATCGGTAAGGTGGTCGGCGAGCGCGGGCGAGTGCGCCCAGAGGATGATCTCGTGACCGCCGCGGCGCGCGAGCGAGATGGCGAGCGCGGTTCCCCATGCCCCGGCGCCAAGGACGGCGATGCGGCTCACGCGGCGGCCCTCGAGCCGAAACGGCTCTCCGTGCCGGAGAGCAGACGGCGAATGTTGGCGTGATGACGGACGCAGATGAGTGCGGGAATCAACAGAAAGCCGCAGAGGACCCAGGCGTCGGGCCGGCGCACGAAATAGAAGCCGAAGAGCGGAAAGCTGGCCGCGGCGACGATGGAGGCGAGCGAGACGAAACGGGTGGTCAACACGACCACGAGAAAGACCCCAACGATCCACAGCGCGCTGGGCCAGGTGAGCGCGAGAAAGACGCCGAGCCCGCCGGCAACCCCCTTGCCGCCGCGGAACCCGAGCCAGACCGGGAAGACGTAGCCGACGATGGCAGCGATCGCAGCTGCGACGGCCAGGTCCGAGACGCCCGGGGCGAAGTGCTGCCCGACACGGACGGCAAGGAAGGTCTTGAGTGCGTCAAGCACCAGCGTCAGCAGACCGAGCCCCTTCGCGCCGGAGCGCGCCACGTTGGTTGCGCCGATATTGCCGCTGCCTTTGGCACGAATGTCCTCTTTGCGGAAGAAGCGCACCAGCAGATAGCCGGAGGGTATCGAGCCGAGGAGGTACGCAAGCGGAATGGTGAGGAGCCAGGGGTGCATTTCTGTTCTGTTGAGTGTAACAACGCGGGGTGTTCGGGATGCAGGTGCCTAGAGCATGTGGCGGCGCAGCAGCTCGAGCGCGTGCTGGGCGGCCCAGAAGCGGATGCGCTCGCGGTCGCCCATGAGGTTGAGACTTTTGACCTGGGTACCGTCGGCATCGGCGAGGCCAATGAAGACGAGGCCGAGCGGCTTGCCGGTGTCGGCTCCGGTGCCCGGTCCGGGACCTGCGATGCCGGTGATGCTGATGCCGATCGAGGCGCCGGTGCGGGCGCGGATGCCTTCGGCGAGCGCGCGCGCGACGGGCTCGGAGACCGGACCTTCGCGCGCGACGAGTTCAACCGGGACGTCGGCGAAGACGGTTTTGAGGGCGTCGGCGTAGACGACGGCTCCGCCGAGGAAGTAGCGCGAGCTGCCGGGAACTCCCGTGAGCCGACCGGCAAGAAGCCCGCCGGTGCAGCTTTCGGCGGTGGCGAGGGTCCTGTGGCGCAGGCCGAGCATGAGCAGGACGACCTCTTCCAGCGACTCGCCGGTGGAGGAGAAGATGTCGTCCTGCATCTCGTGCTCGATGAGCGCAGAGAGCTCATTGACGCGGGCTTCGGCCTCTTCCCGGGTGGGTTTGGCGCAGGAGAAATGGAGCTGGATCTCGGCGGAGCCGGCGAGGATGGTGGACTCGACGTCGGTGAACTGCTTGTAGAGCGGCGCAACGCGGCTGTCGACGAGCGACTCCGGCACGAGGGCGATGCGCAGGAGGCGGCGCGCGAGGAAACCTGGAGGCAGGGTCCGGGCGAGCCGGGGCTTCACCTGACCGGTGAACATGGGCTTCAGCTCGCGCGGCGGGCCAGGCAGCAGGACCAGGAGGCGGCGCTGCCCGTTGTGGGTGGTGTCGATAAGCTGGCCCGCGGCGCTGCCGTTCGCGTTGTGCAGGACTTGCGCGCCTTCGAGGACGTCGGCCTGCTTGCGGTTGTTCGGAGGCATGGGAATGTTGCGCGCGGCGTAACGGGTTTCGAGCGAGGCGAGGAGTTCGGGATCGCGATGCAGCGCTGTGCCGAGCGCGGCGGCGGCGGCTTCGCGGGTGTTGTCGTCCTCGGTGGGGCCGAGACCGCCGGAGAAGAGGACGATATCGGCGCGTGCGAGGGCGATGCGCGCTGCGGCGGTGAGGTGCTCGAGCGAATCGCCGACGATGGTCTTGAAGGCGACCTGCACGCCGAGGTCGTTGAGGCCTTCGGTGAGGAAGAGAGAGTTGGTGTCCTGCCGGAAGGGCGTGAGCATCTCGGAGCCGGCAGCAATAATTTCCGCAATCATGTGCTCTTTAGGATGCGACGGACGCAGCGGTGCGGCGGAAGTTTTCGTGCGTGCCGTCCCACTCCGGGGCTAGCAGCCGCGTCCGTGGATGCCGAGGTTGACCTCGTAGAGGGCGTCACGGGTGGCGAGCGCGGCGGCTCCGCCGGGGAGGAAGCAGAGGCCGACGAGATTGGAGCCGGAGACGATGAGGGCGGTCTCGCGGTAGGGAGAGACGCGCAGGATGCCGCGTTCGCCGTGCATCGAAGCCGCGAGGTAGAGGTTGTTGTCTGCATCGAAGGCCATGCCCTGAGCTCGACCCAGGCCGCGGAGGAAGACTGTTCCGTTGCCGTCGCGGTCGATGGTGTGGATGACCTGGCTGGAGGCCGTGGTGGGTCCGGTGACGAAGAGAAGGCCTTCGGCGGAGAAGGCGAGGTGGTAGGCGGCGATGGAGGGCTCGAGGGTGGCGAAGACGAAGGTTTCTCCGGCTTCGGGTCCACCGGAGCCGTAACTGACGCGGATCTTGAAGATGGTTCCGGAGCGGTCGCCGACGTGGAGGTCGCCGGCGTCGTCGAAGGCGATGCCGGTGGCGATGCCGAGACCTTCGGCGAAGACGTGGGTGTCGCCTGCGGGATCAACGCGGTAGACCGTGCCTTCGGCGCGCGAGCTGACGAAGAGGAAGCGGGGGTCGTGAGCGGAGAAGGCGAGTCCGCTGGGATTCATGAGGTCGCGCACGAAGGGGCGGACCTCGTGAATGACACCTGCGGGGGCGGGTGCGATGCGGAAGATGGAGACGGGCGTCTGCTGGCCACGGGATCCGGAGAGCGTGGTGTAGACGTTGCCGAGTGCGTCGACGGCGGGGTTGGCCACGGGGTGGAGGTTCTCGGCCATGGCGACGGCGACCTGGACGAGGTGCGAGGCGGACTCCGCGCCGGCGTGCGAGGCTACGAGTTCGCCGGGGAGGACACCTTCGGGAACCTTGACGGTGGCTCGGTCGGGGCGCGCGAGGGTGACGAGCGCGGGGACGCCGGCGATGGAGGCGGACAGACCGGGACCGAGGCCGGAGCCCTGGAGGATGAACTCGCCACCGGGAAGGGCCGCCGAGGGAGCGACGCGGGAGAGAGTCGGCATGGGGTAATCCTCCACTTGAGGTGAGATGCAGATGCAAAGACGGGCTTACGCCGGCCGGGCGGTCACTTCGTGACTTTTACACGCTTCGCGTGGTGCTCGCGCTGGTCGCTGCCGAAGGGTGCGGGTTCAGAACTTGAGAAGGATGAGGTGACCGACGGCGAGGGCGAGGAGGCCGGCGGCGACGTCGTCGAGCATGATGCCGGTGCCGCCGGGAAGGCGTTCGAGCTGGCGGATGGGTGGAGGTTTGAGGATGTCGAAGAGGCGGAAGAGGAGGAAGGCCACCAGGGTGTGGCCCCAGTCGGCTGGGATGGCGATGAGGGCGAAGAGCTGGCCTGCGACCTCGTCGATGACGACGTGCCCGGGGTCCTTGCGTCCGGACTCGCGGGCGACGACGGTCGCGGCGGGGATGCCGATGCGCATGACGATCAGGGCGGCGACGAGGGTTCCGATGATCTGGGCGTGCCAGTTGGCATGGGTGAGGTGGATGGAGGCGAACCAGAGGACGATGGCGGCGGCGGAGCCATAGGTTCCGGGGCCGGGTTTGAGAAAGCCGAGGCCGAAGAAGGTGCCGAGAGCCCAGGCCCATGTGGTGCGACGGGAGGCTTTGGGTACAGGCGTCGAGACGGGGGCTGCGGCAGGCGAGGCGAGCTCGGGCTCAGTCATGGCGTTTGTCGCCTGACGTAGTCTGGCGGTCGCGCAGGCCTTCGAGCTCGTCGAGGAGGTCGGGGTCGTGGATGGGGGAGGAGATGACGTAGCCGCCGGAGGCCCACTTGCCGAGGTCGAGGATGCGGCAACGGTCGGAGCAGAAGGGGAACTCGGGGCCGGAGGCGTGGACGACCTTGCGACAGGTGGGGCAAAAGAGTGCTTTTGGATTAGCAGGCATGCGGTACCCCTCCCCCCTCCCGGGTGTGGAAAAGAGCTAAGTCTAGCGTTTTGTTGAGCTTGCGTTGTCTGGAAGAGCTAAAGTCGTGCAAGGAAAGGAGTTAGAGGAAACAGGGCAGCGGCAGCACAGATTCGTGCGCCTTTTCTCCTGCCACTGTTCTTATTTTACGGGATGGGAGGGGGAGAGTATGCCAACTCTATTTCGTTTGACATGTACAGCTTAGGGTGTTTGGGAGCTTGACATGCGGATTTGCCGGGGTTTTCGGGGTTCGGGAGACTCAATCGGTTGCAGGGAGTGAGGTTCTGGCGGGAAAGAACGCGGGCGGGACCTTCGGGAATGAAACGTTTGAAGGTACCGCCCGTGTCTGCGGGCTAGGCCAGAACCGCTTCCGCGATGCCGGCGGGGGTTGAGTCGGTGTCGTCCGATGAGGCGGCCCTGGGCGGTCCGATCTTGCGTTCGTAGCCGCACTCCGGGGTGGTGGGCGTCTCGGCTGTCTGGCCTTTTTTCGGCCGGCGTTTGGGCATGGCCTCACGGTTGTTGGGGCAGACGAGGAAGGTGCCTTCGCGGTTTGCGACCTCTACCAGGTAGGCCGAGTCGCACTGCGGGCAGGTCTCGTTGACGAGCTTCTGGTTGGACGAGAAGTCGCATTTTGGATAGTTGACGCAGCCGTAGAAGGTGTCGCCGCGCTTGGTCTTGCGTACGGCGATGTCGCCGCCGTCTTTGGGGCACTTCACGTCGAGCAGCTCCTGCTTGACGTACTTGCACCTGGGGTAGCCGGAGCAGGCGATGAACTCGCCGTAGGCACCGTCGCGCTGGAGCAGGGGCTTGCCGCATCTGGGGCAGGGCTCGTCAAGCTGGACGGGCGGCTTGGACTGGACCTTTTGGGTAAGCTTGCGGATGGTCTTGCACGGCGGGTCGTCGGAGTAGCCGGGGCAGGACATGAAGGGGCCCCACGGGCCGTTCTTGAGGACCATCTGGCGGCCGCAGTTGTCGCAGAACTCTTCTTCCGGGGCTTCGTCGGCTCCGGGCGCGGAGAGATCCGGCTTGGCCGCGAAGTTCTCGCGGGTGAAGTCGCAGCTTACGGGCTCGGCGGTGACCTTCTTGCCCTTTTGCTGGGCCTGGGCGACGGCGGCGGCGAACTCCTTCGCATCCTCCACGACCTTCTCGAAGGTGGTCTCGTCGCCGGCCAGGGATTTGACGATCATGGGGAAGTGGAAGCTGCCGAGGACCTTCTTGAGGACGGCCTTCGCATCTTTCTTCCACGGGCCGGCCGCGATGACGACTGGCTTCTCGCGCGAGAAGGCGGAGCAGGAGAAGAAGCTGCCGAACTTGCCCCATTTGAGCAGGAGCGGCGAGCCGCATTTGTCGCAGATCTCTTTGGTGGGCTCCTCGCGGCGCTTGACGTCTTCCATGGTCTGCTCGGCGGACTTAAGCTCCGCCTCGAGATGGCCGTAGAAGCCGTCGAGCAGATCGGTCCAGCGCTCGTGGCCGGCCTCGACCGCGTCGAGCTCGGTCTCGAGTCTGGCGGTGTAGCCGAGCTCGAAGATGTAGGGGAAGTTTTTGACCAGCAGCTCGGTGACGACCATGCCGATCTCGGTCGGGACGAAGTTGCGCCCGATTTTCTTGACGTAGTCGCGATCCTGAATGGTGTTGATGATGGAGGCGTAGGTGGACGGGCGGCCGATGCCTTTTTCCTCGAGGGTTTTGACGAGGCTGGCCTCGTTGAAGCGGGGCGGGGGCTCGGTGAAGCGTTGCTCCGGGAGCAGGGAGCGCTTCGTCAACGACTGCCCGTCGGTGAGCGCCGGAAGCCGCTTGTCGCCGGCGTCGTCTTCGTCGCCGTCTTCGGCTGGCTCGTTCTTCGCGTCAGGAGTGGAGGCGGCGGGTGCGGTCTCGTAGACCTTGAGAAAGCCGTCGAACTTGAGCACCGAACCCGAGACGCGGAAGTCGTAGCGGCGGTCGGCCTGGGCGGCGATCTCGACGGTGGTCTGGTCGAAGAGCGCGGGCATCATCTGGCTGGAGACGAAGCGCTGCCAGATGAGACGGTAGAGCCGGTACTGCTCGTCGGAGAGGTACTGCCGGATCTCATCGGGCACGAAGGCGACGCTGGTGGGACGGATGGCCTCGTGAGCGTCCTGCGCGTCGTTCTTGCCTTTGTATTCGTTGGGCTTTGCGGGCAGATAGCGCTCGCCGAGCCTGCCGATGTAGCCGCGCGCCTCTTCGACGGCGTCGGCGGAGACGCGGGTGGAATCGGTACGCATGTAGGTGATGAGGCCGACGGTCTCACCCTTGATGTCGATGCCTTCGTAGAGGCGCTGGGCCACGCCCATGGTGCGGCGGACGTTGAAGCCGAGGCGACCGGCGGCCTCCTGCTGCAGCTTGGAGGTGGTGAAGGGCGCCTTGGGGTTCTGGCGGCGCTCGCGCCTGTCAACGGAACGCACCTTCCAGGTGGCGCGCTCGAGCTGCTGGAGCACGGCATCGGTGGAGGCTTTGTCGGGCAGGGCGCCGGCGATGACCTGCGGCTTGCCTTCCTTGTCGACGCCATTGGCGACGGTGGAGCGTTCGCCGTCGATGCCGGTGAAGCGCGCTTTGAACTCGATCCCCTGCTGGGGAGCGAGCAGGACGTCGATGGTCCAGTTTTCGATCGGGGTGAAGGCGTTGATCTCACGTTCGCGTTCGACGATGAGACGAAGGGCTACGGTCTGGACGCGTCCCGCGGAGAGGCCGCGGCGCACCTTATCCCAGAGGAGCGGGGAGATCTGATAGCCGACGAGGCGGTCGAGGACGCGGCGGGTCTGCTGGGCGTCGACGAGATTTTCGTCGACCTCGCGGGTGTTCAGGAAGGCGGCCCTGACGGCCTTCTGGGTGATCTCGTTAAAGGTGACGCGGCGGATGCTGGCACCCTTCTTGAGCATGGGCTTGAGCTGCATGGAGAGGTGGGCGGCGATGGCCTCGCCTTCGCGATCGGGGTCCGGCGCGAGGAAGACGCTGTCGGCCTTGGCGGCGAGCTTCTGCAACCGCTCGACGATCTTCTCTTTGCCGGGCGAGACGATGAGCGTGGGCTCAAAGGTGCGGCGCTTGAGTTCGACGCCGATGTCGTTCTTGGGCAGGTCCATGATGTGGCCGATGGAGGCCTCGACCTGGTAGTCCGATCCGAGATATTTGTTGATCGTCTTTGCCTTCGCGGGCGATTCGACGATGACGAGTGATTTGCTCATGTGCTTTCTTCTTCCGACCCACCGACCCGCTGCGACCCACCGGTCGCCCGAGTTCCCTTGATTCACTTGGACCCTACCACGAGTCGACGAGAGGGCGCTATGCGCCGGGTTCGACGTTACGCGTTCGCGGACCGATACGGGAGAGCTTTCGACCGGCTCAGGCTGCGGCGTGCAGCTAAAGCTTCAGACTGGAGCTGCAACGCTTCAGACTGGAGCTCCAACGCTTCAGACTGGAGCTATAGACCCGTGTCCGGGCAATTCGTTTCGCGGCGGAG
>CAXTVJ010000020.1:0-41043 GCA_964247715.1 uncultured Acidobacteriaceae bacterium | reverse complement strand
ACGCTTCAGACTGGAGCTATAGACCCGTGTCCGGGCAATTCGTTTCGCGGCGGAGGACTGAGCCGATTGCCCGTGATCCTCGCGGGGTCAGGGGTCTTCGCTCAGAAGCAGCGCAGATAGTGCTTGCCGGGCATGCATTTGACGCGGCCGGCGAGCTCGAGCTCGAAGAGGGCGGTGAAGACCTCGGCCGAGCCCATCTCGCTTTCGAGCGCTTCCATGAGGGCATCGAGCTGGAGCGGTTCGTCGAGGCGGAGCCGACCGAAGACGGCTCGCTCGCGTTCACTCATGGCCGGAGCGGAGGACTCACTGAAGAATAAGGATGCGGCGCCGGCGGGTTTCGATTCAAGCGCGCCGCTGGCGGCGAGGCGCTCTTCGAGTTGCAGACGAAGCTGACTGGGCAGGTCTTCCCAGATGTCTTCCCAGGTGGCGGTGAGCTTTGCGCCCTGCTTGATGAGGGTGTTGGGACCCCATGCATTTTTGTTGGTGACATTGCCGGGGACGGCGTAGACGTCGCGGTTCTGCTCCATGGCGCAGCGGGCGGTGATGCGGGTGCCGGAGTACTCGGCGGCTTCGATGACGAGGACGCCGATGCTGATGCCGCTGAGGGTTCGGTTGCGGATGGGGAAGTTCTGCGGGGCGGGGAAGGTGCCCATGCAGAACTCGGAGACGATAGCGCCGCCGGTGCCGACGATCTGCTCGGCGAGGCGCTTGTTTTCCTTTGGGTAGATGACGTCGAGGCCGGTTCCCCAGACGGCGGCGGTGGTGCCGTGGGCGTCGAGCGCGCCTTTGTGGGCGGCGGTATCGACGCCGCGCGCCATGCCGGAGAGGATGGTGAGGCCGCGGTGGGCGAGATCGCGGGAGAGCAGCGCGGCCATGCCGGCGCCGTAGGGTGATGGGGCGCGCGTGCCGACGACCGCGATGCCGGGCTCGTTGAGCGCCTCGGCGCGGCCGCGGACCCAGAGGACCGCGGGGGGATCGTAGATTTCGAGCAGACGTGCCGGGTAGGCTTCGTCCTGCGGGGTGAGGAGGATGGCGCCCGCTTCGCGGACGCGCGCGCACTCTTTTTCGGCTTCAGCGCGGGCGCGTCCGTCGGCGAGGAACTGGGCTGAACGCGCGGGCAGCCTGAGGCCTTCGAGCTCGGTGAGTGAGAGATCGAGGATGCGTGCGGCGTCTCCGCCGGCCCGCTCGACGGCGCGATGGATGCGGGTGGGGCCGAGGCCCGGCGTCAAAACCATTGCTACCCACGCCAGCTGACGCATTTCGACGTCCGCCGCTGAAGCGCGGTTTCCCGTTGCCGCCAACGCCATCGCTCACCCCGCGTACCGCTCTGCTGCCGGATGACGAGGAGCGTACCACACGGGCGATGGCGGCCGACGCGGCACGAGGAGACGTAGACTTGCAGGCGTGCCTCTTCGCGTTGCCGCTATCGATTTTTTGAACCCCGCTCCGCTGATGTGGGACTTTCACCACGCCCCGCGGGCAGGGCTGCTGAGGGAACGGTATGCGCTGCACCTTACCCAGCCGTCGCAGTGCGCGCGCGAACTGCTGGCGGGCGAGGCGGACCTGGGGCTGATTCCGATTGCCGCGCTTACGCCGGAGCTGCGCGTGGTGCCAGGATGCACGATCGCGGCGCGGGAGTACGTGCGGTCAATCCAGCTGGTGGTGAAGGCGCCGCATACGCTTGAGAGCGTGAGGAGCGTGGCGGCCGATACCGCGTCGCGTTCCTCGGTGGCGTACGCGCAGGTGCTGTTTCGCCACTTTGTGCGGACTGATCCGAGATTCGTGCCGGCGGCGGCGGATGCGGTGGCGATGCTGCGGGAGCACGATGCGGCGCTGCTGATCGGCGACCCGGCGCTGCTGGCGCTCGAACGACGGGCGGCGATCGAAGCGGAGGTCGGGCCGTGCGTGTGGCACGATGTAGCGCACCTGTGGCACGGGTACACGGGCCTGCCATGGGTGGCGGCGGTGTGGGCGCTGCGGGCGGATACGCTGCTGAGCCAGCGCGAACGGGACCAGCTGGTGCTGGACCTGAATATCTCGCGCAAGAACGGCTGCGCGCATGTGGAAGAGCTGGTGACGGAGTGGACGCCGCAGATCGCGATTCCGCCGGCGACGATCAGGACTTATCTCAGCGAGAACATTCACTATCTGCTGGATGACGGGTGCCGGGAGGCGATTCGACGGTTTCGCGGGCTGGCGGCGGAAGAGGCTGTTTTGCCGGCGCTCGATTCACTTTACTTTCTCGAGATCTAAGACGGGCGACGGGCGACGGGCGACGGCGCCTGGACGGCGGGCGGGCGCCACTTCGCGGGATGCCGGGCGCGAGTTTGTCCTTTTTGTGGCGGAACGCGTCTCATCCTTTATGCTTGCCGCCGCCCTCCTTTTTGCCGGACATGGCAGTCCGTTGATTCATCTGGTGCTGCAGTTCGGCATTATCGGGCTGTTTCTGGTGTCGATCGTGGACAGCTCGTTCGTGCCGCTGCCGATTCCGGGCGTGACCGACATCATGCTGGTGCTGTTCGCGGCCCAGCATGCGAACCCGGTGCTGCTGGTTGCGGCGGCGAGCTTTGGCTCGTTTCTTGGCGGCTGGTTTTCGTACCGGGTGGGGCAGGCCGGGGGGATGGCGTTTCTCGAGAAGCACACGCCGAAGCGGATCTTCCGCCGGGTGTGCGGCTGGATGGAATCGCACGCGCTGATCGCCGTGGCGCTGCCGGCATTGCTGCCGCCGCCGATGCCGCTGAGCCCGTTCGTACTGGCCGCGGGTGCGCTGAAGATGTCGGTGAAACGCTTCAACCTTACGTTCACGGTAAGTCGTCTGGTGCGGCACACGATCGCCGTGATGCTGGGGATTCACTATGGGCAGCCGATTCTGCACCTGTGGTTCAAGTTCACGGAGAAGTACGGCACGCTGATCCTGACGGTGCTGTGGAGCGCCATCCTGATCAGCGTGGGGATCGCGTTTGTGCAGCTATGGCGGACGACCCATGCGGTGGGCGCCGCGCCTGGGAAGCGCCGTCCGGCTACGACGTAAACGCGTCCATGGACAGCGAGAGAACGGACGGATCAGAACCGATCTACGCCGCGAGGGCGGAGACCGCAGCCGGTCTGGGCGCAAACTTTCGCTTGTAGTAGATCGTGGTCACGACAATCGCCGGAATGCCCACGGAGAGCGGCCACAGCCACAACACGATTCCCGCATGGGGAAAGATGTGCGGGAGCGTCACGGTTGAGAACGCGGTCCAAGCGGCAATATAGCTTCCGATGAATTTGCTCAGGTGTCCGTACCACCAGAACATCTTCTCCTTCGGCTTGCGCACGAACAGGACCATATCGGCGATGGTGAGCCGCATGCCCAGCAAGCCGAGCACGATGGCGACGATCCACATGCCGCCCAGCCAGTGAGGACGCAGGCAGCCGGAGACCGCCAGGCAGATGCACGCTCCACAGGCCATGCCCGCCGCGATCCAGTCAACCGCTCTGACGGACCCGCCCCTCGCCAGATCCTTTAGGCGCAGCACGCGATATCCCGAGAACACCAGGTAGAAGCTAAACACCGAGATGAAGGCCAGAAACAGCACCGGCCGAAACAGCGCCATGACCAGCGCGGTGGCCGCGACGCCCGCCATCGCCCAGAAGTAAACCATGCCCCAGCGCTTGTGCTGTTTGCCACCTTTCGCCGTCGCCAGCGCGACGGGCGCGAGGCAGAACGCCGAGAATCCCGCCGTCACATGCGCCGCCAGCAGCGCCTTCATCCAGACCGGATCCGCATGTGTCATACCGCAACCGCCTTTCTGTCGTCCGTTGTGAAGTTCTCGTGTGTTGCGTGGGTGTTGCGCTCGTCTCCGCCGTTCTCCAAAGCATCGAGGATGGCCAGCGTCTCGTCACACCAGGCGATCAGCGCCTCGACCCGGTGCCGTCCATGGCTGAGGGTGATGAGCCAGAAGGGCAGTCCCTGCTCTCCGGTGCGGGAACGCTTGAGCCACACCTCCGCCTGCGCGAACCGTTTGCGCGTGGCGAGGTGTTCTTCCCGCGCGGCCAGCACCCGCTCCCTGCTTAGTTGCACGGGCGCGAGATTTCCAAAGAACAGCTTGAGCAGCAGCTCATTTCGAGGCACCTGGGGCCGTGCCGGGCTCTCGAGCCAATGCTCGATGCGTTCAAAGCCGGCGGGCGTGAGCCGATAGACGGTACTCCCCGCGCGTCCTCCCTCTTCGGCGTGCACGAGAGCCTCGGCCTCCAGCCGCTTGAGCGTCGGGTAGATTTGTCCGAAGCTTTCCGACCAGAAGTTTCCGATGGAGAATGCGATCCGCTGTTTGAGCTCGTACCCCGACATCGGCCCGAGGCTGAGCATGCCGAGGAGGGCTTCCGCGGTTGTGGTTTTAATGTCCTCTGCCATGACTGTGAGATATATCTTCAAGATATAAACATGTCAAGAAGAAGGTGCGCGGAGCAGAAACGGACCGGAGCCTGAGCTCCGATCCGCTGTTCGGCAGTTCGGGTTTGTTCTCTCCCTGTTCAGCAGGCCCATTCCAGCAGCGCCGAGCCGACGGTGTAGCCGCCGCCGAAGGCTGCGAGGAGGACTTTGTCGCCGCGCTTGAGGCGTCCCTGTTCGAGCGCGGTATGCATGGCCAGGGGGATGGTTCCGGCGGTGGTGTTGCCGTACTCGCCGATGTTGATGACGATCTTCTCTTCGGGCAGGTGCATGCGCTCCGCGGTGGCGAGGATGATGCGTTTGTTGGCCTGATGGGGGATGAAGAGGTCGAGCTGTTCCGTGGTGAGTCCGTTGCGCGCGAGCACAGCTTCACTGAGCTCGGCCATCTTGCGGACGGCGATCTTGAAGACCGCGCCCCCGTCCTGATGGACGAAGTGCATTTTGCCGGCGACGGTCTCTGCGGTGGCGGGGTGGGCGCTGCCTCCGCCTGGCATGAAGAGGCTTGCGGCACCGGAGCCGTCGATCTCGTGGATGTAGTCGATGAGGCCGCGCTCTCCGGGTTCGCAGGGCTCGAGCAGAACGGCGCCGGCGCCGTCGCCGAAGAGGATGCAGGTGGCGCGGTCGGTGTAGTCGAGGATGGAGCTCATGACGTCGGCTCCAATGACGAGCACCTTGCGGTGCGCGCCGGACTCGATGAGCTTGGCGCCGACCTGGAGGGCGTAGAGGAATCCGGAGCAGGCGGCGGAGATATCGAAGCCCCATGCGCCTTTTGCGCCGAGCCTGTCCTGTACGAGGCAGGCGGTGGCGGGAAACATCATGTCGGGGGTGACGGTGGCGACGAAGATGGCTTCGACTTCGCCGGCGGAGATGCCGCGGCGCTCGAGACACTGCTTTGCGGCTTGGACGGCGAGGTCGCTGGTGGCGACGCCCTTTGCGGCGATGTGCCGCTCGCGGATGCCGGTGCGCTCGGTGATCCACTGGTCGTTGGTGGCGACCATCTTTTCGAGTTCGGCGTTGGTGAGGATACCGGGCGGCACGTACGCCCCGACTGCACTAATTTTGGCCCGTATGCGCGCTTGCGGCTTTTCCATCAGACTCAAATCCGTTTCCTCGGCAACCTTCCAAGTCTAACAAGGCGTTGCGATGCGCAAACGCGTACACGGATAAGGATGGATAGCAAGGGAGGAGGCGGATGAGACAAGAGCGAGGGACGTGCGGAACTCTGGCTGCGTCAGGCAGAGATATGGCCGGGCTACCTACTGCGCCCGTACTGGCCCGTTACCGTTGCTTCCTTCCGGACCTGGCGGGGTTGGCGGGATTACGTCGCGTAGGACCCGGCACAGGTTGAGTCTACCATCGGGAGGGAGGACCGCCAACCTGATGCCGCACGACTTGACCGGAGCGCCTGCGCCGGATAGCCCGCGTACCCATGAGCAGGTTCTGACCCACACGCTTGCCGTGCGTGATGGCCATGAACAGGCGCTAGCCGCGCTTAAGAACCGGCAGCGGCGTGCGCTTTCCGCGCTTGCCTTTGTCGTCGTCGCGATTGTGTATGAGACCGCGCATGCGATGCGCCACGGGATGTCCGCGTGGCCGATGCTGCTGAGCTTTGCGGCGGTGGTTGTGCTGATCGGGATGCAGCTGCGGCTGCAGAACCGGGTGGCGCGGGCGCAGCGGCTGCTGGTCTTCCATGACAGCGCGGTGCACCGCATCGATGGCTCGGAGCGGTACGGCGAGCGGACGGGGCTGGAGGCGGCGGAGGCGTTCGCGCCCGGTCATCTTTATCTGCGCGACCTCGACATCGTGGGGGAACGCTCGCTGTTCAGCCTGCTGGGTACGGTGCGGACCGGCGCGGGCGAGCGCGGTCTGGCGCATCTGCTGCTCGCGCCGGCGACCCATGAGGAAGCGGTGGCGCGGCAGGAGGCGGTGCGGGAGCTGATGCCGCGGACGGCGTTGCGCGAGCAGATCGCGCTGCTGGGCAGCTCGCGGTTTCAACAGCTCTCGGCGAACTATCTCGACATCTGGCTGGACGAGGCGCCGCCACGGTTTCATCCGCTGTTCCGGGTTGGGCTGGGGGTGACTGCTGCTGTCAACCTTGGCTTGCTTGTGGTGGGGCTGCTGGGGGTGCGGCCCTGGCCGGAGCTGTGGACGAACCTGCTTGCGGTGCTTGGGGTGCAGGCCGCGCTGGCGCTGGCGATGCGTGCGCGGGCGCTGCCGCTGCTGGAGACCAAGGCGCGGCTGGAGGGCGAGATCCGGCTGTTTGGCGAGGGGCTTGCGCTGCTGCAGGGGGCAGAGTTCACGAGTGCGCGGCTTGAGGAGCTGCAGCGGCTTTCGCGTGAGCCGGCGGGGGCGGTGGCGGCGCTGAAGAAGCTGGCCGGCTCGTTGAGCATTCTGGAGCAGCGGAAGAAGGAGTATTTCTATGTGTTCTCGCTGCTGTTGGCGGCGGGCTCGCAGGCGGCGATCTCGATCAGCCAGTGGAAGCGTGAACATGCGGAGGCGATGCGGCTGTGGCTGGCGGTGTGGGCGGAGTTCGAGGCGTTGAACGCGCTGGCGACGTGGGCGTATGAGCACCCGGAAGACGCGTGGCCGGAGCTGCTGCCGGCGAGCGCTTCGCCGCGGTTCGAGGCGGTTGCGCTGGGGCATCCGCTGCTGCCTGAGGGCGTACGGAACGACCTGGTGCTGGGGGAGGAACCGCGCTTTCTGCTGATCAGCGGATCGAATATGGCGGGCAAGTCGACGCTGATGCGGTCGATCGGCGCGGCGGCGGTGCTGGCGTACGCGGGCGCTCCGGTGCGGGCGGCGTCGCTGCGGCTTACGCCGCTGCGGGTCGGGGCGTCGATCGCGCTGACCGATTCGCTCACCGAGAACAAGTCGAAGTTTCTTGCGGAGGTGGAACGGCTGGCGGCGATTGTCGCGGTGGCGCAGAGTGCGCCGGTGCTGTTTCTGGTGGACGAGATCTTCAGCGGAACCAACTCGGCGGATCGGTTTGCGGCGGCGGCGGCGGTGCTGACACGGCTGCTGGCCGGGGGCGCGGTTGGCGCGCTTTCGACGCATGATCTCGCGCTGACCTCGCTGGCGGACGATGCGCATGCATCCCGGCGCGGGGTGAATGTGCATATGTCGAGCCCGGACGACGAGGATCCGCTTGCGTTCGACTATCGGCTGAAGCCGGGGATCAACCGGAGCTCGAGCGCGCAGGCGCTTATCCGGATGCTGGGGCTGCCGGGCTGAGGGGTCGGGTGCCCGGGCGTTGCATCGATTAGAAATTCTCGCAGAATTGATCCTGTCATGGATCGTTCATCCGCATCCAAACCGGACAGGCCCGCTGTACGCCTGGCACGCTTTTCTGCCTACTCTCGCTCGTCTGAGGTCTGGCTTTTATGTTGATTTTGATCATCGTTTTGATTCTTCTCTTCGGCTTCGGCGGTTACCGTATGGGACCGGGTCTGGGCTACTACGGCGGCGGCGGCCTCTCGCTGATTCTCACTATCGTGCTGATCCTGCTGCTGCTGAAGGTCATTTAGGCAATCGAAGTACCGGGCTCTCTGTTGACGTTGGCTTTTGCGTACCGCGCCGTGCTACAACGGTTGGGTCGCAACCGCACCCCGGGAGGCAATGTCCTCCCGGGAAACGCCCCAGGAGATGTCTTGAGCGCTACTTTTTCACGCAGAACGCTGGCCCGCTTTCTCGGTGCGTCGGCCGCCGCCGCTTCGCTGCCGAGCATGAGCTTCGGGCTCCCGACGAGCGTTGTCCCCGCCTCCGTACCTGCCGGTTCGCGGAGCTTCCCCGAAGGCTTTCTGTGGGGCTCGGCGACCGCTTCGTATCAGGTCGAGGGCGCGGTGAACGTGGACGGGCGCGGACCCTCCATCTGGGATACGTTTGCGCATACGCCGGGCAAGGTCGCCAATGGCGATACGGGCGATGTGGCGGACGACTTTTACCATCGCTATCCGCAGGATATTGCGCTGATGAAGGATCTGGGGCTGAAGTGCTTCCGGTTCTCGGTGGCGTGGACGCGGATCTTTCCGACGGGAACGGGCGCGCCCAACCAGAAGGGTCTCGACTTCTACAAGCGGCTGGTGGATGCATTGCTTGCGGCAGGGATTGAGCCGTACTGCACGCTGTTCCACTGGGACCTGCCGCAGCCGCTCGAGGACCGCGGCGGATGGCAGAGCCGGGAGACGGCGGAGGCGTATGCGCGGTACGCCGGGTTCGTGGCGAAGAGTCTGTCGGACCGGGTGAGTCACTTTATGACGATGAACGAGATGCAGACGTTCGTCGATCTGGGGTACGCGCAGGGAACGCATGCGCCGGGTCTGAAGCTGGACCGGAAGGGCGTGGCGCTGGTGGCGTTCAACGCGGTGCTGGCGCACGGGCTGGGAGTGCAGGCGATTCGGGCGAATGCGAAGGCCGGCACGCAGGTGGGCGTGGCCGATAACGCGCAGGCGTGCATCCCGGTGTACAACGCGCTTGAACATGTTGCGGCCGCGAAGACCGCGATGCGGGAGCAGAACGCACGGTTTTTGACGGCGATGATGGAGGGGCGCTACACGGATCAGTATCTGAAGAGCCTGGGCGCGGATGCGCCGACGTACTCCGCGGCCGACATGCGGGCGATCGGGTCGCCGCTCGATTTTGTGGGGCTGAACTGCTACCAGCCGGCGTGGGTGCGGGCGGACCATTCGGCGCAGGGTTACGCGATGGTACGGGATCCGCTGGGGTACCCGACGATGGCGTCGCCATGGCTGTCGATCGGGCCGGAGGCGCTTTACTGGTTCCCGAAGCTGGTGCACGAGATCTGGCATCCGCGGGCGCTGTACATCACCGAGAATGGCGCGTCATCGAACGATGTGCTGAATGCCGAGGGCATGGTGCTCGATACCGACCGCACGATGTACCTGCGGAACTATCTCTCGAACCTGCAGCGCGCGGTGGCCGAGGGAGTTCCGGTGAAGGGCTACTTCTGCTGGTCGCTGCTGGATAACTTCGAGTGGGCGGACGGGTACGGCAAACGGTTCGGCATCGTGTATGTCGACTTTGCGACGCAGAAGCGCACGCCGAAGCTGAGCGCGCACTTCTACAAGCAGACCGTGGCGACCAATACCGTGGCTTAGTCGGGTACCGTGGCTTAGACGCGGGGCTGTGTTCCAAAAACGTACTGTGGCTTAGCAGCGGAAGCCCGGAAGCCTTGCGCGGGCTTCCGGGTTTGTGAGCTCCTCAGTGCATCACCAGAAGCCCTGAGGCGGCGCAGATGAGGCCGAGGGCTCCGACCGCGAGGCCGAGGTAAAAGTAGCGGCGCTGGCGGGTGAAGAGGGTGATGGAGCAGAGGACGACGGCGATCTGCAGCAGGGCCTCACCGAGATCGTAGCGGGTGGCCTGGCGTTCGGCGTGGGTGACGTCCTGCTCGAAGTCTTTGGCTTCCTCGGAGGCCTTTGCGGTGGTAACGGCCCATTTATCCTGCTGGGCTTTGTACTGCTTGAGCTTGTCGGCGACGGCGGCGGGATTGGTGGTGGGCTGGAGCTGGAGCATGTCGGACATGGCTCCGAGTTCGGTGGAGCGGATTCTCTGTGCCTGATATTCGTTCCACATGTCGGAGGCGCGCGCCTGCGCCAGGACGGCCTCGGTGTGGCTGCGGTGGCCGATGACGGTGACCATGGCGACGAGGACGGCGAGGATGGAGATGGCGAGCGAGATGTGGGTGAGCGACTCGCCGCCGCCCTCGGCGGATTCGGCCATTTGTTTCGAGAACTCCTGCATTTCACTGGCTTCCATGCGAGCCATTTTAGCCTTCGTGCCTGTGTGCGCCGCGGCGAAACTGCGCGACCTGACAAACACCAGCCTGGCCCGCTACCATCGGAAACGACTGAGGAGAAGACGACGATGCGTGCAGGCCTGATGACCCGAGAGTACCCGCCCCATGTGTATGGGGGCGCCGGCGTGCATGTCGAATACCTTGCCCGCGAGATGGCGCGCGAGATTGAGGTGGAGGTGCACTGCTGGGGTGAGCAGCAGGAGGACCTGGGAAATCTGCATGTGCGGGGCGACGAGCCGCCGGCTGAGGTAACCGGTGACAGCAGGGAGAAGTTCAAGGCGGCGGTGGATGCGCTGGCGCTGAACCTTGCCACGATGAAGGAGCTGGGCAAGATCGATATCGTGCATACGCATACGTGGTATGTGGCGATGGCGGGGTTTCTGGCGAAGAAGCTGTACAACATTCCGTTTGTGCTGACGACCCACTCGCTCGAGCCGCTGCGCGCGTGGAAGGCGGAGCAGCTTGGGTCTGGGTATGCTTTGTCGTCGTGGATGGAACGCACGGCGATTCTGGATGCCGATGCCATTGTGGCGGTTTCGCATGGGACGCGCGCGGACATCCTGAAGGCGTATCCCGAAGTCGATCCCGAGCGCATTCATGTGATCTATAACGGGATCGATCTCAAGGAGTACCAGTACACGGAGGCGACGGACGCGCTGGAGAAATATGGCGTCGACAGGAACAAGCCTTACGTGCTGTTTGTCGGGAGGATCACCCGGCAGAAGGGTGTGACGCATCTGGTCGATGCGGTGCGGCATCTGCCTCCGGGCACGCAGGTGGTGCTGTGCGCGGGGGCGCCGGATACGCCGGAGATTGCCGCGGAGATGCGGGAGAAGGTGGAGGCGCTGCGCCAGGAGACGCCGGGCAGCAGGCCGGCGATGCTCGAGCTCCACACGCCGCCGGGTCAGGAGCCGCACGGCCATGCCATTGCGACGGGCGACCCTACCGGACGCGGGCATAACATCGTTTGGATTGAGCAGATGGTGACGAAGCAGGAGGCGATCCAGCTTTACTCGCACTGCGCGGTCTTCTGCTGCCCGTCGGTGTACGAACCATTCGGGATTATCAACCTCGAGGCGATGGCCTGCAAGGCGCCGGTCGTGGCGTCGGCGACAGGCGGGATTCTCGAGGTGGTGGTGCCTGAGGGCCGAGACAACGCGCAGACCGGGGAGCTGGTGTACTGGGAGCCCGATCCGGCGACGACCTTTCCGGCCGATCCCGACCAGTTTGCGCGCGATCTTGCGGGGCCGATTACGGCGCTGCTGGCGGACCCGGAGAAGGCCAGACGGCTGGGTGAGGCGGGCCGGAAGCGCGTGGAAGAGCACTTCTCGTGGACGGCGATCGCCAAACAGACTATTGCGCTTTATGAGCGTCTGCTTGCGAAGGGGTGAGCGACAGGCGGCCCGTGCCAGGCGACAATAGCTCGCATGTCCACTGTGTACGGGTTGCTGCTGGGCGCGGTTGTCGGCGTGGTGTCCGGCCTGGTGGGCATCGGCGGCGGCGCGCTGCTGATCCCGGCGATGGTGTTCCTGTACGGGATGGATCAGCGGAAGGCGCAGGGCACCTCGATCGCTACGCTGCTTGCGCCGATCGGCATCTTCGCCTTCTGGAAGTACTGGAAGGCGGGGAACGTCGACATCCGGCTCGCGATTCTTGTCGCCATCGGGTTCGCTCTGGGGGGCTGGCTGGGCGGTGCCTGGGCGCAGCACCTGTCGGACACCGTGCTGCGACGCGGGTTCGCGGTTCTGTTGATTGCGATCGCGCTGAAGATGCTGTGCCAGTAGGGGCTTTGTTACCGGGTTGTAGAATGAAGTGTTATGTCTGAAGCCGTTCTCGAGCCCGTCGTCCTACCCGCCGCGACCCGTCCCAAGGTCGGCTTCGTCTCGCTCGGCTGTCCGAAGAATCTTGTCGACTCCGAAGTGATGATGGGGCTGCTGCACCATAACGGGGCGGAGCTTACGCCGCGCGCGGAAGACGCGGAGATCATTGTGATCAATACGTGCTCCTTTATCGATTCCGCCAAGCAGGAGTCGGTGAACACGATTCTGGAAATGGTGCGGCACAAGCGGGAGCATGGGGGGAAGGCGTCCCGGATCGTGGTGGCCGGGTGCCTGGTGGAGCGGTACCGGGACGAGATTCGGCAGAGCATTCCGGAGGTCGACGCGGTGGTGGGGACGGGCGAGCTGGAGGCGATTCTGGAGGCGGCAGGGATTGCGCCCGCAGCGAGGTCGGCGTCTCCGTTTGCGATTCTTCCGCAGGATTTTACCGCGGCGGCGAGCCAGATTAACGCGCACACGGAGCGCGATCTGATTCTGCTCGAAGATGTGCCGGTGAATGAGACGACGGTCGCGCTGGAGTCGCAGCAGAATGTGCCGGAGCAGCAGCTGGTACGGCGGGCGGCCTCAGCGGTTAATCAGCACTCGCATCCGACGCACATTGCGCCGCAGGTCTCGATTGCGGCTTCGCTGGCGGAGACGGGGACGACGACCTCCCGCGCGGAGGGCGATGCGCGCGAACGCTCGGGGCGCTTCTCGCGCGAGGCGTGGGACGGCGCGGCGGCGGTGCTGCCGAGTTATCTGTACTCGGACGAGACGCCCCGGATTCTGGCGACGCCGCGCGCGTCGGCTTACATCAAGATCGCGGAAGGGTGCGATCACCCCTGCTCGTTCTGCATTATTCCGCAGCTGCGCGGGAAGTTCCGTTCGCGGCGGATGGGGTCGATTCTTGCGGAGGCGCAGAACCTGATCGCACAGGGAGTGCGCGAGATTACGCTGATCGGTCAGGATACGACCTGCTATGGCGAGGATCTCGGGCTGAAGGAAGGGCTGGCGCAGCTGCTGGACGCGCTGGCGGTACTGCCCGGGCTGAAGTGGCTGCGCTTTCTGTATACGTACCCGAACAAGGTGTCGACGCGGCTGCTGGAGACGATGGCGCGGCATGACACGATCGCCAAGTATCTGGACGTACCGCTGCAGCATGCGAGCGCGCCGGTGCTGAAGACGATGAAGCGCGGAGGCAATGCGGCGATCTTTCTGGAGCTGATTGCGAAGGCGCGGCGGATCGTTCCCGGGATCGTGATCCGGACGTCGTTTATCGTCGGGTTCCCGGGGGAGACGGATGCGGACTTCCTGGAGCTGGAGCAGTTTGTGCGGGCGGCGAAGATCGACTGGCTGGGCGTGTTTACCTACTCCGATGAAGAGGGCGCGGGGGCGTTTGAGCTGCCGGATGAGTCGAAGGTGGCGGCGCGGACGATCCAGGCGCGGCGGCGGCGGTTGATGCGGACGCAGCAGAAGATCAGCGCGAAGGCGAGGGCGGCGTGGGTGGGCCGGACGATGGAGGTGCTGGTCGAGGGCCCGTCGGAGGAGACGGAGCTGCTGTGGGAAGGGCGGACGATGCTGCATGCGCCGGAGATCGACGGGAAGGTGTTTTTGAACGACTTTGGCCCGCATGAGGCGCTGGTGCCGGGGACGTTTTATCGGGCGGAGATTACGGAAGCGCACGATTATGACGTGGTGGCGCGGATTCTGGAGTAAGGCGCACGGCGGGAGCCAGGCTTCTCTGCGGTCTGGTGCGGCTTACGGGATATCCGGGGTGGCGGGGTAGGTGACCGCCGCCTTTGTGCGTGCGTTGGTGACGGTGAGGGCTCCGGCCACGGCGACGTCAAGCTCGAGGGAGTTGCCGGCGTCGGGGCCGGGCAGGTTTGCGATGAACTCGGGCGGACGGTTGAGGGCGGGGCCGGCTTCGAGGGAGTAGTGGAGCTGCCAGAGGGCTTCGAGGCCGGGGCTGGTGTTGAGGGTGGTGAAGGTGGCGGGGGTTCCGCCTTTGGTCTCGCCGTTGTCCATGATGGCGAGGCGGGGGTGAATGGCGTCGATGAGCGCGGGGCTGGAGCTCTGATACCAGCCGTGGTGGGAGACGACCAGAACGTCGACGGTGCCGATCTTGTTGAGCGGGCACATCAGGGGGCGTTCCTTGTCCCAGGTGAGGTCGCCGAGGTCGAGGATGCGGGTGCGGCCGAAGGTGATTTCGACGCCGAGGGAGCGGGCGTTTTCGGTCTGGTCGGGCGGGCGGATTTCGGATTGATCGCAGAAGTTGTCAGGCCGACCGGCGCCGGGAAGCGGCTGGGCGATGAGGTCGCCGTCGGCGCTGACGACGGTGACGTTGAGGCCGGGGATGGGGAGATGGTCGCCGGGGCGGGCGGTGATGTGGCCGTAGTGACCGGAGGCGAGGACCTGCTGGTAGGCGGCGTAGTCCTGCTCGGTGATGCCGTGGTCGAGCTCGCGGTTGGGGCCGTGGTCGATGAAGGTGCCGACGGGGATTTTGGCGACGAGCTGCGGGATGCCGCCGGCGTGATCGACGTGGTAGTGGGTGAGGAGGACGAAGTCGAGTCTGGTGAGGCTGGCGCTGTGCGCGAGCTGGACGATGCGATTGGCGTCGCGGCTGTCGTTGCCGGGCCAGCCGGTGTCGATGAGGAGGGAGGTTTGCTGCGGGGTGACGAAGAGGGTGGCCTGGCCTCCTTCCACGTCGGCGAAGAAGACGCGGAGCGGGGCCTGGGCTTGAGAGGTGGCTGCAATCGCGAGGATGAGTGGCAGGAACTTCTTCAATAGCAGACCTCATGAAGCTGAACGGCAAAGGCAACAGCGCCCTGACGCCGGGCGGGCGGCACTTCGTGCGGTGTTGGACACGCTTCGCGTGTGAAGGTTCAGGCTACTCCTCGTCGCCCCGGAGTTTGGCGATGACGGTGAAGTCTTCGAGGGTGGTGGTGTCACCGGTGACGGTGCCGGTGGTGGCGAGTTCGCGGAGGAGACGGCGCATGATCTTGCCGCTGCGGGTTTTCGGGAGCATCTGGGTGAAGCGCAGGTCGTCGGGTCGGGCCAGGGCGCCGATCTCTTTGGCTACCCAGTGGCGGAGCTCCTGTTTGAGTTCTTCGGTGGGCTCGTGGCCTTCTTCGAGGGTGACGAAGGCGGAGATGGCCTGGCCCTTCATGTCGTCGGGGCGGCCGACTACAGCGGCTTCGGCGACTTTGGTGTGGGCTACGAGCGCGGACTCGATCTCCATGGTGCCGAGACGGTGGCCGGAGACGTTGATGACGTCGTCGACGCGGCCCATGAGCCAGAAGTAGCCGTCCGCATCCTGGCGGGCTCCGTCGCCTGTGACGTAGGCGCCGGGGATTTCGGAGAGGTAGGCGGACTCGAAGCGGGCGGGGTCGCCGTAGATGGTGCGGGCCATGGATGGCCAGGGCTTGCGGATGATGAGGAGGCCGCCCTGGCCGGGTTCGACGGGTGCGCCCTGTTTGGTGACGATCTCGGGGACGATGCCGAAGAAGGGGAGGGTGGCGGAGCCGGGTTTGGTGGGGACGGCGCCGGGGATGGGGGCGATCATGATGGCGCCGGTTTCGGTCTGCCACCAGGTGTCGACGATGGGGCAGCGCTCTTTGCCGATCTCGCGGTGATACCACATCCAGGCTTCGGGGTTGATGGGTTCGCCTACGGTGCCGAGGAGGCGAAGCGAGGCGAGGGAGTGGCGGTTGACGAAGTGGTCGCCCCACTTGATGAAGGCGCGGATGGCGGTGGGAGCGGTATAGAAGACGGTGACCTTGTGGTCGTCGATGATCTTCCAGAAGCGGTCGTTTTCCGGGAAGTTGGGCGCGCCCTCGTAGAGGAGGACAGAGGCGCCGTTTTGCAACGGGCCGTAGACGACGTAGGAGTGGCCGGTGATCCAGCCGATGTCGGCGGTGCAGAAGTAGATGTCGGCGGGCTGCAGATCGAAGATGTACTTCGAGGTGAGATATGTGCCGAGGGCGTAGCCGGCGGTGGTGTGGACGAGGCCTTTGGGTTTGCCGGTGGTTCCGGAGGTATAGAGAATGAAGAGCGGATCTTCGGATTCCATGGGCTCGCAGGGGCAGGATGGGTCGGCCTTCGCGAGGGCTTCGTCGAGCCAGAGGTCGCGGCCTGGATGCATGGCGACGGGCGAGCCGCTGCGGCGATGGACGAGTACGTGGCGGACGGAGGGGCAGGTGACGACGGCTTCGTCGACGATGGCTTTGAGTTTGATTTCTGTGCCGCGGCGGAAGCTGGTGTCCTGGGTGAGGATGGCGACGCACTGGGAGTCGTTGACGCGGTCGGCGATGGCGTGGGCGGCGAATCCGCCGAAGACGACGGAGTGGACGGCGCCGATGCGGGCGCAGGCGAGCAGCGCGATGGCGAGCTCGGAGCACATGCCCATGTAGATGGCGACGCGATCGCCCTTGCGGATGCCGAGCTGGTGCTTGAGGACGCTGGCGAAGCGCTGGACCTGCTGGTGGAGCTGAGCGAAGGTGAGGGTCTGGACTTCGCCGAGCTCGGACTCCCAGATGAGGGCGGGTTTGTGGGCGCGTTCGCCGAGGGCATGGCGGTCTACGGCGTTGTGGCAGAGGTTGAGCTGGCCGCCGAGGAACCATTTTGCGCGGCCTACTTCGCCTTCGACCACGGTGTGGAAGGGATGGAACCAGTCGAGCTCGGCGGCGGCTTCGCGCCAGAAGGAGTCGGGGTCTTCGACGCTGCGGCGATACATGGCTTCGTACTGCTCCCGGGAGGAGATGCGTGCGTGCTGCGCGAACGAGGCGGGTGGCGGGAAGAGGCGGTGTTCGCGCAGAAGCGAGTGCATGTGGGAGGATTCGGCCGGGGACTGGACTGAGTTGAACAAGCGGGGTCTCTCCCTCGAGTGGGTTCCAGAGAAAGGTACGCTAGACGGCCATGGGTGGGCAAAGCATGCGGAGGCGGGAAGGAAAGCGGCTGATTTGCCCCGCACTCAGCGATTCGTATACAAAGGCCAGCGGTGTTTCGGCATCTGACAGGCCGTAGCCGGACAGCATGCGCACCTGCGTTTAAAGGATGATCGATGAAACCGTTGAATCGTTGGTGGATTGCGTTTGCGGGCGTTCTGCTCCAGGTCGTTCTGGGAGCGGTGTATGCGTGGAGTGTTTTTCGCACGCCGCTGGTGAAGCTGCTGCATGTGACGATTTCGCAGGTCACGCTGACGTTCACGATCGCGATTATGGTCGTCGGGTTTGCCGCGTTCTTCGGTGGACTGTGGATGAAGCGGGTGGGTCCGCGGGTGGTGGCGCTGACGGGCGCGGTGCTGTATGGGCTCGGGGTGTTCCTGGCCAGCTTCTCGTCGCTGGGGCTGGGGTGGCTGTATCTGTCGTATGGGTTGATCGGGGGCGTCGGGCTGGGGCTGGGATACATAGTTCCGATCGCGGTGCTGCTGAAGTGGTTCCCGGATAAGCGCGGTTTGATGACGGGGATCGCGGTGGGCGGGTTTGGGGCGGGAGCTCTGGTGACGGCTCCGGTGGCGACGCGATTGATAGCGAGCATCGGCGTGCTGCATACGTTTGCGTATCTCGGGATCGCGTTTCTGGTGGTGGGTGTGTTTGGCGCTTCCTTCATGCAGAATCCCCCGGCGGACTGGGCTCCGGAGGGCTGGACGCCGACCGCGAAGCAGGCGTCGCAGGAGAGCGCGCGCAGCTTTACGCTGGGTGAGGCGCTGCGGACGTGGCAGTGGTGGGCTTTGTGGCTGCTGCTGTTCCTGAATACGTCGGCCGGCATTTCGATCATCTCGCAAGAGGCGCCGATGTTTATCGCGTTTGCGAAGACGACGGCGATTGTGGCTGCCGGGATGGTGGGGATCGTAAGTATCGGGAACGCGCTGGGACGGGTGTTCTGGGCGTGGGCCTCCGACTATCTCAGCCGGCGCTGGACGTTTGCGGTGATGTTTATTCTGCAGATCGGTCTGTTCTGGATTCTGCCGAGCCTGCAGGCCGTCGGCGTGATCACGGTGGTCAGCTTCATCATTCTGATGTGCTACGGCGGCGGCTTCGGCACGCTGCCGGCGTTTGCGGCGGACTACTTCGGGCAGGCGAATGTTGGAGCGATCTACGGGCTGATGCTGACGGCGTGGGGGTTTGCGAGTGCGTTCGGCCCGCTGTTGATCGCCCACATGCTGAAGGTGAGCGGCAATTACACGAGTGGCTTGCACGTGATTGCGGGCATCATGCTGGTTTCGGTGCTGGTGCCGCTGCTGGTGCGGCCGCCTGCGATGAGCAGAGCTTAGGGCGGGAGCGGCTTCGCTTCGTGCCGGCGTTGAACAGCTTCACGGGAGCTCGGCTTTGCCTTGCGATGAGGGGGCACCCGTCGGTTACGGCTGCTCCTGTGTCTCTGGAGTAAAGAGGTATTTGCACTGATGATTTGGATTGTGGCGTTCGATGAGTAAAGAGTAGATTCTGTCTACGCATCCTCATCACCGCCTCCGGGCGTAGAAATCAGGTTTTTTGATGGTCGATCTTCTGGTGATCGCCGGTTTTTTCACGATGCTGCTCGCTCCCTGCTTTCTTGCGCTGCAACAGACCACTGAGAACGAAGAGGGATTCGAGCGTGCAGGTCGACGTGAGCCGCGGCTGCACGGAGTTTAAGAACGAGTGGATCTCTCCTCAGGCGCGCTGATCGGCTTTTTTCTGGGCTTTGCGTTCGGCGTGGGCTGCGCGCTGGCGGTGATGTACTCGATCTACATGGGTGGGTATCGGGCGGCGGTGCGGGAGATGCAGCTTTCCGAAGCGCCGGAGCGGCTGCGGAAAGAGAGGGCGCGGCTGGCAAGGCGTGAAGGATAAGGCTGAGCTGAAAGGCAGAGACGGACCCCACGATCGTTCGGCTTTGCCTGGCGATCATGGGCCACCCGTCTCGTTTCCACATTTTCTCAGGCGTGGAGCTGCTGGTGCCACTTCCAGGCGCTGGCGACGATGTCGTCGAGGTCGGGGTGCCGGGGCCGCCAGCCGAGATCGCGCTGGATGGCTTCGGAGCCGGCGACGAGGATGGCGGGATCGCCTGGGCGCGCCGGGCATTCTTCTACCGGGATGGGGTGGCCGGTAACGCGGCGTACGGATTCGATGACCTGAAGCACGCTGAAGCCCTTGCCGTTGCCGAGGTTATAGATGAGGGGCGAACTGTTTTCGAGAGCGTTGAGCGCGAGCAGGTGGGCGTTGGCGAGATCTTCGACGTGGATGTAGTCGCGGAGGCAGGTGCCGTCCGGGGTGGGGTAATCGCGACCGAAGACCTTGATCTTGTCGCGGCGGCCGAGGGCGACGTCGAGGATGAGGGGGATCAGGTGCGATTCGGGCTCGTGGTGTTCGCCGTATCCCTCGATGGCTCCGGCGACGTTGAAGTAGCGCAAGGCGGCGTAGCGGAGGCCGTGGGCCTGATGCATCCAGCGCATCATGTGCTCGGAGAGGAGCTTGGATTCGCCGTAGGGGTTGGTGGGGGCGAGGCGGGCGGTTTCGAGGATGGGGGTGGATTCGGGTTCGCCGTAGCAGGCGGCGGTGGAGGAGAAGACGAGGCGGTCGTGGCCGGTGGCGTGCATGGCCTCGAGCAGGGTGAGTGTGCCGGCGGTGTTGTTGCGGAAGTAGACCTCGGGGCAGCGCATGCTTTCGCCGGCTTCGATGAGCGCGGCGAAGTGAAGAACGCCATCGAAGCGGGTGCGGGCGAGGGTTGCGTCGAGCAGGGCGCGGTCGGCGAGGGAACCCTCGACGAGGGTAACGCCCGGGGGCAGGGCGGAGCGCCGGCTGTGGATGAAGTTGTCGAAGACGGTGACCTGGTGGCCGAGCTGGAGCAGGAGGCGGACGACAGTTCCGCCGATGTAGCCGGCGCCGCCGGTGACGAAGATGTGCATAGTGGTTGAGTCCTTCCGGAATGCTGAAACTTTGGCCATGAAGGTGCAACAAAAGTGCCAACGGTGCGGTGCTGAAGTCTAAGAGGAGAGCGGTCGATCAAGTGTTACTTTGGTGTTGCCGATAGAGGAGAAGCGGGTCTCGGGGAACCGAGGTGAGTACCCGCCGGGTCCGCGAGTGTACTGATCGGCGTTGATTCTTTTGTTATTGTCTTGGCAATGACTAAACCAGCGGGTTTCGTGTAGCCTTTGCCCATGCTGTCTGGCTGCCGAGCCCCGTTCAAACGGGCCCGAAGTGGAGGCGGAACGCAAGGCGCGAGATGCCTGAGTTCCAAGGCCGGCGACCCATCCACAGCGTACCAGCAGCCGAGGCGACGAACGGCTGTTAAAGGATTTATCGGACATGGCAAAACCTCTCCGCAGCTCCGACCCGCGGCCCCAGGATCTTCAGTTCACGCATTTCGGTGTGCTGGATGCCGGCGCGCAAAGCAAGGGTTCGCTGGCGACTTCGGTGGGCGTGAACGTGGTTCTTCTGATCATCGCGGTGATTCTGGGCGCGGCGGCAAAGAAGATCACCGAGCAGAAGCGACTGGAGAACGTCACGTTTGTGGCGACTCATCCGCCTGCGCCTCCCCCTGCTCCCAAGCCGCTCCCGAAACCTCTGCCGAAGCCTATGCTTCCAAAGCCGGTGGTGGAGCCGAGGGTGGTTCTGCCGAAGCCGGTAATCGAGCCGCCGAAGCCGGTTCCGGTAACCATGCCGAAGCCGATGCCGGTGGTGACGCCCGCCCCGCCCAAGGCGGTGGTGGCGGCGGCAGCGCCGAAGCCGGTGGATGTGCATCTGGGCGCGTCGGCGACGGTGGCGAACCATGATCTTCATCCTGCGGCGGTGTCTCTGGGGCAGGCGAACAATCCGATCGCCCCGACGAACCGGCCTTCTACGGCGGCGGTGAATCTGGGGAATGCGGGACTTTCGGGGATGCCTCCGGGGACGGGACGCGGCGCGAACGCGACGGCGGTCAGCCTGGGCTCGGGGCAGCCGAACGGCAGCCTGAACGGCGGCGGAGCGCGCGCGGTTGCGGGCGTGAAGCTGGGCGGCGTGACGAACGGAACGCCTGGCGGAACGGGCAATGGAGTCGGCGTGCGGGCGCAGCAGGTGGCGCTGGGACGTCCTCCGGAGCCGCCGGCGGCGACCCGTACCTCGCTGGCTTCGATGCCGGTGCACCAGGGACCGCAGGTAGTCTACAAGCCACGGCCGGTGTATACGGCGGAGGCGACGGCGAAACGCATCGAAGGCACGGTGTCGGTGAAGATCCACGTGGCGTCGAGCGGCGCGGTGACGGTGCTGGGCGTGACGGGCGGTCTGGGCTATGGGCTGGATCAGTCGGCGATGAATGCCGCGCAGGGAACGCGCTTCAAGCCGGCGGTCGATGCGAACGGGAATGCGGTGGACTGGGAGGGCGTTGTGCGGATTACCTTCCAGCTGGCGTCCTGAAGGTTGTGATGACCGGCCGGCACTGAGGCAGGCTCGCGGATTTTACGAGCGACGGCAAAGAATTTGGATTTCAGGGCCCACGACCTGATTAACTGGAGCGGCACCCTAAGAGGAGTTGTATACGACATGAACGCACGCACACAGATCATCGCCGGACTGACGCTGGCCCTGCTCGCGGGCTCGGCCGCCCCGGGCCATGCGGCTCCAGAGCTCTTCAAGAAGAAGAAAGACGTGGTCCAGGGCAAGAAGCTGACGCCGGCGCAGAGCGCGCTGATCGATAAGGCGATCGTCCGCGAAAAGGCGGTGATCAAGGTGGTCAAGGAACGGGCTCCGCTGGTCGAGACGTACATCCAGAACATGAAGCCGGATCCGGTGATGCGGCAGGTGCCGGAGTCGGACGAGCATTTTCTGGGCCGGGTGGAGTTTGCGAAGGCCGTGATCGGCGACGACGCGTATAAGGCTGGTCCGAAGGCGGGCGAGAAGCAGGGCAAGCTCAGCTTTTTCAAGAATTCGGGCGGCTTCCTGAACGGGCTGACGGGGTCGCTGCACCTGGAGTTCAACCAGGGCGGGTTCGTGTCGATGCTGCTGATGGATTCGAACAGCTTCGATAGGCAGCACTACAACTTCTATTTTGTGCGGAACGACTTTCTCGGCAACACGCCGACGGCGGTGTTCGATGTGACGCCGGCGAACGGCAAGGGCGAGAAGGGCCGGTTCTTCGGACGGATCTGGGTGGAGACGCGCGACGGCAACGTGGTGCGCTTCAACGGCGACTTTGCGGGCTCGGAGAAGGACTATCAGGAGTTCTTCCACTTCGACAGCTGGCGCACGAACGTGCAGCCGGACCTGTGGCTGCCGACCAGCTTCTACGTCGAGGAGAGCGATCCGCGGAGCCAGACCAGCACGCTGAAGTTCAAGGCGATCAACCACGTCTGGGGCTATGTGCTGAAGGTTCCGGAGAAGGAAGCGGAGAATACGTCGCTCGAGGTGGTGGGCGCGCAGGACGTCTCGAACGACGCGCAGGATCTGAGCCCGCTGGGAGCGCAGCGCGCGTTCGTGAAGCAGGCCGAGGACAATGTGATCGAGCGGCTGTTCCAGGCGGGTCTGCTGGATGCGCCGAGCGACTTCGACAAGACGCTGGAGGCACTGGCGAACAATATTCTGGCGTACAACAACATTGCCGTGAGCAGCCCGATCCGGGTGCGCACGCTCCTGACCGAACCGCTGGAGTCGCTGGCGGTAGGCAATACGATCATTCTGTCGAAGAGCCTGATCGACACGTCGGCGGTGATCACGCAGGACGGCGCCCAGCAGATGGGCAATCTGAACGCGCTGCTGGCGTTCCAGCTGGCGCACATCATCACCGGGCACAAGCTGGATACGAAGTACGCGTTCAACGACCGGCTGCTGTTCCCGGACGATTCGGCGTTCAAGAAGATCCCGATGCACCACACGGACGCGGATAACACCGAGGCGGCGAAGAAGGCGATCGAGCTGCTGAACGCGAAGGAGCTGGCGGACGGGCAGAAGTACTTCGGTCTTTACCTGCAGCAGCTGCAGGCCCGGGTGAAGGCGCTGAAGGCACTGAACACGCCGATGATCGGCGACGGGCTGGTGAAGGGCGAGAACGACACCAACTTCTGGCTGGCGGCGATGATGCCGAAGGGCGAGAAGCTGGATGTAAAGAACCTGAAGCAGCAGGCGGCGGAGCCCCTGTCGGCGTTCCTGCGGTTCGATCCGTGGACCGATCAGGTGATTACGCTGCACACCTCGTTTGAGCCGATTCTGAGCGCGAGCGACAAGATGCCGTTCGAGGTGTCGCCGGTGTACATCAAGCTGTCGTACTACAAGCCGGCTGCCGAGCCGGTGGCTCCGCCTCCGGCGGCGGCGGGCGCGGCACCGGTCGATCCGAATGCACAGCCGGCCGCGGCTCCAGCGGCAACGGCCCCGAACGCACCGGCGGCGACCGATCCCAACGCGCCTGCGGCGCCGGGCGTGGTCGATCCGAATGCTCCGGCGCAGCCCGCGGGAGCACCGACGGCACCGCCTGCGCCGGCACCCACGGCGGTGCAGTAAACGGGGAATCTCCTGAGAGGGTCCGATACCGAGAAACGACACCAGATCAGCTCTTCCTCTGGTGCACGCTGCCGATAGAGCCTCTGTATGGGAAAAGGCAGTACCTCTCAGGAGATCTCCACACCCTGGTACCATCTGTCGCTGGCTTGTCTGGTCTGTCTGGTTCCCGCGTCTGATCTCGGGAGACGCCCGGGTCGCGGCATGTGGACCATACGGATTCCCCTGGAAAGATGAGGGTGATGTTTCGAGAGACGGCAACTCAAGAGACGGCAACTTCACCCTGTCGCCTGGGTTCGACGAGGGGAGGTCTACCTGGCATCTCAACGGTCAGGAGGATGTGGGCCGTTTCGCTTCCGGTTTACGGGCCGGGTACTCGCTTCACAGCATCAGCGCAGCAGGAGATAAACGGGGGTGGCCAGCCGGAGTCGTCCGGCAAAGTAAACCCTTGCACGATGACCTCGGCGATTGATCTACAGTATGCCGCGCAGGCGGTCTGGATCATCACCATAACAACAATTTCCAGCCTCCGGGCGGTCGATGCTGTGTGTATCAGACCTTGCCTGACTGCAAGTGGCGATGTGTGCCAGCTTACGCTTTCAGCGCCGGAGTACTATGTTTGCTTCGTGGATCCCTCCAGGTTCGACCCGCGTTGCGGGTGGCATGATGCCAGCCGTCCACTGGAACGATCACGAGTCGAGAGGTCCGGTTGATGAAGAAGGCGATGGTTTTGGGTTTTTGTATTCTGGGGAGCGTTGCAGCGGCAGCCTGCGGGCAGGCGACGACCACCGCGAGCCGGACGTTCGATCTACAGGCAGGCGTTGATTACGTATACGACAAGTCCGACTACTATCCGACGGCGGAACACGGCTACGGGATCTATTCGACACTCGACTTCAGACCGCACTTTGGCGCGGAAGTGGACTTTCGCCAAGCGAATGAAAGCGACCACTCGTATGAGCGGACCTACGAGATTGGCGGGCGCTACTTCCGCAACTACGGGCGATTGACTCCCTATTTGAAAGCTCTTTACGGGCGAGGTGTCTTCAACTTCATTTATAACGGGACGGCGGTCGCGAACCTTGCCTACAACGAGTATTCCCTCGGTGGCGGGGTGGATTACAGGGTGCTGCCTTACCTGAACATCCGCGGCGATTACGAATACCAGAACTGGTTCGGATTTCCGGCTCACGGGCTGACGCCGCAGCTGGTGACGATCGGAGTGGCGTACCACTTTCCGGGCGGCTTGAAACGTGGCCAGCGTTTCAAGTAGGCCAACGGTCTCAGCGAATTGATGCAGGTGAAATGAGCAAGCCTCGAACCGGTGTACGGTTCGGGGCTTTTCTGTTGCCGCAGACTGGAAGTGCTTAGAAGTGGTAGGCGACGCCGATGGACGGCATGCTGATGAAGGTATAGGCGTTGGTATTGAAGGTGGGGCTGACGAAGGTGGGCGCCTTGAGGATCGTTCCGCGATACTCGGCGCGCACGTCGAAGCTGGGACTGATCTCGTAGGCGAGGCCGATGCCGACGAGGCCGGTGGGACGGGTGTTGGACTTGGCGTCGAGGGTGTAGGAGCCCTGCTGGATGGGGGTGAAGAAGGTTCCGCCGATGCCGGCTTCGACGAAGGGGTTGAAGTTCCTGAAGTTCAGCCCGTAGACGTAGGCGACGGTGGCTTCCTGCTGACGGGTAGCGACGGGGTAGCGATTGGCTCCCAGAAAGCCGGCCATGTAGTAGTTGGAGTTCTGCGCGAAGGAGTAGTTGACCTCGAGCCCGCTGCGCGGCGTGAGCAGATAGCGGTAGCTGGCGAGGACTCCGGTGGTTTTACTGGAGGTTTCGGTGATACCGTTGCCGTGCACGACCGGCGCCCACAGGCCAAATCCGCTGATGCTGACATCCTGGCGGCTCTCTTGCGCGCCGGCGGCCATGGTAGCGGAAGCGAGCAGCACGCCCAACCAAATCGTCTTCTTCATTCTCTCCCAAACCCTCTTCCGTTTCGCGATTTACCCCTTTGACTCGCACAGGCGCGGAACGGGTATGAAACGGAGGCTTTAGTGCCAGCTCTGATTGTACCGTCAGGCGGGTGCTCAGGTTGCCTCGCACGACGCAAAAAGGCCGGAGCGGGTGCGCTCCGGCCTGTTGCACGGGGCGGGGCCGGACTATTGCGGGGGCTGTTGTGGCTGTGCTCCCTGCTGGGCCTCATGCTCGGCGCGGCGGGCCTGCATCTGGGCCTGCATCGCCTGGTACTTGCCCTTCTGATCGGTGTTGAGAACGGCCTCGATCCCGGTGGCTTCGTTCTGGTGGATTGCCTGCATTCTGGCGTAACGCGCCGGACCCTCGACGGAGGAGTCCTGACGAAGCGCCATCATCTGCTGGCGGCTGCTGTCCATGACGGCCTTGACCTGGGTGGCCTGATCGGGGGTGAGGTTGAGGGCGCGGGTGAGGTGCTCGAGCTGATGCTCTTCTCCTTTGCGATGACCCTGGTACTGTCCCTGCGGGGGAGGAGCCGGCGCGGCCTCATTGTCCTGCGCGAAGGCAGGCGCGGAGAGCGCGGCGAGACATGCGGCTGTGACGAGGAAGCTGCGGACGGAATACGTGCGAAGTGTGTTCATGTGATTCATCTCCGTGAAGCTCCCGGTCTGCCCCGTTCGGCTGCTGCCGGGAGAAGTTTCTCCTGCAGGTACAGACGGGATGTGGGCGGATTAGTTCCGCGCATCCCGGGTGCGGGATTCGGGTTGAAAGCCGTACGGCGCGCCGTGGGTGCGGGCGAAGGCCTCGACGGTGCGCAGGAAGGCGAGGGCGGCGTGCGAGAGGTTGGCCTGGCGGCGATGGACGAGACGGAGCTTGCGCTCGAGCTGGAGCTCGCGGACGCGGACCCGGACGAGAGTTCCGGCGGCAATCTCGCTTTGTACGGTGAGACCGGGGACGAGGGCGACGCCGTTTCCCATCATGACGAACTGCTTGATGGCGTCGAGGGAGGGGAGTTCGACGCTCATGTTGAGGGAAGTTTTGTGGCGGGCAAAGGTCTGGATGACCTTCTGGCGCTGGGGCGACGGGATGTTGTGGGCGATGAAGTGCTGCGCGCCGAGGCGGCGGATGGGGACCTCGCCGGCGGAGGCGAGGGGATGGCGCGGGTTGACGATGAGGGTGAGCTCGTCGCGGAAGACGACGATGGAGGTGAGCTGCGGGTCTTCGGGGCGGAAGGAGAGGACGCCGAGCTCGACGGAGTGGAGGAGGATGTCATCGGCGATGCGGCTGGCGAGTGCGCGCTGGACGGCGACTTTGATGTCGGGATGCTCGCGCCGGTACTGGTCGAGGAGGGGGAGGAGCGAGAGACAGGTGTACTCGTTGGCTGCTACCTTGAGGTGTCCGCGGTGCAGCGAGCGGAGGTCGGCGAGGGCGCCGGAGGCTTCGTTGCGCAGGTTGAGGAGCTTGCCGGCGTAGATGCGCAGGACCTCGCCGGCATCGGTGAGCGAGGCATCGCGGGCGGCGCGGTCGAAAAGGGTTTCGCCGAGCTCGCTTTCGAGCCTGGCGATGGCCTGGCTGACGGCCGGCTGGGTGCGGTGGAGACGCGCGGCGGCGCGGGAGAAAGAGCGCTCCTCGACGACGGCGAGAAAGGTTTCGAGCTGGAAGAGATCCACCTTCGGGCACCTATGTGCAGATTAGAAGAAATGATACTGCTTCCTGTAAGCATAAGCGCTGGTTATGATGAGAGGGCTCACGGAGAACCGGTATGAACGCCACTTCCACCAGCCACGGGAACGACCGGCTCATCTTTTTCGATACCACTTTGCGCGACGGCGAGCAGAGCCCCGGATGCACCATGCACGACCACGAGAAGCTGCGCTTTGCGCATCAACTTGCGGCGCTGGGCGTGGACGTGATGGAGGCGGGCTTCGCGATCGCGAGCGAGGGGGATCTCGCATCGATCCGGGCGATTGCGCGCGAGGTGCGCGGGGTGCGGGTTGCGTCGCTGGCGCGGTGCCGACGCGAGGATATCGAGGCGGCGGCGAAGGCGGTTGAGCCGGCTCCGGTGAACCGGATCCATGTGTTCCTGGCGAGCTCCGACCTGCACCTCGAGGCGAAGCTTCGGATCACGCGGGAGCAGGCGCTGGAGCAGGCGGCGCAATCGGTGGAGCTGGCAGGACGGTATACCGACGATGTGGAGTTTTCAGCTGAAGATGCGACGCGGTCAGACCCGGAGTTTCTGCTGAAGCTGGTGGATGTGGCGGTGAAGGCGGGGGCGACCACGATCAACCTTCCGGATACGGTGGGATTTACGACGCCTGACGAGTACAGGGGGATGTTCCAGCGGATGAAGCGTGAGGTTGCGGGTGCGGAACGGGTGATCTTTTCCACCCACTGCCACGACGATCTGGGGATGGCGGTGGCGAATACGCTGGCCGGCGTGGAGGGTGGCGCGCGGCAGGTGGAGTGCACGATCAACGGGATCGGCGAACGCGCGGGGAATGCGGCGCTGGAAGAGATCGCGGCGGCGCTTTCGGTGCGGCGGGACAGGTTTCCGTATGCGAACGGGATTGCGATGACGCAGCTGTATCCGACGAGCAAGGTGCTGGCAGAGCTGATCAGCTTTGGCTGCTCTCCGAACAAGGCGGTGGTGGGGGCGAATGCGTTCGCGCACGAAAGCGGGATCCATCAGCATGGAGTGCTGGCGAACCCGCTGACCTACGAGATTATGACGCCGGAGAGCGTGGGCGTGCCGACGAACAACATGGTGCTGGGCAAGCACTCCGGGCGCCGCATGCTGGAGCAGAAGCTGCGGGAGCTGGGGCATGCTCTTTCGCGGGCCGAGGTGGAAGAGATGTATGAGCGGTTTACCGCGCTGGCGGATCGCAAGAAGTCGATCTACGACCAGGACCTGCTGGGGCTGCTGAAGCCGGAGCAGCACGCTGGCGCGGGAGCCTGGGAGAAGGCATGAAGCTGACGATTGCAGTTCTTGGTGGCGATGGGATCGGGCCGGAGGTGACGCGGGAGGCTGTAGAGATCCTGCGGGCGGTGGCGGAGTTTGGCGGGCATGAGTTTACGTTTGTGCCGGGGCTGATTGGCGGCGTGGCGATTGCGGACGGCGGGATGCCGCTGCCGGAGGCGACGCTGGCTGCGGCGCTCGATGCGGATGCGGTGTTTCTGGGTGCGGTGGGCGACAACCGGTACGGGGCGCTGCCGCCGGAGCAGAGGCCGGAGGCCGGGCTGCTGCAGCTGCGGCAGGCGCTGGGCGGGTTTGCGAATCTGCGGCCGATTACGGCGTACGCGGCGCTTGCGGGAAATTCGCCGCTGCGGCCGGAGGTGACGGAAGGCGCGGATATTTTGTTCGTGCGGGAGCTGCTGGGCGGGCTCTACTTTGGCGCGCCGCGCTGGTGGGACCAATCGCCGAGCGCGAACGGCGGCGGCGAGGCGATCAACACGATGCGCTATACGCGCGATGAGGTGGTGCGGGTTGCGCGGGTTGCGTTCGAGCTGGCGGCGAAGCGGCGCGGCAAGGTGACGAGCGTGGACAAGGCGAATGTGCTGGAGTGTTCGCAGCTGTGGCGCGCGACCGTGGCCGAGGTCGCCAGGGAGTATGCGGGCGTGGCGCTGGAGCATCAATTGGTGGATTCAATGGCGATGCATTTGATGAATACGCCGCGCATTTTCGATGTGGTGCTGACGGAAAACCTTTTCGGTGACATATTGAGCGATGAGGCGGCGGTAATCACGGGATCGCTGGGGATGCTGCCTTCGGCGACGATCGGTGGCGCGGTGAACCTGTATGAGCCGGTGCATGGCTCGGCGCCGGATATCGCGGGAACGGGGAAGGCGAATCCGCTGGGCGCGATTTTGACGGCGGCCATGGTGTTGCGGCATTCGGCGCATCTGGAAAGCGAGGCCGCGGCGATCGAGTCGGCGGTGCAGCAGGTGCTGGCTGAGGGGCATCGGACGGCGGACCTGGCGCGTGTGTCGGATGCGAAGAGCGCGCCGGCGGTGACGTCGACGACCGAGATGGGCAAGCTGGTGCGGCAGGCGTTGACCCAGGCGATGGACCGGCGGCAGTCGCTGCACGCGGTATGACGTTTTCGTCGCGGGAGCGCTATGCGCTGGTGGATGCGGCGCTGGTAGTGGCGAGCGGGATCGAACTCGTTCGCGGGATCAGGCCGCTGATCGTCGCGATCTGCGCGCTGGCGTTTCTCGCGGCAGGCAACGGAGCCGTGTATCTGTCTGGCGCGCGCGCGCGGGCGGTGCGACGCATGCGGGAACGCGAGTACTGGGAAGGCAGGGGATGAAGAGTTCGTTTGGGAATGCGAGATGGTGGGCGGCGGCCGGTTTGCTGGCGTGTGCGGCCGGGAACGCGCGGGCGCAGCTGATCGGACAGCCTCCGCTGGTGCAGCATGAGGTGACGAAGCCGCACCGGCATGACAAGGGCCAGCTGGAGTGGATGTGGCAGTATGGCCCTCCTCCGGCCGGAGGACGCGAGCACGAATTGATTCAGGATCCGAATTTCGATCAGTTTCTGCACGACTACTTCACGGCACCGCAATCTTTCTGGGGACCGAATAACGGCGATCCGAAGGACCCGAATCACAAACCGCTGCCGGAGGTAGTAGACGAGTTTCTCCGGGTGCCTGGCGTGGTGATCGCGGACGACAACCGTTACGTTACGGCGACTGGATGCGTGTTTCATTTCTGCCCGTCGCGCGGGATGATCTTCGCGGATCTGGATGGGAAGGATTCGTTTGTGGCGTTTGCCGCGATCAACTGGACGAAGGAAGGTCATACGCCGAGCGAGCCGGACGCCGAGTACACGCTTTGGATTTTTCCGGACCGGAAAACGGGCACGCCGCAGGATCCGAACTCCCTGCCGCCGCCGTTTGTGCACTCGCTGGTGCGCTGGATGCAGACACCGATCCCGGGGCTTGGCTACGTGCAGAAGATACGGAATACGATTGTGGTCGATCCGGACGGCACGCCGCACCCGGTGGAGACCCCGAAAGAAGGCGCACGATGAATATGTCACAGTCCAAGACTCTGTTTGAGAAGGTTTGGGAGCAACATGTGGTGGCCGAGCCCGCGGGCGAGCCGACGCTGCTGTACATCGATCTGCATCTGGTGCACGAGGTGACGAGCCCGCAGGCGTTCGACGGCTTGCGGCTGGCGGGACGTACGGTGCGGAAGCCTGACCGTACGGTGGCGACGATCGACCACAATGTGCCTACGTCGTCGATACAGGATCGGTTACATATTCTGGATCCGATCGCGGACCGGCAGATTGAGGCGCTGCGGAAAAACTGCGCGGAGTTCGGGGTAGAGCTCTATGACGTGCAGGCGCCGGAGCAGGGGATCGTGCACATCATCGGGCCGGAGCTGGGACTGACGAAACCGGGCATGACGATTGTGTGCGGGGACTCGCATACGAGCACGCATGGGGCTTTCGGCGCGCTGGCGTTCGGGATCGGGACGAGCGAGGTGGAGCATGTGATGGCGACGCAGACGCTGCCGCAGGCGAAGCCGAAGACGTTTCGGATCGCGATTGAGGGCGAGCTTCCGCTGGGCGTGACGGCGAAGGATATCGTGCTGCACATTATCGGTGAGATCGGTACGGCCGGGGCTACGGGGTACGTGGTCGAGTATGCGGGATCGGCGATTCGCGGGCTTTCGATGGAAGGGCGGATGACGATCTGCAACATGTCGATTGAGGCGGGCGCGCGGGCGGGGATGATTGCGCCGGATGCGACGACGTTCGCTTATCTGGAGGGCAAACGCTTCTCTCCGCAAGGCGCGGCGTGGGATGAGGCGGTGCGGCACTGGACTTCGCTGCGAACAGATGAGGGAGCGCGCTTCGATCGCGAGATGACGATCGATGCGGCGAAGCTGACGCCGACCGTGACGTGGGGGACGTCGCCGGGGATGGTGACGGGCATCGATGCCGTTGTGCCGGCGCTGCCTGGGGGTGCGAGCGAGGCGGACCAGAAGGGGTATGAGCGCGCGCTCGAGTATATGGACCTGAAGGCGGGAACGCCGATGCAGGAGATCGCGGTAGACCGGGTGTTTATCGGGTCGTGCACGAACGCGCGGATCGAGGATCTGCGTGCCGCGGCGAAGCTGGTGCGCGGGTATCGCGTGGCGACGACGGTGAAGGCGATGGTGGTTCCGGGATCGCAGCAGGTGAAGGCGCAGGCCGAGCGCGAGGGGCTGGATGCGGTGTTCAAGCAGGCAGGCTTCGACTGGCGCGAGCCGGGGTGCAGCATGTGCCTGGGGATGAACCCGGACATTCTGGAGCCGGGGGAACGGTGCGCGTCGACCTCCAACCGCAACTTCGAAGGGCGCCAGGGGCGCGGCGGACGGACGCACCTGGTGAGTCCGGTGATGGCGGCGGCGGCGGCGATTACGGGCCACCTGACGGATGTACGGACTTGGAAATTTCAAGAGGCGGCGGCGGAAGCTCCGACGCTTGCGACGGAACAGATGCTGGTGGAAGGAGGGTCGCGCTGATGCAGCCGATCAATGTGTTGAGTTCACATGCGGCTCCGCTCGATATTTCGAATATTGATACGGATCAGATTATTCCGAAGCAGTTTTTGAAGCGTATCGAGCGGACGGGGTATGGCGACTTTCTGTTCTTCGACTGGCGGCGCTTTCAGGAAGGGGAGCATATGGGTGAGCCCAATCCTTCGTTTGCGCTGAACAAGCCGGCATATGCGGGCGCGAAGATATTGGTTGCGGGGAAGAACTTCGGGTGCGGGTCGTCGCGGGAGCATGCGGCGTGGGCGCTGACGGATTTCGGCTTTCTCGCGGTGATCGCGCCAAGCTTTGCGGATATTTTTTATTCGAATGCAGGGAAGAACGGGATGATTCTGGTGCGGCTGTCGGAGACGGATGTGAATACGCTGACACACCGGGCTCTCTCGCGAGCGGAGACGGAGCCGCAGCATACGATCACGATCAATCTGGAAGAGCAGACGGTGACGGATGATGAGGGGTTTCGGGCTTCGTTCGAGATCGATGCGTTTCGGAAGTACTGCCTGCTGAACGGGCTGGACGATATCGGGTTGACGCTGCGGTATCAGCCGGAGCTGGACCGGTTCGAAGCGAGGCATGATGCGGAGTTCTGGCTGGCTCCGCGTGCGGCCGGGCCTGACATGATGTGGAGAAGAGGGGCACGTTGAGCGGACAAGAGAGCGGCAAGCGGAACTCGGCGGCGTTGACGGAGGGTCCATCGCGGGCGGCGGCGCGGTCCTATCTGCGCGGGGTGGGGTTCTCGAAGGAGGACCTGCACAAGCCGATCATCGGCGTGGCGAATACGTGGACGGAGATCGGCCCGTGCAACTTTCATCTGCGCGAGGTGGCGGCGGCGGTGAAGCAGGGGATCCGCGAGGCGGGTGGGACGCCGATGGAGTTCAATACTGTGACGATTTCGGACGGCATCACGATGGGGACCGAGGGAATGAAGGCTTCGCTGATCTCGCGCGAGGTGATTGCGGACTCGATTGAGCTGGTGGCTCGGGGAAATCTGTTTGACGGGATTGTTTGTATCGCCGGCTGTGACAAGAACATGCCGGGGACCATCATGGCGATGGCGCGGCTGGATATTCCGGGGATGATGCTGTACGGCGGATCGATTGCGCCGGGCAGGCTGGCGCAGGCGGATGGCACGTCGAAGGACATCACGATCCTGAATGTCTTCGAGGCGATCGGCTCGCATGCGGCGGGGCGGATTGGCGACGCGGAGCTGGAGGCGGTGGAGGCTGCGGCGTGTCCGGGGCCGGGTGCGTGCGGCGGGCAGTTTACGGCGAACACGATGGCGATGGCGGGAGAGTTTCTGGGTATCTCGCCGATGCTGCTGACGGGCGTGCCGGCGATGGCCGCGGACAAGGCGAGTGCCAGCCGTGAAGCGGGACGCATGTTGATGGACCTGGTGCGCAGGGATGTGCGGCCGAGTTCGATCCTGACGCGGAAGTCGCTCGAGAATGCCATTGCGGCGGTGTGTGCTTCGGGTGGTTCGACGAATGCGGTGCTGCATCTGATTGCGATTGCGCGGGAACTGGGGATCCCGCTTGCGATGAAGGATTTCGATGAGATCTCGGAGCGAACGCCCTTTATCTGCGATCTCTCGCCGGGCGGGAAGTATGTGGCAAAGGACTACCAGGACGCGGGCGGATCGCGGGTGCTGGCGGCGCGGCTGCGGGAGCGAGGGCAGCTGCATGATGGGCCGACGGTTTCGGGGCTGACGCTGTATCAGGAGGCTGATAAGGCGGTGGAGACGGCGGGGCAGCCGGTGATCCGGACGTGGGACGCGCCGCTGAAGCCTACGGGCGGGCTGGTGATCATGCACGGCAATCTGTCGCCTGAGGGATCGGTGATCAAGGTGGCGGGACATGAGCGGGTGTACCACCAGGGGCCGGCACGGGTGTTCGACTCGGAGGACCTGTGTTTTGCGGCGGTGCAGGCGGGGCAGATCAATCCGGGCGATGTGTGCGTGATTCGGTACGAAGGGCCGAAGGGCGGGCCGGGCATGCGCGAGATGCTGGCGGTGACGGCGGCGATCAAGGGGATTCCCGAGCTGAGTGAGACGGTCGCGCTGATTACGGACGGGCGTTTCTCGGGCGCGACGCGCGGGCTGATGTGCGGTCATGTGGCCCCGGAGGCGTTTCTGGGCGGGCCGATTGCCATTGTGCGCGAAGGGGATCTGGTGACGTTCGACGTTGCGAAGCGGGAGCTTCGGCTGGAGGTTGCGGGCGACGAGATGGCGCGGCGGCTGGAGAAATGGAAGGCTCCCGAGCCGCGGTATAAGCGCGGGGTGTTCGCGAAGTATGCGGCGAGTGTGAGCAGTGCGAGTGAAGGGGCGATCACGACTTGAAGGCCTAACACCGATCAGGACCGATGACACCGATCAGGACGGATTGATGTTGGAGGAGGAGACCGATGAGCGAGATGAATCATCCACAGCTGACTGGGGCTGAGATTTTGTGGGCGACGCTGGTGGGCGAGGGCGTGACGACCGTGTTCGGGTATCCGGGGGGCGCGATCCTGCCGATCTATGACGCGCTGCGGAAGTTCCCGATCCACCATGTGCTGGTGCGGCATGAGCAAGGTGCGGCGCATATGGCGGACGGGTACGCGCGGGCTTCAGGCCGTGCCGGCGTGTGCATGGCGACCAGCGGGCCGGGTGCGACGAATCTTGTGACCGGCATTGCGACGGCGATGCTGGACTCCATTCCAATGGTGGCGATTACGGGTCAGGTGTCGTCGAAGGTGCTGGGGTCAGACGCGTTTCAGGAAGTGGATATCACCGGGATTACGCTGCCGATTACGAAGCACAATTTTCTGGTCACGCGGGCGGAGGATATCGCACCGACGGTCCGGCTGGCGTTCCAGATTGCGACGAGCGGACGGCCGGGGCCGGTGCTGATCGACATCACGAAGGACGCGCAGCAGGCTTCGAGTATTTTCGATTTTGAGATGTCGAAGCCGCGGGCGGCACGGCCGCATCCGATGCAGCCGGTGAACGGGCCGGATGCGAAGGCGATTGCGGAGGCGCTTGAGCTGATTAGGTCGGCGACGCGGCCTGTGATCCTGGCGGGGCATGGGATGACGCAGTCGGGCGCGGAGGCTGAGGTGCTGGCGTTTGCGGAGCGGCTTGGGATCCCGATGGCATCGACGCTGCTGGGGCTGGGGGCGGTGCCGGCAGGACATCCGCTGTCGCTGGGGATGATGGGGATGCATGGCGAGAGCTGGGTGAACGAGGCGATCCAGGAGTCGGACCTGCTGCTGGCGTTCGGGATGCGGTTCGACGACCGCGTGACGGGGAATCTGGCGAGCTATGCACCGAAGGCGAAGAAGATCCATGTGGAGATCGATCCAAGTGAGATCTCGAAGAATGTGAAGGTGGATGTTGCCCTGATAGGGGATCTAAAGGCGGTGCTTGCGAAGATGCTGGACGGGCTGCCAGCAGCCTCAACGTCCGAGGGTACGTCGGAGTGGTTGCGGCAGATTGAGGCGAGTAAGGGTGAGGTCGCGGTGCGGGACATTCAGAACCTGCCGGATGACGGGCATCTGTATGCGGCGCATGTGATCCATGACATCTGGCGCGAGGCGGTTGCGGCGGGGCGCGAGAAAGATACCATCATCGTTACCGATGTGGGACAGCACCAGATGTGGGAGGCTCAGTACTTCAAGCATGAGACGCCGCGCTCGCTGGTGACGAGCGGCGGGCTGGGCACGATGGGGTTTGCGCTGCCGGCGGCGATCGGGGCGAAGGCTGCGTGCCCGGAAAAGGATGTCTGGGTGATTGCGGGGGATGGCGGTTTTCAGATGACGGCGGCGGAGCTGTCGACGATTGTGCAGGAACAGTTGCATGTCAACATTGCGGTGATCAACAACGGGTTTCTGGGCATGGTGCGGCAATGGCAAGAGACGTTCTATGAGAAGAACTACTCGGCTTCGCCGATCCTTTCGCCGGATTTTGTGATGCTGGCGGCGGCGCATGGGATTGCAGGAGCTAAGGTCACGGAACGCAAAGACGTGACGCCTGCGGTGACGCGGGCTCGGACGAGCGGGAAGTGTTTTCTGATTGAGTTTCAGGTGGAGAAGGAAGACGGGGTGTATCCGATGATCGCGCCCGGGGCGGCGCTACATGAGATGGTTCGGCGGCCGGTGAAGGATCCGTTGCTTGAGACGGCGGAGGAGGCGTAAATGCAACATAAGCGTCCTCATTGGGCAATCGCTTTGCTCATGCTCGCTCCAGCTTTCCTCGGCGCTCAATCAACTGCCTTCCGCATCCGTGTGCTGGATGGGAAGACTGGTAAGGCGATAGCAGGCAGAGAGGTGAGCGTCTCAGGCAAAGCCGGCCGAGAGCTTGCCCCGGTACTCGCGAGTGGCAAGACAGACCAAGATGGCGTGCTTTCGGTCAACTCACAACTTCCTTCATGGATCGTCGTTGACGTGCATGGTCGCATTCTGTGCACTCGAGGAAGCGGAGATGAAGGGATCCACGATCTCACGAAAATCGTTTCGTTGGGAGTCGTTCAAACAAATATGTGCAATCTCAGGATGGCTGTTCCGCCGACGCCTGGAGAACTGGTTGTATTCGTGCGTCGTGAGAGTCTGAAGGAGCTTCTTGATCTTGACTAATCCGGTGCTACAGCTGCTCAAGATGGAGAAACTTGCACGTCCGAAAGGGTTCTATGCTCCACACATTTGTAGCTTTGGTTGAGGATAAGCCGGGCGTGTTGACCCGCGTTGCCTCGCTCTTCAGGCGGCTGAATATCAATATCGTGTCGCTCACGGTAGGCGAATCGGAGCGCGCGGACACGTCGCGGATGACGATTGTGTGCGAGGCTCCGGAGCATGCGGCGCATCGTATCCGAGCTTCGCTGTATAAGCTTGAGATTACGGTGGACGTGGATGAGGTAGGGCGGTCGGAGGCGGTGATCCGCGAGCTTTGTCTGATCAAGATTGCCGCCGGGCCGACGTCGCCGCATGGGGCGGGGTCGAGGTCGCAGATCTTCGAGCTGGCGAATGTGTTTCGGGCGCGCGTGGTGGATCTGGCGCCGGAGTCGATCATGCTGGAGATGACGGGTTCGAGCTCGAAGATCGAGGGGCTGGTGCAGGTGATCCAGGAGAGTGGATACACCATTCTCGAGACCTCGCGGACCGGGCGGATGGCGATGCGGCGCGGGCACCATACGAGCCGGGTGCTGAAGGCTCTGGGGACTTCGCGTGCGGAGGAGGATGTGACGCCGCGACCCTCGAGGGAGGAGATTTTGCCGAATGAGTTTGTTGGGGTGCATGAGGAGGAAGACTAGAAGCGCCCTGACGCCGGGCGGGTGGCACTTCGTGCTGTGGTCGACCGCTCTGCGGTCAAATGCAACTACTTTTCTGAATGAATCACGAGAGGATACGACTGATGGCTAAGACTTACCATGATGCGGATGCGGACCTGGCACTGATTCAGGCGAAGAAGGTTGCAGTGATCGGCTATGGCTCGCAGGGACATGCCCATGCGCTTAACTTGAAGGACTCGGGCGTAGAGGTGCGGGTCGGGCTGCGGGCTGGCTCGAAGAATGCCGAGCGGGCGAAGAACGCGGGGCTGGTGGTGGGGTCCGTGGCCGAGGTGTCGAAGTGGGCGGACGTGATCATGAATCTGACGCCCGATCAGACGGCGGCGAAGGTGTATCACGCGGAGATTGCGCCGAACATGAAGGCGGATGTGACGCTGATGTTCGCGCATGGGTTCAACATCCGGTTTCGGACGATTACGCCGCCGGAGGGGGTGGATGTTTCGATGGCTGCGCCGAAGGCTCCGGGGCATCGGGTGCGGGAGGTGTTTACGGAGGGCGGCGGGGTGCCGGCGCTGGTGGCGGTGGAGCAGGATGCGAGCGGCACGGCGCTGGCGCTGGCGTTGAGCTATGCGAAGGCGATCGGATGCACGCGGGCGGGGGTACTGGAGACGACGTTTACCGAGGAGACGGAGACGGACCTGTTCGGCGAGCAGGCGGTGCTGTGCGGGGGGACGGCGGCGCTGGTCAAGGCGGGATTCCACACGCTGGTGGATGCGGGGTATCAGCCGGAGCTGGCGTACTTTGAGTGTCTGCACGAGCTGAAGCTGATTGTGGACCTGATGTATCGCGGGGGGCTGGAGTATATGAACCATTCGATCTCGGATACGGCGGAGTGGGGCGGGTATCTCGCGCAGACGCGGATTGTGACGGAGGAGACGAAGGCGCAGATGAAGGCGATTTTGAGCGAGATTCAGGATGGCTCGTTTGCGAAACGTTTTCTGGAGGAAAACGAGACGGGGCGGAAAGAGTTTACGAAGTTCCGGGAGGCGGAGGCTGCGGACTCGGTGGAGCATGTGGGGGCGGAGCTGCGGGCGGGGATGCCGTTTCTGGAGCCGGTGCGAGTGAAGGACGGTGCGGTGGTGAAGAGCAAGGCGTAAGGGCGCCCTGCGCGGGCGGCGGTCACTTCGTGACCTTCAGATGCTTCGCGTGGGCCTTCCGTCGGTCGGCGTATGAGTTTGTGGCGACCGACGGGAGCACAGCGCGAAGCTGTCGGGATTTACGAAGTGACCTTTTTACCGACAAAGAATTGCGGCGGCTGAAGGACGGGCGCATCATAGGGACATGTCGACGGCCGCCACAACGTCCGAGCTTGCGGGGTTCGCCACCGAGCCTTATCTGGTCCCCACGCGTCCGGCGCAGCCGACGCCCCGGCACGAGATTATGGCGGCGCTGCGGACGATTACGCCGCTGGCGGGGCTGACGGACGCCGAGTACGAATGGCTGGCGATGCATGGGACCGAGCGGATGTGCGGGAGCGGCGTGCTGGTATTTCGCGAGGGCGAGCCGGCCGATTGTATGAGCTTCTTGCTGCATGGCGAGATCCATGTGCGGCGCAGGAACTCCGGACCGATGGCGTTGTTTATCGGGCGGGCCGGACAGATTACGGGGAAGCTGCCGTTTTCGCGCATGAAGGGCTACGGCGGCGACGGGTATACGAACGGGCCGACGTGGGTGCTGGACTTTCAGGAGAGCCAGTTTCCGGAGATTCTGGCTGCGATCCCGTCGATGGGGCAGCGGTGTGTGTCGGTGCTGCTGGACCGGGTGCGTGAGGTGACGCGCATGGAGCAGCAGGCGGAGAAGCTGGCGGCGCTGGGAAAGCTGGCGGCGAATCTGGCGCATGAGTTGAATAATCCGGCTTCGGCGGCGCAGCGGGCGGCGGCGTCTCTGTTTACGGAGTTGCGCGAGTATGGGGATAAGAAGTATGCGCTGGGCTCGCTTTGTTTTACGCCGGAGCTCTCGCAGGCGCTGCAGGGGTGGATTGGGCGGACACGGGCGGAGATGGCGAACTACCTGAGCCGCGAACCGTTGCTGTCGGAGCAGCCGCCGCTGGCGGCGGCCGATCGGGAGGCAGTGATTGTGAGCTGGCTGGAACGGCGTGGGGTGCCGAAGGCGTGGTCGATCGCGCCGGCGCTGGCGGAGACGCGGTTTCCGTTGAGCTGTCTCGATGATTTCGAGCGAAGTTTTCCGGACGCGGTGCTGGCGCCGGCGATGGCGACGTTCGCGAGTTCGCTGCGGGTGGAGCGGATGGCGGAGACGGTGCTGAGTTCGACGGTGCGGATCTTCGATTTGATCTCCGCGATCAAGGACTACTCGTACATGGATCAGGCGCCGATTCAGGAGGTGGATCTGGCGACTTCGCTCGAGAACACGCTTTCCATGTTTGCCTCGCGGCTGAATGGAGTCGTGGTGAAGACCGAATTCGATACGAATCTTCCGCCGATCTCAGCTTACGGGAGCGAGCTGAACCAGGTGTGGACGGCGCTGATCGAGAATGCGCTGGACGCGATGCCGGGAGGAGGCCGGCTGGGATTGAAGACGGGGCTGATGGGGGAACTGGCGCTGGTGGAGGTGTGGGACTCCGGGCCGGGGATCGCGCCGGAGCTGCAGACGCGGATCTTCGAGCCGTTTTTCACGACGAAGGCACCGGGGAAGGGACTTGGGCTGGGGCTGGATACGGCGCAGCGGATCGTGAGCCGGCACTCCGGGTTTCTGGGCGTGGAGTCGAAGCCGGGGGAGACCTGTTTTCAGGTGCGGCTTCCGCTGGATCAGGCACAGGCGTACTGAAGACCAGGGAAGAGGGAGCAGGGAAGAGGGAGCAGAAGCGTTCGCCTCGGGCTAGGAGGTTACCTCTACCCCGCGCCAGAAGGCGACGTGGTGCTTGACATTGCGGGCGGCGGGCTTGGGATCGGGATAGTACCAGGCGGCGTCCGGGTTCTCCTGGCCTTCGACGAGGAGGGTGTAGTAGCGGGCCTGGCCCTTCCACGGACAGCTGGAGGTGGTGGAGCTGGGACGCAGGAACTGACGCTTTACGCTCTCTTCGGGGAAGTAGATGTTGCCTTCCACGGTCTCGGTGGTGTCGCTTTCGGCCAGCACCTGACCGTTCCACATTGCCTTTGCCATGACTCTGATTCCTGCCTGTCCGCGGACGCGCTTCGAGGGCGATCGCGGTGTGAGCGCGTCGATCGTCGCAAGGTCCCTAAGTTAGTTGTAACAGGACCGTGCGCGAATGGAAAGTTGAACTTGGCGACCGGGGAAGGCGGCGGGAAGTCTCTCAAGCGAATGCGGGCGCAGTGCGATGGAGGCGAAGCTCGCCTGGGTTGTGGACAATCGTGCGGGTTGGGGATCATAGAAGGCGTCACATATCTACTCCTCCCCAAGCCGCAATCTCCGGGGCATCCCCCGGTTCGGCTCCCGAGACGCTCGCCGGTGTGGCGCACCTGATCGCCGGCTTCGGGGACGGGATCCTGCTTCTCCCGAGCGCAAGTTTCGGTAGGGATCGGGCCTGGCGGGCCGCCGGCCTGTGCCTATGGCTATTATGCGTATGCCCCGTATGGGTGCGCGCCGTTCGGGTATTACGGGCCGGGTTACTTCTATAACGGGATCTTCCCGTGCGTGGGGCCGTGGCGCAACTGGGGCTACGGGCATGGATGGGGCGGGCATCGCTTCGGGGGACCGGGAGGCGGACGTTACTACCCGGCGGGCAGAGGGTATGGGC
>CAXTVJ010000019.1:2090-59991 GCA_964247715.1 uncultured Acidobacteriaceae bacterium | reverse complement strand
CGACCTTTGGGTTATGAGCCCAACGAGCTACCGGGCTGCTCCACCCCGCTCTTTGAATATAACGCCGGTATGAAGCGGGGTCAACGTGCCTGGCAGATTCACTGGCCTTTCCGAGTGCGGCGGCGGCGCCCGGCCGCCCCGGTCGGGCTTTGGCGTTTTGGTATGGGCGGCCGACTCGGGCAAGACCGTAACTTTTCTTGCGAAAGCGAGTTTGCATCTATAGCTGTGGTTGCGAACGGATCTGGTGCACGTGCCGGTCCGGCGCTGGAGGACGAACGATGGTGGCACAAGAGGTGAGCGCGTTATCAACGGCATGCCGTAAGAGTTCCTGGAATGCGCAGGCCCTGCGGATGACTGGCCGTGTATTTCTCGTTGCCGGCATGATCTCGCTGGGTGCGGCAGCAGCGTGGGCGCAGGAGTCAGCGGCGACGGACTCGCAAGTGGAGGCGAATGTACTCAAGGCGCTCGCCGGCGCTCCCGACCTGGCAAGTCAGTCGATTCAGACCAACACGGTCTACGGGGTGGTGACGTTGAGCGGTGCGGTCTCGACGGACGCGGCACGCGTCCAGGCCGAAAATCTCGCTGCGAACGCTTCCGGTGTTAAGAAAGTAATTGACCAGTTGCAGGTGGGCGAGGTGCCGAATACGCAGACGGCGCAGAACACCCAGACCGGGCCGCCTCCGGGCATGGTGCTTCAATCGGATGGCACCTATGCTCCGGCGACGCAGGCTGACCCGCAGAGCGGTCCGCAGACACAGTTGAGCGGACCGGTACCGGGGACTGCTCCATCGGTGGGCGCCGTGATGAACGATCCACAGAATGATCCGGGAGTACAGGCGGGACCGCCGGCAAATGGGCAGCAGCCATACGGGCAGCAGCAGCCGTATGGACAGCAGCAGCCGTATGGGCAAGCTGCTCCCGGAGCGCAGGGCTATCCGCAGTATGGCAATGGCGCTCCGCCGCCCGCTTACGGCCAGCCGCAGGGACAATCTCCAGCGTATGGCCGGCAGAGGCAGTATCCCGCGGGCGGTCAGCAGGGCGGTTATCCCCCAAACAGTTACGCGCAGCAGCCAGGGTATGCGCCGGCGGGTGGCGCAAATGAGCAGCCGTGGGGAGGGCAGCAGGCCGGAGTGAATGTCACGGTTCCCTCCGGCACGCTGGTCCGTGCGCGCCTGAATCGGCTGATCGCGAGCGACAGAGTTCATCCGGGAGATCACTTCGACGGCATTGTGGTGAACGACGTGGTCGCGGGCGGCTTCGTGGCGATTCCGCGGGGTGCGCAGGTGCAGGGAACCGTGGTCGATGCCAAGTCCTCCGGCGCGGTCTCGGGCCGCGGCGAGCTTTCAATCCAGTTGACTTCGGTGACGCTGAGCGGCAGGGTTTATCCGCTTGCTACGGATGTCTGGACACAGGAGGGGCCTGATAAGACCGGGCACACGGTACGGAACGCAGTCGGTCTGGGTGCGTTCGGCGCGGTGCTGGGTGCGGTCGTGGGACGTGGCGCGGGTGCGGCGATCGGCGGGGCAGCCGGTGCGGCGGCCGGCGTGGGCGTCTCTGCGGCCGAGCCAAAGGGGCAGGTGGTCATCCCGCCCGAGGGTCTGGTCAGCTTTACCGTCGCGCAACCGGCGACGCTGCAAACAGTCTCCGAGCAGGAAATGCAGCGGCTGGCCTACGGCGTTCCGCAGGGCGACCGTCGCCCGATGTATGGGCGTCCATACCCGGGGTACTATCCTCCGCCCCCGCCTCCGGGTTATGCGCCCGGATACTGATCCGGTCTGCAGGCGCGAGCAGGTGAAAGGGAAGGCCCGAGGCAAGATGCCGGACCTTCCCTTTCTTTGCTTACCAGCGGACCCGGGGCACCTGTCGCCTCGTCTATAATCAGGGCTTGCCGGCGAGTCTGTCGTGAGCGTGTGTGCCGGAAGTCACGGCAGGTTGCGAGGCGACCGGCTCTGGAGCGCGGACGCAGCCGCCGCGAGCAGCAAAATCGAGCGTGAAGTGAAGGTCGACGACCCAGCATGATTCGCATCCTGCAGCAGAACAACCAGGCGGTAAAGCTTCTTTTCGGTATTGTGATCGGGCTTGCCGTGATTGCCATGGTCATCACCCTTGTCCCCGGCATCTTTGATAACGTTGGAAGCTCGGGCGACGTGAATACTTATGCGACCGTTCATGCGCCGGGCTTCTTCGGGCGCGTCTTCGGCGAGTCTGTCCCGGTGACGCAGATTGAGGTGAACCGGCTGGCACAGCAGCAGATGCAACGCCAGCATCTGCCCTCGTACTTTATGCCGATGTTCGAGAATCAGGCGGGACAGGCCCTGATTCAGCAGGCGATTCTGAAGATTGAAGGCGATCGCCGCGGACTGCAGGTGAGCGACGAAGATCTGCGGCGCGAGCTGCACCAGGGGCAACTGGGCGAGGTGCTCTTTCCCGGCGGCAAGTACATTGGCGCCGACCAGTACATGAACTTTGTCCAGAGTGAGCTGGGCATGACGGTTCCCGACTTCGAGTCTCTGGTCAAGAAAGAGATGGAGCAGCAGCGGCTGCAGGCGTTGATCACCGGTGGCGTCACGGTCTCCGACAATGCAGTTCGGCACCAGTACCTGATTGCCGGCACCAGGGTGAAGTTCGACTACGCGGTGATCTCGGCGGAGGATATCGCCAGGACGGTCAACCCCAGCGACTCGGACCTGCAGGCGTTCTTCAAGTCCAATGCACCGCGGTATGCAACGGCGATTCCGGAGACACGCAGGCTTTCGTACTTTTCGTTCGGGGTGGACGATCTGCCAGGCGGCGCGCCCAGGGTGTCGGATGCGGACGTGCAGGCGTACTACAACGCGCATCTTGCCGATTACCAGGTGAAGGAGCAGGTCCGGGCCCGGCACATTCTGATCGCGGTACCGGAAGGCGCGGATGCAAAGACGGATGCGGCGGCCAGAGCCAAAGCTGAAGGCATCCTCAAGCAGATCCGCGGCGGAGCGGATTTCGCGGCGATGGCGAAGGCCAACTCCGACGATCCGGGCAGCAAGGATACGGGCGGTGAGCTGGGCTGGTTCACGCGAGGCAAGATGGTGCCGGCCTTTGAGCAGGCGGCCTTCGCGCAGAATGCGGGTCAGGTATCGGATCTGGTGAAGACCTCGTTCGGATATCACATCATTCAAACCGAAGAGAAGCAGGCCGCGCACACCAAGACGATCGATGAGGTGAAGGGCGATATTCTCCCGGTCCTGCAGCAGCAGCGTGTCGGCCAGGCGGAGCAGAACTATGCCAACCAGCTTGCGTCCGAGGCGAAAAGCAACGGCCTCGATAAGACCGCCGCAGCGCACAACCTGCATGTGGTCACAACGGATTACCTGCCGGCGACAGGCGTGGTGGCAGGTGTGTCGGATGGTGCCGGCCTGCTGACGCAGGCCTTCGCTTCAGCGAAAGGTGCGGCTCCGCAGGCGGTTTCTACCGGCGATGGCTACGCGGTCTTTCAAGTGGACGATGTGAAGGCGCCGCATGCGCCGAACTTCGACCAGTGGCGCGCGACCGTGCTGAGCGACTACCGCGATCAGCAGGTTCCCGCCATGCTGAACGCGCAGGTGGATAAGCTCGACCAGCGCGCCAAAGCTCTGGGCGATCTGCATAAGGCAGCCGCCGAGATGAACATTCCGGTGAAGACGAGCGATCTGGTGGGCAAGGATGGACAGGTGCCGGATCTCGGTTCGATGGCAGGGCCGGCGGCGGTGGCGTTCTCACTGCCGAAGGGCGGCGTGTCGAATGCGATTCAGGTGCAGACGCCCCGCTCGGGCGCGGTGCTCGAGGTGACGGACAAGCAGGAGCCAGGCGCGGACGATCTCGCGAAGAACTTCGCCCCGACGCGCGAGCAGATGGTGAACGATCAGCGCGAGGAAGTCTTCCGGTTGTACCTCGGCCATCTGGTCGATGCTTACAAGAAGGCCGGTGCGATCCGGACCAAGGCGAAGCCGGCGACCGGACTTCCTGCGACCAGCTAAGCCGCAGAAGCGAATCAGGCCCGCTTCGCCCATGGGCTGAGCGGGCTCTTTTGTTTTGGTGCGGTCGTGTGCCCCGCGGCATCACAACGGTGTGAACCTGCCAGAGGAGAATTGGCTCGATGGTTGATGAACGTGTCTCCGGTGTGCTGCTGCACGTAACGTCGCTGCCTTCTTATGGCGGCGTGGGCGACTTCGGCCCGGCGGCACGCGGCTTTGTGGATTTTCTGCATGCGGCGAAGCAGCGGGTGTGGCAGGTGCTGCCACTCAGTCCCACGGGATATGGCAGCTCTCCGTATTCCGCACTTTCGGCGTTCGCAGGCAATCCGCTGCTCATCTCGCTTGAAGAATTGGCACAGCATGGCTGGATCGAATGGGACCGGATTCAAGGGCTCGCCGGGCACGATGGCCCGTGTGACTTTGGCCGCGCCACCCGGGAAAAGCTGCCGCTGATTGAAGAGGCGGCACAGAATTTCCTGGATCGCGCGACGGACGCGCAACGCCAGCGCTTTCAGAACTTCTGCACGGAGAACGCCTCCTGGCTCACCGACTGGGCCATGTTCGCGGTGCTGCGGCGCATGCACGACTACGCCAGCTGGCACCACTGGCCGGCAGAGTACGCCCGGCGCTCCGGCGACGCACTCGCGAAGATGATGAATGAGAAGGCACGAGAGCTCGCCATCGAGCAGGCGATCCAGTTCTTCTTCTCCGAGCAGTGGTGCAGCCTGCGCGAGTACTGCCGGGCGCGCGATGTCCGCATCCTCGGCGACATCGCCATCTTCGTCAACTACGACAGCGTCGATGTCTGGACACACCCGGAGCTCTTCGAGCTTGACGAGAAGATGGAGCCGATCCGGGTTTCCGGCGTGCCTCCGGATTACTTCTCCGCCACCGGCCAGCGCTGGGGCAATCCGCTGTATCGCTGGGACCGGCTGCGCGAGCGCGGCTTTGACTGGTGGGTGGCACGTATCCGCCGCGGGCTGGCGCTGTATAACATCATTCGGCTCGACCACTTCCGCGGCTTTGAGGCTTACTGGTCAATCGCGGCGGAGGACGAGACCGCCATCAACGGCGTGTGGATCAAAGCACCGGGACACGAGCTCTTCGGGCGGCTGCGTGAGGTGCTGGGTGAGCTTCCGTTCGTCGCCGAGGACTTGGGCGTCATCACGAAGGAAGTGGACGAGCTGCGCGAGTTCTACAAGATGCCGGGCATGCGCATCCTGCAGTTCGGCTTCGCGGATCGAGGAGGCCATGTCTATCTGCCGCATCGTTACGTTCCTAATACGGTGGCGTATACCGGTACCCACGACAACAACACTACGCTGGGCTGGTGGCGGGACGATCTCACCCCGGACGAGCGCACCCTGGTGGAGGCCTACCTCGGACCCATCACCCATGAGGGTGATATCGTCTGGGCGATGATCCGGGCGGTGGCGCGTTCCGTGGCCAACTACGCCGTCTACCCGATGCAGGACATCCTGCACCTCGACGGGGACGCGCGCATGAACAAGCCCTCCGCCGGCGAAGGCAACTGGACGTGGCGTTACCACTCCGATGCCCTGCATCCGGACTTCATCACCAAACTGGCGAAGCTGATGGAGATGACGGATCGCGATGGCTACACCGAGCCGGCCGAGAGCACACTGGCCGGTCAGCCGACCGAGAATGCCGCCGTCCGCGCGGAGCTGGGCGCAAGCATTTAGACTGGAACCAATCAGATCGATAGAGGAGTACGACGTCTCCATGCCACTTTCCGGCGAAGCCATCCGCACCATGAACTATGTCGACGATATCTCGGTGACTCTGCGCCGCATCCTGACGGTGCTTCCGTCCCTGACCGAGGAAGAGCGGCAGCGCATTGCGGAGTACATCCGGACCTCCGAGCCGAACTATGACACCGTGCTCGCCACGATCGATCCCAAGCAGTAGACGCATGACGATTGCGGTGATCGGCGCGGGGCGGCATGGACGCGCCTTTTCGGGGCTGTGCGCGCGTGCCGGATATCGCGTCGTGCTCGAGGACGTGATGCCGGATCGGCTTCGGGTAGCGGGCACGGAGCTTGCCCAGTTGAGCGCGAGGATCGAGCTGGTCTCGACGGTCGAAGATGCGGTGCGCGACGCCGATCTCGCCGTCGACTTTGTGCCGGATGAGCTGGAGTCGAAGCTCGAGATCTGGAGCATGATCGACCGCATGGCGCCGCCGCGGACGGTAATGTGTACGCCCAGTGAGACCCTCAGCGTCACCGATCTTGCCTCGTGCACCTATCGCGCCGACCGCTGCGTGATGCTGCGGGGCGGATTAACGCATGGCGCTTCCGTCCGGCTTCTCACTGCCACCGCGACCTCTGGCGAGTCTATCGAAGCGGCCAGTGCACTGCTGCGTGAGCTGGGCTTCGCGGTAATGGTCGAACAGGACGCCGACGCGCCGATGCTGACCAGGAACCTTTAAGGCGCGGGCTGCAGGCGGACCGTAAAGCGGGTCTGTTCGTTATCCGCCGGAACAACCTTCTGCATTGGCCGAAAGCCTTCCTTTTCCAGCGTGAGCTGATGCGCTTCAAGTGTTGAGAGATCGAGCTGCGCGGGTGCGGTGCCGGCGCGCCTGCCGTCCACAAAGATTCTTGCTCCATCGGGCACCGACGCGATGAAGACGATCCGCGAGGTGGAATCGGCGCGCAGCGGAGCGTCGCTCGCGGCGACCGGTGCAAGCTGGCCCAGTAGATGGTAGGTCTCCGTTGCGACCGAGCCGTCGGGTTCCGTGCGGCGCAGGGAGAGCTGAATGTCTTCGGCAGTGAGGGTTGCGTCGACTGCGGAGTGGGTGTCGGGGACCTCGCAGGGATGGAAGACCTTCGGCTTTGATCGCGTAAAGACGGAGTGGCTCTGACCAGGAAGGGGTTTGGCCATGCACTGCGCGATCAGAATGCGGCCGTCCGGAAGCAGCAGGCGCAGCGTGATGTCCATGGTCGGCGCCGCGTCCGCCGGAGGCATGTAGTAGTGATCGCACTGCGCACCGACGCACTTGACCATACCGTTGCCGGACCCGTTCCATGTCCACGCCGCGTCCGGCACCTTCTCGACGATGAGGACGCGGGCCGGGACGCCGGCGGGTCGTGGTGTCACCGGACCGGCCGCGAACAGCAGGGCAGCGGCGAAGATGGCTGGATACGGCATAGGTGAGGGCTCCGGGTGCGCGCTCTCCGCGCCTCTCCGTTCAGTCTAGGAATAAAGCGGCGTGAGGGGAATGCCTCGGACGGGGCAGCGGAGTCTACCCGGAGTCGCCATGTTGCGAAGAAGGGAACTGAACGAGTTCCCCGCGCGTACGGAGATGGAAGGAGAGAGTGTGCAAAGCTTCGGCGACATCCTGCGGCAGGTGTTTGCGTCCATCTGGTCGAACCGTCTGCGCTCGTTTCTGACCATGTTCGGGATCGCGTGGGGTGTCGCGTCGCTGCTGTTGCTGGTCGGCCTGGGCGAAGGCTTCCGTTCCGGCCAGCGCAAGTCGCTCGCGAATGTCGGCACCGACTTTATCTGGATGTGGGGCGGTACCATCCCGGCGGTTGGGAACCAGCATCAGGGGATGCATCCCTACCAGCTGACGATCGGCGACGCGGAAGCGATCCGCCAGCATGCGCCGCACGTGCGCAACTCGACCGCTATCCTCAATCGCAGCGACCTCAAACAGGTCAGCGAGTTCTCGAGCTCCGGCGGGCCGGTGTGGGGCGTCCAGCCTAACTTTCCGCAGATCGGCAATGTGCCGATGGCCACCGGACGATTTCTGGATGACGATGACCAGCGCTTTCACCGCCAGGTCGCTGTGCTGGGACAAAAGAACAATCAATTGCTCTTTGAAGAGCGGCCGTCTATCGGCGCGTTCATCCTGATCAATGGCGCTCGATTTGAGGTCATCGGGGTCGCGTCGAAGATCGGACATGGCGACAACAACGGCGCGAATCAGCGCGTCTACATCCCGCTTTCGACCATGGTGGAAGAGTTTCCCTGGCAGGGCACGAACCTGCCGCAGGATGCCATTGGTTCCATCCAGTACCAGCCATCGACCGACGAGCAGAGCGAGACGGCGAAGGCCGAGGTGCACAAGATCGTGGCCGAGCGGCACGGCTTCGACTGGACCAACAAGGACGCCTTTGAGGAGTGGGACTCGATCAAGAACAACGAGATGGTTGGGCTGATCTTCAGTGCCATGGATATCTTCCTCGGCGGAGTCGGGATCGTCACGCTGGCGCTGGGAGCTGTGGGCATCGTGAACATCATGCTGGTCACCGTCTCCGAGCGCACGAAGGAGATCGGATTGCGCAAGGCGCTGGGAGCGACCAATCGCAACATCATGTCGCAGTTCATGATCGAGGGTCTGGTCTTAACCGGCGTGAGCGGACTCGCGGGCATCGTGGGTGCGGGTGCCTTCATGGCGCTGTTGAATGCGGTTGCGGGAAACAATATGTCCGGGTTCGATCCGCCGCAGCTGGTTCCGTGGTCGGCCGCGCTGGCGGTGGGGACGCTCTCGCTGTGCGGCGTGCTGGCCGGGGTGTATCCGGCGCGGCAGGCGGCGATGCTGGAACCGGTGGAAGCGTTGAGGAAGGATTAGCGATGCTCAGGGACATCTTCGGCCAGGCGATCGAGGCCATGCGGCACAACGGGCGGCGTACCACCATCACCATCGTCGGCATGGCGTGGGGGATCGCGACCGTGGTGCTGCTGCTGGCATATGGCGCGGGTTTCGGCCATGCGGTCGAGACCATCTTCGCCAAGTTCGGGACCAACCAGATCGGCATTTTTCCGGGGACGACCAGTGAGCAGGCGGGCGGGGACAAGGCCGGCGTGAAGGTTCGGCTGACGATGGACGATGTGGACCGGCTGCAGCAGATGGTTCCCGGGCTGCTGCTGATTGCGCCGGATGTGTCGAAGACGGTTGCGGTGGCGAATGACGCGCACCAGTTCAACTGGAGCGTGGATGGCGTGACGCCCGAGTACATGTCGATCCAGAAGAACGACATCGAGGAGGGACGCACACTGACGGAGGGCGATCTTACGACGCGCGCGCACATCTGCGTGCTGGGCAGCGAGGCGAAGACCAAGCTGTTCAGCGGGATGGATGCGATCGGGCAGACGGTGCGGCTGAATGGCGTGAGCTTCGAGGTCGTCGGCGTGCAGAAGGCGAAGATGCAGGAGGGCGGGGATGACGACATCAACCGCGGAGTGATCGTTCCGTTCTCGACGATGAGCGACCTCAAGGACACGAAGTATCTCGACGGGATCTGGTTCAGCTACAACGGTGACTACGAGAAGGTGGAGCAGGCGGCGCGGAAGACGATGGCCGCGGCGCACGGGTTTCGGGTGACGGACAAACGGGCGATCTTCGTGGCGAACATCATGGAGCAGCTCTCGCAGTTCCGGCTCATTTCGCTGTGCCTGACGATTCTGCTGGGGTTTATCGGGACGCTGACGCTGGGCATCGCGGGCATCGGGCTGATGAACATCATGCTGGTGAGCGTGCAGCAGCGCACGCGGGAGATCGGCGTGGAGAAGGCACTGGGTGCGCGCAGACGGCACATTCTGCTGCAGTTTCTCTCGGAAGCACTGGTTATTACGGGCATCGGCGGAGGTGCCGGGATCCTGCTTGCCTATGGGGTCAGCCTTGCGGTGGGTCGGATCACGTTTTACAGCGCGATCGCCTCGAATGCTGAGGACGCCGACATTCGGCTGCTGATCTCACCCTTGAGTGTGGTTGCTTCGGTGATGATTCTGAGTGTCGTCGGGTTGATCAGCGGGATGATTCCGGCAATGCAGGCCTCGCGACTGGATCCGATCGAGGCGTTGCGGTACGAGTAGAGCTTTTAGCAAGGGGGGTTCCCCCCCCCCCGGTTAACGGATGAGTAACTTTTCTCGAGATTGCCGGGGTTTTCGGGCGTGTTCCCTGCAAAGTCTTGCAAGCAATCGGGTTAGCGGCAGAGTCGAGACGACCCGACGATCGGGTTCGCCTGACTCCGAAAACCGCAGTGACACGGGCGATACCGGCCCTGAAGGATCCAGTCAGATATGTTCTGTTATTTAAATTGTAGCAAGCTGAACGGGGCAGGTATGCCAACTATTCTTTCGCCCTAAGTGGTTCGTAATGAGGAGTTTAGGCATTGTGCTCGGGCCGAGAGGGCTTGACAGGTTTTCAGGGTTTGCTCTGGAGGGTGGAGCTGGACGCCTGGGCGGACGGGTTAGAGTGGTCGCTCGGTCCGGGTTGAGGTGGGTTCGTCGGGGTTCCTCGACTGCGTTGTCGCGTTCGCGCCCACTTCGCTCGGGATGACGGCTCCGGGGGACTGGCTTGCTGGTTTCTTCGCTCAGGATGACGGCTCCTGGGGCTGGCTTGCTGGATTCGGGAGACTTCCCATGTCTAGCGGGAGACAGCCGACGTCGGGCATCCGGGTACCGTACCCTCCCGTGTCTCAGGGGCGAGACGTGGGCACCCGGATTGTCGTGGCTGGTTCCTCACACGCATCGTATCGGGTTAGAGGTGCAGGATGGCGCGGGTTTTGATCACGGGATCTTCGGATGGGCTCGGCTTGATGGCGGGGCAGTTGCTGGTGGAGCAGGGACATTCCGTCGTGCTGCATGCGCGGAATGAAAAGCGGGCGGAGGATGCCAGGAAGGGTTTGCCGGCGGCGGAAGCGGTGATGGTCGGGGATCTTTCGACGATCGCGGCGATGAAGGATCTGGCCGGGCAGGTGAACCGGCTGGGTGGGTTCGATGCCGTGATTCACAATGCGGCGGTGGGATATCAGGAGCCGAAACGGATCGCGACGGCGGATGGGCTGCCGCATGTGTTTGCGGTGAATACGCTGGCTCCGTATGTGCTGACGGCGCTGATCGCGAGGCCGAAGCGGCTGGTGTATCTCAGTTCCGGGCTGCACATGCAGGGGGATCCGAGCCTCAAGGATCTGACGTGGGAGGCGCGTCCGTGGGCGGGGACGCAGGCTTACTCGGATTCGAAGCTGCATGATGTGCTGCTGGCGTTTGCGGTGGCGGGGCGCTGGCCGGAGGTGCGCTCGAATGCGATGACGCCGGGATGGGTGGCGACGAAGATGGGCGGGGCGCATGCTCCGGATGACCTGAATGAGGGGCATCGGACGCAGGTGTGGCTGGCGGTGAGTGAGGATGCGGGAGCTGCCGTGACCAGCGAATACTTCTATCATCGCGCGCTGAAGGCTCCGTTCGAGGCTGCGCGGGATGAGGCGGTGCAGGAGAGGCTGCTGGGGGAGTGTGCCCGGATCTCCGGGGTTGAGTTGAAGGGATAGCAAAGGCTGGTGCGCCCTTGCGCCGGGCGGTCACCACTGTGGGGGGGCAGGAGCTTCGCCTGGGCCTTCCGATGGTCGGCACGGATGATGTGGCGACCAGCGGGATCAGCGCGCGACGGATGTGAAGGTCACGGGAAAACTAATTCTCGGTGCGCTCGCGGGTGTAGGGATGCGCCATCAGATTGCGCGCTTCGTTGACCGCGCCCTGGGTGTTGTCGTTGGTCTGGACGGCGAGGCGGTACTCGTTGACGGCGCGTTCGCGCTGGCCGGTGACGTCGAAGATGCGGCCGAGCTCGATGTGCGACCAGACCTCGGTCCATTTAGGGTCGCCGTCGCCGCGGAGCGCGTCGCGGAAGCTGTTGGCGGCGGACTGGTAGTTGCGCTGCTGGAAGAAGATTTCGCCGATGCGGTAGGTGGCGAGGGAGCTGTTTTTGTTGGTGTCGAGTGCTTTCTGGTACTCGGCGAGCGCGCCGGTGAGATCGCCCTGGGCGACGAGCTGCTGACCGCGCAGGACGGCTACTTTGACGGCGAGATCGGGTGTGGTCTTGAGCACCCAGCCCTGAGGGTCGATGGTGATGCGGCGCGGACGGCCGAAGGTTTCGACGGAGTAGGAGGAGTCGGTGCCGGTGACGTCGACGCGGCGGATCTCGGTTTTGCCTTCGGTTTCGATGCGCAGCTCGACGGGCATCTGGAAGAGATCGAGATCCTGCGCGATGGCTCCGACGGTGCGGAAGCCCTTGTTGTTGCCGAGCCGGTAGACGGTGTATTTATCGGTGAATTGCGGGGCGCCGGTGCCATCGATCCACTGGGCGAAGAACGGTGCGAGCTCGAGGCCGGAGGACTTTTGCGCGACCTCTTCGACGTCGCGGCTGCGGACTCCTTTGTCGGTGTATTGGGAGAGCAGGTTGCGGAGGAACTTGTCGAAGGCGGCGTCGCCCATCTCCCAGCGGAGCATGTGGAAGACCATGGCACCCTTCTCGAGGGTCTCGGACTGGAACTGGGGGCTGAAGGGGTCAATGCGTCCCAGCGTGGTGAGCGGGTCGGTGTCGTACGCGAGCGCACCAGCCGAAACGTCGCCGATTGCGTTCTGGAAGGATGTCTTGCCGGCTGAATCTTCGAGATACATCAGCTCCGCGTAGCGCGACATGCCGTTGGTGATCCAGGCGTCGTTGAGGGTGTAGGGCGACATTTCGGAGCCGAACCACTGGTGGGCGAGGGTATTGGCGAGGAGGCGGTTGGCGTTGGCGTTGAGGCGCGCGCCGGAGATGCAGGCGAGTCCGGGTCCCCAGGAGGCGGAGACGGAGTCGGCGGGGATCTCGACGATGGTCATCATGGTGGCTTCCGGCTGGCCGAAGTGCTCGGACATGAACTCGAACTCGGTGGCGGCGGTCTTGCCCTCGGCGAGCGCGGAGGTCTTGTGCTCGTCGAGCGTGTAGATGCGGAAGTTCTCGACCTTTTGCGGCGCGGCGAATTTGCCGGCGACGATGGTGCCGGGGAAGCCGGGTTTGGTCCAGCTGAAGTCATACTCGGTGTCGCTGCCCGCGGGCTTCGGAGTGCCGACCGCGCCGGAGCCGACGACGGTCTCGCCGGAGGGGACCTTGATGTGCATCTCGGCGGTGAAGCGGTCGGTGTAGAGCCCGGTGGGCGACATGGGGAACCAGCGACCGGGGTAGAGCAGGATCGAGATGGGGTCGGCGATGGCGGCGAGCTTGATGCCTTCGACGGGCGAGGTGTCGGCGTCCTTGAGCACGCCCGCGTAGGTGAAGGTCCAGGTGGAGGTGGCGCCTTTGGGGATGGGGTTGGCGAGGGTGAAGCGGACGGCGTTCTGGATGGCGAGGCGCTCGCCGGTGAGGGGCTGGTGCTTTGCGTCGGTGACGGAGGTGAGCGCGAGGCCGTTGTTGAGCTCGAAGGTGGGCGTGGCGAGATCTTCGACGGCGGTGAAGGTGACCTGCGCGGTCGCGGTGAGCTTGTTGTCCGCCGGGTCGAGTTCAGCGTCGATCACGTAGGCAGTGACCTTGAGCTGGGGCCGGGTGGGGGCGGCAAAGGCGCTCGCGCAGGCGAGCATGCACAGGCTTGCGGCGGCGGAGGAGGCGGGGAACTTCATGCGGCGGGGATCCTTTTGGAGTCCTTTTCAGGCCAGAGGCGTCACGAGGTTAGACGCGGTGTGGAGAGATTCGGATTGGCGGCGTTCATGCAGGACAGAACGGCATCGCGCACGGTTTCAATCGAGGATGTTCCGGGATGAGTCAGTTGGGCGCGGAGTTCGGCGAGATCGGATATTTGACGCGCGCGCGCGGGGGTGTCGGCGAGCAGCGGCTCAAGCGCGGCCGAGAGATCGTCGGGGTTGAAGCGGGACTGGAGGAGCTCGGGGACGATGCGTCGTCCGGCGATGAGGTTGGGCATGGCAATGGGGAGATTGCCCTCGCGATCGACGCCGTTTTCCGTCGGCCAGATCTCGGGTGGGTACCAGACGAGCGACTTGGCGAGCTTGAAGGTGAGCGCGGAGACGCGGTAGACGACGACGAAGGGGTTGCCGATGAGCGCGGCCTGGACGGTTGCGGTGCCGCTGGCGACGACGGAGGCGCGGGCGTGGTGGAGGGCTTCGCGGGCGTCGGCGACGAGGTGGATGTAGGGAAGCGGAAGCGCCGCGTTGGTTCCGGGGTAGTGGGTGATCCAGCCCGCGACGAAGTCGGAGAGGCGGGCGCGGGCTTCTCCTGAGGCGAGGGTGGAGGCGACGGGCAGGAGGTACTCGACGGGGCGGGGATGGCGGCAGGCCATCTCGACCATGGCGGGGAGGTTGGCTTCGATCTCGCGCCAGCGCGAGCCGGGGAGGAGCGCGATCCAGGGCTTTGCGGGGTCGAGGTTGTTGTGCGCGGCGTAGACCTCGCGGGGGATGGTGGGAAGCGGGAGCTCGGCGAGGGGGTGGCCGGTGAACTCAGCCGGGACGCCGCGATTGCGGTAGAACTCCTGCTCGAAGGGGAAGATGACCATCATGTGGGAGACGCGCTGCTGGACCCAGCGCAGGCGTCGGCGCTTCCACGCCCAGAGCTGGGGCGAGACGAACCAGATGACGGGGACGCCGCGGCGCCTGAGCTGGCGGGCGAGGCGGAAGTTGACGTCGGGAAAGTCGATGAGGACGGCGGCCGCGGGGGATTTGGCGTCGAGGGAGGCGACCAGCCTGCGGTACTGGCGGTAGATGCAGGGCGCGTGCCGGATGACCTCGGTGATGCCCATGTGGGCGACGTCCTCGGCGCGCACGGTGCGTTCGAGGCCGGCGGCGGCCATCTCGAGGCCGCCCAGCCCGGAGAAGGTGGCGTGCGGGAGGGCGGCCTTGAGCGCCCGGAGGATCTGCGCGCCGTAGTGGTCGCCTGAGGCTTCGCCGGCCGAGAGGAAGAGGTGCGGATTGGATGGGTTGGCGATGGTTCCAGTGTAGAGGGAGCGCGGAGGCGTCAGCGGGTTGCGGCAGAGTGCTCGGCGAGCTTCGGTGCGGATTCTTTGAGGTCGCGATGGCCCGGCGTTGCCGGGGGAGCGAGCCGATGGCCGAGGCGGATCAGCGGCTTTTCGATGAAAAAGTAGCTGCCGACCGAGGCGGCCACGACGAACAGAGGGGCGATCCATGGACGCTGAAGGGCGGCGATGGGCCAGCCGACCGACTGCTGCGCCCAGAAGAGCTGCTGCCAGAGATAGATGCTGTAGGAGACGCGGCCAATCTCGCGGAGAGGACGCCATTCCAGCAGGCGGCCGAGCCAGGTGTGCGGGTGGAGGATGGTGGAGAGGAGGAGGACGGGGAAGAGCAGCGGCGCGAGGACCTGGTAGATGAAGCTGGCGTATCCGGGGGGATCGAGGGCGCCGCGATCGACGGGATTGGGATCGCCCTGAAGGGGAACGAAGGGTCCGGGGAAGAAGACGTGCTTGAGGCAGAGGAGGACGGCGACTGCCGCGAGCAGCCCGAGGATCCGCTGCGGGCTGCACCAGCGTGCGATCCGGGTACGCGACTGCGGTTCCACGAGGAAGAGCGCGATCCATGCGGGCAGGAGCAGCACGTAGATGCGGAGATCGGTGCGCCGCCACCACTCATAGGAGCGATGCGTGACGGGCGTGATGTGCAGATAGAGGATCAGCCAGAGGACGGCGAGGGTCATAAGGCCGAAGAGGACCTGCTTGCGGTGTCGCGGGAAGAGGACCAGCAGCGAGGGCAGCAGCAGGTAGAAGTGCTCTTCGACGGCCAGCGACCAGAAGTGCCCGGTGGTGTGGCCGCCGGAGAGGAGATCGCCGAACCAGGAGGTGAAGTAGTTGCGCCAGAAGAGCATGGCCGATCCCCAGGCGGGCCAGTCCATGGGGAGCACGTGCAGGACCGCGAGGAGTGCGAGCGTCAGCAGGTAGAGCCACGCGGCGGGGAAGATGCGAAATGTACGGCGGATGTAGAAGTTCTTGAGGGAGATGATGCCGGTCAGGCGCTCTTCTTCAAGCAGACGGGAGCAGATCAGCAGGCCGCTGATGGCGAAGAAGAGATCCACCCCCAGCGCGCCGAACTGGCGCATATCGAGCAGCGGCAGCGGAAGCAGTGAGGAGCTGGTGTGATCGAACAGCACCATGCCGACGGCGATCGCGCGCCATCCGTCGAGGGTGGGAATGTAGCCCGTTTTCGGACGGCCCGGGCGAGGTGCGACGCTGTCGGGGGGAGCCATCAATCTGTAACTGATGTTACTGCATCGCCAGGTCTGGCGATGCGGCAGCAGAGAATGCGGCGCTAGTCTCCGAAGGCCGGGGCTGCGTGGGCTTCCTGATCCTGATACTGGAGCTGGTAGAGCTTGTAGTAGAGGCCGTGCCGGGCGAGGAGCTGCTGGTGGGTGCCCTGCTCGCGGAGCTGGCCCTTGTGCATGACGAGGATGGTATCGGCGGACTGGATGGTGGAGAGGCGGTGGGCGATGAGGACGCTGGTGCGGCCGGTGATCATGCGGGTGAGGGCGAGTCGGACGCGGTGTTCGGTTTCGGTATCGACGGAGCTGGTGGCCTCGTCGAGGATGAGGATGCCGGGGCGGTGAGCGAGGGCGCGGGCGAAGGAGATGAGCTGCTTCTGGCCGGTGGAAAGGCCGGCGCCGCGCTCGCGGACGGGCTCGTCGAAACCGAGGGGAAGGGTGCGGATGAAGTCGCCTACGTTGACCTCGTCGGCGGCGGATTCGATCTGTTGGCGGGGTATGGACTCGGTGCCGAGGCGGATGTTGTCGGCGATGGTGCCGCTGAAGAGGAAGGGGTCTTGCAAGACGACGCCAAAACGGCGTCGCAAGGCGTTCAGGTCTTGGTTGCGGATGTCGATGCCGTCGACGAGGATCTGGCCGGCCTGAATGTCGTAAAAGCGCATCATGAGGGCGGTGATGGTGGTTTTGCCGGCTCCGGTGTGGCCTACGATGGCGGCGGTTTCGTTGGGTTCGATGGTGAAGGAGACGTTGCGGAGGATCCACTCGATGCCTTGAGACGAGGGAGTAGGGGACAGGGAGGAGGGAGTAGAGGACGGTGAAGCAGATTCCTCCGCTGCGCTGCGGGACGACAACAAATCTTCCTGGGTGCGGAGCTCTGAGAGTTGGGCTTCGGTGAGGTGCTGGTAGGTGAACCAGACGTTGCGGAACTCGATGCGGCCGTATGCGGGGCTGCGGGGGGAGGGGGCTTCGGGTGCGGCGGGGGAGACGATCTCGGCGGGCTGGTCGAGGAGTTTGAAGATGCGCTCGGCGGCGGCCATGGCGGCCTGGAGGATGTTGAACTTGTCCGAGAGCTCCATGATGGGGCGGAAGAAGCGCTGGGCGTACTGGATGAAGGCGATGAGGACGCCGAGGGTGACGGTGCCGAAGATGCCGGGAGCGTGGCCTTCGGGGAAGCCCAGGTTGTGGAGGACGGCGAGACCGCCCTGCCAGAGGACGAGGGCGATGGCGAAGGACGAGAGGAACTCGACGATGGGGTAGTAGAGGGCGTAGGCGAAGATGGCGTCTGCCCAGGCGACTTTGTTTTCGAGGTTGACGGCGGAGAAGTCGTCGAAGGCGCGCTGCTCGCGATTGAAGAGCTGGACGACGCTCATGCCGGAGACGTACTCCTGGGTGAAGGCGTTGATCTTCGCCGTCGCGGCGCGCTGGGCGCGGTAGGAGGTGCGGACCGCTTTGCGGAAGACCATGGTCGCGAGCACGATGAGCGGGATGACGGCGAGGGTGAGGAGGGCGACCGGCCAGTTCATCCGCAGCATGATGACGACGATGAAGAGGAGCATGACGACGTTGCCGAAGATCTCGAGCACGCCGGAGGTGAACATCTCGTTGAGGGCGTCGACGTCGGAGGTGACGCGGGTGACGAGGCGGCCGACGGGGTTCTTGTCGAAGAAGCCGATGTCCTGGTTCTGGATGTGGCGAAAGATCTCGCGGCGCATGTCGAACATGATCTTCTGGCCGGTCCACTGCATGAGGTAGGTCTGGACGAAGTCGAGCGCGAAGGAGATGAAGAGGGCGGCGAAGAAGAGTCCGGCGAGCTCGGTGATGCCGGTCATGGGGCTGGCCGACAGGTGCTTTGCGAACCAGGACCGTTGGGCGTACGATTCGGGACCGTTTTGCGGCGACATGTAGGTGTCGACCGCAACCTTGACGAGCAGCGGGCCGGCTACGTCGGTGAACGAACGCAGCAGGATGGCGGAGGCGGAGAGCGCGACCTGGAGCTTGTAGGGGCGGAGGTAGGTCACAAGCCGGCGCATGAGCCGGCTGTCGTAGACTTTGCCGACGACGTCCTCATCCTGTCCGCGGGATTGTTCGTTCTGCCGGGGCTGCCTGCTCTTCTTCTCTTTGGCGTCGCTCATGCGGTGTGTGAAGTTTAGATGACGGCAGGCCTGGATTGGATGGGGAGATTGAAGGGAGCGCGCATCCGGCACACCGGGCGTCCGTGGCGGCATCCATGCAGGTCCTTCGACTTCGCTGCGCTGCGCTCAGGACGACAAGCCAGATTTGGCAGGTCTTTCGACCTCGACTTCGCTTCAGGATGACGAGCCAGATTGGGATGCGTGAAAGAATGGGGTGTGGCCGCGGATTCGGCAGGGATTTATTTTTCGGTGCCGTTCTGCCGGGCGAAGTGCTCGTTCTGCAACTTCAGCTCTGGGGTGTTTGCGGAGGCGCGCTGGCCGGGGTATATCGAGCGGGTGTGCGCGGAGATGCGGGAGGCGCGTGTTTGGGCGCGGGAGCTTGGTGGGGACCTGCCGGGGCGGGTGGATTCGGTCTACTTTGGCGGGGGGACGCCTTCGCTGCTCGCACCGGAGCTGGTGCGGCGGGTGTTCGCGGCGCTGCGGAGTGAGTTCGAGGTGGCGGCGGATGCCGAGGTGACGGTGGAGGCGGCGCCGGGGCAGTTCGCGGAGGAGTCGCTGGAGGCGTTTCGGCGCGAGGGGATGAACCGCGTCAGCTTTGGGGTGCAGAGCTTTGTGGATGCGGAGGGCGCGGCGGTGGGACGGCTGCATACCGGCGGGGAGGCGTTGGCGGAGATTGCACGGATGCATGCGGCGGGGATCGCGCGGTTGGGGGTCGACCTGATCGCGGGGCTGCCGCACCAGACGGAGGCGAGCTGGCACTACACGGTAGAGCAGGCGATTGCAAGCGGGGTGGAGCATGTAAGCGTGTACATGCTCGAGGTGGACGACGGCTCGCGGCTGGGGCGGGAGGCGCTGGCTGGTGGTGCGCGGTACGGGGCTGGAGCGCTGCCGGCGGACGATCGCGTGGCGGACTGGTACGCGGCCGCGTGCGGGTGGCTGGAGGCGGCCGGGGTGCGGCAGTATGAGATTTCGAACTTCGCGCGGGCGGGCGGGGCTTCGCGGCATAACCGGAGGTACTGGGAGCGCGGGCCGTATCTGGGGTTCGGGATGGACGCGCATTCGATGCTGCGGGTGGGGGTTGGGCTCCGTGGTTCGGGAGCAGTGCGGTGGGGCAATGCGGATTCGCTGAGCGGGTATATGGAACGGCTGGGGACGTGGGAGCGGACGGTGGACCGGGTGGACGAGCGCGCGGCGTTTGAAGAGGCTTTGTTTCTCGGGCTGCGGCTGGTGGAAGGGGTGTCGCTGTCGGCGTTGCGGCCCGAGTTTGGCGGGCTGGTGGAGGAAGTTGGGGATGCGCTGATGGAGGTTGCGGAGGCTGGACTGGTGGAGCGGGATGGGGATAGGGTGCGGCTTACGGCGCGGGGGCGGATGGTTTCGAATGAGGTGTTTGAGCGGGTTTTGCTGGTGAAGGCTTAGAGGCAAGAGCAAAGGCGCCCTTGCGCCGGGCGGGCGGCACTTCGTGCGGTCAGGAGCTTCGCGTGTGGCCTCCCGTTGGTCGGATGGATTAACTTTGTGGTGGGAGATACTTTGCTGATGATTGACTTGCGTAGCGATACTGTTACACGGCCCACGCCCGCGATGCGGGCTGCTATGGCCTCGGCTGAGGTTGGCGACGATGTCTACTCGGAAGACCCCACGATGAACCGGCTGGAGGCTACTGCCGCCGAGGTCTTCGGGCGCGAGGCCGCGCTGTTTGTGCCGACGGGTTCGATGGGCAACACGATTGCGATTCGGATGCACACGCGGTCGGGGCAGGAGGTGCTGTGCGAGTCGCGGGCGCATGTGCTGGACTGGGAGATGGCGATGATGGCGCAGTTCGCCGGGTGCGTGGCGCGGGCGGTGCCGGCGGAACGCGGAATTCTGACCTGGGGGCATCTGCAGCCGTATATCGCGCCGAAGATCTACTACAAGGCGCAGACGGGGCTGATTTCGCTCGAGAACTCGCACAATATGGCGGGCGGGACGGTGACGCCGCTGGGGGTGCTGGAGGAGATCTGGGCGGGAGCGCGGGCGGCGGGGCTGCCGGTGCATCTGGATGGGGCACGGGTGTTCAACGCGGCGACGGCGCTGGGGATCTCGGTGGCGGAGCTGACGCGCGGGTTCGATACGGTGATGTTTTGCTTGAGCAAGGGGCTGGGTGCGCCGGTGGGGTCGATGCTGGTGGGCAGCCGGGAGCTTATGGCGGAAGCTCGCAGCCTGCGCAAGGCGCTCGGCGGCGGGATGCGGCAGGCGGGGGTGCTGGCGGCGGCTGGTTTGATCGCGCTGACGGAGATGCCGAAGCGGCTGCATGAGGATCATGCGCACGCGCGGCTGCTGGCGGAGGCTGTGGCCGCAGTGCCGGGTGTCGAGATCGATCTGGCGACGGTTGAGACGAATATTGTGATCTTCCGGCTGGTGGATGGTGGCGCGGCTGAGTGCGTGGCGGCGCTGAAGGAGCAGGGCGTAGCTTCGAGCGCGATCGGGGCGCATCAGGTGCGGTTCGTGACGCACTTCGACGTGAGCCGCGCGGACTGTGAGCGGGCGGCGAAGCTGTCGGTCGAGGTGCTGGAAGGCAAGCTGGCTGCAGCTTAGGCGGGGGCTGCCTGGATGACGGGATCGACGGCCAGAAAGACGCTGACCGTCGTCCCGTGGTCTTCGGGCGCGATGGAGCTGTCGAGTTCGATGGAGCCGCCGTGTTTGTTGATGATGCCTCGGCTGACCCACAGGCCCAGGCCGGTGCCGCGTTCGCCTTTGGTGGTGAAGAAGGGCTGAAAGAGGTTTTGCCGGATGCCTTCGGGGATTCCGGGGCCGGTGTCGTCGATGGTGACGAGGACGCCGGGCTGATGGGTGGCGGAGGCGTCGGTTTCCCGCGCGCGAACGGCGATGTGGCCGCCTTGGCCAGAGGCTTCGGCGGCGTTGGTGAGCAGGTTGGTGAAGACCTGGCGGAGTTCGGCGGGGAAGCCGTGGATGGTGAGGGGAGCAGGAAAGTCGCAGGTGACGTCGACGCCGAGAGTGTGGAAGCGGCTGTCCATCAGCAGCAGGATGGATTCGAGCATGTCTTTGAGGTCGATCTCGACGGGCGCGCGCGACTCACGGTAGAGGCTGAGCATGGCGCGGCTGATCTGGGTGACGCGGGCGATCTCCTGCTTGGCGAGATCGAGGAAGTGTTTGCGTTCTTCTTCGCTGCCGACGCCTCCGTCCATGAGGTAGAGCAGGTTGGAGACGGAGTCGAGCGGGTTGTGGATTTCGTGTGCGATGGTTGCGGCGAGGCGTCCGGCGACGGCGAGTTTTTCGTTGGCGAGGAGGGCTTCCTGCGACTTGCGGGCCATGGTGACGTCGCGGAAGACGAGCACGATGCCGATGAGGCGGAAGTGCTTGTCGCGGATGGGTGCGCCGCTCTCGTCGATAAAGATCTCGGATCCGTCACGCCTCAGGAGCACGGCGCTGGAGGCGAGGGAGACGACCTGATTGAGGCGCGTGATCTTGCTGACGGGGCCTTCGAGCGGGTCGCGGGAGGACGCGTCGATCAGCCGGAAGACCTGTTCGATGGGCTGGTCGCGGGCCTCGGCCTCGGACCATCCGGTGATCTCCTGGGCCATGTCGTTCATGCTCTGCACACATCCCTGCTGGTCGCAGGTGATGACGCCGTCGCCGATGGAGCGGAGGGTGGTGCGGAGTTTTTCTTCCGAGCGGAAGGTCTGCTCGGCGCGGATGCGGAGGACGTTGTGCGACTCGCGGAAGGCGCCCGAGATGCGACGGAGAAGACGCCGCACGTAGAGGCCGATGACGAGACCGATGAGCAGCGAGGCGATGATGAGGGCGAGGATGGTCTGACGGACCTGGCGGTGCCAGCGCTGGACGGCGTCGGAGCGTACCTGGACGGTCATGCTGTTGAGCCCCTGGACGCGGCCTCGCAGATTGTCCATCATCTGCTTGCCCTGATAGTTGAGGGCCAGGTCGCCGGGCTGTCCGCCTGCCTGGACGATGTTGATGAGGGGGAGCGCGAAGCTCTGCTCCCACGTCTCGTACGCCTGGCGAATGCTGTCGATCTCGATCTGGCGAGAAGGGGAGGCGAGAGCGCGGCGTTCCGCGAAGGCCCCGGGGAGCGACTTTTCCGCGAGGTAGAAGTGCTGCAGAAAGCGCGGGTCGCGGGTGATCTCAAAGCCCCGCAGGCCGGCTTCCTGATCGACGATGAACTGTTCGATGACGAGGGTACGGGCGATGCGATCGTCGCAGGTCTGGATGACGCCGACGGTGGCGTTGGCTTCGTGGATCTGCCAGGCGAGCGCGGCGGCGCCGCAGAGCAGGGCGACGACGGGAACTACGATCACGCGGCGGAGAATCTGGTCGAAGCTGGATGCGTTCACCTGGTCCGGTCCACCTCTCCCGTTTATACCTGGCGGTCCGCGGGCTGCTCGAGCAGGCCGCCGAGGTTGAGCAGGAGCGCGGGTGCGCCCTCGCCCTTGGTCATGGTCCTGTCGACGCAGCCGGTGACCTCGGCGGGCAGGCTGGTGTAAGCGGAAAGCATGAGGATAGGCACTCCGGGCTTGATGGCGCGCATGGCGGCGGCGACTTCTCCCCCGTTCATGCCGGGCATGGAGAAGTCCAGAACGACGGCATCGACGGGTTCCTGGCGGAACAGATCGAGGGCGGCAAATCCATCGAGCGCGGTGAGCACGCGGTAGCCCGCGCGTTCGAGCAGCAGGCGCCTGACCTGGAGGCCGATCGTCTCATCATCGACGCAAAGCACCAGATGTAGAGTTTGAGGCATGACCGGGATCCCTGTCGGATGAATCGTAGTCTCTCCAAGGTACATGAAGCGGCGCGGGGCAAGGTGCTGCATTCGCGGCAGCAAGCACTCCGAAGGTGCTACGTTTCATCGTCTGTTTGCAATTCCCCTGGAGCTCTGCGCTAACGTTAACCCGTGGGACGGCTGCCCTGGGGCAAAAGACGCTCCCGCGGGACGAGGTTTTCGATTGAGTCAAACGATCTTCGTGCTGGAGGATGATGCGGATATCTCCCGGCTGGTGCAATACCACCTGGAGAGCGCGGGATTTACGGTGCGTCGTTATCTGGCGGTGGGCTCAATTTTGCCGGACGCGGAACGCAATCCGCCCGCGCTTTTTCTGCTGGACATCATGGTCCCGGGGGGCGACGGGCTGGACCTTTGCCGAAGGCTGCGGCTGAATCCCACGCTGAGCGTCGTGCCGATCATCTTTCTGACGGCGCGTGCGGCGGAGAACGACCGGGTGCATGGCCTGGAGCTGGGCGCGGACGACTACATCACGAAGCCGTTCGCGACCCGCGAACTGGTGGCTCGGGTGAAGGCGGTGCTGCGGCGGTTCGAGCGCCCGTCGACGCCCTCGCTGTTGAAGTTCGAGCAGGTGGAGATCGACGGTGGCGCGATGCAGCTGCGGGTGAAGGGCGAAGTGGTGACGACGACGGCGACGGAGTTCCGGCTGCTGGATTATCTGGCGCGTCATCCGGGCCGGGTCTTCAGCCGCGACCACCTGCTGGACGCGGTGTGGGGGGATGCGCGGTTTGTGACGCCGCGATCAGTGGACGTGTATGTGCGGAGGATTCGGGAGAAGATCGAGGAAGATCCGGAGTCGCCGCGGTATTTGAAGACGATGCGGGGCGCGGGCTACCGGTTCGAGATGCCGAAGGTGGTGCAGGGGCAGGATACGCTCGAGTAGGTCATCTTGTGACTGTTACACGCTTCGCGTGGTTCTCCCGAGGGTCGGCACGGGATTCTGGGTCGGGCAGGGTTGCCGTATGGCGGAGTAAGGGATGACGCGGAGTCTGTTTTTCAAGCTGTTTACGCGGCTGGCGCTGGCGGCGGGTGCGGTGTTTCTGGTGCGGGAGCTGCTGCCGCCGCTGCCGGTATGGGCGGTGATTGCGCTGCTGCTGGCGTGGGCTGGTCTGCTTGCGCTGTGGACGGCGTGGTCGCTGCGGAGGATTCTGCGGCCACTGCAGGCGTCGGCGGTGGCGATCGGGAAGCTGACGGAGGTCTCGCCGGGGCTGGATGAGACGGCACCGGCGAGATACAGCGATTTCGACGGTCTGGCGGTATCGATTGCGGCGGCTTCGGAGCAGGTGCGGCAGTCGTTGACGCGGTCGGCGGCGAGCCGGCGCGAGCTGGAGGCGCTGCTGGACTCGATGCAGGACCCGGTGGTTGCGGTGGATGCGGCGGGCCGAATCCAGTGGACCAATGAACGAATGCGGCGGCTGCTGCCGGGTGGGGGCGCGGGTGCGGCGGGCGGCGCAGTCGGGGGAACGGTGAAGGTGGGACACGCGCTGGTACATACGATCCGTGATCCCGAGGTGCTGGAGTGCGTGGGCTATGTGCTGGCGGAGAAGGTGGTGACGAGGCGGCGCTCGACGTCGCTGCTGCCGGGGCGGATCTTCGAGGTGATCGCCTCGCCCACGCCGGGCGGCGGCGCGGTGGCGGTGCTGCACGATGTGACGCGGGTGGAGGAGGTGGAGCGGACGCAGCGGGACTTTGTGGCCAATGTGTCGCATGAGCTGCGTACGCCGCTGACGTCGATCTCCGGGTATGTGGAGACGCTGCTGGATCACGAGGCGAGCCTGAGTCCGCAGGCGCGGGAGTTCCTTTCCACGATCCTCAAGAACGCGACGCGGATGAACCGGCTGACCGAGGATCTGCTGGTGATGGCGCGGGTGGAGGCGCCGACGGTCGAGCTGCACCCCGCCCCGGTACGCGCGGACGTGCTGGTGCGCGACGCGGTGAAGGGGATGAGCGGGCTGGTGCAGGAGAACGAGGCGCTGCTCGAGCTGGGCGGGGTGACGGACTGTCAGGTGTTCGCGGACTTCGACGCGGTGATGCAGGTGCTGGGGAATCTGATCGAGAATGCGATCAAGTACGGGCATGCGGCGAACGGGGCACGGGCGCGGGTGGTGATCGGTGCGCGGGAGCTTGCGGAGCCGTACGACGCGGTGGAGTTCAGTGTGCGGGACTTCGGGGCGGGGATTGCGAGCGAGCATCTGAGCCGGATTTTCGAGAGGTTTTACCGGGTGGACAAGACGCGTTCGCGGGAGAGCGGCGGGACGGGGCTGGGACTGGCGATCGCGCGGCACATGGTGCAGTCGCAGGGCGGGACGATTCGAGCCCAGAGCACGCTGGGACAGGGGAGTACGTTCCTGTTTACGTTACCGAAGGCACTGTACCCGATTGCCCAGACGTAAGTTGCGAGGCAGAGCGCGGACCTTTGTTGGCCTTTTCAGGGTTATGTAACGCTGCCGTAACAGAAGCCATCGACACTGCCATCTGTGCGCAAGTTTCGTTCGCGCCCTATTTCGAGGGGGAACTTTGAACTTCAAGCTGATTGCAGCAGGAATTCTTGCCAGTCTTCCAGTCCTTGTCGCCGCGACGGGGTCGGCACAGAACATCAACGGAGCGGGGGCGACGTTTCCGTACCCGATCTATTCGCGCTGGTTCAACGAGTACAGCCAGCAGCACCCGGATGTGCATATCAACTACCAGTCGATCGGGTCGGGCGGCGGGATTCGTCAGGTGACTGAGGGGACGGTGGACTTCGGGGCGTCGGACGGACCGATGACCGACCAGCAGCTGGGCGCTTCGAAGGTGAAGATCGTGCATATCCCGACGGTTCTGGGCGCGGTGGTGCCGGTGTATAACCTGCCGGGCGTGAGCGCGGAGCTGAAGTTCTCGCAGGATGCGCTGGCGGGTATTTATCTGGGCAAGATTACGAAGTGGAACGATCCGTATATCGCGCATGAGAACCCGGGCGTGAACCTGCCGGACAAGCAGATTCTGGTGGTGCACCGGACGGACGGCAGCGGTACGACGTATATCTTCTCCGACTGGCTCTCGAAGGTGAGCCCGGAGTGGCAGAACAAGGCAGGTAAGGGAACGGCGATCGGCTGGCCGGTCGGCGTAGGCGGCAAGGGCAATGAAGGTGTTGCGGCGATGGTGCGCCAGGCGCCGTACACGGTTGGGTATGTGGAGCTGATCTACGCTGAGCAGAACAAGATGCAGTTCGGGCTGGTGCGGAACCATGACGGCAAGTTCGTGAAGGCGTCGACTGCGGGCGTGACCGCGGCGGCGGCGGCGGATGCGAAGATGACTCCGGCGGACTATCGGGTGTCGATTACGGATGCGCCGGGAGCGGAGAGCTATCCGATCTCGAGCTTTACGTGGCTGCTGATTCCGAGCCCGGCGAAGGATGCGGCGAAGGGCAAGGCGCTGCAGCAGTTTTTGTTCTGGATGCTGGATCATGGCGAGGGCGAAGCGGCCGGGATAACGTATGCTCCGCTGCCGAAGGCGGTTGCGGACCGGGTGCGCGGGACGATTCAGGGCTTGAAGTAGGTTTAGCAGCATCACACGACGCACGGCCCCCGCGCGGGACCGTGCGTCGCTTTCCGTTCATCCGGCCGACGAGGGTTCCGGGGCGATGAACCGCAAGGCAGCCCTTCGGAGCTCCTCTTTCGATGACAGCAAACGACGAAGCATCCTCTTCTAACGAACTTCCCAGGCAGACGCTGCCGGCGAGCTTTGTGCGCACGCCGGAGGTGGCGGCCGGTCCGGTCGCTGTGTCCGCCGCTGCGGAGACGCCGAGTCCGATCCGGGCGTTTTTGAACAGCCGCGGAAGCGGCAGGCTGGCCGACGGAGCGTTTGGCGCGGTGATGCTGGTGTGCGCGCTGAGCATCTTCGCGATCGTGATTTTTATCGCGACGATTCTGGTGTTGCGGTCGCAGATGAGCCTGCATCAGTTCGGGTTGAAGTTTTTCACGACGGGGCAGTGGGATCCGGTTTCGGGCCAGTTCGGGGCGCTTCCGTTTATCTACGGCACGCTGGCGAGCTCGCTGCTGGCGCTGTTGATGGCGGTGCCGCTGGCGCTGGGCGTGGCGATCTTTCTGACCGAGCTTTGCCCGCGCAGGCTGCGCGCGCCGATCTCGTTTTTGACCGAGCTGCTGGCGGCGATTCCGAGCGTGGTGTACGGGCTGTGGGCGGTGTTTGTGCTGGTGCCCCTGATGCGCGATCAGCTGGGTCCGTTTCTGCTGAAGTTTTTCGGGTGGACGGGGTTGTTTGAAGGCGCGAACTTCGGCGTAGGGATGCTGACCGCGAGCATCATTCTGGCGATCATGATTCTGCCGATCATCTCGTCGTTGACGCGGGACATCATGCTGGCGGTTCCGGGGAGTCAGCGTGAGGGGATGCTGGCGCTGGGGGCGACGCGCTGGGAGATGATCCGGACGGGCGTGCTGCGGAACGCGCGGATCGGGATTGTGGGCGCAATTATTCTGGGGCTGGGGCGCGCGCTGGGCGAGACGATGGCCGTGACCATGGTGATCGGGAATACGCCGACGATTTCGAAGTCGCTGTTTGCGCCGGGTTATACGCTGGCCAGTGTGATTGCGAATGAGTTCGCGGAGGCGTCGGGTGACTTGTATCTGAGCGCGCTGATCGAGATTGGCCTCGCGCTGTTTCTGGTGACGATTGTGGTGAACGCGATTGCGCGGCTGCTGGTGTGGGCGGTGACGCGCGGCGCACCGGGAAGGGTGGCCTGAGATGAATACCTCTTCGAATGCGCTTGGGCAGGTGACGCCGCAGCGTCCGCCGATGGACTTCAACAGCCGCCGCATGCGGCGGAACAATTCGCTGCGCAATGGGATCAACGTGATGGTGACGGGCTTCGCGGTGCTGGCGACGGTGCTGGTGGTGGCGCCGTTGATCGCGATCCTGTTCTACCTGGTCTATAAGGGCGCGAGCTCGTTGAACGTGGCGTTCTTTACGAAGATACCCGCGCCGGTGGGCGAGCAGGGCGGCGGGATGGCGAACTCGATTGTGGGTTCGGGAATCGTGCTGTCGGTGGCGAGCTCGATGGGCATCCCGATCGGGATTGCGGCGGGCGTTTATCTGGCGGAGTACGGGCGCGGGAGCGTGCTGGCGAATGCGATCCGGTTTACGGCGGACGTGCTGAACGGGGTGCCATCGATCGTGATGGGCATTGCGGTGTACTCGCTGATCGTGATGCCGCAGAAGCATTTTTCGGCGTTCTCGGGCGGCGTGGCGCTGGCGATCATGATGGTGCCGACGATTACGCGGACGACCGAAGAGATGCTGGCGACGGTGCCGCATGCGATTCGCGAGGCGGCGCTGGGACTGGGCGTTTCGAAGTGGCGCACGACGATTTCGGTGGCGCTGCGGACGGCGTCGCCGGGGATTATCACGGGCTGCATGCTGGCGTTCGCGCGGGTCGCGGGGGAGACGGCGCCGCTGCTGTTTACGGCGTTCGGCAATCAGTTCTGGAGCTACAAGCTGAATGAGCCGATCGGCGCGCTGCCGCTGCAGATTTATGTGTATGCGATCTCGCCGTACGACGAGTGGCACCGGCTGGCATGGGCGGGGTCGCTGGTGCTGATTGTGCTGATCATGGTTTCGGTAACGCTGGTGCGTCTGTTCGCGAATCGCGGCGTGCTCAAAGGGGGAAGCTAGTGGGAGTTGGCATTCTGGTGGAGCATTTGAACGCGTGGTATGGCTCCACGCATACCCTGCAGGATATCAATCTGCACATTCCGGCGAATCATGCGACGGCGCTGATCGGGCCCTCGGGCTGCGGCAAGTCGACGTTTGTGCGGTGCCTGAACCGCATGCATGAGACGAACCCGATCGCGCGGGCGACCGGCACGGTGAAGATGGGCGATCTGGATATCTACAGCGATGCGTCGCCGGTCGAGATCCGGCGTCGCGTGGGGATGGTGTTTCAGCGGCCGAATCCATTTCCGACGATGTCGATCTACGATAACGTGGTGAGCGGGCTGAAGCTGAACGGGTTTCGCAACCGCACGGTGCTGGACGAGACGTGCGAGCGTTCGCTGAAAGCGGCGGCTCTGTGGGACGAGGTGAAAGACGACCTGAAGAAGAAGTCGGGAGCGAGCCTTTCGGGCGGACAGCAGCAGCGCATGTGCATTGCGCGGGCGATCGCGGTGGATCCGGAGGTGCTGCTGATGGATGAGCCGGCCTCGGCGCTCGATCCGGTCTCGACGTCGAAGATCGAGGACCTGATCTTTCATCTGAAGTCGCAGTACACGATCGTGATTGTGACGCACAACATGCAGCAGGCGGCGCGCGTGGCGGAGAACACCGGGTTTTTCCTGAACGGCAAGATGGTGGAGTTCGATTCGACGCACAAGATCTTTACCAATCCGAGCGACAAGCGTACCGAGGACTACATCACCGGGAGGTTTGGCTGATGGCGTCACGGGTGAAGTTTCAGCAGAATCTGGACGAGCTGAAGGAGCGGCTGCTGGTGATGGCGGGGATGGCCGAGCAGGCGATCCAGCGGTCGATCGAGGCGTACCGGACGCGGGATATGTCGGTTTGCGAGCAGGTGTTTCGCAATGAACCGTCCATCAACCGGCTGGAGCGTGAGATCGATCAGATGGCGCTGGATCTGCTGGCGATGGAACAGCCGATGGCGATCGATCTGCGCTTCATTCTGTCGGTAATCCGGATCAACGCCGATCTCGAGCGGGTGGGCGATCAGGCGGTGAATATCGCGGTACGGGTGCGCGAGATGGACTCGTTCTCGAATGTGGATCTGCCCGTGGATATTCCGAAGCTGGCGTCGCTGGCGTCGGGGATGGTGCGGCAGGCGCTGCAGGCGTTTATCGAGGCGGACGCGGAGATGGCGACGGCGGTGCTGAAGCTGGATGATGAGGTGGACCGGATGAACGATGCGGCGTTCACGGCGCTGACGTCGCTGATCAAAGAGAAGCCGGAGCTGGCGCCGCAGGCCTTGAACGCGCTGATCATCTCACGGAATCTGGAGCGGGTGGGGGATCATGCGACGAATGTGGCGGAGGACGTGATCTTCTGGGTGCGCGGGGCGGATGTGCGGCACAGTGCGCTGCGTCCTAAGATCACTTCGGTTTAGTGCGTTGCCCTGCGCGGGCGGCGGTCACTTCGTGACTTATACACGCTTCGCGTGGCCCTCCCGTTGATCGGCACGAAGTTCCTGTGGCGACCAGCGGGAGGAGCTGGCGACGCGTGTAGGAGTCACGAGGTGACCGCTTCGCGCGCGGCGGGGTCTTCGGCAGGAACCATCAGAAGAGCATGGGGCTGGGTGGCTCTTCGGCAGCGTGGGGCCACCAGAGCAGGCGTGTGTGGAGAGGGAAGTAGAGGGCCAGGCGGATAGGCAGGCCGACTGGGGTGAGTGCGGTGGCGTAGGTCTCGAGCTGCGGGGTGTGGCGTTCGCGTTCACGGGCGAAGAAGGGTTCGAGGTCGTCACGGCTGCCGCTCGATGACTTGTAATCGACGACCCAAAGGTGAGTTTGGCCCGGCTTATGTGGTTCCGGGCCGGCTATGAAGATGCGGTCGGGGCGGAGGCTTTCGAGGGAGGGCTCGGAGATGGCGTGCGGGTGCGCGGCGAGGAGCCAGCGGCCGTCTTCGTGCTGGAGCGTCTGGATGAGGGCGCGCTGGAGACGCGGGGCGCTGGTGGCGATGGCCGCGGGGGTGAGGCCGTGGGTGCGCAGCAGGACTTCGATGCGGGGGAGCCACTGGCGCATTTCGGTGTGGAGTGACTCGACGGACGTGCCGGTGGCGAGGCGATCAGCACTGAGGCGATCGGCGCTGAGGGCGAGGAGGTCGTGCAGGGTGTTGCCGAAGGCGCGGGCCTCGGCGGTGCCTTCGGTGCGGCGGAAGCTGTGGAAGGGGAGTTTGGCTGCGACGGATTTCAGGGGGGCGTGGATGCGGGCGAGAGTGGCGCCGGGCATGGCTTCGAGCGGGATGCGGACGAGGGGGCGGGCGGCGTCGATGAGGGGCGGGGCGGGCTCGACGAGATGCAGGCCGGCTGCGGCGGCGATCTCGATCACCTCCGGCTCTTCTTCGGGCGGCCGGGGGCGCGTGTCCAGTTCAGAAGCCGCTCCGGGCCATGCGGCTTTGAGCAGGGTGCGCGGGGCGGGACTGACTCCGCCCTGCCGGGTGCTTTCAGGGGCGGCGTAGAGGTGGAGCTCCTCGCGGGCGCGGGTGCAGGCGACGTAGAAGAGGCGTTTGCGTTCGGCCTCTTCGCGCAGGCTGTCGACGCGTTTCATCCATTTGGTGAGCTGGTGGGTAGTGGCGCCACGCGAGGAGAGCGGAGCGACGAGGCCGTGGGCGGGGCCGGGTGAATTCGACTTTGAGGCACCGTCTGCATCGCCGTTTTCGAGCTCGAGCCAGGAGAGCAGGCGGGTGTCGCCGCCCTGGCCGGGGCGTTCGAGCGCGGGAACGAAGACGACGTCCCACTCGAGGCCTTTGGCGCCGTGGATGGTGAGGATGTCGACGGCGTTCTCCTCTTGCGAGGGGGCGGCGAAGAGGCGGTCTAATGCGTGATCGAGACTGTCGGCGGTGACGGGCCCGGCGGCTTCGAGGCGATCGAGCAGGGCGAGGAAACGGTCTACATTTTCGAGCTCTTCGGGGGAGGCGAAGCGCTCCGCGGCGAAGGCTCGCCAGGTGTGCTCGACGAGCTGCGAGAGCGGCATGCGGCCTCGCTGGGCGAGCGCCGCGGAGAGGACGGCCCAGAACGGCTGCAGGCGGGCGATGCCATCGGACGAGAGCAGGTCGCCGCGCTCGCGGACGGCGTCGAGGACGGTGCGGCCGGCCCACTGGATGTCGTCGGCGCCGGCGAGGAGATGGAGGTCGCGCAGGGTAAGGCCGCACCAGGGGGTGCGCAGGAGGGCGAGCCAGGCGGCGCGGTCGGCGGGGTGGAGGAGGGCGCGGGTGAGGGCGACGAGGTCGAGGATCTCCTGGCGCTCGCGCAGGGGCTGGATGTCGAAGGCGCGGAAGGGGATGGCGGCGGAGTGCAGGGCCGGGAGGATCTCGGCGAGGTGGGAGCGGGCGGCGACGAGGATGGCGATGGTCCAGGGTTTGGTGCGGCCGGCGGGGAGCGGGCGGACGCGCCAGGCTTGCATTGTCTCGCGGATCTCTTGTGCGTGGCGGGTGCGGGCCTGGTTGCGGGCGTCTGCATCGCTGCCGGCGGGGAGCGTTTCGGCGTGCCATTGAAGGCCTGGGCCGGGAGCGGCGTGCCGGGTCGGCTCGGCGGGGTGGTAGAGGACGGGATCGGGGGTGTCGGGCGGGAAGATGGGGGTGAAGGTGCGGTTGAAACCGTGGACGAGCTCGGCCTGGGAGCGGAAGTTACGGGAGAGGAAGAGCGGGGTGAGTTCGAGGGTGCCGAGGCGGCCATGGCGGAGCGTGTCGAGGAAGCGCTCGACGCGGGCCTGGCGGAAGAGATAGATGGACTGCTTGGGGTCGCCGACGAGGAAGACGGTACGGGTGCGTCCATCCCAGTCGGCGGTGAGGAGGCGGAGGAGCTGGTACTGGGCGTTGGAGGTGTCCTGGACCTCGTCGACGAGGAGGTGCCTGGCGCTGAGGCTGTTGGAGGCAGTGAGGTCGCCTGCGGCGTGGTCCTGCTGGAGGGCGCGGCGGGCGAGGAGGGAGAACTCGGTGAAGTCGCACTCGCCGCGGCCGGCGAAGACATCGGTGAGGTCGGTGAGGGCGCGGCGGAGCACGCGAAAAAGGGCTTTGGCGATCTTCCACTGCTCGGGCGGGTAGCGCAGGGGCGGGAGGCGGTCGAGATCTACGAGGGCTTCGCGCAGGCCGGGAATCCTGCGAAGGGCGGTGATCAGGTCTTCGAGGGCGAGCTTATCTTTGGGGGCGAGCTCGAACTTGAGGTGGCTGCGCTGGAGGCCTCTGGGTGCGCGCCAGTCTTTCTTCGACGGGGCGATGGCAATGTGGGCGAAGGCCTGCCAGGTTTCGAGGTCGCTGGCGGCGTCGCCGGGTGCGCCGGCGAGCTCGCGGCAGACGGTGAGGGGTGAGACTTCGGCTCCATAGGGTGGGCGGTGCGCCATGCGCCGGGCGAGGGTGGCGAGCACGTGGCAGAGCTCGGGCGGCAAGAGCTGGTTGAGGTGGGTGAGGGCGCGGCAGACGGCCTGCTCGAGGAGGCGTTCCATGCGGGGCAGGGTGATGGTGTCGAGCGCTTCGTCGGTGAGTTCGGCTTCGCCGGCGGGCAGGAGGTCGAGCCACTGGTCGCGCCAGGGGAGCATCTGGGCGATGAGGTGTTCGCACTCGGCGAGGTTGCCGTCGCGATGGAGGAGGAGCTGCTCGAGGGCGTGGTGGAGGGTGCGGTCGGGGCCGCCGAGCAGCTGGAGCGTGCGGCGGGCGGCGTCGGCGTAGAGGTCTTCAGCTCGTTCGACGGGCTTGAGTCCGGTGCCGCCGGTGAGGATGGGGAGCGAGCCGGCGATGCGGATGGAGAGCGCGTCGATGGTGCTGATGTTGAGGCGGGCGGGATGGGCGAGGAGACCCCAGCCGAGAGCTTCGTCGCGGGCGAGGACGTCCATGGCGAGGGTGCGGGTGAGGCGGTCGAATTCGTTGTTTGGCTTTTCTACGGAGCGGGCGGCGGCGAGTTGTTGGAAGACGCGGTCGCGCATCTCGTGCGTGGCTTTGCGGGTGAAGGTGATGGCGAGGACGTCGGCGGGCTCCTGCACGGTGGGGCTGGCGAGGAGCTTGAGGAAGCGCTGGATGAGCAGGCCTGTCTTGCCGGAGCCGGCGGGGGCCTCAACGATGAACGACGCGGCGATGTCGAGGGCCTGGTCGCGCGCGGCGGCGTCTGATTGTGGGGCGACCACGGTGGGCGAGGGGAATTCGAGGACGTCAGCCATAGGTGGGTTCCTCTTCTTCCTCAGTGTCGGGATCGGCGGGTGCGAGGCGGGCGGGATCGAGGCGGCAGAGCAGGCGCTGATCGCAGTAGGTGCAGGTCTTCGGGTATTGCTTTGGCGCGACGCGGGTGTCTCCGGCGGCGAAGGCTTCAGCGAGCGCGGTGAGGACGGAGCGCCAGGTGTCGACTTGTTCGGTAAGGGAGGGCTCGTGCATGGGGGCGGGCTTCTGGCCGGGGCCGAAGGCGTTCGGATCGTCGGCGAAGCCCTTGAGGCCGAGGTCGCGGCCGGCGCGGAGCAGGGCGAAGGCTACGCCTTCGAGCGGATGGCCGGCTGCGTGGGCGATCACGGCGTAGAGCGGCATCTGCGGGGCGTCGGGACGCGGGCCGTCCCATTGCTTCGGGTCGGCTTTGCCGGTCTTGTAGTCGAGGACGATGACGCCGCCTGCGTCGGTCTGGTCCATGCGGTCGATGCGGAGGTTGAGGGTGAGGGGACCGAGCGCGAACTGCTGTTTCTGCTCGGGCGGGAGGACGGTGAAGGGCGGACGGCGGGTTTCGAGGTCGAGCCATGGACGGAGCAGGTCGGCGAGACGTTTGCGCTGGACGTTGAGGTAGGCGTGGTCCCATGAGGTGTCGGGCGCGGACTTCCCGTCGGCCAGGGCGTGATCGATGGATTGCTCGAGGAGCGCTTCGCGCCGGGCGGGGCTCAGGCTCTTGAGGGCGGCCTGGGTCTTTAGATCCGACCAGAGGCGCTCCATGACGATGTGGACCTGGTTGCCGCGCTGCATGGCGTCGAAGCCGGGCTGGGGTGCGTCGAGGGCGGAGGACCGGAGGCGCTTTTCGGCGAAGGCGCGGAAGGCGCAGGCGGCCTGGAGCGCGAGGAGGCTGGTGCCGCCGGTGGTGCGCTCGGGTGGCAATGAGGTGAGGGTGCGATCTTCTGCAGCCGGCGCGAAGCGGGATGGCTTTGGGGCAGGAAGCGTCGCGGGGGTCACCGGGGTGAGGGCGAGCGCGGCGAGCAGCGCGGAGGGTCGGCGCAGGCCTTCGTCGGAGCGGAGGGCGTAGCTGAAGACGACCTCCGGGGCGGACTGGGCGATGCGTCTGGTGAGGCTTGCGGCCTGAGCGTCGTCGCGTTCGCGGTCCGCGCCGGGCATGCGATGCGCGCGCTGGAGTGCGAAGGGAAGCAGAGGATTTGGCTGCAGGGACGCCGGCCAGACGAGATCGTCCGCGCCGAGGAACCAGAGAGCGTCGAAGCCGACTGCGCCGAGCTCGAGCGGACCGATGATCTGGACGGGCGCGTTCTGCACGTCTGAAGCGAAGAGGGATTCGGGAGCGAAGACGGCCTGGGCGAGCATGCGTGCGAGGGCGGCGCGGGCTTCTTCGAAGCTCGGTGTCGAGCCGCTGAGATCGAGGGTTGCGAGCTCGGCGAGGACGGTTTCAAAGCGGCGGTGCTGCTGGAAGCTGAGCGAATCGGCGTCGGCATGGGCGGTCCAGCCGGCGGCGTCGAGGAGGGTGCGGAAGAGGTCGGACCACTCGCCGAAGGTGCGGGGTTGGGGTTCTCCAGTGGGGGAGAGCATGACGGCTTCGGTGGCCTTGCGCAGGGTGCGGAGACGGTGGAGCAGGCCGCCGGCACCCTGCAGGCGGCGGAAGGACTTGCCCGCGAGCTGGAGGGTGGCGTCGAGGGTGAGCTCGGGCCGCAGGAGGGGCGCCTGGCGGAGCCTGAAGGCGTCGAACTCGGCGGCGTGGAGGTCGCTTCCGGTAAACCACGGCGAGAGCAGGAGGGTGGAGATGCGTTCGAGCGGAAGCGGGGCGAAGCACCAGGTGAGGAGGTCGAGGGCGGTCTGGGCGATGGGGAGCCCGGCGAGCGGGCGGCCGAGGGAGAACTCGAGGACGGGGTCGGATGCGGAGGCGGTTACGGGCATGCGCTCGGGCGCGAGGGTGCGGGAGAAGACGCGGTCGATGTCGGCGCGGCGGTCGGCGGGGTTGGGGACGACGATGGCGAGCTGTGCGCCGGGCGAGGCGGTAAGCTGCGCGCGGGCCCAGAGGGCGGCGGCCTGGAGTTCGTGGGCGTCGTTTTCGCAGATGGCGAGTTGGGCGGATTGCGTTGAGGAGGCGGTGGTGATGGCGACGATCTCGGCGCCGTTCTGCCGCAGGGTTTCGAAGAGGTCGGAGACGGCGGGCTGAAGAACGTCGAAGTCTGCGATGGCCAGGCTGAGCGGGTCCAGATGCGGAGCCTGGGCCAGTTGAGCCGGCAGTTGCGCGGCGGTGAGGAGCCGCTCGCGGGCGAGACGGCGTTCGAAGGCGCGGGTCCAGTGCTCGAAGGCGCGGGTGTCGGCGGTGGCGGCGAGTTCGCGGAGGCGTTCGCGGCCCTGATAGCGGCAGAGCAGGGTCCAGGCGCGGGCGGCGGTCTCGGCGAGCGCCTCGGCGGGAGGGTTGTGCTGGTTGAGGTCGGTGGCGATGGTCTCGCGCCAGAGGATGTGCTCTTGGCTGCGGTTGAGCAGGATGCGGTCGTCCTGCCCGTGGAGCAGACGGCGGTGCCACTCGGCGGCGAGCCAGGCTTCGAGCGGGAGGATCTCGGGCGCGCGGTCAAAGACGGAGGCGGTGGTCTGGTGCCGGGCCCACGTCTGGCGAAGGACGCGTGCGGCACGCCGGCCGGGCGTGAGCACGGCTGCGCCGCGCCGGAGTGCCTGCTCTAGAACCGGGTCGAGCCGCTGGGCCATGTTGAGGTTATACGCCGGGCGGCGTGGCGGAAGAGGCGGGTCCCAAGAGGCGCAACACGGATGTGACGGATCAGGCGGATCAGAGACGACAGACAGGAACTGGAAGGGACTGATTACGGTCGTGCAGGCCGCAGCCTTGATGAATCAGGCCGCGCGGGCGGATATCGGGCACGGTGGGCTTGCCGTCGGCGGGGACGTCTATCATCGAGACGTGCGTTCTCGTATGGTTTCCGCTGGTTTGTCGACTTCGCTGGGCGTCTTTCTGGCGCTGGGTTTCTTGACGGGTTGCCGGAGCGATTCGGCCTCTTCGACGCCGCTTGCGAGCGCGCGGCAGAAGACGTACAAGCTGCGTGGACGCATCGTCTCGACCGATCCGCCGGCGGGCAGCATCCTGGTCGCGGGCGGGCCGATTCCGGGGTACATGGAAGCCATGACCATGCCCTACAGGCTGGTCGAGCCGGAGACGATCAGCGAACTGCACGCGGGAGATCAGATCACGGCGCGCGTGGTGGTGAGCTACGGCTCGACCGGGCCGTTGAGTCCGAAGCTGGATGAGGTGGTGGTGGTGGGGCAGGCGCAGCCGGACTTCAAGCCGGGGGCGCAGTACCACGTGCCTGCTCCGGGCGATGCGGTGCCTGATTTTGCGCTGCTGGACCAGAGCGGCAAGACGGTGCACCTGCGGCAGATGCGCGGGAAGGTGGTGCTGCTGACGTTTATCTATACGCGCTGCCCGGTGGCGGACTTCTGCCCGCGCATGAGCAACAACTTCGCGGAGATCAATCAGGCACTGGCGGGCGACAAGGCGGCATATGCCAGGACCGATCTGCTGAGCGTGAGCTTCGATCCGACGTATGACACGCCCGCGGTGCTGCGCAGCTATGGTGGCGCGCACACGGGCAAGTTTACGGACGAGCAGTTCAGGCATTGGCAGTTCGCCGCGCCGCCGGTGGCGAAACTGCCGGAGATGGAGCACTGGTTCGACGTGGGCGTGACCGGCAGCGACCCGGCGACGATTCAGCATTCGCTTTCTACGGTGCTGATCGGGAAAGACGGCAAGGTGATCGCGTGGTATCCGACCAATGACTGGAAGCCTGCGGATGTGGTGAAACAGATGGAAGCGGCGGCGGGTTAGGTCGGCTATGCTGAAGAGATACGAAACGAGTACGGGAGACGCACGCGAAGCGAGTGCGGGAGGAGATCTGTGGCGAAGATCACGATGGTATTTGGCGTTCTGCTGATGGTGTTGTCGGCGGTGGCGTTTGCGCTGCTGCATCACGGGCACGCGCTGATTCCGGGCGGGTTTGGATTGCTGCTGGTGATTCTCGGCGGGCTGGCGCGCACCGAGGATACGAAGCGCCGGATGCTGTTGATGCATGTGGCGGTGACGATCGGGCTGCTGGGCTTTCTGGGGACGATTCCGGGCTTTATCGGGGTGGTGAAGCTGGCGCTGGGGCAGCCGGTGATCCGGCCGGATGCGGCGTATGTGCAGGCGGCGATGGGAACGATCTGTTTTGTTTTTGTGGCGCTGTGCGTGCGGTCGTTTGTTGCGGCACGCAGAACGCGTACGGCTTAGGGCGGGTACGGCTTAGGAGAACGGGCATGGCTTCCAGTATGAGTTCGTCGAAGTTTGGAGGCGGGTTGCCGTCGCCGGATCGTCCTTCGCGCGGCACGGGCAAGGCGACCAGTGCTGCGCTGACCGCGGCACGTCCGAAACCGAAGCTGAAGAAGGTGATGCCTGAGGTGTGGAAGCTGGTGAAGCCGCGGATGGGGCTGCTGGCGGGCAGCTTCGGGCTGATGCTGGTGAACCGGTCGTGCAGCTTCGTGCTGCCGATCTCTTCAAAGTACCTGATTAACAATGTGATGTACGGCCACGACATTCACCTGCTGCCCTTGATTATCGGGGTCGTGGCGTCGGCGACGTTCATTCAGGGCATTTCGTCGTACTCGCTGACGCAGCTGCTGTCGAAGGCCGGGCAGCGGCTGATCTCGGAGCTGCGGGTGCAGGTGCAGGGACACATTGGACGGCTGCCGGTGGCGTTCTACGACGAGAACCGGACGGGCACGCTGGTGGCGCGCATCATGACCGATGTGGAGGGCGTGCGGAACCTGGTCGGGACCGGGCTGCTGGATTTTGTCGGCGGCGTGCTGACGGCGGTGATCGCGTTCGCCATCCTGATCCGGATCAACTACCGCATGACGATTCTCACGTTTGTCATTCTGCTGATCTTTGGCGTCATCCTGCAGCGTGCGTTCAAGACGATTCGTCCGATCTTTCGCGAGCGTTCGAAGATCAATGCGGAGGTGACGGGACGTCTGACGGAGTCGCTGGGCGGGGTGCGGGTGGTGAAGGGATACCACGCGGAGGAGAGCGAGTCGAATGTCTTCGCGGCGGGGGTGGAGCGGCTGCTCGAGAATGTGATCAGCTCGCTGACGGCGCAGTCGCTGATGACGCTTTCGTCGACGGTGGTTCTGGGCGTGGTCGGCGGTCTGATCATGTATCTGGGCGCGCATGAGAATGCGGCCGGCCGGCTGAACGTCGGCAATTATGTGGAGTACACGCTTCTGCTGGCGTTCATGGTGGCGCCGGTGGTGCAGCTGGTCTCGATCGGGACGCAGTTGACGGAGGCGCTGGCGGGGCTGGACCGGACGAGTGAGATCCTTGCGGAGCGGGAAGAAGACAACGATCCGCAGCGGACGGTGACGCTGGAGACGATGGCGGGCGAGGTCGACTTCCGCGATGTGGAGTTCGAGTACGAGGCGGACAAACCGGTGTTGCACGGGATCTCGTTCGAGGCGAAACCGGGGACGGTGACGGCGCTGGTGGGGTCGAGCGGATCGGGCAAGTCGACGATCATCTCGATGGTGTGCGCGTTCCATACGGCGACGCGCGGGGCGGTGTTTGTCGACGGGATCGACCTGGCGACGGTGCGGCTGTCGAGCTATCGCGCGCAGCTGGGTGTGGTGCTGCAGGAGACGTTTCTGTTTGACGGCAGTATTCGCGAAAACATTCTTTTTTCACGTCCGCTGGCGACGGAAGAGCAGTTGATGACGGCTTGCGGGATTGCGCGGGTGGATGAGTTCGCGGAGCGTTTCCCGGAAGGCTACGACACGATTGTGGGTGAGCGCGGGGTGAAGCTCTCGGGCGGACAGCGACAGCGGCTTTCGATTGCACGGGCCATCCTGGCGGACCCGCGCATTCTGATTCTGGATGAGGCGACGAGCTCACTGGACTCGGAGTCGGAGGCGATGATCCAGACGGGGCTGAACCACCTGATGCAGGGCCGCACGACATTCGTGATCGCGCACCGGCTTTCGACGATTCGGAGGGCGGATCAGATATTGGTAGTGGAGCAGGGCAATATCGTCGAGCGCGGAACGCACGACGAACTGTTCCGGCTGGGCGGACGGTACTTCGATCTCTACACGCGGCAGCATGGGCTGGAGGCGAATATGTTTCTGGCGCCGGGTGAAGGAGATGCCGTACCGGCGGTGGCGGCGGGGTAGACGCAGCGCAGCTCGCCTATCTGCTGGAGCGAGTTACACTTCCACCATGCCGGTTCAGATCCACGGATCCCGCGCTTGAACAGAAGGTGATGCAGCTGGCGGCGGTGCGTCACGAGAGCATCGACGAAACTTGCGTGCTGCGTTGAAGGAGCTCGACCGCGGTACAGTGCGCGCGCAATGCAGGCGTCCACGCGTTGCGGAGACTCTGGCGCTGATCGGTAGCTATCCCCGTGTACAAGACGAAATTCTCGGCTATCACGCGGATGGTTTCTGCGACTGATGGTTCGCGACACGTCAGCTCTGGTGGCAATTGTGCTGGAGGAGGCCGAGTCGATCCGATTCATTGAGCAGATGACAGGCGAGGACCGGTTGCGGCTATCCGCAGTCAGTCTGCTGGAGGCGTCGACTGTGCTGTTGAGTCGGGCCGGACAGAGCAGGGTGGATCTGCTTGAAGAACTACTGGAGCGCTACGCCGTCGAGAGTGTGGCGGTCGATCGCGCGATCGCGATGCGCGCTTTCGAGGCGTTCCGCATCTACGGACGCGGTAGACACCGGCGGCATTGAACTTCGGCGACTGCTTCACTCAGGCGCTGGCGAAGCACGAGGGAGAGCCGCTGCTGTTCAAAGGAAACGACTTCGGGCAGACCGATCTGGAACTCGCGTGCCTACTCCTCGATGCCGAGCTCCATGAGCAGGAAGGCCTGGTCGAAGGCGAGTTCTTTGAGGTAGTCGTAGCGGCCGGAGGCTCCGCCGTGGCCGGCGTCCATGTTGATGTGGAGGAGCAGCGGGGTCTGGTTCTGCTTGAGGGTGCGCAGTTTGGCGACGTACTTGGCGGGCTCCCAGTACATGACCTGCGAGTCGTTGAGGCTGGTCTTGACCAGCATGGACGGGTAGGCGCCCGGGCGCAGGTTGTCGCAGGGTGAATATGCGAGCATGGTGGCGAAGTCGTCGGCTTCGTTGGGATTGCCCCACTCTTCGTATTCGCCGACGGTGAGGGGCAGCGATCTGTCGAGCATGGTGTTCATGACGTCGACGAAGGGGACGTGCGAGAGGACGACGCGGAAGAGATCGGGGCGCAGGTTGACGACCGCGCCCATGAGCAGACCGCCCGCGCTTCCGCCCTCGATGGCGATTCGATCGCGCGCGCCATAGCTCTGCGCAATGAGGCCCTCGACGACAGCGACGAAGTCGGTGAAGGTGGTCTGCTTGAGCTTCATCTTGCCGGCGTCGTGCCATGCGTCGCCGAGCTCGCCGCCGCCGCGGATGTGCGCGCAGGCGAGCACGACGCCGCGGTCGAGCAAGGTGAGGCGCGTGGGGGAAAAGCCGACGGGGAGAGCGTAGCCGTAGGAGCCGTAACCGTAGACGTAGAGAGGGTTGGTGCCGTCTTGCGTAAAGCGGTCGCGGCGGTAAACGAGCGACACCGGAATGAGCACGCCGTCCCGGGCGGCGATCCAGACGCGTTCGGACGCATAGCGGGTGCGGTCGAAGTCGCCGGGGATGTTCTGTTGCTTGAGCAGGGTGGAGTCACCGGTGGCGACGTCGTACTCATAGACCGACGCGGGTGAGACGAGCGAGGTGTAGCTGTAGCGGAAGTTCCGTGTGTCGAATTCGCGGTTGGTGTGCGCTTCAGCCGAGTAGGTGGGCTCGGGGAACTCGATGGAGCGTCCTTCGCCGAGCGTGGTTTCGCCGGAGAGCGGATGGACGGTGAGGGTGGGCAGGCCGGCGTTGCGCTCGGAGAGGACGAGGAAGCGCTCGAAGAGGTCGAAGTCCTCGAGCGGGACGTCGTCCGCGCCGGTGTAGAAGGTGCGCCAGTGCTCGCGGCCGGGGGAGGCGACGGGGGCGGTGACGAGGCGGAAGTTTCTGGTGGTGTCGTTGGTGCGGAGGTAGAAGAGTCCGTCGCGGTGGTCGGGGTAGTACTCCTGCTCGTCTACTCTGGGGGCGATGAGGGTGAACTCGGCGGTGGGTCGGCTGGCGGGCAGGAAGCGGTACTCGCTGGTGGTGTGCGAGCGGGATTCGAGCAGGATATATCTGCGGTCGCGGGTGCGGCCGACTCCGACGTTGAACCGCTCGTCTGATTCGTGGTAGATCAAGTGCGTGTCGCTGCCGAGTTCGAAGCGCCAGACCTTATCCTGGCGCTTGGTCTGCTCGTCCTCGGTGGCGTAGAAGAGGGTGTTCGAGTCGGCCGCCCAGGTGAAGGAGCCGACGCGCAGGACGGTGTCCGGCAGATCCTGCCCGCTGTGCAGGTTGCGGATGCGCAGGGTGTACTGGCGGAAGCCGGTGTTGTCGGTGGAGTAAGCGAGCCGGTTTCCGTCCGGACTGACGGCCATGCCGCCGACCGCCATGTAGGCCTCGCCCTCCGCCAGGCGGTTGATGTCCAGCAGAACCTCTTCCGCGGCGCCTTCCCGGTTCTCGCGGCGGCAGTGAATGGGATATTGCAGGCCTTCGACGGTGCGGTTGAAATAGAGGAAACCGTGGTCGGGAAAGGACACCGATTCGTCCGTCTCCTGAATGTGCGAGAGCATCTCGCCATAGAGAGTGGACTGGAGGGCTTCGGTGCCGTGCATGGCGACGGCGGTGTAGGCGTTTTCGGCGTGCAGGTAGTCGAGGACCTCGGGTGAATCTTTGAGGCGCAGCCAGCCGTAGTCGTCGTGCAGCAGATGCCCATGGTGAAGGGTGGCGTTCGGCTCCCTGCGGGCGACGGGCGGGACGAGGGCTTGCTGGCGGACGCGGGCGCTGGGGGTGTTCTCGGACATGCTCGGTTATAACTCCAGAGTTCAGCATACCGTTGCGTCTTGACGATGGGGCGCAAAGGGGAACGCAGAGGCGACGCGCGCCGAGAATACAGCGTAAAGCTTTGCTGTCGCGTGCATGAGGCAACCTCGCGCGGTACGGCGTCACCAAACACGTGTACGGCGAGCCCGGTGCTCGCACGGAGAGTGCGGTACCGCTCCGATCCGAAGATTAATGAGGAGTGTGTCATGAAGTTGAATCGTATGCAGATGTTTGCGGGTGCGTGCTGTCTGGCGGTTCCGTTCGTGCTGGGCGCGCAGGATGCTTCGAGGTCGCAGGACGCAACGTTTCTGATGAAGGCGTCGCAGGGCGGCATGGCCGAGATCCAGCTGGGCCAGCTGGCTCAGCAGAAGTCGAACAACGCGAAGGTGAAGGCATTTGGCCAGAAGATGGTCACCGATCACACCATGCTGAACAACAATCTGAAGCCGTTCGCGGACAAGGATGGCGTGACGCCGCCGACCGGGTTGGCTCCAGACGATCAGGCCGAGTACGACAAGCTGAACGGCCTGTCGGGCAAGGACTTCGATAAGGAGTATGTCGCCTACATGATGAAGGACCACGACAAGGATCTCGCGGACTTCAAGCAGGAGGCGTCGACGACGCAGGATCCGCAGTTGAAGGCTGCCGTGATGAAGGGCGAGAAGGTGATCGACCAGCATCATAAGATGGTCGACAAGATCGGCTCGTCGATGGGTGTTACGGCTGCATAATCAGGTGGTTTGCCTGCGGGCAGACTGGAGGGGACGCCACGCCGGCGTCCCCTTTGCTTTCGCCCGGCGTAGACTGAGCCTGGTATGCTGCGTACGCTTTCTCGTTGTTCGTACATCATCGTCCTGCTTTGCTCCTGCTGTGGGATGGCGCGGGCGGAGAAGCCGTCCGATCTCCCGCTGCCGACCGGCTATGTAAACGACTATGCGCATGTGCTTTCGCCAGCGGGGGCGCAGAGGATCGAAAGCCTTGCGCTGGCGGTGCAGAACCAGGCGCAGGCGCAGCTGTTCGTGGTCACCCTCAAGACGCTTGACGGCGGGCTGAGCAAGGAGGAGTTTACCTCCGAGCTTGAAGAGCGCTGGAAGGCGGGGAAGAAGGGGGTCGACCGCGAAGCCATTTTCCTGGTCGTGATGAGCCCGCTGGGCACACGGATTGAGACCGGGTATGGGCTCGAGGGCGTTCTGAACGATGCGAAGGTCGGGGCAATTCTCGACCGGGCCGATCCGCAGATCAAGGCGGGCGACTACGACGATGGCGTGTACGCCGGAGTGCAGGGTCTGGCATCCGTGATCGCCGCCGACAAGGGCGTGACGCTGACGCAGCCGTACCAGCCGGTGCACACCTACCACTATGCGCAGCAGCCGGCTTCGCGTCCGGTTGGACCCGCGCAGGTGCTGCTGGGGATCGGATTCGTGCTGCTGATCGTGATCCTGATCCGCACCGGCAACCTGGGCTGGCTGGTGTATCTGCTGCTGAACATGATGGGCGGCGGCGGGGGACGCGGAGGCGGTTTCGGCGGTGGCGATGGTGGGGGCGGCGGATTCGATGGCATGGGTGGCGGCGCGTCCGGTGGCGGCGGGGCTTCGCGCGATTTGTGATCGATGGCAGGGATCAACCCCACGAGAGCTCGGCTGCGCCTTGCGATCGTGGGGCCACCCGGACGCCGGGAGGCGTCGGTAACCCCGGCCGGTGATACAGTACAGCCGGATAGAGATTGGATGGAGAGTTCAGCGAGAGTTCAACGGAGGAGTGGATGAAAGGCTTGTGGGTTGGGTTGGGTGTGGTGGGTGTGATCGTGCTGGTGCTGTTGTTCGCGGGCGGAAGCTATGTGAGCGCCAAGAATACGATGGTGACCAAGAATGAGGACGTGAAGAATGCGTATTCGGAGGTCGATGTCGAACAGCAGCGGCGCATGGACCTGATCCCGAATCTGGTGGCGTCGGTGAAGGGGTATGTGGGCGAGGAGTCGACAGTGCTGACCAACATTGCGAACGCGCGCGCGGCCGTGATGGGCGCGCACGACCGGCCGTCCGAGATCAAGGCGCAGTCGCAGCTGGACGTTGCGGTCAGCCCGCTGCTGCGGCTGCAGGAGGCGTACCCGAACCTCAAGTCGAGCGAGCAGTTTACGCGGCTGAACGACGAGCTCGCGGGGGCGGAGAACCGGATCGCGGTGGCGCGGCGGCGGTATAACCTGGCGCTGCAGGACTACAACACCTACGTGCAGCAGTTTCCGAACAGTTTCTGGGCCGGGATCGCGGGCTTTCACTACCGGGACGAGTACTTCAAGGGCAATCCGAACAATGCGACCGCGCCGACGGTGGACTTCGGCAAGTAAGTACCGCCGCCCCGGCAGGTTGGCTTGCTGGTTCCACTGGCGTGTACGGCCGGTTTGTTGCGGCGCGATGAGCGATGAGCGGCGGTGCTCCGTGCGAGGATAGGGAGGGTCGCGGATTGTTGACGCGGCACTTCCGCCTGCGCGGCGTTCGGTGATGCGATGAACAGAGTTCCCAGCCAGCGGACGAGCGTCTCGGCGCTGCTCGGCGCGCCTGTGTTTCGGGCGTCGGGCAGTGAGCTGGGCCGCGTGCGTGAGTTCGCGGTTTCGCCGCTGGTGGACAGCTCACGGGTGCAGGCGCTGGTGCTGCGGGCACCGGGTGGCGGCAAGGCGAGGCTGTTCGTGCCGGTGAGCGGGCTGGCGCTGGTGGCGGGTGGCCGGATGGAAACCGTGACCGACGCGCAGCCGGAGACGATGCCGGATGGCAACGCGTATCTGCTGCTGGACCGCGACCTGCTGGATCAGCAGATTATCGACGTGCATGGGCATAAAGTCGTGCGCGTCAACGATGTGGACCTGGTGTGGGAGTGGTGTTCCACCAGTGACGACGCGGCGCAGGGGCTTACGCTGCGTATCGCCGAAGTAGAAGTGGGAACGCGCGGCGCGGTGCGGCGGCTGCTGAAGGGGTTGCCGCCGGGCATGGTGGAGCGGGTGGCGTGCGGGCTGAAACCGAGCGTCATTCCGTGGGAGTTCGTGGACCTGATCGATCGCGATCCGTCGCGCAGAGTACGGCTGAAGATCGAGCAGGACCGTCTGGCGCGGATGCATCCGTCGGATATCGCGGACATTCTTGAGGAGCTTGCGCCGGCGGAGCGGCAGGCTCTGTTCTCGAGCCTTGATGAAGAGGTTGCGGCGGAGGCGCTCGAGGAGGTTGAACCGAAGACGCAGAAGCATCTTCTGGAGTCGCTCGATTCCGAACAGATTGCCGGCATTCTGGAGGAGATGGATCCGGGAGCGGCGGCGGATCTGCTTTCGGAGCTTTCGGCAGAGCGATCGGACGCGATCCTCGAAGAGATGGGCGAGGAGGAGCGGCATGAGGTTGAAGAGCTGCTGGAGTACGAATCCGACTCCGCCGCCGGACTGATGACGACTGATTATGTGGCGGTGCAGCAGGGCTTGAGCGTGCGCGATGCGGCGCAGGCGCTGGGGGACTTCGAAGGCGATGTCGACTCGGTGATGGAGATTTTCGTGATCGATACGGAGGGCTGTCTGCATGCGATCCTGCCGCTGGCGACGCTGGTTCTGGCAACACCGGAGCGGCGGCTGGAGGAGCTGCAGCACGATCACATGGTGACGGTGCAACTCGAGGCGAACGGGCGCAAGGTGGCGGAGCTGTTCGACAAGTACAACCTGCGTTCGCTGCCGGTGCTGAATGTTGAGAAGCGGCTGCAAGGTGTCATCCGACCGGAGCATGTGATCGCCTGGTTGAGGGGCGGCCGATGAAGATTCTTTACGCGGGCGAGCTGCGCCCCGGGACCTCGTGCCTGTTTCGCAAGTGGGCGCTGGAGCGGCTGGGGCATGAGGTCGCAGGCTTCGACCCTGCGCTCTACCGTCTTCCGGGGCGGTTGCTGGGTCCGATCGCCTTTCGGCTGGCGATGGGTCCGCATGCGGATCGTCTGAACCGCGACCTGCTGGAACTGGCGGAGCGCCGGAGACCGGAGGTCTTCTGGGCCGACAAGGTGCTGCTGCTTGCGCCTGCGACGCTGCAGCGGATGCGCGCCCTGGGAATCACCACCGTCAGCTATATGATCGACAACGCGTTCGGGCCGCGGCGCGATCCGGGCTGGCGACGGTATGTGAGATGCATTCGCTGCTTCGATCTGCACGTGACGCAACGAGACGTGAGCCTTGGACACTACCGTGAGCGCGGCGCGCGCGATGTGATGAAGGTGCAGACGGCGTACGAGCCGACGATCCACTTTCCTCCTCCGGTACCGGTGACCGACGCCGAGCGGACGCGTGAGGTTTCGTTCATCGGGACACCCTACGATGACAGGGCGGAGATGATGACGCGGGTCGCGGAGGCAGGACTGCCGATGGTGATCTCGGGCAGCCGGCGCTCGTGGGAGCGTGCGCTGACGCCGGCGGCGTTTGCGAAGATGTATCGCGTCGGCGAGCTGTACGAGCAGGCGTATCGCGAGGCGATCTGGCAGGCAAAGATCAATCTGAGCTTTCTGACGAAGGCCAATCAGGACGAGTACACGCATAAGAGCTTCGAGATCGCGGCATGCGGCGGTTTTCTGCTGGCGGAGCGCTCCGCTGGACATGAGGCGAAGTTCAAGGAAGACGAAGAGGCCGTGTTCTTCAACGACACCGCGGATTTGATCGGAAAGATTCGGCGCTGGCTGCCGGATGAGGGGGGCCGGGCGCGCATCGCGGCTGCGGGCCGGGCGCGCGCGGTGCGCGATGGCTATTCGAACGATGCGCAGGTGGCGCGGATCGTGGAGCGTGTGGAGCAGATTCGGACGCAGGCAGGGCGCGATGTCGCCTGAGACGGCCCGCGCTCCGCGTGCCTCTTCTGCCTCCGGCTGGAAGGGCATGCGGACGCGCCTTCTGCTGATTCTCGCGGTGCTGGGGCCGGGGTTCATTACGGCCAACGTGGACAACGACGCCGGCGGGATCTTTACCTACTCACAGGCGGGCGCGGCGTACGGGTACACGCTGCTGTGGACGATGATTCCGATTACGCTGGCGCTGATCATCGTGCAGGAGATGTGCGCGCGCATGGGCGCGGTGACGGGCAAGGGGCTGAGCGATTTGATCCGCGAAGAGTTCGGACTGCGGATGACGTTCATCACGATGATTCTGCTGGTGTTCGTTAATTTTACAAACGTGATCACGGAGTTTACCGGCATCGCGGGCAGCATGGGGCTGTTTCATATCTCGAAGTACGTGAGCGTGCCGGTGTGCGCGGTGCTGGTGTGGGCGCTGGTGGTGAAGGGCGACTACAAGAAGGTCGAAAAGATCTTTCTGATCGCGAGCGTGTTCTACATCGCGTACATCGTGGCGGGCGTGCTGAGCGGGCCGAACTGGCACGAGGCGATGGTCGAGACGGTGAAGCTGCCGCTGCACGGCGTGTGGGGACAGAAGCCGTATGTCTATATGGTGATCGCGGTGATCGGCACGACGATCGCGCCGTGGATGCAGTTCTATCTGCAGTCCTCGATCGTCGACAAGGGGATCACGGCGCGGCACCTGAAAGCCTCGCGGCTCGACGTAATTGTCGGGTCAATTTTCACGGATGTGGTGGCGTGGTTCATCATCGTAGCGTGCGCGGCGACGCTGTTCACGCATGGCATCAAGGACATTCCGGATGCGTCGGTGGCGGCGATCGCGATGAAGCCGCTGGCGGGCGACTATGCGTTTCTGCTGTTCGCGGCGGGGCTGTTCAATGCTTCGCTGTTCGCGGCGTCGATTCTGCCGCTTTCGACCGCGTATACGGTGTGCGAGGGAATGGGCTTCGAGAGCGGGCTGGACAAGAGCTTCCGTGAGGCTCCGTTCTTTTACTGGCTGTATACCGGGCTGATCGCGGTAGGCGCGGGCGTGGTTCTGATTCCGAACTTCCCGATGCTGAAGGTGGCGATTTTGTCGCAGGTGCTGAACGGCGTGCTGCTGCCGGTGGTGCTGGTGTTCATGCTGCTGCTGATCAACAAGCATGAGCTGATGGGGAGCTATACGAACAAGCGCTGGTTCAACGTGGCGGCCTGGGCCACGGTGGCGATTGTGACCGGGCTGTCGGTGATGCTGGCGTGGAATACGGTTTCGAGCGCGGTGATGGGCGGTTAGAGGAGCTTGCCTTCGGAGAGGTCGCGGATAAGGCCGAGGTCGGCGGCGAGGAAGTCGTAACCGGGCAATGCCTCGAGAGAAGACCAGCGCATGTCGTTGAAGATGCGGTTTTCGAGCGGGCCCTGGAAGTCGTCGACGAGAAAGAACTGGAGGTCGATGGCCCCGCCGTTACGGTACTTGTGCTTGACGCGGGCGACCTGGCGGCCGATGCGGGCGCGAATGCCCAGCTCTTCGTCGAGCTCGCGGGCGAGGGCCTGCTCGGAGGTCTCACCGTCCTCGACTTTGCCGCCGGGGAACTCCCACTTGAGGCTCATGGGCTGGTTGGGTTTGCGCTGGCAGATGAGGATCTCGTGACCGCTGCCGTGTGCCGGACGCAGGATCAGTGCGGCGACCACGAGCCGCGTGGGCCGTGCCGCAGCATCTCCGCGTGGCTGAAGCTTCCGGATTGGATCCTTCATCGCTTACCACGTTAGACGAAGCGTACTTCGCTTTCGACGCAGGGCAAGGAGGGTTGCCGGAAAGGTAACGGCTGTGGGCGGCCTGGAGCAGCGGGTGAAGCAGATTCCTCCGCTTTGCTGCGGAATGACAACAAGGCAACATGGCGAGGGATGACGTGAGAACGCCTCGATACTGCAACGCAAGGGTGCTCAGGTTCCCGATCAGTCTGCGGTCTGGGGGAAGAAGACGGGCCAGCCGTCGGTGGCGCTTCGCTCGACGAGGGCCGGGGTGGGGTTGACGGCGAAGGGATGGCGCGCGATGGCGAGCATGTCGGCGTCGTGGACGGAGTTACCGAAGACGGCGTCGGGGGTGAGGACGCCGGCGCGCTGGAGGGCGACGACCTTCTGGGGACCGGAGGGGACGTGGCGGATGCGGTCGCTGACGAGGCCTTCGGCGATCTCGACGCGGGCGGCGAGGACGCGCTCGGGAGGGATGCCGAAGCGCCGGACACCTTCCTCGATGACCCAGTCGTTGGTGGAGCTGACTGCCCAGAGCTGGGTGCCGCGGGCGTTGAGGCGGTTGATCACTTCTTCCATGACGGGGAAGATGCGGGGGGCGATGTGCCGGGCGAAGAAGGCGGCAGCGGCGGCGCGGAGCTCATGCTCGTGCAGGCCCTGGTAGACCTGGACCATCTCACCGCAGATGCTGATCTCGTCGACCTCGCCGCGGCGATAGCGGCGATGGCGGTCGTCGAGCCAGTCGGCCGCGTCGCGGGAGAGCAGGCCGGACTCGATGGAGTAGGTCATGAAGCCGGATCCGGCGTCGGGGGACCAGAGGGTTCCGTCGCAGTCGAAGACAGCGATGCGGGGGTTGAGGTCGTCGACGGTCTGGAGGAACTCGGCTGGGGAGAGGGTACGGGGATGAACGGGAGCGGAGGTTGCGTGCGTCACGAGAGTCTTCTTTCGGTGTTGCCTGTAGTTCAGTTTATCCGAGGCATGTGAAGGGTCTTTGACTGGATCGACTGCATCCTAAAGGAAGCAGGAGGAGATGCGATGAGTGAGCAGAAGGTCCTGACCGGGGACGAAGGCAAGAAGAAGATTTCGGAGCTGATCAAGGGTGTACGGATCTGCATGCTGACGACCGCGGCGACGGATGGATCGTTCGACAGCCGGCCGATGGCGACGCAGGAGAACGATTTCGACGGGACGGTGTACTTCCTGACGAGGCATGAGTCGGGGAAGGTGTCGGAGATCGAGAACGATGCGCATGTGGGGTTGATTTACTCGGATCCTTCGAATCACAGCTATGTGACGGCGAAGGGGAAGGCGCAGGTCTCCCAGGATAAGGCGAAGATTCATGAGCTTTGGAACCCGATGTTCAAGGCGTGGTTCCCGGATGGAGAGGACGATCCGCGCATCGCGGTGCTGAAGGTGGAGATCAGCGAGGCGCAGTACTGGGATTCGTCTTCGTCCAAGCTGATTTTCATGGCGAAGTACCTGGCACGGGCAGTCACAGGCGGTGGCGTGGATGTCGGGGAGCAGGGGAAGGTGCTGGTGCAGGGGTAGTCTTCTCCAGCTGAGCAGGCGATCTGCCGTCCAGGACAATCAGGATGTGCGTTGTTATAAGGCAGAGAGGTCCCGGCCAACGTTGGCTCGGGACCTTCTTATTTGCCTGTCTGCAGAGCGGCTAAAGTTGGCAACTCTTGAGAGAAGGCTGGCGAGCGGGTCGCTTGCCAAGGAGGGTGACAACGACTCCGGCGAGGATGATGGCGCAGGCGATTTGTTGTCGCGGCGAGAGGGACTCGCCGGCGAGGCTCGCTCCCAGGAGGAGCGCGATGACGGGGTTGACGTAGGCGTAGCTGGCGACGCGGCCGGCGGGCTCGTACTGGAGCAGGTAGACGTAGGCGGTAAAGGCGGCGATGGAAGCGAAGAGGATGAGGTAGGCGAGAGCGAAGAGGACTTGCGGCGTAATCGCCGACGGGTGCAGGCGGGCCGGTTCGCCGGTGACGACGGAGAGGCTCAGCAGGGCGATGCCCCCGAAGGTCATCTGCCAGCCTGCGCTTACGGTTCTCTCCTTCGGGAGGAGCAGGCGGGTGCTGAGGACGCTCCCGAAGGACCAGAACGTCGCGGCGATGAGGCCTGTGGCGGCGTATCGGTCCAGCGCTACGTGACCTTTGAGGAAGCCTTGCGGGAGGACGAGAGCGGCGACGCCGAGGATTCCGAGGAGCAGGCCGAGGGCGGCAATGAGGGTGGGACGGACGCGGCGGAGCCAGAGCCACTCGAGGAGGAAGACCTGGACGGGGATGGTGGCGGCGGTGACGGCGGCGATGCCGGAAGGAAGCTTCTGCTCGGCCCAGAAGAGGAGGGCGTAGTCGCCGACGAAGAGGGTGATGGCGAGGACGAGGAGGTTGCGCCACTCGCGGCCGCGGGGGAGTGGCTTGCGGGCGGCGAGGCTGTAGAGAACGAGGGCGAGGCCGGCGAGGAAGAAGCGGATGCCGGCGGCGAGGAAGGGTGGGATGGCATGGACGACGAGGCGGATGGCAAGGAAGGAGGCTCCCCAGAGGAGATAGATGGCGAGATAGGCGGCCAGGCGCTTGATGGGGCGCTCCTGTGGATGGATTGCTCAGAGGATACAGCGGGTGAACGGGCTGCGGCGATGGGCGGGCTGGATACCCCCTTGCCGGATCCCCGGTGTTCGCCTCTTCGCTCAGGATGACGGCTCAGCGAGCGTCGGGCCGCGGCGCTGAAACGGAAGTACTGAGATTCCGGACTGCGTCCGGAATGACGACCAGACGGCCCCCCCGAGCTGCGGCGCACTGGTTCCTCGAAGGGGATGGTGCTGCGGCACACTGGTTCCTCGAACTCAATGGCGGTGCGGATCGTTGGGGTAAGCTCCGGGCCGATGGCTTAGATGGGCGGGGTGGCGTTGACGATGGTGACGCCGGGGGGTGGGTTGAAGCGGAAGTCGGTGGCGGGGACGGGCTGGTCTTCCGTCATGTTGGTGAAGGTGAAGGCGGTGGTGGCTCCGTCGACTTCTTCGAGCTTCATGGCGGTGATCTGGCCGGTGGGGGTGACGTCGAGGGTGAGCTGGTGGATGCGGCTGGCCATGCCTCTGGGAATGCCGGCGATGTGGAAGCCGGGGGGGGTGGGAGTGACGGCGATGGCGTCGAGTTCCTTTTGCAGCCGGGTGTGGCCGAGGAGGAAGCGGAGCGGGGTGCGGAGGTCGTCCATTTCTTTGGCGGGGAGTCGCTGAGCCTGGGGGTCGCCGGGAGTGTAAAACCAGGCGAATTTGCCGTCGAGGAGGAAGAGCTTGCCGGGGGGCTGGTCGTAGGCCCAGCGCATGCGGCCGGGCTTGGCAAGGGTGAGGGTGCCGGATTCCTGGCGGTGCATGCCGAGGCCGGCGTAGGTTTCGGTGTAGTGTGTGCGGAGAGTTTTGAGGTGGTTGTAGTGAGCGTCTACGCGGTGGAGGATGTCCGGTTGCTGAGCTTGGGCGGGAGAGCGAAGACAAAGGACGAACACAGAGAACACAGAGAGGCACAGATGTGCACAGAGGGATCGGTGGCGGGTGTGAGCGGACATGCTTCCTCAGGTGTGGGCGGAAAAGAGAAGCCCCACGTCGCTCGAGGACGTGGGGCGCGTTGTTTGCAGCAGACGGTTACTGGTTGAGGGGGGTGGTGCAGTTGGTGCCGCCAGCCGGGTCGTAGGTGATGAGGTTGTTTTCGTCCATGCAGAAGCCGCGGTCGCCGGTGCGGCCTACGGAGGCGGGGACGGCGGTGACCTTGTAGCCGGTGTACATGTCCTGATTGTTGACCGATACCTTGGTGCAGTTGGAGACGGAGAAGAGATAGCCGGATTTGGCTCCGCCGGCGAGGGTGGTGTCGAGGACCTGGGCGGCGGCGGGCGACGGAGCGGTGCCGGTGGCGCCGCCGAGCTGCGAGAGCGAGCAGGCGAAGCCATTGGCGGGATAGGCGGAGGAGTACTGGATCTCAGCCTGGCCGATGGTGCGGACGGATGCGACGGCGGAGGTCTCGTTGCCCTGCTTGCGGAGCTTGAGGAGCTGGGGGACGGCGAGCATCATGAGGATGAGCATGATGGACATGACGATGAGGAGCTCGATCAACGTGAAGCCTGCGTCGAGGGTGAAGCCTTCGTCGTTGTGCCGGGTGCGGAGTTCAGTCAGGGTCGTCATGGCTTCGAGTCTCTCTCACGGGTATTGCCGGTACGGGAGGTGCTGGTGCGCGTTCAGGGGTGCAACAGAACTTTAGCAAACGAGAGCTTCGCGCTCAATCTTCAGGGTGCCGAGGTTGCCGAGGAGGGTAAGGGCGATGGCCTCCGGGCGGAAGAGCTGGTTGGCCTGGTGCTGCAGGTCGGCGGGGATGACGGCGTCGATGGAGCGGACGATTTCGTCGACGGTGACGAAGCGGCCGAAGAACATCTGCTGGCGCGCGAGGTTGGACATGCGGCTGGAGGAGCTTTCGAGGCCGAGCACGATATTGGACTTCATCTGATCCTTGGCGCGCTTGAGTTCGGGTTCGGGGACGGTCTGCTCCTTGAGACGGCGGAACTCGGCGAGGGTGAGCGCGAGGACGCGTTCGGCGTTGGCGAGCGAGAGGCCGGCGTAGACGGAGAGGGAGCCGGCGTCGCGGAAGGGGCTGAGCTCGGAGTAGATGGAGTAGGCGAGTCCGGCGTTTTCGCGGACGGACTCGAAGAGGCGGGAGCTCATGCCGCCGCCGAGGATGGAGTTGAGGATGTAGAGGGCGAAGCGGTCTGGGGAGTCGACGGGCGGGGCGGGCATGCCGAGACACATCTGGACCTGCTCGAGCGAGCGCTTGCGCTTGAGGGTGATGTGGGGGTGCGGGATGGGACGGGTCTCGGAGGCGACGGCTGGGAGTTCGCCGGAGGGCTTGAGGTCGCCGAAGCGGCGGGCTGCTTCTTCTACGAACTGGTCGTGGGAGAGATGGCCGGCGGCGGAGACGACGAGGTTTTCCGGGGTGAAACGGCGTGCGTGGTGCGAGAAGACGGTCTCCTGGGTGAAGGAGGAGACGGTCTGGACGGTGCCGAGGATTGGGCGCCCGAGGGGATGGTTCTTCCAGAACTTCTGGGTGAAGGTCTCGTGGACGAGGTAGTCGGGATTGTCCTCGTCCATCTTGATCTCTTCGAGGATGACGCCCTGTTCGCGCTCGAGGTCGGCCTGCGAGAAGCGCGGGTGGAGGACGAGGTCGGAGAGGACGTCGAGGGCGGGGATCATGTGCTCGTCGAGCGACTTGATGTTGAAGCAGACGGACTCTTTGCCGGTGAAGGCGTCGAGGTTGCCGCCGATGGAGTCGACTTCGCGGGCGATGTCCTGGGCGGAGCGGGAGGTGGTGCCCTTGAAGACCATGTGCTCGACGAAGTGGGAGAGGCCGTTTTCTTCGGCGGGTTCGTCGCGGGAGCCAGAGTTGATCCAGCAGCCCATGGAGACGGAGCGCAAGTGGGGCATGGATTCGGTGAGGACGAGGAGGCCGTTGGGAAGGACGGAACGGCGGATGTTGCGCGTCGGGTGAGCGGAGGGCGCGTCGGCCTGGGGCGGGGCGGCTTCGGAGGGGATGTGGGCGGAAGGGGTGAGGACGGGGGTTGCGTGTGGATCAGGCAATGGAAATCCTCTGTACGGTGATTGTTTCACAGGGTGCGCGTATCCTGAGACTGATGGCTTTGGCGGCACAAAACGATGTGTTTGGGGCGGCTGCGGGCGACTTTGCCGGGGTTGCGTCTTCGCCGGCGGTGAGTTGCGGACGCGCGCTGTTTGGGATGAACCCGGTCGAGCTGCGGGAGTTGCTGGGAGGGCTGGGCGAACGGCCGTTTCGGGCGGTGCAGCTGGGGCAGGCTTTGTATAAGCAGCGGGTGGGTTCGCTGGACGGGGTGACGACACTTTCGGCGGAGCTGCGGGAGAAGCTGCGGGCGGCGGGATATGCAGTGGGGCTGCCGGAGCTGGCGCAGACAGCGAAGTCGGTGGACGGGACGGAACGGTATCTGGTGCGGCTGGCGGATGGGGAGACGGTCGAGACGGTGTGGATGCCGAACGGGGATCTGCCTGAAGACGACGACGGCGACAAATCGACTGAGACGTACCAGCGGGCGACGATCTGTGTTTCGAGCCAGGTGGGGTGCGCGGTGAACTGCCAGTTCTGCCTGACGGCGAAGCTGGGGATGCGGCGGAATCTGACAGCGGGGGAGATTGCCGGGCAGGTGGCGGCAGTCTTGAACCGGCATGGGGTGCAGCTGGGGAGCGGGCGCGGGCGGAGTATGCCGGACCGGATTAATCTGGTGTTTATGGGGATGGGCGAGCCGTTTTTGAACTACGACGCATTTATGGCGGCGGTGCGGCTGCTGGTGGACGAAATGGGGATTCCGGCGTCACGGATGACGGTGTCGACGAGCGGGATCGAGCCGGCGATTCGGCGGTTTGCGATGGAGCCGGTACGGCCGAACCTGGCGCTGAGTTTGAATGCTTCGAATGACGCGGTGCGCGGCGAGGTGATGCCGATTACGCGGAAGTGGAATATTGCCGCGCTGCTGGAGGCGCTGGCGACGATTCCGCTGGGGAAACGCGAGTATGTGACGTTCGAATATGTGCTGCTGGGCGGGGTCAACGATCGGCCGGAGCATGCGCGGGAGGTACTGGCGCTGCTTGCGGGGATTCCGGCGAAGGTGAATTTGATTGTCTGGAATCCGGGGCCGGGGGTGGCGTATGAGCAGCCGACGGCGGAGGACGTGGCGGTGTTTCACCGGATGCTGGTGGATGGCGGGATACCGACGTTTACGCGGAAGCCGCGGGGACGGGATATCTATGCGGCGTGCGGGCAGTTGAAGCGGACGGTGGAGACGGAGCTGGTTTCGATCGGCCAGGGCGGCTAGCCGGGTGTGCGGATCTTCTGTTGCAGCATGTCGATGGACTTGGCGAGGCGGCGCAGGCGCGTTTCTTCTCTTTTCGCTTCGGTGATCCAGCGGGTGTATTCCCTGCGATGGGTGTAGCTGAGGGAGTTGAAGAATTCGAGGACGCCGGCGTGCTGCATGCGCTCGGTGAGGTCGGCGGGGACGTCCACGGTCCTGGGTTCGGTGTCGCGGGTCAGGGTGACCTGGACGGTGTCGCCGGGACCTTTGCCGAGCTGCTCGCGGATGGACTTGAGGATGTGGAGCATGTGCTGTGGCTGGCCGTACCTGGTGAGGGAGCCGCGGTAGGGAATGTCATCGATCGTGGCTTGTACGGGTATGGCGGCGGCGGTGCCGAACTCGGCTTCAGTGTCATACGGGAAGAAGACGCAGGCTCCGCCAAGTGTGGCTTCGTGAATGATGGCTTCGAAGGTATAGGTCTTGCTTTCCGCAGGCGGCATGGTGCTGCCATTCTGCGCTATTCGCCGTGGCGGAGGAAGTGGTGGTTGAGGCCGAGCTGGAGGAGGCATTCGGTGACGGTGTCGTAGTCGTGGCGGAGGAGGTCGCCTTCGCGGGCGAAGTTGCCGGTGACTGGTTCGACGCCGAGAGAACGGATGCGTTCGAGGTCGGGCTCTATGGGCTGCTGGCCTTCGGCGGCGTACTTCTCGAGCAGCGCGGGGGAGATAGGGGCGGTGTTGATGAGGGCGTAGTCGAAGATGGGGCGACCGCCGGCAGCGGGAGCGTGTTGCAGGATGCGTTCGATGTGCTGGGAGGCGGTGAGGCCGAGGGACTCGTTGGCCTGGGTCATGAGGTTGCAGACGTAGACGCGGATGGCGCGGGAGGAGGCGAGCGCCTCGGGAATGCCGCGGACGAGCAGGTTGGTGATGAGCGAGGTGTAGAGGGATCCGGGGCCGAGGGTGATGAGGTCGGCCTGGGCGATGGCTTCGAGGGTGCCGGGCAGGGGTTCGGCGTCAGGCGGGAGGAGCATGAGCTCGACGATGGTGCGCGAGGAGCGGGTGATGTTGGTTTCGCCGTGGACGGTGGAGCCGTCGTCCATGCAGGCGGAGAGGGTGACGTTGGTGTTGGTGGCGGGGTAGATGCGGCCGCGGGTGGCGAGGATCTGGGACGACATCTGGACGGCCTGGGAGAAGTCGCCGGCCATGCCGGAGAGGGCGGCGAGGAAGAGATTGCCGAAGGAGTGGCCGCCGAGTTCGCCCGAAGGGAAGCGGTACTGGAAGAGGCGGGAGAGCAGGTGCTCGTCTTCCGAGAGGGCGACCATGCAGTTGCGGATGTCGCCGGGCGGGAGCATTTTGAGGTCTTCGCGGAGGCGGCCGGAGGAGCCTCCGTCGTCGGTGACGGTAACGATGGCGGCGAGATCGCGGATGAGGCAGGAGGCGTTTTCGCAGGGGAGCTCGCCGGGGACGAGTGAGCTGGCGGGCGGGGCGACGAAGCGCTTGAGGCCGCGCAGGAGGGTGGAGAGACCGGTGCCGCCGCCCATGGCGACGACGCGGAGTGCGCGCCGGGAGGCAGGGCCTTCGGGAGGCGCGGATTGGAGCTGGTCCGGTGTTTCCTGGGGATCGACCGCCATCCGTGGAGCCCTCTGTGGTGCGCCCGGGTGGGGGTTGAGGCCTCGATAGAAGCCCTTCCCGGAGACAGGGTCAAGGATAAA
>CAXTVJ010000019.1:0-1990 GCA_964247715.1 uncultured Acidobacteriaceae bacterium | reverse complement strand
TTGGCGAGGTGCTCGAGACACTCGTGCGAGTCGCCGGTCATGCTGGCGAGCAGGGCCATGCCGTAGAAGGCGTAGTCGGCCTGGGGGGCGGCGGCGAGGATCTGGCGGAGGTGGATGCGGGCATCGTCGAACTGGCCTTCGTTGAGCAGGGAGACGGCGTAGTCGTATTGTTCCTCGGTGTTGGCGAAGTCGTTCTTGCCTTTGGTGGCCTGCAGAAGGCATGCGTTGATGTAGACGCGGATGCGGTCGGCGAGCTCGGGCGGGGCGGCGAGCAGCATTTTGTCGAAGGCGGCGTGGGCCTTCTCATACTTGCCCTGCTGCATGAGCAGGAGGGCGGCCTCGTAGCTGGCGAGCGCGGCGGCGCGTGCGGCATCGAGCTTTGGCCCGGGGGTTCCGGCGAGGATACGGGGAGCGCGTTTGGACGTTGCGGTGGAAGCGGATGCAGTCTTGGGCTGTGCCATGTGAAGGGTCCTGAGGCCGTGCGTTCGGGGTTACCTTTGGCTCTTGGGCACGGAGTTTTGAGGTTACGGGTCTCCCGAGTTATACGCAACAGTGCGGGCGCGGTCAAGACGACGCAAGAGGGGATATAGAGCAGGCAGCAGGGAGTAGAAGACAGGGTGGAGGGAGTAGAGATCAGGGTGGAGGGAAGAGGGAGACGTGGCGTGAAGACAGGGACGGCGATTCGGGCTTCGAGCGGAAGTGCGCTTCAGGGGCGGGTGGGGACGTGGCGGTGGTAGAGGACGGGGTTGAGTTCGGGGTCGTTGTACATCTTGAACTGGCGGTAGAGGCGGAAGCGGCGGGTGCCGGCGAGGACTTCGGACCAGAGGCAGTCGAGGCACTGGGCGAGGTCGAGACGCTGCTGGTGGAGGACGGCGAGACGGTCGAGGTTGCGCTGGTGGTGGGCTTCGGTGGCGTCCTGGCGATGGGCTTCTTCGGCGGTGTGGTAGATCTTCAGCGCGAGGATGGAGAGGCGGTCGATGATGAGGCCGGGGGTTTCGGAGTGGAGCGGGGCGTCGGGGTTCTGCGTGCCGGCGAGGGCGAGGAGGCTCTCGTCGATGCGCTCGACGAGGTCGTTGCGGCGCTGGTTGATGCGGTCGATGGCGTGCTTGACCTCGGCGATGCAGCCGTCGGAGACGTCGGGGCAGCGGGCCTCATCTTCTTCATGCCAGAGATCGAAGTTGGCGCGGTGCTGGGCGAGGATGAGGTCGAGGAGTTCGGAGAGGTGAACGGGGTAGGGGGCGCAGGCGTGCCAGGCGGTGTTGGCGTCGTCGTGCAGACGGAGGATGGAGCCGGCGTGGGGCAGGCGGGCGACAGCTTCGGGGAGTTCGCGCAGATCGGGCAAGTCAATCCTCGATACGTGCTTTCAGGTTAACAAACTTGGGAGGGGTGCGGGACGATCTTGTTCCGCAGGAGCCGAGACCGCACAATGGAGCGATGCAGACGACAGATGGGCCGGAGCCCGGGATCAGGCGCGTGCTGATCTATCGAATGGGCAGCCTTGGCGATACGGTGGTGGCGCTGCCGGCGCTGCACCTGATCGAACGCACGTTTCCGAACGCGGAACGGCGGATGCTGACGAACTTTCCGGTGAATGCGAAGGCCCCGGCGGCGGCGGCGGTGCTGGCGGAAAACGGGCTGGTGCATGGGTATTTTCGCTATACGGCGGGCACGCGGAGCGTGTGGGAGCTGCTGCGGCTGTGGTGGACGCTGAGGCGCTGGCGGCCGGAGGTGCTGGTGTATCTGGGGCCGGTGCGCGGGGTGGCGGCGGCGGAGCGGGATGCGAAGTTCTTCCGGGTATGCGGGATTTTGCGGCAGGTCGGCGTGCCGTTGACGGACGATATGCAGAAGCATCGCTTTCAGCCGGAGCATCATGCGCTGGAGCCGGAGAGCGAACGGCTGACGCGGAATATCGCGGAGCTGGGCGATGCGGAGATGGACGGACCGGCGGCGTGGGATCTGCGGCTGACGGAGGCGGAGCGGGCGCGGGCTG
>CAXTVJ010000018.1:35882-61496 GCA_964247715.1 uncultured Acidobacteriaceae bacterium | reverse complement strand
GCATCTGGGTCGGCATCTAGGAGGCCTTCCTTCCGTTGGCGAGCGAGTGGGCGTCTACCGCGGCGACGATGTTCAGCAGGCCGGCGACCACGATGAACTTGGTTCCGTAGTCGGCGAGGGCGACCTGGACGCTGGGGGCTCCCCAGCCGATGAGGCGGGCGAGGAGGTAGAGAATGCCGGCTCCGAGCTGGCCGACGAAGCCGAGGATGTCGAGCAGATCGCCTGTGTTGGGCTGGTAGATCTTGCCCTGGAGGGAAATGCCGATGGCGAACATGGCAACGATGGAGAGGAACAGCAGCAGCGCGCGGATGGGTTTGCGCAGCAGCAGATGTCCAGCTCCGGGAACGAGCCATCCGGCGATCAGGGCGAGATACGCGTTGGTGGTGGGTTGTGCGGGTACCAGAGGTCTGGCTGTAGCGGGCGTGGCCATCGTGTCCGATTCTAGCAGTATGGATTGGCTCAAATGCGGAGCAGTTCGTGCTGGGTGCGACCGGTGACGACGGCCTCTCCGAGATGGGCGATCATGTCGACTTCGCTGCGGATTCCAAATTCGCCTGGGAAGTAGAGACCGGGCTCGACAGAGAAGCAGGTGTTGGGCAGGATGAGGCGCTCGTCGTGGGTCTCGAGGTTGTCGAGGTGGGCTCCGGAGCCGTGAAGCTCGGTGGCGATGTTGTGTCCGGTGCGATGGGTGAAGTGGTCGGCGAAGCCGGCGTTGCGGATGAGAGTGCGGGCAGCCTGGTCGGGTTCCCAGCCCTGGAGCGGACGGTTGTGGGTGAAAGCTTCCTGCACGGTGCGAATGGCTGCGTCGCGGGCGTCGCGAACAGTGGAAAAGATGAGGTGCTCGCGATCGGTGGGATCGCGGTCGACTACGCCGGTCCAGGTGATGTCGTACCAGACTGCTGAGGGATCGTCGGCGAGTCTGGACCAGATGTCGATGAGGAGGAAGTCGCCGGCGCGGATGGGACGCGAGGAGGCGAGGGTGGGGTCGTAGTGGGAGTCGGCTGAGTTGGGGCCGACGGAGACGTTGGGACCATGGTCGAAGAGCATTCCGGCAGAGGTGATCTGCTGCTGGAACCACTGGACCATGGAGTATTCGTCGGTTCCGGAGGCTGTTCGGGCGAGCTTGCCGATGCGTTCGAAGCCTTCGGCGAGGATGGGGTCAAGACGGCGCCGGGCTTCGAAGTGGGTTTCGATCTGGGTGTCGGTGAGGACGGCTTCGAAGCGGGAGACGAGATTGGCAGAGGAGACGATTTCCCTGCCGAACTCGTGGAGGAGTTCGATGGTGCCTGCGTCGACGAGACCGATGTACATGATGGCGTTGCGCGGGCTGTACTGCATGGCGATGCGGGTGGAGCCCTGGAGAATCTGTTTGAGGGAGGATTCGAGTTCCTGCCAGGAGGAGTATTCGGTTTTGTCTCCGGGAAGGGTGTCGAGGCGACCGGTTTCGATGCGATGGACGAGCTTTCTGGGTTCCCCTGAGGCTGGGATGAGGTAGAACCAGCGACGTGAGACGAGGGCGGCGTGGGGAAGGCCGAGGATGCGGTAGGCGAGGGGATCGCGATGGTGGTGGTCGTAGAAGAGCCAGGCGTCGAGGTCGGCTTCGCGGAGGGCGGACTGGATGGCTTCGAGGTCCATGAGTTGAGCTTAAGGCAAAAGCGCAGAGGAAAGCACGGAGAACACGGAGGGCACGGAGGTGCACAGAGGTCCATGTGCGCGGCGTTCAGGAGGTGGGGCAGGGCTGGTCATCTTCGAATTCGTCGTCGAAGTAGAAGGGGGTTTCCGGTTCGGTGAGGGCTCCTTCGGGGGCTCGGTCGGGGTGGCCGGGGGTCTGGTCGACTTCGCGGAGGACGTGGGCCGGGGGTGGGGGGGTGAGTCGGGCACAGTTCATGCTGGCGAGCTGGAGCCCGTAGAGGAGGGCGGTGGCTCGTTTGGGCTCGAGCTGACCGGTGGCGAGGGAGTTGATGACCATGGAGAGGGCGAGCTGGACGGAGTCGCGGTCCTCGAGGGGGAGGAGCTCGATGTGCTGACCGGGGATGAGGTAGCCGGCGGCGACGGAGTCCTGGCGGAAGGCTCCGTGGCGGTCGTAGAGGTGCTGGTGGTAGAAGCAGAAGTCGCGGTTGCGGAGGGCGGGGGAGCCGCACTGGGTTCCGCGCTGCTGGACGTGGCGGCAGAGGGGGTGGGACATGATGGCTCCTTGGATGAGGCAGGGAGTAGACAACAGGGAGCAGGACGGCTCCTGCCTGAGGGAAGAGAAGGCTGGAGGCCAGGGACTAAGGGCTGAATGGAAGGTGGGGGTGCCCCCCCGTTAATGGAGGAGTAACGTTTGGTGGTTTTGCTGAGGTTTATGGGGGTGATGCGGCTAAAGTATTGCGATGATTGAGGTTAGGGATGTGGGTCGCTATGTTTCGTTGATTTGGCTGCGCAGGAGTTCCGGTCGCGTGGACAGTGTGTCAATGTAGTTTTGTGTCAAGCGATCCATATGGTTTGGAAAGGTGTACTCCTCTCGCTTCGCCGGAGAGAAACCGTGAATTGCGTTTGCGACACCAGAACTTTACTCCTCATCGGCCTGTACTTCCTCGCCATCGGGGTGCTGGCGATCCGCTTCCACAACGACTTATCGATGGCTTCGGCCTTTCGGCCGGCGTGACGATCCTTGCGCTTTCCAGCTTGAAGAGGAAGCGCGGTGCGGTCGTCAAAGACGAGTGCCCCGGGCCGACCGGGGCGCAGACGACGCAGCCCCGGCACGGACCGGGGCTGTGACATTTTGTGGACTGTCTTTATTGTAGCGGGCCGGGCGGGAAAGGTATGCCAACTATTTTCGGGGTGTAAGTGGCTGTAATTGAACTATTTAGCCTGTCTGCTCGAATTGAGAGGGCTTGACAACGTTCCGGTGTTCGCGTGAAGACTCACACGAAAGCGACATTGATCCCCTTTTCTGCGGGTCGCACACTTGTACCAGCCGGCGGGAAGGGGCTCCCCGACACACCCAGTGTTCGCTCACTACAATCCGAGCCTTGTGGTACTCTCCTTTGTCTTGTCTACCCTGGCGTCCTGGGTGGCTCTGGACCTCTCAGGGCGGGTTCATCTGCAGATCAGCCGAAGCCGCAAGGCGCTCTGGCTGACTGTGGGTTCGGCTGCGATGGGAACCGGCATCTGGTCGATGCATTACATCGGCATGCTCGCGTATCGCATGCAGGTTCCTGTGCTGTACGACTGGCCGACGGTTCTGCTTTCTCTGGCGGCGGCGCTCGCAGCGTCGGGCATCGCGTTCGTTCTGGTGGCTGGGAACGCCCTCTCCTGGGCGAAGACGGTGCTCGGCGGAACAGCGATGGGGCTTGCCATCGCTTCCATGCACTACATCGGCATGGCGGCGATGCGCATGCCGATGCGGCTGAGCTACTCGTGGCCGCTGGTGGCAGCCTCGCTTGCCGCTGCGGTGCTCATTTCGATTGCAGCGCTGCGCCTGACCTTCGGTTCCAAGCGGATTTCGTACGGCTGGTCGAGCAAAAAGGCGCAGAGCGCGCTGTTGATGGGCTTTGCCATTCCGTCGATGCATTACCTCGGCATGGCGGCAGCGCGTGAGGTGAACGGGCCGGGACGCTTTGCCGCGGTCGATCTTCAGCATGCCGTTTCGATCACCGCGCTGAGCATGACCGGCATCATTCTGGTCTGTCTTTCCGTTCTCGGCATTGCTCTGGTGTGGGCGAGGATCGATTATCACGTTTCCTCCTTCGAGTCGGCTCTGGACGGGTCGAAGCGTAGTTACAGCCTGTTGAAGAAGCATCATGAGCTTGTGCAGGGGGCCTTCCGGGCGGGAGGCTTCGGCATCTGGGAATGCGACCCGGCAACCGGCCTTTTTTATGTAGACGATGGTCTGCGCGAGCTGTATGGAGCTCCGCACGATGGCCAGCCGGTCGCGCGTGAGGTGTGGAAGGCGGCGGTTCACCCGGATGATGTAGCCGGTCTGGATCGACGCTGGGCGGAATGTCTTGCGTCCGCAGAGACGTATGAGAATGAGTACCGGATTTTCGGGCCGGGCCGGGAGATTCGACGCGTGAAGTCCGTGGCGAGTCTGATGCGGAGCCCGGAGGGTCTGCTTACGCGAGTGCTTGGGATGACGTGGGATGTCACCGCGGATCGTCAGCGGGAAGAGGAACATCGGGATGAGGCGACCCGCTTCCGGCTCACTCTGGATGCGATCGGGGACGCGGTGATCGCCACCGATCAGCAGACGCGCATCATCTTCATCAATCCGGCCGCGTCGAAATTGACGGGGTGGGAGACGCAGGCGGCGGTGGGCCGGCCGCTGGAGCATGTTTTTCTCGTGCAGGATGAGTTTACCGGCAGGATGCGTCCCGATGCGGTAAGTCGCTGTGTCGAGCATGGGGGGACTTTTCTGGCGGAGGACGGCGTGCTTGTAAGCCGCGCCGGAGAGCGCTACAACATACGCGAACATGTCGCCCTTACCGGGAAGGGACGGACGGCGGTGATTACGTTTCAGGACATTACGGCGGCACGGCGCTCGGAGAGAGAGCTGACCCATGCGGCAACCCACGATTCACTGACAGGGCTGGCCAACAGGGCTTCGTTCGAAAGGAAGCTGCAGGAGCTTTTGGAGGAGAGCCGTTCCAGCGGGCAGGAACATTGTCTTTGCATCATCGATCTCGATCGCTTCAAGATCATCAACGATGCTTCCGGGCACCTGGCCGGGGACGCACTGCTGAAAGAACTGGCGGGGCTGATGAAGGGGCAGTTGCGGCCAACCGATCTTGTGGCGCGGATGGGTGGCGATGAATTTATGTTGCTGCTGACCGACACGACGACGGAGGAAGCCGAGCCGCTGCTGCGGGCCTTACTCTCGTGCGTGAGCGAACTGCGCTTTTCGTGGCAGGGGAAGATTTACGATGTGACGGCCAGCATCGGGCTGGTGTTCTTCGACTGCTTCTCCCCTGAAGCTGAGGTGCTTGTGAGCCAGGCCGACGCGGCAGTCTTCACGGCCAAGCGCAACGGACGCAACCAGGTTGTGGTGTATGGGGACAAGGGCAGCGCGGCGGATCATCTGCTTGAAATCCAGGTGGCTTCGGATCTGCGGAGGTATATCGAAGAGAATCGGTTCGAGCTGTTTGCTCAGCCGATCGTCCCTTCGGAGTCGCCCGCGGAGGTCTCTTATTTCGAGGTGCTGCTGCGATTGCGGGGCGATGAGGGTGAACTGATCTCGCCGGCTCACTTTATACCGGCGGCGGAGCGGTTCGGGATGATGGGGTTGCTGGACCGCTGGGTGATTCGGAATACGCTGAGGCTGTATGGGGAGAGCGCAGCGGCGGAGGCCGGTTTTCGCCTGTCGATCAATCTTTCGGGGGAATCGCTGAGTGACGAGTCTCTCTGGCCTTTTATCCTGAAGCAATTCGTCCTGCTGGGCGTGGCTCCCTCGAGCATCACGTTCGAGGTGACGGAGACGGGGATTATTCGGAATCTGGATGTGGCGCGGGAGTTTATGCGAAAGTGCCGCCAGGCCGGATGCGGGATCGCTCTGGACGACTTCGGCACGGGACTGTCGTCGCTGAGTTACCTGAAGCAGTTTCCGCTGGATACGATCAAGATCGACGGCGAATTTATCCGGACTCTGCTGAACCAGCCGGTGGACCAGGCGATTATCCGGGCGATCGGAGACATCGCGCGTTCGATCGATGCGACGACGGTTTCGGAATGTGTTGAAGATTCTGAGACGCTCGAGATGCTGAGGGAACTGAAGGTGGACTGGATCCAGGGTTGGGTTACCGGCAGACCCATTCCTCTGCAGCATGCACTGGCGACGGCAACTGCCCGGAAGAGCCTGCCGATGGCTGAGGCGAACGTGATGATGCCTCTGCTGGTGCTGAGGGATGAATCCACGCAGATCAGCGCGTAGGGGGCGGGCGGGACGCAGATTCATCCGCTCAGGATGACGGCGCGGCTTCGCTCAGGATGACGGCGCTTAGATCATCATGGCGAACAGGAAAGGCCGGGACTGTGTCCCGGCCTTTGTCTGGTGCGGATTGCGGGTTGCTGGTGCGTGAGGTTGGGGTCTAGACGCTGGCTGCGGCGGCTTCGACTTCCTTTTCGGTGGCTTTGGCTGCGGCAAGTTCGGCGAGCTGTTTCTTCTTGAGCTCGGCGGAGTTTTCGCCGAGGTTGGCGTCGAGCTGCTCGGTGGTGAAGGTTTCGATGATGTCGCCGGCGCGCATGTCTTTCCAACCGGCGAGGTCGATACCGCACTCTACGCCGTCGCGGACCTCGGAGACGTCGTCCTTGAGGCGCTTGAGCGAGGAGATCTTGCCTTTCCAGATCTCGACGTTGTCGCGCATGAGGCGTGCCTGCGAGTTGCGTTTGACGATGCCGTCGGTGACGCGGCAGCCGGCGATCTGGCCGACCTTGGTGATCTTGAAGACCTGCAGGATCTCGGCGCGGCCGGAGTAATTCTCCTTGAAGACGGGGTCGAGGAGGCCGTACATGGCCTTTTCGATCTCCGTGCGGAGCTCGTAAATGATGGAGTGGAGTCGGATTTCGACGTTTTCGCGGGAGGCGACCTCGGCCGTGTTGCGGTCGGGGCGGACGTTGAAGCCGATGATGAGGGCGTTGGAGGCGGAGGCGAGGAGCACGTCCGACTCGGTGATGGCGCCGACGCCGGAGTGGAGGACGCGGATGCGTACTTTCTCGGTCGACATGTGGGCGAGGTCTTCGGCGATGACTTCGACGGAGCCCTGGACGTCGCCCTTGACGATGATGTTGAGGTCCTTGACGCCGGCCATTTTGATCTGTTCGGCGAGGCCTTCGAGGGAGACGCGGGAGCTCTTGGCGAGCTGAGCTTCGCGTTCCTTCATCTTGCGGTACTGGGCGATGCCCTTGGCCTTGTCGCGATCGGCCATGACGAGGAAGGTGTCTCCGGCGTCGGGCATGCCTTCGAGGCCGAGGATTTCGACGGGGGTGCTGGGCCCGGCGACTTCGATCGGACGTCCGCGGTCGTCGAACATGGCGCGGATTTTGCCGAAGGTGTTGCCGACGATGTAGCTGTCACCGAGTTTGAGGGTTCCGTTCTGGACGAGGACGGAGGCGACTGCTCCGCGTCCGCGATCGAGTTTGGCTTCGATGACGGTGCCGACGGCGGGGCGTTCAGGCTGGGCCTTCTGCTCGTTGGTGTCGGCGATGTAGCAGATCATCTCTTCGAGGCCGTCGAGGTTGGTGCGCTTTTTGGCGGAGACCTCGACGAATTCGGTGTCGCCGCCGAGGGCGACGGCCTGGACGCCGCGGGAGGCGAGCTGCTGCATGACCTTGGCGGGGTTGGCGTCGGGTTTGTCGATCTTGTTGACGGCGACGATGATGGGGACTTTGGCGGCGCGGGCGTGGTCGATGGCCTCGATGGTCTGGGGCATGACGCCGTCGTCGGCGGCGACGACGATGACGACGATGTCGGTGACCTTGGCTCCGCGGGCACGCATGCGGGTGAAGGCCTCGTGGCCCGGGGTATCGAGGAAGACGATCTCGCGGCCGAAGGCGGGGCTGTCGGGCTTGGTGATTTTTACCTTGTAGGCGCCGATGTGCTGGGTAATGCCGCCGGCTTCGCCGCCGGCGACGTCGGTGGAGCGGATGGCGTCGAGCAGCGAGGTCTTGCCGTGGTCGACGTGGCCCATGACGGTGACGACCGGCGAGCGGACGACCTCGACCATGCCGGTGGTGTCTTCGAGGAGGCCTTCGATGGCTTCGTTTTCGAGCTGCTCTTCGACCGAAATGATGGTGGCGTCGGCGCCGAACTGGCGGGCGACGTCCTTGACGAGCTCGGACTCGAGCGACTGGTTGACGGTGACGAGGACGCCGCGCATGAGCAGGACGGCGATGAGATCCTTGCCGCGGACATCGAGCTTTTCGGCGAGATCCTTGACCGAGATGCCTTCAGTGACGGTGATGGTCTTGGTGATCGGCACCGGCTCGCGCGACATCTGCATGCCGCCGTAACGCGGTGGCGGCTGGAAGCCCTTCATCGGGCCTTCCTTTACCTTTTCGTAGCGCTGGCCTCCGCGACGCTGACCGGGACGTGCGGGACGAAGACCCGCGGGCGGTGCGCCGGCGGTATCGGGCGGGCCGCCGGGACGAGCTCCGCCGGGACCACCGGGCGCGCCGCCGGGACGGGCTCCGAAGCCGGGACGGGGCGGGAAGCCGGGACGTCCGCCGGGGGCGAAGCCGGGGCGTGCGCCGCCGGGACCGCCGGGACCACCTGCTCCGGGACCGCCGGGGAAGGTGCGGGTGGGGTGCATGGGACGGCGTGCGCCGGGACCCATGCCGGGTCCGCCGGGTCCGCTCGGGCCGCCGCCGGGACCGCCCATGGGGGGGCGTCCGCCGGGGGCGAAGCCGGGGCGTGGCCGCTCGAAGATGGGACGGCGGGGGGCTGCGCCGGGAACGGGAGGCGGCGCGGTGTAGGTGGGACGCGGGCCGGTCTGCGGCATGATGACGCGGCGGACAGGAGCTGCGGGTGGAGCCGGAGCCGCCGCAACTTCGGGGGCGGCGGCTTCCGGCGCGGGGGGTTCGGGTGCGACGGGCGCGGGCGGCGGGGCGGGTGCCGCGACGGCTGCCGGCGGGGTGGCCGGAGCCGCGGTACGCGGTGGCGCGGCTACGACAACGGGGCCGGTGGCTGCCGGACGCGAAAGGACGCCGGGAGCGGAGCCGGCGGCAGGCGGACGGGCTACGACCGGGCCGGTGGGCGGACGGCTGACGATGGCTCCGGCGGGCGGACGCGCAGCGATCGCAGGAGGCCGCGGTGCATTGGGCGCCGGAGGCGGGGCGACGATACGGGCTCCCTGATTGGGGAGCGGCACGATGCGACGCGGGGCGGGCGGCTGGCCGGCGGCTGGAGCTGGCGGGGGCACCGTCTGGGCCGCGACCGGCACGGGCTGGGCGGGCGGAGGGGTTTGAGCTGCAGGGGCCTGAGTTGTGGGGGCCTGGACTGCCGCGGGAGTCTGGCTTACCGGAGCTTGCGCCTGAGACTTGACCGCGGGCGCAGCTGCGGACGTAGCTGCAGGAGCTTGCGCTGCGGGCTGCGCGGGCGGTGAGGCAACGGCCGGGCGTGCGGGAGCCGGTGCGACCGCGACCGATCCGGGCTGGAATCCGGCCTGGGGGGCGGCGGGCCGGTTTGCGGGGGGCGCGACGGCAATGGCTAGACGCGCTCCGCCAGCCGGGGCTGCGACGGCTGCCGGCGCAGCCACAGGGGTTGCGATCGGGCGGGGCGGGATGCCGGAACGCGCGGCGGCTTCGGCCTGTTTGCGCTCGAGGATGGCGCGTGCGGCGTCTCCGGGCTTGGAGATGTTGTTGAGCGAGAAGGCGGGCTCCGCGCGCTGGGCGGAGCGTGACGAGGATCGGCTGCTGCTGCCGCCGGTCTTGAAGTACTCGCGCACGCGTTCGGCCTGGTCGGTCTCGATGGAGCTGGAGTGCGTTTTCCCGCTTACGCCGATCGCCTCGAGCGCATCGAGGATGGGCCTGCTTTTGACTTCGAGTTCGCGTGCCAGATCGTTAATTCTTACTTTGCTCATCCGTCCCTTTTCGCTCCCCTAGCCGATTAGCCGTTCATACGAGCCTCGTCTGAAGTGGGAGTCGTGGTTTCTTTATTATCGCTGAATTTGTGGTATTGGAGCGGAATACGGAAGAAGCTCCGCTGAGGAATGGCGCGTTGAGGGTTGCCGTTCCGATCGCTGGCGGCGTCGGAATGCCAACAGAAGGTCGTGGGCTAGCCACGGTGATGATCGTCCGTGTTCTCGGCGATGTCGGCGGTCTCGTCGGAGATCTCATCGGTCTGGGCGACGAGGGAGTCGATGGTGTCGTTGTCGAGCTCGATGCGTTCTTCGAGGCGGTCGGCGTCGGAGAAGGCGTCGGAGTCGGATTCCATGTCCTCGATGGCGGCGATGTCTTCGGTGGAGAGGTCGGAGATCTCTTCGGGGGTGTCGAGGGGTCCGACCTCGGCGCGTTCGGCGGCGAGGATCTCTTCGGGGGTCTTGGACATGGATGTGGTCTCCGGGGTGTCGGTTGGGGTTTCGAGTACGTCGGCGATGGGGACGGGGCGATCTTCTCCGTCTTCATACTGGCCGAAGTAGTGGCGGACGGCGACGGCGATCTTTTCGATGGTTTTTTCGCCGATTCCGGGGATTTCGGAGAGCTCTTCGGCGGACATGTCGGCGACGGTTTCGACGGTGGTGATTCCGGCGGCGATGAGCTTTTCGAGGATGGCTTCGCCGAGTTCGACGACCTGTTCGATGGGGGTGGTGGGGCCGCCGGACATGGCCTGCATCTGCTGCTCGACCTCCTGGCGCTTCTCCTCCTCGGACTTGATGTCGATCTTCCAGTTGAGGAGCTTGGCGGCGAGGCGGACGTTCTGGCCTTTCTTACCGATGGCGAGCGAGAGCTGGGTGTCGTCGACAATGACCTCAAGCTGCTTGTCTTCCATGTCGGTGATGGAGACGCGGGCGACTTTGGCGGGCTGGAGGGCTTTCTCGGCGAAGGTGGTGATCTCTTCGGAGTACTCGATGATGTCGATTTTTTCGCCGCGGAGCTCGCGGATGATGGACTGGACGCGCATGCCCTTCATGCCGACGCAGGCTCCGACGGGATCGACGTCCTTGTCGCGGGACATGACGGCGATTTTGGTGCGCTCACCGGCCTCGCGGGCGATGGCGCGGATGCTGACCGTGCCGTCGTAGATCTCGGGGACTTCGGACTGGAAGAGGTTCTGGACGAGAGACGGGGCGGCGCGGGAGACGATGACCTGGGGGCCTTTGGCGGCGCGGTCTACCCGGAGCAGGACGACGCGGACGCGCTCGCCGACGGAGAACTGCTCCAGGCGTGACTGCTCGCGTCTGGGCATGCGGGCTTCGGCTTTGCCGAGGTCGAAGATGACGTCCATGGGCTCGAGGCGCTTGACGGTGGCGGTGAGGACCTCGCCGGCGCGATGGTTGTACTCGTTGAAGACGGTATCGCGCTCGGCCTCGCGGACCTTCTGGAAGATGACCTGCTTGGCCATCTGGGCGGCGATGCGGCCGAGCGGGCTGGTGTCTTTATAGAAGCGGAGTTCGCCGCCGACTTCGACTTCGGGGGCGAGTTCGCGGGCGGCCTCGAGGGTGAGCTCGTTGGTTTCGTCGGCGATCTCTTCCGGGGTCTCGACGACGGTTTTGTAGACGTAGGCGCGGATCTCGCCGGTCTCTTTGTCCATTTCGGCGCGCATGTTTTCGAGTGTTTTGTAGTATTTGCGCGTGGCGAGGGCGATGGCGTCCTCGATGGCGGAGACGACGACCTCGGGCTCGATGCCTTTTTCGCGGGAGAGAGCTTCGATGGATTGATAGAGCGGGCTTGCCATGGTGTTGTTCTCAGTTCTCTGGTTTTCGGTTGCAGGTGGAGCTTGCGTCTGTTGACCGTCGTTCGTTGACCGTTCTCCGTTGCAGGCGGTCGTTAGAGTTCGGGCAGGAGATTGGCCTTTTCGACGTTGCTGAAGGCGATTTGGACGAGGCCGGTTGCGGGCTCGGCGCCGGCGGAGCCGTCTTTCCTGTTCGGCTTCGGTTTGGCTTTGCGTTTGCTTTTGATCGCCGTGGTGTCGAGGGTGAGGGTGTCGCCGTCGAAGGCGGTGAGTCGGCCCTGGAAGTGACGGTTGCCGGTGAGGGCGGTGAAGGTCTGGAGCTTGACGAGCTGGCCGAGGAAGCGGGTGTAGTCGGCGGGCCGGGTGAGCCTGCGCTCGAGGCCGGGCGAGGAGACTTCGAGGGTGTACTCGGCGCCGGGGACGACGTCTTCCACGTCGAGGACGGTGCCGAAGTCGCGGGTGAAGATCTCGCAGTCTTCGTGAGTGACGAAGGAGAGGATCTCGACGGGGATGCCTCTGGGGAGGACGAGGGCGTCTTCCTGCGGTTCGGCCTCGTTGGCGGCTGCTCTGGCGGCGGCGGCTTCGGCTTCGGCGGCGAGCCGGGCGCGGGTTGGGGCGTTCTTCTCGAGGAAGACGCGGAGGGTACGGTGTTTGGCTCCGCCGGAGAACTCGAGTTCGACGATTTCGAGCTGGTGCGAGGCCGCGATGCGGTCGGCGGTGGCGCGGATTGTATCGAGCGGGAGAGCCATGGGATCTGGCGGAGAAACACGTGTGAAGAGCACAAAAAAGTGGGCGTTGGCCCACTCGTCTCTTCCGCCGCATCTGCCGGTGTGTGCACGGCTGGTACCTGGATGCGACGAACGGATTCGTCTGCAAGGTTGATGTTACGCCGGAACGGGGGATGGAGCAAGGGTGGAGGTTCAGGAGGGGAGGTCGGCGGCCCGGTTTCGGTGTGAAGGTGGGGGGAAGTGGCGGAAGGCCCGGGCGCTGGTGACGAGGATGGACGTGGCAGGCGATGGGCTTCGCTTCGCTGCCTGGATCAGACGATGGCGAGTGTCTGGAGGAGATTGGATTCGGCGGGGGAGGGTACGGGGGTTGAGTCGTTGTGGAGGATGACGCGGTTGCGGCCTTCGTTTTTTGCGCGGTAGAGGGCGAGGTCGGCGCGGTGGATGAGTTCGCCGGGGTCGGTCTGGTCGGGGGAGGCGAAGGCGCAGCCGATGGAGATGGTGATGGCGGCGCATGCGGCGAACTCGGAGCCGGTCTGGATGCGGGTGACGGCGTTGCGGATGCGCTCGGCGAGGCCGGCGGCGGCGGCGGGGTCGACGTCGGGGAGGATGACGAGGAACTCCTCGCCTCCGTAGCGGCAGACGATGTCTTCGGCGCGGATGCTGGACTGGAGGATGGCGGCGACGGACTGGAGGACGGCGTCTCCGGCGGCGTGTCCGAAGTGGTCGTTGAAGGATTTGAAGTGGTCGACGTCGAGCATGAAGACGGCGAGAGGGCTTTGGCGGCGGCGGCTGCGGGCGAGTTCTTTCTGGAGGCTGACCTGCATGAAATGCCGGTTGAAGAGGCCGGTGAGGGAGTCGCGGATGGACTGCTGCTCGAGCTTGAGGCGGAGCTGGAGGGAGGCGATGGAGATGCTGATGAGCTGCATTCTCTGACTGAGGGCCTGGAGGCGCTTGTCGACGGCCTTCTCGACGGCGGGGGTGGGGACTTCGACGAAGAGGACGCCGATGGCTTCGCCGTGCGCCACCATGGGCAGGCAGAGATAGGAGTCGGGCTGGAGGTGGGGATGGAAGTGGATGCAGTGGATCTCGGATTTTCCCTGGCGCCGCCAGCGGAGTGAGCCGGAGCGGAGTCCGCAGCAGGCGGAGGGGGCGAAGAATTCGGGGAGCGGGTTGTCGGTGGCGAGGCCGGGGACGGTGAGTTCGCCCCAGTGGGCGACGGTCTCGACGAGGTGGCGGGAGTTGTCGATCATGCCGAGGGAGCCGCGGGAGCCGGGGAGGAGCTGGGCGACGCTGCGAGCGGCGGCGGTGTAGAGCTGGGCGAGCGAGGTGCAGAGCTGGAGCTCGTCGCGGGTGGCGGTGAGGAGTTGTGACTCGTGGGCCTGATCCTCGAGGGCGGCGACGGAGAGGGCGAGCTCCTGGTTGACGCGGCGGGAGGTGCGGGCGATTTTTCGGCGTCCGAGGGCGTCGCGCAGGAGAAAGAAGAAGACGATCGAGAGGATGACGAGGGAAATGCCGGCGAAGGCGAGATCGGTATTGAGGGAGAGGGAGGCCTCGGTCTGGGAGGCTTCGGTGCGCTCCTGGAGGAGCTTTTTCTCGATCTCGGACATGGCGTTGATGGTCTGACGGCAGCGGAAGACGCTGTCGCGAGGCGGGAATTTCGCTGTGGGCAGAGCGTCTACTTCTCTGGAGAGGGTGGCGGCGCAGGCGTCGAGGGAGGCTACGTTCGGGGACTGGCCGGGATTGTCGCCGACCTGACCGCGAACGCGGAGGGAGGCGGCTTCGAGACGGAGGACGGCGGACCGGGCGATGTTGAGCTGGTCTTCATCCTGCGTGGAGAGATAAAGACGCCCGTTGGACTCGACGCGATCGACGTACTGGTTGGCGCTCTGGAGGCTGGTGAGGACGTCCTGGGTGTGCTGGACCCAGCGTGTGGCGACGATGAGCCGGTCGGTGCTGCGATAGACGAGGGTTCCGGCGCTGAGGGTAAAGAGGGAGGAGCCGATCGCCGCGAGGACGATGAGGGCGATGGAAGCGTTGCCGTCGGAGGTGGTGCGTGAAGGCATGAAACCAGTGTGGTTGCATGTTGTCGAAAGCCGACATACCACGAGAGAGGGAGAATGGCCGCCAGAGCGGGTGAGAGCGGGTGCGGGCGCGCGGGAGGGAGACGGAGGGTCAGCGCGTGTGTTGCCGGGATTCAGACCCGGAGGAGGTACCGGGCGCTCGGAAGATTCGCCTGCGCGGAGGCAGCCCGTGCGGACGTGAATACGGCGACGGCGGGTGAGTTTCCGTGCGGGTTGCTTCCATCCGGCCGCGGCGGGTTGGGAGAGATGGCGTGAGAGTCGTCGCGGGCCTGTCTGCGGGTGTCGAAGATGGTGTGCTTGCCGGTCATGAATTTGCCCTCAGATGATGAAGCTAGTCTGGCGCACGCGTCGCGTCTGTATCGGACAGACCGCCTGGCGGTCTGGGAAGGAGTGGACCTGATGGGCAGGGCGAAGGTCGCCGATGGAAGGGGTGAGGCGGTCACGTGGAGCGGACTCAGCGAGCGGGGAACGGGGCTGGTCGGGTGTTGCTTGCGCTGTGGGCGGCTGCGGCGCTGCTGGCGGGGGGAATGTTGACTTCGTTTCATCAGCCGTTTGCCGGGCCGTGGGCGCGGGTAGCCGGGCTGGCGGGTTCCGGGATGCAGGCTTCCGGAAGGGAAGCGGGATGGGGCGTGGTGCATGTGCTTTCGGGGAGTTGCGCCTGTTCGCAGCGGGTGATGCGGCATTTGCTGGAACGACGGCAGACGGACGGGGTGATGGAGGAGGTGGTGCTGGTGGACGACGGCGAGGCGTATCTGGCTGGGTCGGCGGAACTGATTGAGCGGATGCGCGATGCGGGGTTTGCGGTTTCGCGGCGGACGGCTGCGGAGCTGGTTGGGGAGTACGGGGTGCGGGGCGTGCCGCTGCTGCTGGTGATCTCGCCCGGGCGGAAGCTGGCGTATGCGGGCGGATACGGCGAGCGGAGCGATGCGGACACGGGGATTGTGGAGCGTCTGCGAGCAGGGAAGCAGGCGGATGCGCTGCCGATTCTGGGGTGCGCGACGGGGCATGCGCTGCGGGCGGCGAGCGATCCGTTCGGCTGGAAGTACAGAGATGCGGGCAGATGAGAAGGCATGAACGCGGGAGAGACTGATGGCGACGATGACACGGCACGAGCGGAACTATATGAAGCGGGCGAATGCGGCTGGGTTCTTGTTTCTGGCGGTGCATGTGCCGGTGCTGGCGGTGATTGCGGCGTGGTACGGGAACAGCTGGCTCCCGGCGCTGGGGGTTGGAGTGCTGCTGCTGGCGGGGCCGGCGGCAGTGCTGCTGGCGGACCGCGAGTCGCGGATGGGGGCGGTGGCGCTGGCGGTGTGCGCGATGGGGATTTCCGCGCTGGCAATTCATGCGACGAACGGGCTGATCGAGGCGCACTTCGAGCTGTTCGTGCTGATCGCGCTGCTGGCGATGTTCGGGCGGGTGGCTCCGGTGCTGGTGGCGGGGGCGACGATTGCGGTGCACCATGTGGTGTTCTGGCTGTGGCTGCCGGCGAGTGTGTTCAATTACAAGGCATCGTTCGGGATTGTGCTGGTGCATGCATTCTTTGTGGTGCTGGAGGTAGTGCCCTGCTGCTGGATTGCGCTGCAGTTCGGACGGGCGCTGGAGGCGCAGGGGATTGTGATGGATTCGCTGGGCGGGGCAGCGGCGCAGATTGCGGCGTCGGCGGCGGAGATTGCGGCGTCAAGCGTGCAGATTGCGGACGGGGCGTCGAAGCAGGCGGCGGCGATTCAAGAGACGTCGGCGGCGGCGCTGGAGATGCGGAAAGGTGCGCGGGTGAGCAACGAAGACGCACAGAGCGCGACGTTGCTGGTGACGGAGTCGGACGGGCGGTTTCAGGAGACGGACGGGCTGCTGACGGAGATGGTGACCGCGATGGGCGGGATTCAGACGTCGAGCGAGAAGATTTCGCGGATTGTGAAGGAGATCGACCAGATTGCGTTTCAGACGAATATCCTGGCGCTGAATGCTTCGGTGGAGGCGGCGCGGGCGGGTTCGGCGGGGCTGGGGTTCGCGGTGGTGGCGGATGAGGTGCGGAGCCTGGCGCAGCGGAGCGCGACGGCGGCGCGGGATACGGCGACGCTGATCGAGGAGTCGATGGGGCGGTCGGAGGCGGGGATGGTGGTGGTGACGGCGGTGGCGGCGGCGATCCGGTCGACGACGACGGATGTAGCGCGGGTGAAGGCCCTGGTGGTGAAGATGCGCGGCGGGAGCGGGGAGCAGTCGCGGGGGAGCGAGCAGGTTTCGCAGGCGCTCCATGGGGTGGAGGCGATTACGCTGGCGAACGCGGCGGCTTCGGAGCAGACGGCGGCGGCAGCGGAGGAGCTGACGGCGCAGGCTCGGTCGATCAGGGGGATTGTGGGGAGGCTGGCGGAGCTGGCGGGTGGGAGGGAGCTGGATTCGGCTTTGGTGCAGGACTAGCGGCGACCGCGCACTTACGCCGGGCGGGCACTGCGGGGCCGGCACTGCAGGGCCCCGGGGCAGAGCCTTCGCGGGGGGGGGTGGACTGGCTTCGCCGAGTTTTCGGGGATCGACGCACCTTGTGAGCGGCGGTGCCACAATAGAGAGCATGATTCTCGAGTCGATTCCGGAAGCTTTGACGTTCGATGATGTGCTGCTGGTGCCTGCCTACAGCGATGTGGTTCCGACGCAGGTGAGTACGCAGACGCGGCTGACGGCGCGGATAATGCTGAACTGCCCGCTGATGTCGGCGGCGATGGATACGGTGACGGAGTCGCGGCTGGCGATTGCGATGGCGCAGCAGGGCGGGATGGGTGTGGTGCACCGGAACCTGACGATCGAGGCGCAGGCGGGCGAGATCGACAAGGTGAAGCGCTCGGAGAGCGGGATGATTGTGGATCCGGTGACGATCTCGCCGGAGGAGCCGATCCAGGCGGCGCTGGACGTGATGCGGCGGTACAAGATCTCGGGCGTGCCGGTGACGAAGAATAAGAAGCTGGTGGGGATTTTGACGAACCGCGATCTGCGGTTTGTGTCGCAGACGGACCTGCCGATCGGCGAGGTGATGACGAAGACGAACCTGATCACGGTTCCTGTGGGGACGACGCTCGAAGAGGCCGAGCACATTCTGCATCAGCACCGGGTGGAGAAGCTGCTGGTGGTGAATGACGAGTACGAGCTGAAGGGTCTGATTACGGTTAAGGATATCCAGAAGAAGCTGAAGTACCCGAATGCGAGCAAGGACGCGCAGGGGCGGCTGCGGGTGGCGGGAGCGATCGGCGCGACGGGCGACTATATGGAACGGGCGGCGGCGCTGGTGGAAGAGGGCGTCGACGCGCTGGCGATCGACTCGGCGCATGGACACTCGTCGCGGGTGCTGGAGGCGGTGCGGGAGGTGAAGCGGGCGTTTCCGCAGGTGGACCTGCTGGCGGGGAATGTGGCGACGTATGTGGGGGCGCTGGCGCTGATCGATGCGGGGGCGGATGCGATCAAGGTGGGGATCGGGCCGGGGTCGATCTGCACGACGCGGATGGTGACGGGCGCGGGGATGCCGCAGATTACGGCGATTGCGGAGGCTTCGCGGGCGGCGCGGGAGCGCGGGATTGCGGTGATTGCGGATGGCGGGGTGAAGTATTCGGGCGACGTGACGAAGGCGATTGCGGCGGGGGCGAGCGTGGTGATGATGGGGTCGCTGTTCGCGGGGGTGGATGAGAGCCCGGGCGAGACGATTCTGTATCAGGGGCGGAGCTTCAAGGCGTATCGCGGGATGGGGAGTTTGAGTGCGATGGCGCAGGGCTCGGGCGAGCGGTATTTCCAGGGCAAGGACGATATGAACGAGATTTCGGCGGGCGAACGGCAGAACCTGACGGCGCGCGAGGGCGCGGGCGGGAACCGGCTGGCGAAGTTTGTGCCGGAGGGGATTGAAGGCAGAGTGCCGCATCGCGGGCCGCTGGAGGCGATGGTTTACCAGCTGGTGGGCGGGCTAAGAAGTGGGATGGGGTATCTGGGGTGCTCGACGATTGAGGAGCTGCAGGAGAAGGCTCGGTTTGTGCGGATTTCGGGCGCCGGTTTGCGAGAAAGCCATGTGCACGATGTGGTGATTACGCGGGAAGCTCCGAATTATCACGTGGAGTAGTCAGTGCAGGGAATAGGGAAAGGAACACCTCGTTTAGAGTCGCTCCCTGCGCGAGTTGGATCTGGATGGGGTGAGGTGGTAAGGCTCCTCTTTGCCAGCCCCGACCAGACTTACGGTTTCTCTTTCCTCGCGGCGTTGTGCTGGATCACCGTTTGACCCGGCTGTTCTGAAAGCGTTCGAGGAACGCTGGGCAGGTCTGGAACCTGTACGGAGGACGCGGTGTCCAAATGGAACAGGGATGCCGATGACGAGAGCTTTCGCCGATGACACGTTGATCGCCTCACTGGCGCGGCTTTGGCCGAACAGAGAGCATGAAGCTCCTGCGATGGCCAGCTGGCTTTGCCGCGCAGGCCTTCATCGCTGGCGCAGGTTAGACGTGACGGAGCTGGCGCCAGAGAGGGATGTCCGGTTCTGTTTCTGGTGTTCGAAGATCGAGATCGATGGGACCATACACACGCCCTGAGCAGCACTGCCAGAACCGCGGGTCGTGAGCGTCGAGGTCGTTCTTGATGCTTCGAGGTCGCCGGCGGCCGCAAGCATCCAGCGGCATCAGCGTTTCTTCTACGCGCGCGTCCATCTAGTCCTGTTGGAGGAGATAACCGTGCTCGGCAGCCGCGAGTCCCACTGCGACTTCGGCGAGAAAGCATGGTTCGTCGGTCAGGGGATGGGGCGGGGGGCGGGTTTGTCGAGGACGAGGGCGTCGAAGGTGAGGCGGGTGGTGAAGCCGGCGCGGGTGTAGAGGCGGAGGGCGTTGGGGTTGGCTTCGGAGACGGTGAGGGTGAGGAGGCGGCAGGCGCGGGCGGTGAGGTGGCGGAGCGCGACGGTGAGGAGGTCCTGGCCGAGGTGGCGGCCGCGGGCTTCGGGGGCGACGCAGAGCTGGGTGATGTGGGCGGTGTCCGGGGCGATGCGGGAGCAGAGGAGGACGGCGCAGAGGGTGTGGGCGCGGCGGTCGCGGAGGAGGAAGGAGGCTTCGGGGTCGAAGGTGCCGCATCCGGGGAAGCGGATGATGTTGTGGAGGAAGCGCTCGGAGCCGGCGAGGGTGCGGTACTGGTCGTTGATGTCGGCATCGATATGGCCGAGGTAGGCGCGCTGGACGAGCTCGGCGGTGGGGTGGTAGAAGCCGGGGGACCAGCGGCAGAGTTCGACGTCGGCGGGGAAGGTGGGGGCGGCGGCGGGGGCGAAGGTGAGGTCGCGCTCGAGGAAGAGGCGGGGGAAGGAACGGAACCGGGTATGGGGGGAGACGGCGGCGGCGATGAGGGGCGGGAGGATGCCCTGATCGAAGAGCAGGAGCTGGGCCTCGATGCGGCGGATGTCGGGGGAGGCTTCGAGGAGCTCGAGGAGGTGGCGGGTGAGGGCTTCGACGATGGCCAGGTGGTTGGGTTCGCGGGGCGAGGCGTGAATGTCGCCGATGACGGCTTTGAAGTTTTCGTAGACGCAGAAGGCGTAGCCGACGATGCGGCCGCGGTCGAGGGCGACGAAGCCGGGGAGGATGCGGGAGTCGAGGTACTGGAGGAGGAGTTCGGTGGAGGCGCGGTATTCCCAGTGGAGGCGCTGGTACCAGAGGGCGGCCTCGGCCTCGAGGAGCGGACGGAGCTGCCGCGCGGAGAAGTGGCGGAGGTCGAGGATCTCGAGTTGGGGAGAAAGGGTCAGGGCGGGGCTCTTGGGGAATGTGTGCGGGGCCGAGATGCAGGTCCTTCGACTTCGCTGCGCTTCGCTCAGGATGACAGTTGTCTTTGGCGGCTGGAGATGCAGGTCCTTCGACTTCGCTGCGCTTCGCTCAGGATGACAGTTGTCTGGGGGTGGGGGTGGAGGCAATTGGTCGAGATCAGGCCCATCCTAGCTTCGCGAGGGTGGGGCACCCGGTTTGGTGGCTCTGCGTTTTCGCGGTGGTTTGGGTTGGGTGGCTGAGGCGGTCGGGGTGAGGACGGCGGGCTGGGCGTAGACCTTGTAGATGGCGAGGCCCTGGGTGTCGTAGAGGAAGAGGGGTTCGTAGATGCGGCCGGCGAGGTACTGGTCGAGGTCGGTCTGGTCGCTGGAGGGAATGACGAGGATGTGCTCTTCCGGGGGTACGCCGTCGCGGTCGTAGTGGATGGGTCGCTGGTTGCGGTAGAAGGCGAGGCCGTAGACCATGTCGCGTTTGACGTTCTGGACGGCGACGATCCGGTCGGCGGGGGCGGCAGTGCGGATTTGGGCGGCGAGGGGGCGGGCGGAGTAGTTGAGGTCGAGCTCGTTGCCGAAGAAGCCGAGGAGGAAGACGAGCATGGCGCAGACGGGAACGAGGGTGACGTTGCGGAGCTGCGCGATGCCGAACTGGCGGACGACGACGATGACGAGCGCGGCCGTGGAGACGGCGGCGGCGGTGGCGATGAGGAGCCAGCGGGCGGAGGGGATGAGGGTCTCGTACTGCATGTGCTGGGGGGCGAGGGTGAGGACGAAGACCATGGCGGCGCAGAGGGCGGCGTGAGTGTAGAGGAGCCAGGGGGCGATCCCCTGGCGGCGGTGACGGTGGAGCCAGTCTCCGGTGAGGATGGTGAGGGGCGGGATGGAGGGGAGGATGTAGCCGGGGAGTTTGGACTCGGAGCAGGAGAAGAAGAGGACGGGGAGGACGGCCCAGAGGACGAGGAATTCGGGGAAGGCGTCGCCGGCGCGGAAGTGGCCCAGGTAGGGGACGCTGCGGCCGCGGACCTTCCACTCGGCGAAGGAGATGTTGAAGGAGTTGACGAGGGCGCGGAGGGCGAGGACGGTCCAGGGCATGAGGCCGAGGAAGAGGACGGCGAGGTAGTACCAGGACGGCTGGTGGTGCTGATAGCGATTGGTGGCGAAGCGCTCGAGATTGTGTTCGAGGAAGAACTCGCGGACGAAGGTAGGGTTCCGGCGCTGGACGGCGATGTACCAGGGCAGAACCATGACGAGATAGAGGAGGATGCCGGGGATCCAGATGGTGCGGCGGAGGAGGGTCCACTCGCGGCGAAGGGCGGTGAAGAGGAAGATGATGGCGAGCGCGAGGAAGGGGGCGACGGGGCCTTTGGCGAGGGTGGCGGCGGCGCCGAAGAAGTAGAGGTCGAAGAGCCAGAACTTTTTGCCGGTCTCGTACCAGGCGTACCAGCCGAGCATGCCGATGCAGAAGGGGGCGGCGAGCTGCATGTCGGTGGAGGCTCCGCGGGAGAAGGCGAGGATGCCGAGGGCGGAGACGGAGATGAGGGCGGCGTCGAGGTGTCCGCCGGGGCGGAAGCGGCGCATGTGGAGGAAGATGAGGAGCGTGAGGAAGGCGGCGCCGGAGGTGGAGGGCAGGCGGGCGGACCAGTCGGAGACGCCGAACTCGCGGAAGAAGCCCATGGCGCGCCAGTAATAGAGGGCGGGTTTTTCCAGCCAGGGCTGGCCGTAGAGGATGGGGGTGACGGTGCCGGCGACGAGGCAGTCTTCGCTGGCGATGAGGTCGGCCTTGTGAAAGCTGCGCGGGAGGATTTCGGCGTGGTGGAGGGCGCAGGCCTGATCGTGGCGGGCGAGCATTTCGCGGGCGATCTGGGCGTAGCGGGGTTCGTCGGCTCCGACGAGGCCGAGGCGGTCGCCGCCGGTGACGGGGGTGAGGCCGTAGAGGAGGAGGAAGCAGCCGACGAGGATGAGGACGACCCACTCCCATGGGTTGCCGACGAGGGGATTATGGAAGAGGGCATAGAGCGGGCGACGGAGGAGGCGCGCGGCGGCGGAGGGGGGCCGTTCTGCCGGGAGGGCGGGGGCCACGGCGGTCTGGATGGGGTCGGGCACGTCGGGGTTCAGGGTAGCAGAGCGGACGGGGATGGCAATGGTCAGGAGGCGGGAGCGTCGGCGGGCGGAGTGGCGGCGGCGGCGACTTTACGCTGCCTTTCGCGTTTTTCGTCGCGTTTGCGCATGCGGCCGAGAAGCTCGTCCATGCGTCCGGACATTTTTTCGGAGCGGTCGATGGCGAAGGTGAGCTCGGGGACGTGGCGGACGCCGAGGCGGTCGCGGATCTGGGAGCGGATGAAGGCGCGGGCGGAGATGAGGGCGTCGAGGGTGGAGGCTTCTTCGTCTTCTCCTCCGTGGACGGCGACGAAGACGCGGGCGGACTTGCCGCCGGGGGCGAGGACGACGTCGGTGACGCAGGAGGGGAAGATACGGGGGTCGGAGAGCTCGCCTTCGAGCATGGCGCCGATCTCTTCGGCGAAGGTGTTGGCGACGCGGTTGCGGTGGTAGGTGCGGGCGCGTTGTTCGGGCATGGGCGGATCCGTTTCTGGAGGTGCGAGAGGGTGATTCGGGGAGAACTTCGGGCTAATCGGGTAAGACCTCGGCCCAGGAGTCGGCGATCTCGGCGGAGAGGCCGGCGGAGATGCGGTGGGCGGCGCGGTCGATGGATTCGAGGTGCTGGGTGAGGGACTGGGTGGAGCTGGAGACGACGGCGACGTTGAGGGTGGCGTGATTCCAGAGCGGGCCGCCCTCGTTCATCTCGGCGATGGAGAGGTTGAAGGCGTGGCGGAGCTTGTCCTTGAGGGAGCGGACGACCTGACGGCGGTCTTTAAGAGACTGCGCGTGGGGGATGGAGAGCTCGAGGGTGAGTTTTCCGATCGGCATGGTGGGCGCGATGGCTGGACGCAGGAAGCGCGGCCGTTTCGATTGTAGCGTTCTGCGGCTACTGCGTGGCGAGGACGTTGACGGAGAGGGTGGCGGGGAGGGTGATGTTGGCGCCGGAGGCGGTGAGGGTGATGGCGTAGATGCCGGGCGGGAGCTGGTTGAGGGTGCCTCCCCAGCCGCAGCTTGCGAGCGGGAGAGTGAGAGCGGCGAGCAGGGTGAGGGTGGCGCGGGGGCGTCTGCGGATGGGAAGAATGAGCAGGGTGAGGGCGGCGACGGCGAGGGTCGGGAGCACGGGGCTGGTGGTGCGGTTGAGGGCGAGGGTGGATGGGACGGCCGTGACGGTGACGGTGGAGGAGACGGCGGCGGCAGAGGTGAGGTTCGCGTTCTCTGGGGAGACGGTGCAGGTGAGGAAGGGCTGCGAGCTGGAGCAGGCGAGGGCGACGGAGCCGGTAAATCCCGCGAGTGGGGTGAGGGTGAGGGTGGTTGTGCCAGAGGAGGCGGGGGCGACGGTGATGGCGGCGGGATTTAGGGCGAGGGCGAAGGGCTGGGCGACGTTGAGCGAGGCGGGACCGAGTGTGGCGGGAGCGAAAGGGTTGATAGCCTGGAACTGGGCCAGGAAGGTGGAGGTTCCGAGAGGAAGGGACGGGATGAGCGTGGAGGTGGTGCCCTGCGGGGTGAGCGGCGCGGAGGCGATGGGGGTTCCGTCGCGGAGAAACTGGACGGTTCCGGTGGGGATGAGGGCCGATGAGGTGGTGGAGACGGTGGCGGTGAGGGTGACGGCGGTGTTGGGGAAGGCGGAGGAGGCGGAGATCTCGAGGGTGCCGGAGGTGGGGATGGGAGTGACGGTGAGAAGGACGGGGGTTGCGGAGGTGTCGGCCGGGAGGTTGGCGGGATCGCCGGAGTAGGAGGCGATGAGGGTGTAGGTGCCGGGCGCGAGGGTGCCGGGGAGAGTGAGGGTGGCGGCGCCGGACTGGAGGGCGGAGAGGGTGGTGGAGGCGAGGATGGAAGCGCCGGAGCGGAGGGCGAGGGTTCCGGTGGGACTGCCCCAGGGGGCGGTGACGTGGAGGTTGACGGAGATGGGGAGGTCGGCGGGGATAGGATTCTGCGCGAGGGTGAGGGTGAGGGAGGTGGGGTTCTGCGCGATGGAGAGGATTTGGGGGACGGAGGTGGCGGGGGCGTGGGTGGGGTCGCCGGAGCTGGTGGCGAGGAGAGTGTGGAGGCCCGGGGTGAGGGTGGAGCAGGTGAAGGTGGCGGTGGCGGATGGGGTGCCGGCCTGAGATCCGGGTTGGGTGCCGGTTTGGAGGAGGGCGTGGCCGATGGGGTTTTGGCCGTCGCTGAAGGTAATGAGGCCGGTGAGGGATGGGGGCTGGGCGGAGACGGTGAAGGTGACGGGCTGGGCGGCGCGCGGGTTCGCGGGGGAGATGGAGAGGATGAGGACGGAGGTGTCGAGGGTGATGGTGGTCGAGACGGGGGCGGAGAGAGACGGGGCGAGGGTAGCGCTGCCGGCATAGGCGGCGACGAGGGTGTGGGGGCCGGGGTTGAGGGACGGGAGGGTGAGGGTGGCGATGCCGTTGAGGACGGCGGCCTGGCCGAGCGTGCCGATGGCGGAGTCGCGGAAGGTGAGGCTGCCGGTGGCAGAAGCCGGGGCTATGGCGGCGGTGAGGGTGATGGGGGAGGCGGTGGGGATGGTTGCGGCGATGGGGCCGAGGGTGGTGACGGTCAGGGCGGCTGTGACGAGGAGAGTTTGCGTGGTGGAGGCGAGGGTGTGGAAGGCGTCGGCGGGGAAGGTGGCGGAGATGGTGTGAAGGCCGACGGAGAGGGTGGAGGTGTGGAAGATGGCGAGGCCGGAGGGATTGACGTCGGCCTGGCCGAGCGCGCCGTCGAGGGTGTCGGTGAAGGTGATGAAGTCGGTGGAGGGAGAGACGCCGGCGATGAGGGAGACGGGCTGGCCCCAGATGGACGGGGAAGGCGTGAGGCGGAGGGTGACGGCGGCGGGGAAGGAGGTGACGTTGACGGTGAGAGTGGAGCTGGTGGCGCCGAGGTTCAGGAGGTCGCCGGGGTAGGTGGCGGTGAGAGTGTGGAGGCCGGGCGGAAGCGAGACGAGCGAGAAGAGGGCGGTGCTGCCCAGCGGGTCGGGGGTGAGGGACGCGGTGGCGAGGGTGACGGGCGTAGAGCCGGCGGTGTCGGTAAGGGTGATGAGGCCGGTGGCGGAGGCGGGATGGGCGGTGACGGTGAGGGGCGGGAGGCTGGTCCAGGGGGCGGTGAGAGGTTCGGCGGAGAGGGTGAGGGTGTCGGGATCGCGGTCGATGGTGATGGGGAGGATGGGGGTGGAGGAGGGTGCGTCGGCGGGGTCGCCCGCGTAGGCAGCGGCGAAGCGGTGCGCGCCGAGGGCAAAGGTGGTGGAGGTGAAGGAGGCGGCGCCATCGACGAGGGTGAGGGTGGTGAGGGGCTGGGCGTTGTCGGTGAGGGTGACGCGGCCGGTGGCGGAGGCAGGGGTGACGGCGACGGAGAGAGTGATGGGGCTTCCGTAAGGGAAGCGGGCGGCGGTGGTGGAGAGGGCGGTGACGGTGTGAGCCTGGAGCTGTGCCGAGGCCGGGCAGAGGAGGACAAGGGCGGTGGCGAGGAGCAGGGCGGCCCGGAGGATGGTGCGGCGAAGGGAGTTGGCTGGCGGCATGGTTTTGTGATCTGGCGTCTGGAGGGAAAGCATTTGGCTCTCCAGCGCGGAGCGACTCACCCTGGAGAGTTCTCATGTGGGAGTTGTGC
>CAXTVJ010000018.1:0-35782 GCA_964247715.1 uncultured Acidobacteriaceae bacterium | reverse complement strand
GTTTCAGGTGGAGGTTCGGCGCGAGGACTCGGGACAGGCTCAGAGGAAGTATGGGTTGACGGCGCGATGCTGAGCTTGTGCGCGGTGGCGAGCATGACTTTGTCGACGCACATTGTGGGTGCGCGGGCGGGGTTCTCGACGAGCATGTCGAGCGCGATCTAGAGCATGCGCTTGGAGAATCGATAGGGTTTGCGAGTGCTGTACCGGGGGAGACAAGCTCAGCGTGTGCGACGCTGGGCTTTTCTGTCTGGGCTTCGGGGCGCGGGAGGAGGGAGTGCGGAGCAGGGGGGAAGCAGGACGAGCGCTGTGCCTTAGGAGGGAGCTGCTTTCGTTTTGCGGGAGGGGGCGGATTTATACTGAATCAGGAAAACGCGGATTTCTGCGGGTGGGATGGGCTCTTTGGAACTGGCACAGATCAGGCCGGCGGCTGGCGCACGGACGACGGAGCGTGCGGGGAACTCGACTCCTTTAGCAATGGAAGACGGGGCTGCGGAGAGGGTTGCGGCCGACGTTGGGGCGGTGTCGCGGCGGATTTTGTGTGTGTTTCCGAAGTATGCGAAGGCGTTTGGGACGTTTCATCATGCGTATCCGCTGCTGGGCGTGAAGGGGTTTATGCCGCCGCAGGGATTGCTGGTGATTGCGGCGTATCTGCCGGCGCACTGGGAGGTTCGGTTCGTCGACGAGAATATTGCGGCGGCGAAGGAGAAGGATTTTCGCTGGGCGGATGCGGTGTTCTGCTCGGGGATGCATATTCAGCGGGACGCGATCCATGAGGTGAACCGGCGCGCGCACCAGCATGGCAAGGTGACGGTGCTGGGCGGCCCGTCGGTGTCGGGAGCGCCGGAGTTCTATCCGGAGTTCGACTACCTGCATGTGGGGGAGCTGGGCGACGCGACGGATGCGATTGTGGCGTGTCTGGCGGAGTCGATTGAGCGGCCTGCGGCGCAGCGAAAATTTGTAACAGCAGAGCGATTGCCGATGGCCGAGTTTCCTACTCCGGCTTACAAACTGGCGGGGATGGATCAGTATTTCCTGGCGAACGTGCAGTTTTCGAGTGGATGCCCGTATAAGTGCGAGTTCTGTGACATACCGGAGCTGTACGGGAATAATCCCCGGCTGAAGACGCCGGAACAGGTAATTAAAGAGCTGGACGAGATTGTGGCGGGCGGATGCGTGGGCGCGGTCTACTTTGTCGACGACAACTTTGTTGGGAACCGGAAGGCGGCGAAGGAGTTATTGCCACATCTGGTGGCGTGGCAGAAGAAGAATAAGTATCCGGTCGAGTTCGCGTGCGAGGCGACGCTGAATATCGTGCGGTCGCCCGACCTGCTGGAGATGATGCGGGAGGCTTCGTTCTGGACGATCTTCTGCGGGATCGAGACGCCGGAGATGAACGCGCTGAAGGCGATGTCGAAGCAGCATAACAGCGAGATTCCGCTGCTGGATGCGGTGAAGAAGCTGAACGGGTACGGAATGGAGGTGGTGTCGGGGATGATTATGGGGCTCGATACCGACACGATCGACACGCCGGACCGGATCCTCGAGTTTGTGGAGGCTTCGCAGATTCCGGTGCTGACGATCAATCTGCTGGAGGCACTGCCGCGGACGCCACTGCATCGGCGGTTGATGGCGGAGGGACGGCTGAACGAGACGCCGGGGCGTGAGTCGAATGTGGAGTTCAAGCTGCCGTACAACGATGTCGTTGCGATGTGGCGGCGGACGTTTGTGGCGGCGTTCGAGCCGGAGGCGATTTATAAGCGGTTCGAGTACAACGTGAAACATACGTATCCGAACCGGGTGGCTATTCCTCCGTCGGGCAAGCTGAGCCTGAAGAATGTGTGGCGCGGGGTGAGTACGCTGGCGCGGCTGATGTGGCGGGTGGGCGTGCGCGGGGATTATCGGAAGCTGTTCTGGGAGATGGCGAAGCCGGCGCTGAAGGAGCTGGATATCGACATCGTGATCCATGTGAGCCTGGTGTCGCACCATATGATCGAGTTCGCGCGGGAGGCGGAGCGCGGGTTCCAGAATGCTTCATTTTATTCGCCGGAGTTGAAGAAAACGGCTTAGAGACGCGGCTGCTGATGCGCAAGTCGCGGGCATCGTCGCCTGGCTTGTAGTCCGGACGTGGGATGGTGACGGGACGCGGAGTTTGGGAAGACTTCCTCTGAGCCGTAGGTGTGCGGCGAAGGGGAACAACATGTTGTCGCTGTTGTTGTGGGTTCTTACGGCACAGGCGAAGGTCTCGCATTCGAGTGAGTGGGAGACGCGGGATGCGGCAGTGCAGGCGGTGTTCCGGGCTACCTTCGAAGAGGACACGTATCCGCGGGATCGCGGTCTCGACTACGTCGCCGAGGAGGACGTGATCGGGGACGGGACGAAGCAGGCGATTGTGGACTTCAACAATCTGGGCGCGTATACGGACTCGGTGACGGTGGTGCGGCTGGTGGGCGGCAAGCCTGCGATGGCGCTCTTCAGTAAGGGGAGCGAGAGCCGGATGTGGGGATCTTTGACTCCGGGGCTTCGGTGACGCATGCCGCGGATCTGGTCTTCGACGTGCCGCATCATGCGGTGGTCTCGACGCACTGGGATGCGGCGGACGACAGCGGGCATGAACATCGTTCCGCGGAGGCTTACCGCTGGCGGGCGGATCGGCAGGCGTTTGTGCTGGATGCGGAGCTTTCGAAGGCTGGTGTGCTCCGCGAAAGAAGCGGCGCTAAGCCGCGAGCCGTTAGAGGCGAAGATTCAGGCGCCGAGCCTGTAGAGGATGAGGCCGGCGAGGGTGGCTCCGAGGAGTGGTCCGAGGATGGGGATCCAGGCGTAGGACCAGTCGGACGGGCCTTTGTTGGGGATGGGGAGGAGCCAATGGGCGAGGCGGGGGCCGAGGTCGCGGGCGGGGTTGAGGGCGTAGCCGGTGGTGCCGCCGAGTGAGAGGCCGATGCCCCAGACGAGGCAGCTGAGGAGGTAGGGGCTGAGGCCGGAGGCGGCTCCGGTGGAGAGGACGAGTTTGGAGCTCATGGCGCCGGCGACGAGGACGAGGGTGAAGGTGGCGATGACCTCGCTGAGGAGGTTCCAGCCGAAGTGGCGGATGGCGGGGGAGGTGCAGAAGACGCCGCGTTTGGTGTGGGGGTCGAGGGTCTCGCGCCAGTGCTGGAAGTAGAAGAGCCAGACGAGGATGGCGCCGCAGAAGGCTCCGGCGACCTGGACGGCGGCGTAGGGGAGGAACTTCGAATACTCGTGGTTTTTGATGGCGAAGGCGAGGGTAAAGGCGGGGTTGAGGTGGGCGTCGGGCGAGCCGAAGAGGAGCGAGGTGAAGATGCCGGCGAGGACGGCGAAGGCCCAGGCGGCGGTGAGGGCGAGCCATCCGGCGGCTTCGGCTTTGGAGCGCTTGAGCGAGATGGCGGCGTTGGCTCCTTCGCCGAGGAGGATGAGGACGAGGGTGCCCATGAACTCGCCGAGGAGCTGGCTGCGGATCATGAGTTGGCCTCCGTGGTGGCTGGCTGGTCTGGAGGCGCGGCGGACTGGTTCCAGTTGCGGGAGCGGGCTACGGCTTCGCGCCAGCGGGTGAGGCGGGCGCGGGTGTGTTGGGCATCGGCGGCGGGGGTGAAGATGCGGTCGGGCTGGAGGTGGAGGGCAATTTCCTCGAGCGAGGACCAGAAGCCGACTGCGAGGCCGGCGAGCCAGGCTGCACCGAGCGCGGTGGTTTCAAGGATGGCGGGGCGGCGGACGGGGACGCCGAGGAGATCGGCCTGGAACTGCATGAGGAGGTCGTTGGCGGCGGCGCCGCCGTCGACGCGCAGCTCGGTGAGGGCGACGGGGGTGTCGGCGTCCATGGCTTCGAGGACGTCGGCAACCTGGAAGGCGATGCTTTCCAGTGCTGCCCGTGCGATATGAGCGATTTCAGTACTGCGTTCGAGGCCGATGATGAGGCCGCTCGCGTGAGGGTCCCAGTGGGGCGCGCCGAGGCCGGTAAAGGCGGGGACGAAGTAGACGCCAGCGGAGGTCGAGACGGACGCGGCGATGGACTCGATGTGGGCGGACTCGCGGAAGAACTGGAGGTTGTCGCGGAGCCACTGGACGACGGCTCCGCCGATGAAGATGCTGCCTTCGAGGGCGTAGGCGAGGGAGCGGTCGGGGGTGCAGGTGAGGGTGGTGAGGAGGCGGTGGGCGGAGAGACGGAAGTCGGGGCCGATGGGCTCAAGGAGGAAGCAGCCGGTGCCGTAGGTGTTTTTGGCCTGGCCGGGCCGGGTGCAGATCTGGCCGAAGAGGGCGGCCTGCTGGTCTCCGGCGATACCGGCGATGGGGATTTCGCCCAGGCCGCTCGAGGCGTGGGTTCGGCCGACAACTTCGCTGGACCAGACGACCTCGGGGAGGACGGCTTCGGGGATGTTGAAGAGCTTGAGGAGGTCGGGGTCCCAGCGGTCTTCGACGATGTTGTAGAGGAGGGTGCGGGAGGCGTTGGTGCGGTCGGTGAGGTGGCGGGTGCGGCCGGTGAGGTTCCAGAGGAGCCAGGAGTCGACGGTGCCGAAGGCGAGTTTGCCGGCTTCGGCGCGGCTGCGGGCGCCCGGGATGTGGCCGAGGAGCCAGGCGAGCTTGGTGCCGGAGAAGTAGGGGTCGAGAAGGAGGCCGGTGCGGGCGCGTACTGTCGGCTCGGCACCGTCGTCGATCAGTTTCCTGCATAGCGTCGCGGTGCGGCGGTCCTGCCAGACTATGGCGTTCGCGACGGGCTTGCCGGTGTCGCGGTCCCAGAGGAGGGTGGTTTCGCGCTGGTTGGCGATGCCGATGGCGGCGACGTCGGCGGGGCGGACGCCGGATTTGCTGAGGACCTCGATGGCGGCGGCGATCTGGGAGGTGAGGATGTCGAAAGGATCGTGCTCGACGTGGCCGGGGGCGGGGTAGAGCTGCGGGAACTCGTGCTGTGCGGTGGCGGCGATGGCGCCGGAGCGGTCGAAGAGGATGGCGCGGGAGCTGGTGGTGCCTTGATCGAGGGCGAGGATGTGGGACAGCATTGGGATGCAGGCGTTATAGCATTGGGGCGGATCGATTGTCTTTGAGCGGAGCTTACACGAGGAGGTGTAGTCCATGGCTCGCTTCACATATTGGGCGCTTGGGGGCACTTACATGATCGTTTTAGCGTGTACCGTGGTTGTTGCTCATTTTCGGCTTCTGCGCAAGACAGGCCTGCCAACCTCATTGGAGCGATTACCTTCCGAGGAGATGGACAGCCGCTGGAGAAGGCTCACATCTGGATTCATGAGTGGGCAGGACGCTCAAAACGTACGGTTCTCCCTGACCGCTCAGGACACTTCGCAACGCATTTGCCTGATGGCTACTATGACGTCCTGGTAGGTGCTCCCGGGTTTGTTCCGTGCTGCAAGGAGATCTGGGTCCACGACGGAGTTGTTCTGAAGTGGCATCTCCACCTGCGCCTTGATGAGGCTAACGCTCAGGTGGGTTGAGCTCACCGTTTACGTCAGCGGGATGGATCAAAAGAATGGTCGGGGCGATTGGATTCGAACCAACGACCCCCTGCTCCCGAAGCAGGTGCGCTACCAGGCTGCGCTACGCCCCGAACCTTTGGCTGTGCGGATGTCGAATTTGGTCCTTGCTTGCCCGGTGAGACAGGCGACGGGATCGCCTGAGGGGCTCGCGGAATCGACTTTTTGAGTTTAGCAGAGATTGGGGTGGGGATGGTGCGGGGTGAGGGTGCGGGGCATCGGATATGGGTGTGGTGCGGTGAGGGTGTCGGCTTCAGTTGGGAAGGGCCAGTGCGGAAGGAAGAGGGCGCGGAGAGCGGCGCGCAGAGGACGCAGATCATGGCATGCGGGATTGAGGGTCGATCGTGACGGAACAGACGAAGATTGTGGAGTTGTGGCGGGCGGGTGAGGCGGAGGGCGGTCAGGCGACTGGCGGTCAGGCGACTGGTGGTGAGGCGGCGACCGGGGCGGTGCTGGTGACGCTGGTGCGGGCGGAGGGATCGTCTTATCGGCGGCCGGGGGCTCGGCTGCTGATGGCTCCGGGGACGGTGGAGCATGCGGGCACGCTGAGCGGGGGGTGTCTTGAGGCGGAGGTGATCAAGAAGGCTCCGTGGATGGTGCGGGACGGGGCGCGGGTGGAACGGTACTCGATGGTGTTCGACGATACGGCGGAGATTCCGTTCGGGCTGGGGTGCGGGGGGACGGTGGAGCTGCTGTTTGAGTCGGCGGATGCGCCGGAAGGGCGGGCGCTGCTGGAGGCGATGGAGGGGTCGCTGGCGGGGCGGGAGGCTGTGGTGGTGAGCTTTCTGCCGGGCGGCGGGCGCGGGCTGCGGCGTTTGATTGTGGGGGCGGATGGGACGGTCTTGTTCAAGAGCCCGGCGCTGAGCGACGACAAGATTGCGTGTGCGCAGCGGCTTACGCCGGGGGAGGAGTATGAGGGGCGGTTTGTGGAGCGGCTGACGGCGCCCAGGAAACTTTTTGTGTTTGGGGCTGGGGATGACGCACGGCCGGTGGTGGAGCTGGCATCGGCGGTGGGGTTTGCGGTGACGGTGGCGGATGGACGCAAGCAGCTGGCGCGGGCAGAGCGGTTTCCGCGGGCGCGGCGGGTAGTGGCGCTGGGGGAGGATCCGGCGAGCGGGGCTGCAGGCCTGGGGATCGGGCCGGAGGATGCGGTGGTGCTGATGACGCACAGCTATGAGCAGGACCGGGCGCTGCTGGCGGCGATGCTGCCGGTAGGGCCGCGGTATCTGGGGCTGCTGGGGGCAAAGCACCGGAGCAGCCTGCTGGTGAGCGAGGCGGCGGCGATGCTGGAGCGGACGGTGGCGGAGTGCTGTGAGCGGCTGTTTGCGCCGGTGGGAATGGACCTGGGGGGCGATGGGCCGGAGGCGATCGCACTGGCGATTGTGGCGGAGGTGCATGGGGTGGTGCACGGGCGGCTGGGCAGCTCGCTGCGGCTGAGCGCGGAGGCGGTGGCGGAGCAGGTGAAGAAGGGTGGGGCTTCGAAGTACCTGCAGGTGCAGTGTGCGCTGGATGCGGTGCCGGCTTGAGGGTGGGGGCGGTGGTGCTGGCGGCGGGGGCTTCTACGCGGCTGGGGGAGGCGAAGCAGCTCGCCGTGCTGGGCGGCGAACGCCTGCTGGAGCGGGCGGTGCGGATGGCGGCGGAAGCTGGATGTGCGCCGGTGGTGGTGGTGCTGGGGGCCCGGGCGGAGGAGGTTGTGGCCGTGTGTGCGCTGGGTGAAGCGGAGATGGTTCGGAATGCGGACTGGGCGGAGGGGATGGCGAGTTCGCTGCGGGTTGGGTTGGCGGCGCTGGGCTCAGAAGCAGCCGGAGCGGTGCTGATGGTGTGCGATCAGCCGGCGGTGTCGGCGGCGCATCTGGCTGCGCTCATCAAGCTGGGAGTGGAGCAGGGGTGTGCGGTGGGATCTGCGTATGCGGGCCGGGTGGGGGTTCCGGCGTATCTGCCTGCGATCGACTTCGCTCGGGCCCTGTCGTTGAAGGGGGATGCCGGAGCGCGCGATCTGTTGCGGGATGCGGCGTGGATTGAGCTGCCGGATGGGGAGCTGGATGTGGATACGCCGGAGCTGCTGGCGCAGGCTCGTGAGCGGTTTGGGAGGGATGGGTAGAGAAGCAGATTGCTTCGCTTCGCGGGGAGTGAGAACCAGGGTGTGCCGCGGGTGACAACTAGAGAGTGACCGTTTGGCCCGGGAGTGTCGCGCCTTATGGGGGAAGCGAGCGGATTAAGCTTTATTCGCCGTCTTCGGAGCTACCGGAGCCCATGGTGACGATGCAGGGCAGAATGACCATCATCATGAACGCGGCAGCAACCAGGAAGTCATGCATTGTGAGGAGCCTCTCTTTATGCCGGCGCGATTTGGTTCCCGCCTGACAGATACGAGGTTCGCCTATCGCCGACGTTCTCGACATAGCCCGGCGGAGGGTGAATGCCGGACTAAGGGTGAATTGAGGTGGCCTGGAAGTTGTAACGGTGTGGGAAACGAAGGACAAATACAAGCTTGCTCTGGTGCCTGACGGGCACCCCGGGCCCTGCGGCAGGGCCTTCGCGGGGTGCCGGATGGCTTGGGTGTGTTCTCGGCGTTGATTGCAGCTAGAAGTGGCGCAGGGTTTCGCGCGGTTCGGCAGGCATGGGAGTGGTGAGGGGGCCGCGGGCGAGGCGTTCTTCGGATGGCGACTGGGAGTGGTCCGTTGCGCGATCGAGAGAGCGGCTGACGAGGTCGCGGGAGCCGAGGCCGATGGCGAGCGAGAGGGTGAGGACGATGCCGCCGAAGAGGATGCCGAAGGCGAGCTCGATGATGGTGCCGCCGATCTGGAGGTGGTCGAGGACCATGGCGGCGGTGAGCACCAGCACCAGCCATTTGACTCCCATCGAGAGAAAACGCGCGTACTGGAGCTGGTTGTTGACGGCTCCGATGAGGACGGTGCGGGCGAGGAAGCGGGCGATGAGGTTGCCGGCGAAGAGCAGGACGATGGCGCCTACGGCGTGGGTGAGGTAGGGCAGGAGCGAGGTGGAGAGGACGGAGTTGGGGGAGTAGGAGGCGTCAAGCGAGAAGATGCCGATGGTGAGGCCGAGCAGGACGCAGGCCCAGAAGGAGATGCGTCCGGCGAGCGCGGTGGGGCTGTGGCCGGGGGACCAGTCGGCGATGCCGCCGGCGTACTGGCGGGTCATGCGGTCGTCGAACTTGAAGGCCGTGAGGAGCTTGCGGACGACCCAGCTGAGGAAGATGCCGAATGCGGTGAAGATGGCGAGCGCGAGGATGAAGCCGAGGACGCCGGGCAGGATGCTGACCAGGAGGGCGAGGACGCGGTTGAGCGAGCTCTGGAGGGCAATGGACATCTGCTGCAGGATGCCGGGGTTAGCGGGCGGGTACTGAGCGGGGTAGGTGTAGGTGTCGGGCTGGTTGCCGACAGACTGGGTGGCGGCCTGGAGTGCGAGGGTGAAGAGCGACATCGGGAACTCCTTTCGAGTGGGCGGGGCGGGCACGCCGGGGGATTCGGAGAGACGGGAGGTCTAGGGATTGAAGCGGTCGGGCCAGCGCCAGCGGGAGACGAGGTAGGGCTTGTCGGCTTCGAAGGCGGAGGCGACGGCTTCGATGTGGCGTTCGGGGTCGGTGCCGGCGCTGGTCTGGAGCAGGTGCGAGGCGACCCAGGCGAGGTAGAGCGGGGTGAGCGCGCCGAGCAGGTGGCCGCGATTGATGGTGCGGAGGCGCCAGGCGAGGACGAAGTCGTAGACGATGCGGGCCCAGAGGCTGTCGGGCATGGTGAAGGCGGCGGCGGGCAGGACGGAAAGGCGTTTGAGGCCGAGGAGGGACTGGGGCGGGAGGACGAGGGACCAGATCTCCTGCAGGTTGCCGAAGGCGAGGCGAAACTGATCGATGAGCGGAGCGAACTCCTCGGGGGTGACGGGTTCGGCGGGGGCGGTGCGGGCCGGGCCAAGGCGTGAGGCGGGCGCGGTGCGGGCACGCTGCCAGAAGGCGGCTTTGCTCTCGATGTCGGCAAAGAGGGAGCCGGCGACATGGGCGAGAAGGCTGTTGAGATCGAGGCCGGTGGGGACGGGCAGGGCGCGGGGGCCGGCGTCGACTTCAGTAATGGAGAAGCCGGCGACGGCGGCTTCGGAGACGGGCCAGACGAGGGCGTCGGGCTGATTGGCGGCGGTGTAGCGCTGGGCGGCGGTGGCGATGCGCTCAAGGGCCCGGGCGGAGAGGCAGAGGTCAACGGCGAGAGGGTAGCGGGCGCGCGCGCCGAAGAGAGCGCGGGTGATGGGATAGAGGATGGCGGAGTTGACGAGGCCGGCGCGCGGGGCCAGAGCGTAGCGCGGGGTGGCGAGGTCGACCTTTTCCTGCAGGACGGCAGCGGCGAGGCTGTAGAGGGCGGCGGGCTCCAAGCTCTGGCCTTCGGGGCCGAGCTGGAGGATGGCCTCGGCTTTGTGCTCGGCGGCGAGCGAGTGGGCGTTGAGGAAGTCGGCGGCGGTGAGGGTCCAGGAGCCGGAGGACGGGAGGGCGGGGGTGTAGTCGACGACGCGGATGTTGTCGTAGGAGCCGGCCGAGGTGTCGGGCGTGGCGACGACGAGCTCGCGGCCCGGGAAGGCGACGGCGAGATTGGCGAGGGTCTGCTGCAGCGCGTCGTGATCGAGCGAGGCGATGGAGATCAGGAGCGGGCTGGTGGAGGCGTGCGCTGCTGCGGGGGCGAGGTTCTGGTCTACATTCTGGGCGACGTTGGTGGAGGCCATGGGCGTTCTCTCGTGTTGGTGCGTTCGCGGTGTCAGGCGTTGGCCGGGTCGGGCAGGGCGAGGATACCGGCGAGGGGGATACGGACCCATGCGGGACGGTTGTTGAGTTCGTAGAGGAGCTCGTAGAGGGCCTTCTCAAGAAGGTACGCGTTGAGGAGGGCTTGTGCCTGTTCGGGTTGCGGAAGCAGGTGAGGATCGGCGGCGATGGTCTCTTTCCAGGCGTTGAGAAAGCTGGTGCAGGCGGCGTTCTGCCAGAGGCGGGCCCAGGGCTCCAGGGTGCGCTGGAGGTCGGGTCGACGCTGGACTTGCTGGTCTAACCCTGCATAGGCGGCGTAGGAGAAGCTGCGGAGCATGCCGGCTACGTCCTTGAGCGGGGACTGTTTCTGGCGGCGTTCGGCGAGGGTGCGGGCGGGCTCGCCTTCAAAGTCGAGGATGACGAAGTCGTTGCGGGTGCGGAGGACCTGGCCGAGGTGATAGTCGCCGTGGATGCGGATGCGTTTGGCCTCGGCTCCGGCGAGGGCGGTGATGGCGTGAGCGCGGTTGAAGAGCTCGATGCGGCGGGAGAGGATGGTGGCGGCCTCGTCGGCGACGAGCTCGCGGAGCTGGGGCATGCCGGCGCGGAGGGCGTCGAGGGTGCGGTGGATCTGGGCGTCGATACGGTGGGCGTCGGCTGCGAGGGAGTCGGGGGTGAACGGTTCTGCCTTGAAAGCGGGATCGTCGGTCTCGGTGGCGAGCGCGAGGTGGAGCTCGGCGGTGCGGCGGCCGAGGAGGGCGGCGGATTCGAAGTAGAGGCCGTCGCGCTCGCGGGCTTCTTCGGGGATGCGGCCGGTTGAGGCGAGGGTGGCGGGGATGCCTTCGTCTCCGGGCTGGGGCCAGGCGGCTGCGGCTTCGTAGAAGCGGGCGAGCTCGTCGAGGGTCCACTGCCAGCCGTCGCCTTCGTTTTCGACGAGGGGCTGGAGCATGGCGATGGTGGTGGGTTCCGGCTTGTCGGCTGTGTTCTCGGGAGTCTCGTCACGGCGGGTGATCTCGCCGAGGAAGCTGGCAATGCGGGGGAAGTGGGCGACTTCGGTGAGGAACCGGCCGATCTCGACATCGGGATTCCGGCCGGGCTGGAGACGGCGGAAGAGCTTGAGGAGGAGTTTGCCGTCGTAGAAGATGTTGGTGTTGGACTGCTCGGCGGAGGAGATGCGGGCGGGCAGCGGGTCGGAGCCGCGGGCTTCGCCGAAGGCGCTGGAGGCGCAGCCGGAGAGGGTGGCGGTGCCGATGGAGGAGGTCTCGGTGAGCGGAAGGGAGGTCTGGTCTTCGATGAGGCGGAGGAGCGACTGGCGGAGGTCTTCGCGGACAACGGCGTCGTGCAGGGCGGCGGGGCCGCTGGGGGTTGTGAGGGTGGCGAGGATGCTGTTGGGAGCACCGGCGGTGATGGCTTCGAGCTCGCGGCCGGAGGAGAGGGCGAGCGGGAGCTGGTAGAGGTCGAGGTCGCCCTCGGCGTAGTGGAGCTCGATGAAGAACAGGGCGGCCCCGAGGGCGAAGGGCTCGGGGAGCTCAACGGAGTGGCCGGCCGCGGCCTGGGCGGCGACCGGGGTGGGGGTGGGCAGGGCGGCGAATTCGACGACGCGGACGCGCTGGATGGGGCGGGTCTTGGCGCCGAACCAGCGCTGGCGCGGGAGCCAGGCGGGCAGGCGCTGCTCGAGAAGGGCGTGGCCGGGGCCGGACTGGAGCGCGGCCCAGCCGGTGCTGAGGAGCGAATGGGCTACTTCGTCCCCGGCCTCCGCGGCGGGTTCATCGGCGGAGAGGTCGGGCGGGAGCGTCTGCGCGGGCGGTGCGGGCTGGAGCTCGAACCAGAGGAAAGAGTAGGGGGCGACCGTGAGCGGGTAGGCGGTGTCGGTGATCTGCGGGAAAGAGACGTAGCCGAGCATCTCGACGGGCATGGCACCGGCGTACTCGTGGAGATCAAGCGAGACGGGCTGGGCGAATCTCGAGAGATTGGCTACGCATAAGACCGTTTCGTGGGTGCCGTCGGGCTGGCCATCGGGACCAAGGCGGGCGAGATCGCGGATGTAGGCGAGGACCTTGCGATTGTCGGGATGGAGGAAGCGCAGGGTTCCGCGGCCGAAGACCTGGAAGAGCTTGCGCAGGGCGATCATGTTGCGGGACCAGTGGAGGAGCGAGGACTGGTCGGAGAGCTGAGCCTCTACGTTGACGACCTGGTAGCCGTAGATGGGGTCCATGACGACGGGAAAGTAGAGGCGGGCGGGATCGCACTTGGAGAAGCCGGCGTTGCGGTCGGAGTTCCACTGCATGGGGGTGCGGACGCCGTTGCGGTCGCCAAGGTAGATGTTGTCGCCCATGCCGATCTCGTCGCCGTAGTACATGATGGGCGTGCCGGGGAAGCTGAGCAGGAGCGAGTTGAGGAGCTCGATGCGGCGGCGGTTGTTGTCGACGAGCGGGGCAAGGCGGCGGCGGATGCCGACGTTGATGCGCATGCGGGGGTCGGCCGAGTAGGCGAGGTACATGTAGTCGCGTTCGTCGTCGGTGACCATCTCGAGGGTGAGCTCGTCGTGGTTGCGGAGGAAGAGACCCCACTGGCAGGACTCGGGGATGTCGGGGGTCTGCGCCATGATGTCGGTGATGGGCAGGCGGTCTTCCTGGCGCAGCGCCATGTAGATGCGGGGCATGAGCGGGAAGTGAAAGGCCATGTGGCACTCGTCGGCGTCGCCGAAGTAGGGGCGTACGTCGGCGGGCCACATGTTGGCTTCGGCGAGGATGAGGCGGTTGCTGTACTCCTCATCGAGCGCGGCGCGGATGGCTTTGATTTTGACGTGGGTTTCGGGGACGTTTTCGCAGGAGGTGCCGTCGCGCTCGATGAGGTAAGGGATGGCGTCGAGACGGAGGGCGTCGACGCCCATGTCGAGCCAGAAGCGCATGGCGGTGAGGACTTCTTCCATGACGCGGGGGTGATCGAAGTTGAGGTCGGGCTGGTGGGAGAAGAAGCGGTGCCAGTAGAAGGCTTTGGCGGTGTCGTCCCAGGTCCAGTTGGATTTCTCGGTATCGGTGAAGATGATGCGGACGCCCTGGTATTTCTGGTCGCTGTCGGACCAGACGTACATGTCGCGCTCGGGGGAGCCGGGAGGGGCGAGGCGGGCGGCGCGGAACCAGGGGTGCTGGTCGGAGGTGTGATTGATGACGAGCTCGATCATCACCTGCATGTTGCGCTTGTGGGCGGCGTCGAGGAACTGTTTGAAGTCGTTGAGATTGCCGTAGGAGGGGTTGACGTCGACGTAGTTGGAGATGTCGTAGCCGTCGTCGCGCAGGGGCGAAGGGAAGAAGGGCAGCAGCCAGAGGCAGGTGACGCCGAGATCCTGGAGGTAGTCGAGCTTGCCCATGAGTCCCTGGAAGTCGCCGATACCGTCGTTGTTGGAGTCCGCGAAGGCGCGCACGTGGATCTCGTAGATGACGGCGTCTTTGTACCAGAGCGGATCGGCTGCGCTTCCGAGCTTCTTCAATGCGGATGTTCTCCCTGTGAGGGCTTGGATGCGGGTGAGTTGACATCGGCTGTAGAGCCTTCCGAGTCAACTCTGTGGAGGACTGGAGATGACGGCTCTGGACTGGTCTCAGTGCGCGGCGGTGGAGAGCGTTCCCGGCAAGGTGAGCGGGGACCGGGTTCTGCGGGGTACGCGGACGCCGGTGCGGGTGATTTTCGAGAACCTTGAGGCGGGGATGGGCGTCGAGGAGGTGGTTGAGCAGTTTCCGGTGACCCGCGCGGAGTTTGAGCGCTTATGGCGTTGCGGCGCGTTCTCTGGAACGGGCTTCGGCTGCTGCATGAAGGAGAACGATGCACATTCTGTTCGATAACGGCGTGCCAAGGGGCCTTGCGGCATTTCTCAGAGGAGATCAAGTCGACGAGGCGCGGCAGCATGGGTGGGAGGCGCTTGCAAATGGCGAACTGATTGCGCTCGCGGAACTCGCGGGCTTCGACCTCTTCATCACGACCGATAAGAAGATCCGTTACGAGCAGAACCCTCGCGGAGCGGCGCCTTGCGCTGCTTGTGCTCACGCATTCGCAGTGGCCCATGGTTCGAGAAGGCCGGCAGGGAATCGCCGCGACAGTCGATGCGATGGGCGGGAACGAATATTCAGAGGTTGAGGTGCCGTTTAGAGCCTCAATCTATGAGGCGCTGCCGCACGGGCCCGCTGCGCGCGGGCGGGTACTTCGTACCGTGTTCGTTTCGCGTGGTGGCTCCCGTTGGTCGCTCTGGGACGGAGTGCTAGGACGGCGTGGTTGCGGGCTCCGGCTGGCGGCGGATGCGGAAGATGTGGGCGGGCTGGATCTCCGGGCGGAGGGCTACGTAGTTGGAGCGGTCGTGCCAGGTGTAGCTCAGGCCGGTGAGGAGGTCTTCGACGACGAAGTCCTGATGGTGAGGGATGTTGAGGGCCTTGAGGTCGAGTTCGATCCAGCCGGCCTGTTCGCGCCCGGGATCGAGGTTGATGGCGACGAGGATGATGTTGTCTCCGCCGTTCTGGGCGAACTGCATTTCGTCGTGGGCGGATTTGGAGTAGCACATGAGGCTGGGGTTGTCGACGGGGTGGAAGACGAGGGTGTCGTTGGTATGGAGGGCGGGGTTGGCGCGGCGGATGTGGTTGATCTGGGTGATGAGGGGGACGAGGGTGCCGGGCTGGTTGCGGCTGCGCTGGCGGATCTCGTATTTTTCGGAGTCGAGGTACTCCTCGGACTCGGTCTTGCCGGGGGCGGGCCTGGTGGGGGCGTTCTCGCCCAGTTCGTAGGACGGGCCGTAGATGCCGTAGTTCGAGCAGAGGGTTGCGGCGAGGATGAGGCGCTGCATAAAGGCGGGACGTCCGCCCTCCTGGAGCTGCGTGTGGAGGATGTCGGGGGTATTGGGCCAGAAGTTGGGCCGGAAGAAGTCGCTCACGGGCGGGGTGATGAGCTCTTCCATGTAGGTCTCGAGCTCGGCTTTGGTATTGCGCCAGGTGAAGTAAGTATAGGACTGGGTGAAGCCGGCCTTGGCGAGCGAGTACATGACGTGCGGGCGGGTGAAGGCTTCGGCGAGAAAGATCACGTCGGGGTGTTCTTCGCGGATGGTGGTGATGCACCACTCCCAGAAGGGGAGAGCCTTGGTGTGGGGATTATCGACGCGAAAGACTTTGACGCCGCGCTTGATCCAGAACTCGAATACGGATTTGAGCTCGTCCCAGAGGGAGCGCCATTCGATGGATTCGAAGTTGAGCGGGTAGATGTCCTGATACTTTTTGGGCGGGTTCTCGGCGTACTGGATGGAGCCGTCGGGGCGGGTGATGAACCAGGCGGGGTGCTCCTTGACCCAGGGGTGATCGGGCGAGCACTGGAAGGCGATGTCGAGGGCGACTTCGATGTTGACTTTGGCGGCGGCTTTGACGAGGTTGTCGAAGTCGGTGAAGGTGCCGAGTTCGGGCAGGATGGCTTTGTGGCCGCCTTCGTTGTCTTTGGTGCGGGGCGCACCGATGGCCCAGGGGCTGCCCGGTTCGCCTTCTTCGGCGGTGACGGAGTTGTTCCTGCCTTTGCGGAAGGCGGTGCCGATGGGGTGGATGGGCGGCATGTAGAGGATGTCGAAGCCCATGGAGGCGATCTCGGGGAGGTCGGCTTCCACGTCGCGGAAGGTGCCGTGACGTCCGGGGATGGGGGAGGCGGAGCGGGGAAAGAGCTCATACCAGGCGGAGAAGCGGGCGCGTTCGCGGTCGACCCAGAGGGGAAGTTCGGGCTCATAGCGGGTGGCGAAGGTGAGGTCGGGGTAGCGCGCGACCATGACGTGAATATCTTCAGAGAGCGGGTACTCGTAAGTGGCGGCGTTCTGGTCGGCCATCCAGCGGAGGGAGGCGACGATCTCGGTGAGCTGGGTGGCGTCGGAGCCGCGGGCGCGTTTGGCGACCTGCTCGAGGAGGATGGCTCCGGTCCTGAGTGCGAGCGGGATGTTCTGAGGCGGGGCGGTGGGGTTGGCGTCGGTGGGCTGGGCGTCGAGGCGTTTGCGGAGGTCGCGGGTCCAGGTCTCGAAGTGATCGACCCAGGCCTGGACGGTAAACCGCCAGCCGCCGAGTTTGTTGACGGTCACGAAGCCGGTCCAGAGGTCGTTTCCGGTGTCTTTGACCTTCATGGGGGTGGAGCGCCAGCGCCGTTCGGAGCTGTGGCGGTAGAGCAGGCGTGCTGCGAGCAGGTCGTGTCCGTCTCCGAAGATGGCGGCGGAGACGGTGACGCGGTCGCCGTCGATGCGGCATGCCGGGTGGCGGCCACCATCGACCTGCGGCGTGATTTCTTCAATGACTACGCGTTTGCGACCCTCGCTCGGTTTCATCCCGCCCAGCTTTCACACGATGGATTGATGTCTGTCAGGTGAACTCGTATCACGCATGAGCCCCGGCGACGTTGGTGGAGCACACGCATCCTACAATCACCGGAGTCGCCTGATTCCTGAAACTTTGTAGAGAGATGCACACATTCCGGTGATGGTTTGTGCCGGGTGAGGAAACCGGCGTGGTCTACAGGCAGCATCGGCTTTTGCCCGCCCTTTGGAGAGAGACTTGTTCGAAAGATCGCGACCCGTGAAGAAGCCGCTGCATGCGCAGCGGATCGAAGATTATGCCTTGATCGGCGACTGCGAGACAGCGGCGCTGGTGGGACTGAATGGCTCGATCGACTGGCTGTGCTGGCCGACGTTCTCGTCCAATGCGTGTTTCGCAGCGCTGCTGGGGACGAAAGATCACGGATTCTGGCGGCTGGCCCCGACGGCTAAGGTGAAGGGGACGAGGCGGCGGTATCTTCCGGACACGATGATCGTGGAGACGACGTTCGAGACGGGTTCGGGGACGGCGGTGCTGGTGGACTTCATGCCTCCGCGCGGGAGCTACTCGGATGTGGTGCGGATCGTGCGGTGCACGAAGGGCAAGGTGGAGTTGTGCATGCAGATCGCGATCCGCTTTGATTACGGGCGGACGGTACCGTGGGTGACGAAGTTCGACGAGGGCGGTCTGCGGGCGATTGCGGGACCGAATATGGTGGTACTGCGGACGGCGGCGCCGCTTGAAGGCGAGGACATGGAGACGGTAAGCCGGTTCACGCTGAAGCACGGAGAGGAAAAGACGTTCACGCTGACGTACGCGCCTTCGTTCGGGGATGACGGCAATGCGCCGACAGTGGATCCGAAGCCGATCGATCCGCATGATGCGTTCGACGACACGGTGAACTTCTGGAAGGAATGGAACGGAAAAAACAGCTTTGAGGGTAAGTACCGGACGCCGGTGAAGCGTTCGCTGATGACGCTGAAGGCGCTGACGTATCGTCCGTCAGGCGGGATTGTGGCGGCTCCGACGACGTCGCTGCCGGAGCAGATGGGGGGCGAGCGGAACTGGGATTATCGGTTCTGCTGGCTGCGGGATACGGCATTTACGCTGCTGATTCTGCTGAACGCGGGATATCACGAAGAGGCGGAGGCGTGGCGGCGGTGGCTGCTGAAGGCGATCGCGGGCGCGCCGGACCAGCTGCAGACGATCTACGGGATCTGCGGCGAGCGGCAGTTGAGCGAGTGGAAGGCGGACTGGCTGCCGGGCTATGAGCATTCCAAGCCGGTGAACATCGGCAATGCGGCAGTGAACCAGTTCCAGCTGGATGTGTACGGCGAGGTGGCGGCGGCGCTGTCGCGGATGCCGATGGCGGAGGACGATATCCGGATCTCGGCGAGCGATCTGCAGGCACGGCTGATCGATCAGCTGTGCAAGATCTGGCAGGAGCCGGATGACGGGATCTGGGAGACGCGCGGGGGGCGGAAGCACTTTGTGCACTCGAAGGTGATGGCGTGGGTGGCGCTGGACCGGGCGATCAAGCATTACGAGAAGTATGACGGCAAGGGCGACATCACACGGTGGCGGAAGAACCGGGAGATGATCCACAAGGAGGTGTGCGCGAAGGGCTTCGACAGGAAGTTGAACTCGTTTGTGCAGTACTACGGGGCGAAGGAGCTGGATGCTTCGTGTCTGCGGATCGGGCTGGTGGGCTTTCTGCCGATGGACGATCCGCGGATTGTGGGGACGATCGATGCGATCGGGAAGAAGCTGAACAACGGCGGCTTTATCGAGCGGTATAACACGAAGAAGTCGCCGGATGGCCTGCCGCCGGGGGAAGGCGTATTTCTGGCGTGTTCGTTCTGGATGGTGATCTGTCTGCATTTGATCGGGCGGCAGCAGGAGGCGGAGGCGATGTTCGACCGGCTGCTGGGGCTGGCGAACGATGTCGGGCTGCTGTCTGAGGAGTGGGATACGAAGACGTGCCGGCAGCTGGGGAATTTTCCTCAGGCGTTGTCGCATATCGCGCTGGTGCATGCGGCCTATGCGCTTGCGGGGAAGTGGCGGCCTGAGGGAAGCAAGCACTAGATCCAGGAATGACCACGGATTGCGCGGAAACGGCGCGGATTGAGCACGAGCGTTTGATTTTGGATTCGTGCCTTTCCGTCGATCGCGGTTGGTAGAACCCCCCTCTGCTGTGCTGAGATGGGCATCCGGATTGCTGGCCGGCCGAGATGCAGGTCCCTCGACTTCGCTCAGGATGACAGATTGAACGGCCGGCAGGTTTTGCACCCCACCATAGCTTCGCTGAGAGGGAGCGCCCGGTGTATGTGGGGGTGGCGGAGCCTGGTCTTGAGGCGCACACAACCTGAGTTGGAGGCCTGGCACCTAACGAGGCACTAGACGAAAGTATGGGTATACAGGCATGGGGAAGGTAAAGTCGCCGGCGTCGACGTACCGGCTGCAGATGCATCAGGGGTTTACGTTCGACGATGCGGCGAAGATCGCGGATTATCTTTGGCAGTTGGGGATCACGCATGTCTACAGCTCGCCGTATCTGCAGGCGGCTCCGGGGAGCATGCACGGGTACGATGCGGTGGACCATACGCGGGTGAATGAGGAGCTTGGCGGGTCGGAGGCGCACGAGCGGTTTTCGAAGGTTCTGGGCGAGAACGGGCTGGGGCAGGTGCTGGATATTGTGCCCAACCACATGGCGCTGGGGGCGGAGAACAGACTGTGGTGGGATGTGCTCGAGAACGGGCCTTCGAGCCGGTATGCGTCGTTCTTCGATATCGACTGGCAGCCCGCGGAAGAGCGTCTTCGGGATAAGGTGCTGGTGCCGGTGCTTGGCGACCAGTATGGACGGGTGCTCGAGCAGGGTGAGATCAAGATCTCGCGGACGCGGGCCAAGTTTCGGGTGGAGGCCGCGGGGCAGGAGTTGCCGGTGTCGCCTACGTCGCTGCCGCTCATTTTGAATAAGGCGGCGGATTACGCGAACTCGGATGCGCTGCGGTTTGCGGCGGCTTCGTTTGGGCGGCTGCCGAATCCCTCATTCGAGGACCGGCGGACGGTGCTTGCGAGGCACCGGGATACGGTGGTGGTCGAGAACCTGGTGGACCGTCTGTGCGGGGAAGACCAGAAGGTCTGCGAGGCGATGGACCGGGCGGTTGCCGAGGTGAACGGCGACGTGGATTGTCTGGATGAGTTTCTGAATGCGCAGAACTACCGGCTGGCGTACTGGAAGACGGCGGATCAGCAGCTGGGGTATCGGCGGTTTTTCGATGTGAATACGCTGATCGGGCTGCGGATGGAACGGCCGCACGTCTTTGAGGAGACGCATGCGCTGGTGCTGGACTGGCTGCGGCGCGGGGTGCTGGACGGGGTGCGGGTGGACCATCCGGACGGTCTGCGGGATCCTCTGGAGTATTTTGAGCGGCTGCGGGAAGCGGCTCCGCAGGCGTGGATTATCGGCGAGAAGATCCTGGCGGCCGAGGAGTATCTGCGCGAGGAGTGGCCGATCGAGGGGACCAGCGGATACGACTTTTTGAATGTGGCGCTGGGTCTGCTGGTGGATCCGGAGGGGATGGCGACGCTGCGACGGGTGTATGGCGAGTTCTCGGGCGAGCCGGTGGACTTTCCGCCGATCGCACATGACAAGAAGATCGCGGTGGCGCAGGAAGCGCTGGGCTCGGATGTGAACCGGCTGGCGTCGATCTTCGTGAACATCTGCGAGACGCGGAGGAATCAGCGGGATTTTACGCGGGCGGAGATTCGGCGTGCGATTCGCGAGGTGGCGGCGTGCTTTGCGATCTATCGGACGTATGTGGTGCCGCAGCGCTCACAGATCACGGAAGAGGATAAGCGACTCATCGGGCAGGCGGTAAAGTGCGCGAAGGATCAGCGGACGGATATCGATGCCGGCCTGTTCGACTTTATGGAGCAGGTGATGACGCTGGAGGTGACGGGGCGGCTGGAGGCGGAATTCGTGCTGCGGTTCCAGCAGTTTACGTCGCCCGTGATGGCGAAGGGTGTGGAGGATACGGCGTTCTACTGCTTCAACCGGCTGACGGCGATGTGCGAGGTGGGAGGCGATCCGGAACGCGACGGGCTTTCGGTCGAGAAGTTTCATGCGTACCAGGCGACGATGCAGGCGACGCATCCGCTGACGATGACGACGCTCTCCACGCATGACACGAAGCGTGCGGACGATGTGCGGGCGCGGCTGACGGTGCTGAGCGAGATTCCGGGAGAGTTTGCGGAGACGATTGAGCAGTGGGCGAAGCAGAACGAGCGGTTTAAGGCGAAGGGCTTTCCGGATCGGAATACGGAGTACTTCCTGTACCAGACGCTGATCGGGGCGTGGCCCATCGATGCGGATCGGCTGAAGCAGTACATGCAGAAGGCGATGCGCGAAGCCAAGCAGCAGACGACGTGGACCGCGAACAACAAGGACTATGAGGACGCGCTCGAGGGGTTTATCGACGCGCTTCTGAAGGATGCGGCGTTCGTCGGATCGCTCGAAAAGTTTGTGGGGCGGGTGCTGTACGCGGGGCGGGTGAACTCGCTGACGCAGACGCTGCTGAAGCATACGGCGCCGGGGGTTCCGGATCTGTATCAGGGATCAGAGCTGTGGGATCTTTCGCTGGTGGACCCGGATAACCGGCGGCCGGTGGACTATGAGTTGCGGCGCAGGCTGCTGGGCGAGATGAAGGGGATGGATGCGGCCGGGGTGCTGGCGCGGATGGACGACGGGCTGCCGAAGATATTCGTGATTCAGCAGTGCCTTACGCTGCGGCGCGAGCACCCGGAGTGGTTTGGGCCGGAGGCAGGGTACACGCCGGTGCAGGCGGAGGGCGCGAAGGCCGGGCATGTGGTGGCGTATCTGCGCGGGGAGAATGTGCTGACGGTGGCTCCGCTGCTGGTGGAGACGCTGGGCGGCGACTGGGCGGGAACGAAGCTGACATTGCCCGCGGGTAAATGGCGCAACCGCTTTACGGGTGAGGGCATCACACACGGCGCAGTAGAGTTGGCCGAATTGCTACAGGCGTTTCCGGTTGCGCTGCTTATACGCGAGGAGAATTAGCAATGCATACATTTACGGTTTGGGCGCCGAAGCCGGAGAAGGTCGCGCTCCAGATTGACGGGGATGTATACCCGATGGAAGGTCCGGACGAGAAGGGCTACTGGAAGACGACGGTCGACCAGGCGGGGCCGGGCACGGACTATGGCTTTCTGCTGGATGACGACGAGATGGTGGTGCCAGACCCGCGCAGCCAGTGGCAGCCGCAGGGCGTTCATGCGATGTCGCGCGTGTACGACCATACGGCGTTCAAGTGGGACGACAGCACGTGGCAGGGGCCGCCGCTGGCGGGCGCGGTGATCTATGAGCTGCACATTGGAACGTTTACGTCGGAGGGGACGTTCGACGCGGCGATCGGCAAGCTGAAGTACCTGTACGACCTTGGCGTGACGCACGTGGAGGTGATGCCGGTGGCGGAGGCTGCGGGCAATCGCGGGTGGGGCTATGACGGGGTCGCGTTGTTTGCGTCTAGCTCGTGCTACGGCGGACCGGATGCGTTCAAGCGGTTTGTGAATGCGGCGCATATGCAGGGCATCGGGGTGATTCTGGATGTGGTATACAACCACTTCGGGCCGGTGGGGAATTACACGGGCAAGTTCGGGCCGTATGTGACGGACAAGCACAAGACGCCGTGGGGCGATGCGGTCAACCTCGAGGATAAGGGGTCCGACGAGGTGAGGAAGTTCTTCTCCGATAACGCGCTGATGTGGATGCGGGACTTCCATGTGGATGGACTGCGGCTGGATGCGATCCACGAGATGGTGGACCGGTCGGCGGTGCATTTTCTGGAACAGCTCTCGGCGAATGTGTACAACCTGTCGGCGACGGTTGGACGCATGTTGTTTCTGATCGCCGAGTCGGACCTGAACAATCCGCAGATCATCCGGCCGATCGAGGCGAACGGGTACGGGATGGATGCGCAGTGGTCGGATGACTTCCACCACTCGCTGTTTACGGTGCTGCATGTGGCAAAGGATCAGACGACGGGCTACTACAGCGACTTCGGCGACTTCGAGAGCCTGGCGAAGTCGATCAAGTCGATGTTCGTGTATGACGGGGTGTACTCGGATTACCGGCAGAGGAAGCATGGGCGGCCCGTGGATTCGCTGTCGGCGCACCATTTTGTGGGATTTATTCAGAATCACGATCAGGTGGGAAATCGCGCGACCGGCGACCGGCTGGAGCAGATCGTCGGGATGAATCGGACGAAGGCGGCGCTGGGTCTGGTGCTGACGAGTCCGTTTATCCCGATGCTGTTCCAGGGTGAGGAGTACGCGGCGTCGACCCCGTTTCTCTACTTTGCGGATCATGAGGATCCGGAGATGGCGAAGCAGGTGGCGGAGGGACGCAAGAAGGAGTTTGCGGCGTTTGGGTGGGACGAGTCGCAGGTGCCGAACCCGGAGGATCGGGAGACGTTCATGCATTCCAAGCTGAACTGGAATGAGGTGGGCGAGGATAAGCATAAGGAGATGCTGGCGTGGACGACGCAGCTGATCCACTGCCGGCGGAGTTCGATCTCGCTGAACGATGGGGACCGCGGGCACGTGAAGGTAACGTTCAACGAGGAGAAGCGCTGGCTGCGGATGGATCGGAGCCTGGTCTCTTCGATCATCAATCTGGGGACAGAGCCGGTGACGCTGAAGGTTGGACCGGAGCACCAGCTGGTGCTGGCAAGTCTGCCGGATGGGACGCGGTGTGAAGATCGGCAGGTTACGGTTCCTGCGGATGGCTTTGCGCTGATTTCGGCGGAGAGGCAATAGGGTCTAATTCCGGGAGACAAGAGCAAAAGAAAGCACAGAGAACGCAGAGGGCACGGAGGAACACAGAGCCCCTGATCTGGGAGCGGTGTACGTTCCCGCCTCAGGGGCTGCCTGGCCTCGGGGCGGGCGTGGCTCTGGTGTGTCAGACTTGTGAGGTGCGCGAAACTTTTGTATTCGCCGGACGTATTGCAGAGGACGCTCCGGGCGTATGCAGGGCAGGTCGCTCCGCCTGCCGCAGGCTACAGGTGCAGGTACTCCACGGTGAAGGATTGATGATGCGGAAGACTCAGGGACGGCGGAGACTGCTTACGGTGGCGCTTCCGCTTCTGGCGTTGACGCCGGCGGTGGCGGTTTGTGTGGGCGGTGTGGCGGCGACCCGGGTGGAGGCGCAGGCTCCGGCGGCGGCGCGGCAGGGCGGCACGGTGAAGTCGATCGCGGGCAATGCGCTGATGGTGACGACGACGGCGGGCGCGGAGGTGACGGTGACGGTGGCGGCCGACGCGAGGGTGGTGCAGGTGCCACCGGGCAGCACGGATCTGAAGGCGGCGACGCCGGCGCAGCTGTCGGATGTGGCGGTGGGGGATAAGGTGCTGGCGGTGGGCGCGGCGGGGACTACGCCGGGCTCGCTGACGGCCTCGCGGCTGATTGTGATTAAGGCGACGGATATCGCGTCGCGGAATGCGGCGAGCGAGCGCGACTGGCAGCGGAACGGGACGGGCGGGCTGGTGAAGACGGTGGCGGGGCCGGTGATCACGGTGGCTTCGGGCGCGCGGACGGTGACGATTACGACGACGCCGCAGACGATCTATAAGCGTTACGCGGAGGACTCGGTGGACTTCGCGAATGCGCGGCCTTCGGGGCTGGATCAGATTCATGCGGGGGACCAGCTGCGGGCGCGGGGATTGCTCTCGGACGACCGCACGGCGTTGACGGCGGCGGAGATTGTGTTTGGCAGCTTTGAGAACTTGTCGGGGGTGGTGTCGGCGGTGGACCTGGCGGCGGGGACGGTGACGCTGAAGGATTTGACGACGAAGAAGACGGTGACGGTGAACGTGACTTCGAAGTCGGATCTGCGGAATCTTCCGGCGGAGGCGGCGGCTCGGTTCACAGCGCGGAACAATGCGGGGGCTGCGGGACCTGCCGGAGCTGGTGGGGGACGGCCCGCGGAGGCGCAGGCCGGCGCTGCGTCGGGTGGTGCGGGTGCTGGTGGCTATTCCGGGCGGCGTGCGGGAGCGGATCTCTCGCAGATGCTGCAGAGGCTGCCGACGGAGACGCTGGCGGATGTGAAGCCTGGGTCGGCGGTGATGATTGTGGCGGCGCAGGGTGCGGGCGATCACGCGACGGCGGTGACGCTGCTGAGCGGGGTCGAGCCGATTCTTTCGGCGACTCCGGTGGGTCAGCGGCCGATTTCGATCTCGCCGTTCAACTTCGAGGAGGCCGCGAGTGGTGAGGGTGAGGGCGGACGTGGAGCCAATCCACGCTGAATCTCGTCTGAAGCTTAACGCGGTGTTTTTTCTGATTCGCTTGCTGGGTTTTCGCGGGACGTGTGTGTCCCAATTTTCTGAGGAGTGTCGATGTCTCTGCCTGCAGTGTCTCCCCGAAGTGTTTTGATGGTTGCGTCTACGCTGGCGATTTCAGCTGCATTGGGTGTGGTGGATGCGGGGGCGCAGCAGCAGGGCGCGCAGAACGCGGCGCCGGTGACGGTGAATGCGCAGGGTCCGGGGACGACGCGGGCGACGAGCGGGCCGGTGGTGCTGAGCGGGTCGGTGGCGGACCCGGACAATGCGGTGATTCCGGGGGCGACGCTGACGCTGACGCCGGTTCCGGGGCGCGGAGGGCAGGCGTACGTCGTGAAGTCGGGCGATGACGGGACGTATTCGTTCCGCGGAGTTCCGCCGGGGAACTATGCGCTGACGATCGTCATGCCGGGGTTCGCGAGCTATGTGCGCGAGGGCGTGAAGATCGGCGATGCGGCGTCGGTGCCGGTGCTGAACGCGAAGATGGCGATCGAGAATACGCAGACGACGGTGAACGTGACGGCGAACCAGAACACGGTGTCGGTGGACCAGGACAACAATGCGAGCTCGACGGTGCTGACGGGGAAGGATCTGGATGCGCTGTCGGACGATCCGGATGAGCTTTCGAGCGAGTTGACGGCGCTGGCGGGGCCTTCTTCGGGCCCGAATGGCGGACAGATTTATATCGATGGCTTTACGGGAGGGCAGCTTCCGCCGAAGTCCTCGATTCGCGAGATCCGGATCAACCAGAATCCGTTTTCGGCGCAGTACGACAAGGCCGGGTTTGGAAGGATCGAGATCTTCACCAAGCCGGGTACGGATAAGTTCCGTCTGTTTGCGCAGATCAACGGCAACGAGAAGGACTTCAACACGGGGTCGCCGTTTACGAATAACGCGACGCAACCGGGGTATCAGACGATCTTCAGCTTCGGGCAATTTTCGGGGCCGCTCAGCAAGACGGCTTCGTTTACGGTGGGGAGCTCGTTCCGGCAGATTCAAAGCAATGCGATCATCGATCCGCCAGCGATCTTTTCGACGACGCAGAACTCGGGTGTTCCGTGCGCGCCGGAGCAGGCGGGTTGCACGCTGTTCCAGACGGCGACGGGGAATGGGTATTCGGCGTCTCAGTTTGTGCCGCAGATCCGTTACGACGTGAGGCCGCGGTTCGACCTGGCGCTGGGCGCGAAGAATACGCTGACGGTGCAGTTCCAGTATGAGCACAACAGCCAGCAGAACCAGGGGATCGGCGGGACGAGTTTGTACTCGCAGGGGTACAACGAGACCTCGGCGGAGACGACGCTGCAGATGAGCGATACGCAGGTGATCTCGGATAAGATCATCAACGAGACGCGGTTCGAGTACCAGCGGCCGACGATTACGGCGACACCGTTTACGACGACCGCGCAGGTGCAGGTGCAGGGCGCGTTTACGAGCGGGCAGACGCAGTCGATCGCGGGCAACGAGAGCGACACGCAAAACCACTTCGAGGTGCAGAACTATACGTCGATTGCGCTGGCGAAGCACTTCATCCGGATAGGCGGGCGGTTCCGGGATACGAGTGAGACGAATACGTCGACGGTGGCTTCGAGCGGCGACTTCACCTACGCGAGTATTCAGGACTATGAGGCGGCGAGCCCGGAAGACTTCACCATTACGCAGTACACGAATAATCCGAGCGGGACGGTCCACACCAATACGGAAGACGTTGGGGTGTATGCGGAGGACGACTGGAAACCCAAGCCGACGTGGACGCTGAGCTATGGGCTGCGGTTCGAATCGCAGAACTACATCCACGATCATGCGGATTTTGCGCCGCGCACGTCCACGGCGTATCAGTTGAACAAGAAGACGGTGCTGCGGGCGGGGTTCGGGATCTTCTATGACCGGTTAGGGCTGGGGAATCAGCTGCAGACGATTCGCAACAACGGGGTGAACCAGCAGCAGTACACGATCTCTTCGGCGAGCGATGTGGCGGGAAGCACGATTGCGCCGACGTGCTCGCCGGCGAACCCGACCGGGCCAGCCGCGACGACCCCGTATGGGTGCGACATTACGGCGAGCCGGCTGACGGTGAATACGATTCAGCCGAACCTGCATGCGCCGTACACGATCCAGGAGAACATCGGGTTCGACCGACAGTTGTTTCCGAATGCGACGATGTCGGTAAATTACCAGCACATCGAAGGGCAGCACCAGTTTGTGTCGAATGTGCCGAACTATGCGACGGCTACCGCGCCGACCGCAGCGGATCCGGCGGGGCAGCCGTTGAACTATCAGTATGCGAGCGAAGCCGCATTCAATCAGAACCAGCTGATTGTGAATGCGAATGTGCGGAACTTTCACAATGCTTCGTTTGGCGGGTACTACGCGCTGAACTTCGCGCTCTCGAACACGGGCGGGATCGGCAGCTTTACGTCGGTGCCGAACGACCTGCATGCGGACTGGGGACGGGCGAGCTTCGACCGGCGAAATCTGCTGGTGCTTTGGGGGAGCTACAACCTGCCGCACCTGGTGACGATCAGCCCGCTGCTGTTCGCGTTCGGCGGGAACCCGTACAACATTACGTCGGGGCTGGATCCTTACAACATCGATGACTTCAGCAGCCGCGCGGAGTATGCGCCGGCGGGCGATGTGGCGGGCGGAACGAATTACGTGAAGTCGATCGGGGGATGCGGGACGTTTGCGACCCCTGTTGCGCAAAACGGTACGACGTATACGCAGGCGCCGATCAATGCGTGCACGGGGCCGGCGCAGTTCACGCTGAACCTGCGGATCGTGAAGACGTGGGGCTTCGGGCCGCCGTCGCGGCCGGATCAGGCGGAGGCAGGACCCGGTGGCGGACACGGGGGCGGCGGACACGGACCGGGCGGCGGTGAACGTGGGCGGGGGGGGCCTCCTACGAGCGGGAAGCGTTACAACCTCGGGCTGGGACTGCAGGCGCAGAACGTCTTCAACGTGGCGGACCTGAGCACGCCGGTGGGAACGCTGACGTCGCCGAGCTTCGGGACGAGCACGTCGCTGGCGGGCGGGCCGTTTACGACGAGCTCGGCGGTGCGGCGGATTCAGTTTCAGGCTACGTTTTCGTTCTAAGCCGTGGCGGTTCCGGAATTGCAGCAACGGGCAACTACGGATACGGATCGGACGGAAAAGACGGATCAGGGCAGGTTGGGTTGGACGGGACTGCTGCTGAGTGCCTGCTCACGGACTTGGCCCGGGGCTGACTGCTCCGGGCTGAGACGCGTTTGGGGGATGTGTCGTCTAACCGGGCATGTGCTTTGGTGTATGTGGCTGCCGCTGGTCTTCGCTGTCTCGGGTTGCAATGCTGATGTGTGCCGTTCCTGCGCTGGCGTGGGCGCAGGGAACGCCGGCTCCGGCGGGTCTGGGAGCTGCGAAGCCGGCTGGACAGACGCAAACGCAGACTCCGGGGCAGGATGCGGGGGCGGCGACTACGCTTTCGGTGAGCGCTAACCTGGTGAACCTGCCGGTGCTGGTGCGGGATAAGAAGGGCGCGATCGTTCAGAACCTGAATAAGGCGGACTTTACGCTGCAGGTGGACGGGAAGCCGCAGACAATCCGGTACTTCGACTTGGACCGCAACCTGCCGTTGACGCTGGGGCTGCTGGTGGATACGAGCGGATCGCAGCGGGGGGTGGTGGATCAGGAGCAGCAGGCGAGCTCGACGTTTCTGGACCAGATGCTCAATCCGGCATCGACCGGGGCGGGTGCGGCTCCGCGGACGCAGGACCGGGCGTTCCTTCTTCAGTTCGCGCGGGAGGTGGAGCTGCTGCAGGATCTGACGGACTCGCGGCCGAAGTTGCAGGAGGCGATCAAGGAGATCGGGACGCCGAATCCGAATGCGCGGAGCGCGGATGACGACAACAATGGCAACGACAACAGCGGCAACGGCGGGAATGGGCGGAGCGGGAACGCGCGGCGGGGCGGGACGGCACTGTACGACGCGGTGTTTCTGGCGGCGAATGAGGTGATGGCGAAGCAGAAGGGGCGCAAGGCGATTGTGATTCTTTCGGACGGGGTGGACCGGAACTCGAAAGAGTCGATGAACCGGGCAATCGAAGAGGCGCAGCGGGCGGATGTGGTGGTGTACGCGATCTACTTCAAGGGCCAGGAAGAGCACCAGAACTACGGGAACAATGGCGGTTTTCCGGGTGGGCGCGGCGGGGGCTGGCCGGGAGGCGGCGGCGGCTACCCGGGAGGCGGGTATCCGGGCGGCGGACGGCGGGGCGGGCAGCAGCCGAGCCAGCTTCCGGCTGTCGACGGCAAGAAGGTGCTGGAGAAGATGGCGGGGGAGACCGGCGGGCGGATGTTCGAGGCAAAGGGCGGCGAGAAGGGGGTTGTGGACATTTACAACCAGATTGGCGAGGAGCTGCGGGCGCAGTACCGGCTGGGCTTTACGCCGGAGAAGGAGGCGCTGGCGGATGGGTACCACCGGGTGGATCTGGAGACGCCGAATCAGAAGAATATGCGGATTCAGACGCGGGACGGGTACTATACGGGGGCGGATTAGGCGCGTGGTGTGTGGGCGCTTGAACCGGCAGATTCCCCCGCTTCGCTGTGGAAGGATAACCAGAGATGAAGGTAAGTTTCTCGATTTACTTCTGGCGGCTGGGGGAGCGGAGCAGGGTGCGGATGCCGGAGGAGTGGTTGGCCGCGGGTGGGTCGTCGGGGTTTGGAGCGGAGTTCTGGCAGGGGTTCCGGCCGGGATTCTGGGCGTCGCTGAGGGCGGTGCGGAAGGCTTCGCGGAACTGGCTGGAGTCGAAGGGGCTGCGTCGGAGGTCGGGCTCGGCGTCGGGGTCGGTTTCGGGTGAGGTATTCGCGTCGTCCTGGAGCATGGGGTCGGCGGCGTCGGCGGCGGCCTCGAAGGGGATCTCGGTCTGCTGGATCTCTTCGGCGATGACGACGGTTTTGGCGTTGAGGAACTCGCGCATGCCGGCGGCGGAGAGTTCGCGTCCGTAGCCGGAGCGCTTGATGCCGCCGAAGGGGAGGCGGGGGTCGCTGGCGACGATGGTGTTGACGAAGACCTGGCCGGCCTGGATGCCGTGGATGAGGTGGCGCTGCTCGTCGGGATCTTTGGTCCAGACGCTGGCGCCGAGGCCGAAGGGGGTGTCGTTGGCGATTTCGAGGGCTTCGGCGAGGGAGGCGGCGCGGAAGAGGAGGGCGACGGGTCCGAAGATCTCGTCGCGGTAGACGGCGGCGGTGCGGGGGAGGCCGGCGATGACGGTGGGTTCGAAGAAGTTTCCTTCGCCGAGCATGCGTTCTCCGCCGGTGAGGAGAGTGCCGCCGGCCTGGCGCGCGGCTTCGACCTGCTGCTCGAGATGGGCGAGCAGCTGCGGGGTGGCGAGGGGGCCGATGTCGGTCGTGTCTCGGGCGGGGTCGCCTACAGTGAGGGCTTCCATGGCGACGACGAAGCGGGCCTCGAAGTCGGCGTAGAGGTCTTCGTGGACGATGAAGCGCTTGGCGGCGATGCAGGACTGGCCGTTGTTGAGGGTGCGGGAGGTGACGGCGGCGGCGACGGCGGCTTCGAGGTCGGCGGAGGGCATGACGACGAAGGGGTCGGAGCCGCCGAGCTCGAGGACGGACTTCTTGATGAGCCATCCGGCCTGGGCGGCGACGGCGCGTCCGGCGGCCTCGGAGCCGGTGAGGGTAACGGCGGCGACGCGCTCATCGCCGAGAACGGCTTCGACCTGATGGGTTTCGATGAGGAGGGTCTGAAAGGTGCCGCGGGGAAAGCCGGCGCGGCGGACGAGGGCTTCGAGGATGACGGCGGTCTGGGGGACGCTGGGCGCGTGCTTGAGGAGGCAGACGTTGCCGGCCATGAGGGCGGGGGTGAGGAAACGGAAGACCTGCCAGAGGGGGAAGTTCCAGGGCATGACGGCGAGGATGACGCCAAGCGGTTCCCAGCTTACGTAGGAGTTGTTGTGATCGGTGGGGATGGGCTCTTCCGCGAGGATGCGGGCGGCATTTTCGGCGTAGTAGCGGCAGGCGGCGGCGCACTTGGCGACCTCCTGGCGGGAGGCGGTGATCGTCTTGCCGACCTCGCGGGTGAGGAGCTGGGCGAGCTCTTCCTGCTCGTAATCGAGGATGCCGGCGAGCTTGCGCATGCAGAGGGCGCGGTGTTCGAGGGGGACGTCGGCGTAGTCGGCGAAGGCTTTGCGGGCGAGCGCGATCTTGGATTTGAGGATGTCGTCGGCGAGCGGCTCGAAGGAGCGGAGGAGTTCGCCGGTGGCCGGATTGATGGATTGGATGGGCATGAGGTGTTGCTGAGCTAGATGCCAGTTTAGCAAGAGCGGGGCGGCTCGCGGGATGGATTGCGGGGAGTGTGGAAGGGCTGGTGGCGCGGGTCCGTATGCCATAATCAGCCTGTTCTGTAGAGGCCGCGTGACGCGGTTGGCGAGGCGACGGGCGCGAGGGAGCTGCAACGGATGCAGGGTGAGCCGCGTTTTATGAAGATGGCGATCGAGCTGGCGACGGCCAATGTGCTGTCGGGCGCGGGCGGGCCGTTTGGCGCGGTGGTGGTGCGGGGCGGCGAGGTGGTGGCGACGGGTGCGAACTGCGTGACGTCGACGAACGATCCTACGGCGCATGCGGAGGTAACGGCGATTCGGAATGCGTGCCGCGCGCTGGGCACGTTTGAGCTGCGCGGGTGTGCGCTTTACTCGAGCTGCGAGCCCTGCCCGATGTGTCTGACGGCGATTCTGTGGGCGCGGTGCGAGGCGCTTTATTTCGCGAGTACGGCGGCGGATGCGGCGTCGGCAGGGTTCGACGACTCGCATTTTTACGCGCAGGTGCGGCTGCCGTTCAACCAGCGCGAACTGCCGACGGAAAATATGATGCGCGCGGAGGCTGCGGCGAGCTTTGCGGCGTGGCGAGCGTTTGTAGAGAGGGTGGAGTACTGATGGCTGCGGGAACGAACGGCGTGACGAAGGTTGCGATTGTGGGTCTGGGAACGGTAGGAGCTTCGGTGGCGAAGCTGCTGGGTACGGGCTATCTGCCGGGCTTCGCGATCGTCGCCGTAATGAACCGGCATGTGGCGCGGAAGCGGGCTTCCGCCGAGGCTGCGCTGGTGCCTGCGGGCGCGGTCTGGACGGAGAGCCTCGACGAGGTGCTGGCATCCGATGCGGAGGTGGTGTGCGAGCTGGTGGGCGGGGCCGAGCCGGCGGGAGAGTGGATCGAGCGCGCGCTGCGGGCGGGCAGGCATGTGGTGACGGCGAACAAGCAGCTGATCGCGTATCGCGGGCCGGAGCTGGCGAAGCTGGCGGCGGAGCATGGGGTGCAGCTGCTGCACGGGGCGGCGGTGGCGGGCGGCGTGCCAGTGATTCCGGGGATGCTGCAGGGGTTGAGCGGCGACGATGTGGTGCGGGTGAGCGGGATTCTGAACGGGACGTGCAACTACATTCTGAGCCGGATGGAACGCGGGGATCGCTACGCCGAGGTGCTGAAGGATGCGCAGCGGCTGGGGTATGCGGAGGCGGATCCGACGGCGGATGTGGGCGGGTTCGATGCGCGGGCGAAGCTGTGCATCCTGGCGCGGGTGGCGATGCATGCGGAGCTGGAGGTAGAGCAGGTGGTGACGCAGACGATCGCGGAGATCGATGCGATCGACTTTGCGTATGCGAAGGAGCTGGGGTGCACGATTCGGCAGGTGTCTAAAGCGCAGAAGCTGATGGCTCCCGCGCAGAGGGAGAGCACGGGCGGGATGTATGCGCGGGTGGCTCCGATGCTGGTGCCGCTGGACTCGCCGATGGCGTGGTCAAAGGGGACGCAGAATATGGTGGTGTCGACCGGTCGTTTTGGCGGGGATGTGGTGTTCTCGGGGCATGGTGCGGGCGGGGATGCGACGGCGGTGGCGGTGTGCTCGGATCTGCTGGCGGTGGCGCAGGGGTCGCGGGCGGTGGGGATGGCGGCGACGGCGGAGACGGTGACCGGGGATTCGGTGGCGCCGCATTACCTGCGGTTTGTGGTGGATGATAAGCCGGGCATCGTGTCGGCGATCTCAGGGGCGCTTTCCGCGGTGGGGGCAAATATCGATTCCCTGCTGCAGCGGCGCGGATATCCGAAGAACCGGCTGCCGTTTGTGGTGACGACGGAGCCTACGCTGAACTCGACGATTGCGCGGGCGGTGGAGTCGATCAGCGGGATGGATTGCATGCTGGAACGGCCGCTGGCGCTGGAGATGCTGGTGGTGGATGACAAGGATGAGGAGACGGCTTGAAGGGTTTTGTGCCGGGAGGAGATGCGGGTCCTTCGACTTCGCTGCGCTCAGGACACCAGTCGGTAAGTATCGACGGCAGGAAGACAGGAACCCTCGCTTCGCTCAGGATGACGAGTGCTCGGGGCGGGATCGCTCTTGCTGAAGGCCGTCCCAGACTCTGAGGTACTCGGGATGGACTGCTGGATGGATGTCGAAGTCGCGTGGCGGGGAGTTAGTCTTCATGAGTTCGGTCACGTCGGCTAAGTCGCGCAGGCGCGAGACCGGAGAGCCGAGATACGTGGAGAGCTTAATCTCAAGGAGTGTCCTGAGGTCGGCAATGTTGGGTTCGGTGGACAGCACGACCGGCATGGGAAGTGTGAGCGGGCCAGGTCCTACGGAGGCTCCGCCGGGCAGCAGATCGACCTCTACTTTGGAGGTGCGGTCGGTGACGGTCATGCTGGAGCCGGGGTTCTCGCGGAAGCCTTGGAGAGCGAGTACCTGACGTGCCGCGGCTACGCTGGGAACGACGATGTCCACGTCGGAGGTGAAGCGGGCGTAGCCGTTCTCCTGAACCGCGTAGCCGCCGACCACGAGGGACGGGATGTTGGCCTCGGCGAGGACGCGGACGGCTTTGTGCATGGTGCGGCTGAGCGCGGTCGAGCCGGAGACCTTGCGGATGAGGTTGGCTCGTACGCGGTGAGTTGCGGAGCGCTCGGGTTTGAGGGTGGACGGCATGGTGCTGCGGCGATCATACCGTTGAACCTGCGCTTCATGTGAGGTCGCAGGCAGTCGATTGTGGCGGGAGGAGATGCAGGCCCTTCGGCTTCGCTGCGCTTCGCTCAGGACGACAGTCTGTCTGGCGCTACTCTCACGCAGCTTCGCGGGGTGCGGGCACCCGGATTCGCGGTTGGAGGAGAGCCAAGACGGAGATTCCGGACTTCTATCCGGAATGACGGAATTGAGAGTGTGCGGGCGAGGCTAGGTGACTTCGCGGGCGTAGATCTGGTGGGTGACGCGTGGGGGCTGGGGGATGCCGACGTGGTCAGCTTGGTCGTGGAGGGCGTAGGCGCGGTCGCGGATGCGGGCGTCTTCGGCGGTCATGCGCTCGCGGGAGCGGAGGTAGCCCAGCCAGGACTCCATGACGAAGGTTTCGTTGAGGCGGGTGGGGTCGGCGGCTTCGCGGAAGATGCCCCAGCGGATGGCTCCGTCGCGGAGGCGGACGGCGCGTAGGTCGTGGATGGCGTGGGTGAAATCGGCGTAGCACTCAAGGGCGATGCGGTACTCGATGGAGATGCGCACCGGGCCTTCGTGGGGGTCGGGGGCGTGTTCGAGATCAATGCCGACGAGCTCGGGGGCGGGGCGTTTGTACTGGTAGGGGGTGAAGTCTGGCGGAGCGGTGGTGAGGATCTTGAAGCGGTGGACGAAGGGCAGGGTAAGGAGGATGCCGGCGGAGGCGACGGTGAAGGCGATGGGGGTGGAGGAGCGTTCGGCGATGGCTCCCCAGAGGACGGAGCCGAGGGCCATGGCGCCCTGGAAGGTCATGAGATAGGTGCCGAGGGCGCGGGCGGTGATCCAGGGCGGAACGGAGAGCTGGACGGAGGTGTTGATGGTGGACATGGTGGCGGTCCAGCAGCTGCCGGAGACGACGAGGACGGGGAGGAGGATCCAGGGGGAGCGGACGTAACCGAGGACGAGCATGGCGCCGGCCTGATAGATCGACGCGAAGAGGATGATGCGGTTGGCGTCGAGCAGACGGCGGATGCGCGGGAGCTGAGTGGCGGCGACGACGGCTCCGATGCCGAGCGAGCCGTTGAGCAGGCCGTAGCCGAGCGGGCCCTGGCGGAGATCGCGGCGGGCGGTGACGGCGAGCAGCGCCCAGATGGAGGAGATAAAGAACGGGTAGGAGAAGGCGCGGACGAGCGAGGCCTGGAGGGTGGGGGAGTGGCGGACGTAGCGGAGTCCTCCGCGGATGGAGCCGGAGATGCGCTCGGTGGGGAGCGCGGACCTGAAGAGCGGGGTGCGACGCCAGTTGACGAGGACCCAGATGACGCCGGCGAAGGAGAGCGAGTTGAGGGCGAAGACGGAGCCGGCACCGGTGTGGGCGGTGGCGAAGGCGGCGACCATGAGGCCGCCGAGCGCGGGGCCGACGGCGCGGGCGAGATTGTTGGAGGCGGCGTTGAGGGAGACGGTGTCGGGGATGAGGTCGCGGGGGACGAGCTCGGGGACGATGGCCTGCCAGGCGGGGTTGTTCATGGCGGAGCCGACGTTGAGCAGGAAGGTGAAGCCGAGGAGGCCCCAGGGGGAGATTTTGCCGAGGAAGGTGAAGACGGTGAGGAGGGCGACGGCGGCGAGCATCCAGGTCTGCCAGAAGATGAGGAGCTTGCGGCGGTCGAAGAGGTCGGCGGTGGCTCCGGCGAAGAGGCCGAGGAGGAGCACGGGGAGCGAGGCCGCGGTCTGCATGAGGGCGATGAGCAGAGGCGAGGCGGTGAGGACGGTCATCAGCCAGGTGCCGGCGGTGTCCTGCATCCAGGTGCCGACGGAGGAGATGGTGGAGGCGATCCAGCGATCGCGGAAGAGCGGGATGCGCAGGGGTGCAAAGCCGGAGGTTACGGCTGGGGTGGAGGCCTCGGAGGCGGGCGAGGTGTTGGGTGAGGTGAGAGGCATAAGGCAGCTTC
>CAXTVJ010000017.1:0-62312 GCA_964247715.1 uncultured Acidobacteriaceae bacterium | reverse complement strand
ATCGCCGACTTCAAGCAGACCGAGAAGATGCTGAACTACTTTATCCAGAAGGCGCACAACCGCAAGATGATGGTTCATCCGCGCATCGTGATCGGAGTTCCGAGCGAGATTACGCAGGTGGAGAAGCGCGCGGTGATGGACTCGGCTTACCGGGCGAAGGCGAGCGAAGTGCATCTGGTGGAGCAGGCGATGGTTGCGGCGATCGGGGCTGGACTGCCGATCACGGAGCCAGGCGGAAACATGGTGGTCGATATCGGGGGCGGAACGACGGATATTGCCGTGATTTCGCTGGCGGGGATTGTGTACTCGCGGTCGGTGCGGATGGCTGGAAACCAGATGGACGAGGCGATCATCACGTACATCAAGCGCAAGTACAACCTGCTGATCGGCGAGCGGACGGCGGAGATGATCAAGATGGAGCTGGGTTCGGCGTATCCGCTGGACAAGCAGCTGACCAAGACGATCACAGGACGCAATCTGATCGAAGGCGTTCCGAAGACGATCACGATCGACGACTCGGAGATTCGCGAGGCGCTGGGCGAGTGCATTTCGACGATCATTAACGGAATTCGCGTGGCTCTGGAACGAACTCCGCCGGAGCTTTCGGCGGATATTTCTGATCGCGGGATCGTGCTGACCGGAGGCGGAGCGCTGATCAAGAATCTGGATAAGCGGATTCGCGAGGAGACGGGACTTCCGGTGAGTGTGGCGGACGATCCGCTCGCTTCGGTGGTCCTGGGCACCGGGCAGATGCTTTCGAACTTCAATCTGCTGCGGAAGATCTCGATCGATTAACGCGGGTACCCCCCCGCCCTCCACCCCCTATCGCTAACTTGCAGCGAAGCTAAAGTCCTGCATCACCGAGTTTACGGCTGTCTGCGCTATTTCGGGCAGGCGCTTCTCAGAAAGGCTTTGCTTGCATAGGGCTCCGGGGTGAGGGGCTGCGGGGCTGGATCTGGTGAAAAGCCGCGCTCGTCGAGGGCGGCTTATCCCGGTTGTCTGACGCGGCTGGACAGCCACGGGCATTCGGTCGTGTTCCATGCCGACGCGGACTGAGAGCACAGTGCATGAGCGGCTCGTTTCTGGAGCAGACGACCAAGCCACGCAGCCGGCCAGACGCCTGTGAGCGGAGTTGCCGCCCTGTTGCTGTGTTCACAGGCGGTTGCAGTCCTTCTCGAAGGTGATGTCGATGACATAGGGCCCGGGCTCGCCGTAGTCGTAGCTGAAGGTGACGGTCTTGCCGTCGGCTTTGGACATGCCGCCGCTTTGCTTTCCGCGATTTTTGTGTTTTCCGTCTCCCTTGTAGGGGCCGTCTTTAAAGAAGTCGTGCGGGGTGTGGCTGAGGGTTCCGTCGGCGGTGAACTCGAGTTCGAGCGGGGTGGAGTCGTCGTAGGGCCAGCAGGTTGTGTCGTGGGCATCTTTGTGCTGGTGGTGGAGGGGTCCTCTGGGCGGCATCAGGATGGGGGTCGGCATGCTGCGGTTCTCCTTGGGGCAGAGAGTGTTGGCGCGGCTGTCTCAGGTATGCGGCGGCGATGAAAACGCGGGATCCGCGAGCAGATCTTTCATATCGGGGGTGGAGCGGGCCTGGGAGATGCCGAATCCGTGATCGAGCGCGAGGTGGAGATCTTTGAGCGCGTCGGCGTGCTTGCCGAGCTGGTGAAACGTCTCGGCGACCTGAAAGAGAACATACGGATCGCCGGGGGCGAGTGCAGCGAAAGATGTATGGCCCGGAGCGCGTCGTCGCGGCGTTCCAGGCGCGCGAGCAGGGGGGCGATCTGCGACTCGGCGTTGAAGTTCCGCGGGTCCACTTTGAGCTCCGCCTGGTAGAGCTCAAGGGCGCGGGCACGGGAGGAGGCAGTGCCGTCGTCGTCGTGCAGACCTTCCTGGGCCTCGGCGAGATTGTTCCAGACGTCTGCATTGTTGCTGTTGAGCTGGAGGGCGGACCGGTCGGCGGCGACGGCGTCGGCGCAGCGATCCTCGCGCATGAAGATATCGCCGAGATCGGACCAGGCGGCGTAGGTGGGATTGATGGCGAGCGAGTGCCGGAGCGCCTGTTCTGCGAGGGGAAGTCTGGCGGGATCGTTGAGCTGTTCGAGGGCGACGCCTAGGTTGAGGGCGCCGGGAAGGAGGGCGAGGATTCCGCCCGCGACGGCGATCAGGGTGAGCGCGAAGGCGACGCCGAGCAGAAGGCTGCTGTGGAGGGAGGGCTGTTTTTCTGCCTGGAGCGCGGTCTGGAGCTGGGTGAAGGCTTGGTGGCGGCGGGCGGGGTCGGGGGCCAGGAGGTCCGCGATGGGTCTGGTGATGGCGGTGGGAAGGCCGGAGCGGGAGAGGGAGTCGGTGCGGCTAGGAGCGCCGCTGAGGATGCGAGAGGCGGTCGGGGGCGCCGAAGACGCAGACGTGTGCGGGATGGCAGATGGGGGTTCGCCGAGGAGGCGCTGGAGGAGGATGCCGAAGGCATAGAGGTTGGTGGCGGCGGAGGGTGGATCGCCGTGGAGCATCTCGGGGGCGAGGTAGCCTGGAGTTCCGGCGAGGACGGTGTGGTCCTGGCCGGAAGGGGAGAGTGGGCCGGGCCGGTGGAGGCGGGCCAGGCCGAAATCCATGATCGAGACGCAGAGGCTCTGGCCTTCGGCGACGAGCATGACGTTGCCGGGTTTGAGATCTCGGTGGGCGATGCCGGCGGCGTGGATGGCGGCGAGGCCGTCGCAGAGCTGGCGGAGGACAACGCGGAGTTCGACGGGGGTGAGGCCAGGTTGGCGGCGCAGGCGGTCGGCGAGGGTCTCGCCGGCGAGCAGCTTCATGGTGAGGAAGAGGAGCGGGCGGGCGGGATCGCCGGAGCGGGCGATGTCGTAGATGGGGCAGAGGTGGGGGTGGTGGAGTTTTCGGGCGAGGAGGACTTCCTGCTCGAAGCGGCGTGCGATTTCGGGGTCGGCGGCGATCTCGGCGCGGATGGTTTGAGGGCGACGCGGACGCCCTGGAGGTGACGGTCTTCCACCTCGTAGACCTCGCCCATACCGCCGCGGGCGATGAAGCGGATGACGTGGAAGCGGTTGGCGAGGAGCTCGCTAGGGAGGAGTTGGCTGGTGTGGTCTGCGGGCGGCGGGAACGCGCCGGGGGCGGTGAGGCGGGTGTCTGGAGAGGTGAGTGCGGTGAACGAGGCAGGAGCATCGCCACTGGAGCCGAAGGGTCCGCGCGGAGGCGGCGGGCTGGGCGAGTTCGGGCTTGGCCGGTCTGATCGGTTTGGCCAATTTGTCATGGTGGATCCCTGCCGTGGGTGCGGAGATCGTGTCTGGGTGCCGGGGCCTGCGCCCATGATGCCACGATGGCGGTGGCGGAGCCTGGCCGGAAGGAGTGTGCCGGGATCCGGATCGACGGGAGTTCAGGTGCGGGTCATGGTTGCACGACGCCGAGTTGGAGGAGGCTTTCGGCGGTGGCGAGGAGGGCTTCTTCGCGGGGGCGGGGATGCCAGTCGAGGAGTGTCTCGGCTTTCGCGGCGGTGGCGTTTTTGTCTTTGCCGAGTTCGGGGACGATCTGGCGGACCTGCTTGTCGAAGAGAGCGATGGCGCGAAGGAAGATGTCGGGAAGCTGGCGGGTGGGCACGCGTCTGGCGGCGTGTCCGAGGCGGGCGTGCAGGAGCTGGGCGACCTCAAACATGGAGAGGGTGTGCCCGGCGATGGCGAGGAAGCGCTGACCGGCGGCGGCGGGGTGGAGCATGGCGCGGAGGTGAAGGTCGACGACATCGCGGACGTCGACGACGCCGAAGCGGATGCGCGGGCAGCCGGGGACGGATCCGTCCATGAGGCGCTGGACGAGCAGGACGGAGGCGGCAAAGTCGGGGGCGAGGATGGGGCCGAAGACGCCGACGGGATTGATGACGGCGAGCTCGAGCGAGCCTCCTTCGCGTGCGATGAAGTCCCATGCGTCTCGTTCGGCGAGGGTTTTGGATTTGACGTAGGCGGTGCAGCCGGGGCCGTCGGGGTTGGTCCAGGTGGATTCGTCGTAGGAGGCGGACTTTTCCGGGTGGCCGTAGCCGATGGCGGCGAAGGAGGAGGTCATGACGACACGGCGGACGCCGGCGTCGCGGGCGGCCCGGAGGACGCGGAGCGTTCCGGCGCGGGCAGGCAGGATGAGCTCGTCCTCATGGTGCGGGACGCCGGCGGGGAAGGGCGACGCGACGTGGAGGACGAAGGCGGCTCCGGCGGTGGCGGCGGCCCAGCCCTGGTCTCCGCGGAGATCGGCGGCGACGAAGGCAAGGCGGTCGGGCGAGAGGAATTCGGGAGGAATGCCGGCCCGGGTGAGCATGGCGTGGACGTCTTCGACGCGCGTGATGGAACGGAGGGTGGTGCGGACGCGATAGCCCGCCTGCAGAAGAGACGCGACTGCGTGCGCGCCGATGAAACCGGAGCCCCCGGTAACAGTTACCAGTTCGCTTGGCATTGTGACCCTAATGACAGGAGTGGGAGGTGCAATGTTTCAATTTTTTTGATGAGAGCGTAACCGCGAACTCGGGAAAGGGGGGGTTGGGTTGATCCTACCCTGAAACGGGGGACAGGAGTGCGCGAAGAGAGGCTTCGAGGCGGGCTGTGCGGTCGGCTGGGGAGAGATCTTCGGGGAGGGTGATGGGGTCGCCGATGCGGACGGTGAGGGTGCCGGAGCGGAACCAGCGGGTGCGGCGGGAACGGATAGCGTCGAGGCCGATGAGGGCTACGGGAAGGACGGGTGTGCGGGTCTCTTCGGAAAGCAGGCCGATGCCCTGGCGGAAGGGAAGCATTTCGGCGGTTTTGGCGCGGGTGCCTTCGGGGAAGACGAGAACGGAGAGGCCGCGGTCCATGGCTTCGCCGGCATGGGCGAAGCTCTCGCGGAAGCCGCGGAGGCGGGGCAGCGGGAAGACGTTGAAGAGCGCGGTGAGCAGCCAGTATGAGGCGGGGGCGAAGAGCTTCGCGACGGGGTTGGGCTGGTTGCGGGCGTGGCGGAAGTCGTTGAGCATCTCGCCGGACATGGCGGCGGCGACGTGGCGGCGGAGAGGGCCGGGGAGGGCGTAGAGGATGAGGGCTCCGTCGAAGAGGGTGGTGTGGTTGGCGATGATCAGGAGCGGGGCTGCGGGGATGGGCGCACGGGGGAGCTCTACGCGGGGGGCGAGGACGACGGCGACGAGAGGGCGGAGGAGGAGCTCGAGGAAGAGGGTGCGGAGGACTTGGAGGGGTGGGGTCCAGGGCCAGTGGGGGTAGTGGTCTTGCGGATTGGTGGCGGTTGGAGAGCTTAATACGGAGATTCCGGACTTTGTCCGGAATGACGGCGCTTCCTTCTGTGGCGTCAGGCGATGCAGGTCGTTCGACTGCGCGGGTTCGCCGCTTCGCTCAGGATGAAATTTTTCCGTGGCGTTGAGCAGGCGGCGGAGGTCGCCGAGGGTTTGGGCCTGGGCGAACTGGTCGTCGGGGATGGGGAGGCCGAGACGCTGGTCGAGGAGGGAGGCAAGCTGGACGCGGGCGAGGGAGTCGAGGTGGAGGTCTTCGGTGAGGCGGAGGGTGTCGATTTCTTCTGGTCGGGACGGTGATGTGAGGGCTTCGCCGGTAATCTCGGCGATGAGGTTGAGGATTGGGTCTGCCGATGTGGTGACGGGGCTGCCGGCGGGTTGCTGGAGGTGGGTGCAGGCCCAGTCGCGGACGTGGCGGCGGAGGAGCTTGCCGGTGGAGGTGTAGGGGAAGGCGGTTTCTGGCCAGCGGAGATGGCGGCGGATCTGCTGGGCTTCTGCGAGGGTGCGGTTGGCGGCTTGGAGGGCGGCCTGGAGGGTGGGCTGGTCGAGCCGGGTGAGGAGGACGGCTACGGGTTCCGGGCCCTGCGCGAGGGTGCAGGGAACGACGACGGCGGCGCGGATGCCGGGCTGGGCGATGAGGGCGGCTTCGAGGTCGGCGGGGTGGAGGTTGAGGCCGGCGGAGGTGACGATGGCGTCGCCCGCGCGGCCCAGGAAGCGGAGGCCTGCGGGGGATTGCTCGGCGAGGTCGCCGGTGGAGAGCCAGTCGTCGGTGCGGGACTGCAACGCGCCATGCTGCCAGGTGGAGGTGGAGACCATGGGGCCGCGGACCTGGATCTCGCCGGCATCGGAGAGGCGGAGTTCGCGGCCGGGGAGAAGTTCGCCGAGGGTTCCCTGGCCGACGCGGAAGGGGTGGTTGAGGGTGATGAGGGCGGCGGTCTCGGTCATGCCGTAGCCCTGGATGAGGGCGAGGCCGAGACGGCGCCAGAACTGTTCGAGGTCACCGGTGACCTGGGCGCCGCCGGAGATGACGGCCCAGAACTTAAAGCCGAGGGCGCGGTGGACGGCGCGGTAACGCCACCAGCGCTGCGGGATGGAGAGTTTGGCGGGAGTAGCCAGGTCAGCGGCGATGGCGGGGAACTGGCGGGTGAGGTGAGCGCGGAGGAGGTCGAGGACGCGGGGGACGGCGATGAGGACGGAGAGGCGGAAGCGGCGCAGGGTACGGAGGGTGGCGGCGGGTTCGAGGGTGTCGGTGAAGTGGAGTTCGGCGGTGAGGATGGCGGGGATCCAGAGCCCCATGAACTGGCCGAAGACGTGGCTGAGCGGGAGGGTGTGGAGGAGGCGCAGGGGGTGAACGAGGCGTCCGTAACGGCGGTATTTTGCGATTTCGCGCTCGATGGGGGTGAGCGAGGCGAGGACGTTGCGGTGGGTGTGAACGATTCCTTTGGGCTCGGAGGTGGTGCCGGAGGTGAAGACGATCTGGAAGGGGGCGTCTTCGTGTACGGCGGGGTCGAGGGTGTAGTCCGGCTCCGCGGGGAGATGCGTGGCGAGGGTGGGGAGTTCCAGTTGCGGGATGCCGGAGGGCGGCAGGGTGGCGAGCAGGGCGGGGTCGGCGAAGATGAGGCTGGGAGTGGTATCGCGCAGGATGCGGGCGGCGAAGGCGGGCGAGCCGGCGGTGTCGAGCGGGACGGCGAGGACGCCGCGGAGGAGGCAGCCGAAGAAGGCGGCGATCCACTGGGGCGAGTTGGCACCCCAGAGGAGGATACGTTCGCCGGGTTTAATCTGTCGGCGGCCAATTTCGGCGGAGACGCGGCCGGCGAGGTGGGCGAGTTCGGCGCAGGTGGTGGAGGAGGAGCGGACGCCGCGATGGGCGACGACGGCGATTGCGCGGGGGTGGGCGCGGAGGTCGTCGACGAGGCTGGCGAGGTGGGTCCTCATGGGGGAGCGAAGCGGGGCAGTTGAGCGCGAGGCTATCACGGGCGATGAGCGTTGGTTAACTGACGGTGCACCGAAGAGCGATCGGGGCTTTGCGCGGAAAAGGAATCCCCACTAAGGTGGGGATGTCCCGCAAGCGCTGCAGTTCAGGAGGAGAACCCGGCGAGTCGTTTCGCGACGCGTCGAGGTGTGGAGTCCCCATGGCGGAGAGACGTTCCGGAGAGTTGGTGACGCTGCATGCGGTGCGGGCGCTGGCGGCGTTGTCGGTGCTGCTGTTCCACTCCGAGGTGGTGACGTTACTGCTGCATTCCGGGTCGTGGGCGGCGCATGCGTTCGACTTCGGGTTTGTGGGGGTCGACGTCTTCTTTGTGCTGAGCGGATTTTTGATGGTGTGGGTGCATGCGCGGGACTTTGGGCGCGCGGAGCGGCTGCCACAGTATCTGGCGCGGCGCTTTGGCAGGATTTATCCGTTTTACTGGGCGCTTTGTCTGGTGCTGGTGCCGGTGACGCTGCTGATGCCTGCGATGCGGCAGAATGCGACCGGCACCACGCCGGTGGCGGTGGCGTGGTCGATTCTGCTGCTGCCGCATGCGGGCGGGCGTCTGCTGGGGGTGACGTGGACGCTCGAGTATGAGCTTCTGTTTTATACGGCGTTCGGGATGTTTCTGCTGTCGCGGAGGGCGGGACTCGCGATGTTTGCGGGCTGGCTTGCGGTGGTGGGCGCGGCTGCGATCTGGGGGCCGGCGGCTTCGCTGCCGACAGGTGCGCCACGGTTCGGGCATCTGCTGGCGGGGTTTGTGCTGAACCTGCACGTGGCGGAGTTCGGGCTGGGGATGCTGGTGGCGTATGCGGTGCGGCGGGGGGTGCGGGTGCGGCGCGCGGAGTGGCTGCTGGGCGGGGTGCTCGCGGCAGGGGCGGGGCTTGCGTTTGTGTGCCGCGGAGCCGGCCTGGAGCAGGGGCAGCGTGCGGTGACGGCGGTGGCGGGCGCACTTTCGGCGGCGATGCTGTTCGCGGTGGTGCAGGTGGAGATGGGGCGGAGGATTGCGCTGCCGCGATGGCTGCGGGCGCTGGGCGAGGCTTCGTATGCGATCTATCTGACGCATTTTCTGGCGATCTCCGCGCTGGTGGTGGTGGCGAAGCATACGGGCCTGCTGGCCAGGCTGCCGGTGCCGGTGCTGCTGGCGGAGATCGTGGGGCTGGGGCTGCTGCCGGGACTGCTGCTGCATATGACGGTGGAGCGCCGGCTGCTGGCGTGGACCGCACGGCATCTGGCTGCGAAGCTTGGCGTGGCGAATGCATCGCGGGAACAGGCGGTTCGGCTGGGGTAGGGTTCGAGGCGGGTGCATGTTGGGTGTTCCGCCGTGGGGTGGTGCTGCCGGAGCGGGGGCTCCGTTAGGATGAGCGTTATGCGTGTCTTTCCGGCTTTGCCGATTCTGTTCGTCGCTTCGTTTGCGTGTGCGCAGCAGGCGCGTCTGAGTCAGCCTCCGCCACCCGCGCCTCCCGCAACGTTTGCGCCGGACCCGGTGGTGCATGCGGACCGAACGGTTACCTTTACGCTGCGTGCGCCGGGAGCTGCGGCGGTCTTACTGGCGCTGGAGGGGGTGCGCGATCCGATTCCGATGGCGAAGAGCGCTACGGCGGGCGAGTGGACGGTGACGACCCAGGTGCTCGCGCCGGAGATCTACAGCTATCACTTTATGGTGGACGGGCAGTACACGCTGGACGCGCACAATGTGTTCGTCAAGGCGGGGGTGCTGAATGCGGGGAACGGTTTCCTGGTGCCGGGGGCGACGCCTGAACCATGGGAGGAGACGGCGGTTCCTCATGGGGAGGTGCACCACGAGTTCTTTACGTCGACGGTGGTGAAGGGGCTGGAGCGCGGGCAGGATGACTTCTTTGTGTACACGCCGCCGGGGTACGATGCGCGCGGGACGGTGAAGTATCCGGTGCTGTATCTGCTGCACGGGTGGAGCGATACGGCGGCGGGCTGGACGTCGGTGGGCGAGACGAACCGGATTCTCGACAACTTGATTGCGGCGGGGAAGGCGAAGCCGATGGTGGTGGTGATGCCGCTGGGCTACGGCGACATGCGCTTTGTGCTGGATGGGTGGGGCGTGTGGCAGGATGCGGGCGCGATCGATCATAATCTGGAGCTGTTTACCGAGAGCCTGCTGACCGAGGTGATGCCGCGGGTGGAGAAGGAGTACAGCGTCTCGACGAGGCGTGAGGACCGGGCGGTGGCGGGGCTTTCGATGGGCGGGCTCGAGGCGGTGACGGTGGGGCTGAACCATACGGGGATGTTCGCGTATGTGGGGGGCTTCAGCTCGGCGGTGCACATGCTGAAGCCGGAGGGGCTGGCGGGGCTGGACCCGAAGACGGCGCATGTGAAGGTGCTTTGGATTTCGTGCGGGACGGAGGATGGGCTGATTGAGCCGAACCGGCGTCTGGCGGCGACGCTGAAGGGTGAAGGGCTGCCGGTGACCGAGGTGGAGACGCCGGGGATGCATGTGTGGATGGTCTGGCGGGATAATCTGGTGAAGTTTGCGCCGTTGTTGTTTCAGGGGCAGTAGAGGGGCGCGGCTCAATGCTTCGTGGTGAAGTCGCATTCCGTTCAAAGCGAGCGATGCTTCATCAGCGGCAACGCTCTGGTGCGAGTACCTCGCGGAGTGATGGTCAGCAGTGCACCAGCATTGATCGCCTCCATCGAGCTTCGTAACGCTCGCACCACGTCGGGTCCAATCGACTCAGGGCCTGTGTCGTCGCCACGCAGCAGGATGACGGAGGGATACTTGTCGCCTGTGGCGGCCAGGATGGTTGCGAAGTCCATGTCTTGCGTCAGGACCGCACAGGTATGGTTCTTTGCGAAAGACATGATCGTCCGATCTGTTGCGTCCGCCGCGCCAAGATCGCTACCAATAGGTAGCGTCTATTCCATCACTGCGAAGCCAGGGTCCCCAGCGGCGCGAGAGGTTCATATCGATCCTGATGTTCAAGCTGTTTTGGCTGAGGCGATGCTTTCTTCCGAGAGCGACGCTCCGTACTGCAGCGCCTGTCGGATGTCCTCGGGCTCCAATAGAGGGAAATCGGCTAGCAGCTTCCCCCGGTCAACGCCAGCGGAGAGCTGGCGGAGGATCATGCTGACCGTGATCCGCATGCCTCGGATGCAGGCACGACCGCCCATCACTTGCGGATTGTGGGTGATGCGATCGAGTTCATCCGGCATGGGCCACCTCTGTGCTCCACGCTACGCCTGTGAATTTGGCCGGGCAAGGCGGAAGTGGGTGGACGAGGACGGGGACGAGGTCGCGGGGGCGGATGGTGAACTTGGGGGTGATGGGGAGTTGGCGCTCGGTTGATTGCTGGCCGTCGGCTGCGTCCGGGAGGGTGAGCTGCCAATCCTGGACGATCGTGGCGAGCATGAGGACGCCTTCCATCCAGGCGAAGCCTTCGCCGATGCAGTAGCGGGCTCCGCCGCCGAAGGGGAAGTAGGCGAATCTGGGGCGGCCGGCTTTGGCTTCGGGGGTGAAGCGGGCGGGGTCGAAGCGGGTGGGGTCGGGCCACCAGCGGGGGTCGTGGTGGACGACGAGCTGGGAGGCGATGAGGTGGGCGCCTCTGGGGATCTTCTGGCCGTTGCGCATGGTGTAGTCGCGCAGGGCGGTGCGGGCGACGACCCAGGCGGGCGGGTAGAGGCGCATGGACTCGGCGTAGACCTGCTCGAGGAAGGCGAGGCGGGGGTAGTCGGCGGCCTCGGGCGGGCGGGGGTTGCCGTGCCGGTCGCGGCAGACGGAGGCGACGGTGTCGCGGATCTGCTGCTGGAGGGCGGGATCGCGGGCGACGAGCCAGACCAGGAAGGTGAGGGCGTTGGCGGTGGTTTCGTGGCCGGCGAGGAGGATGGTGAGGGCTTCGTCGCGGGCCTGACGGTCGGACATGCGTTCAGTTTCGCCGGTGTCGGATTCGAACTCGGCTTCGAGGAGCATGGCGAGGAGGTCGTCTCCGTACTGGCCGGTGCGGGCGTGCAGGTCGCGACGCTCGCGGATGATGCCGAAGATGAGGTCGTCGAGGGCGGCGAGGGCGCGGCGCATGCCGGGCATGGGACCGATGGGGAGCTTTTCGAGCAGGGGGGCGCCGGGGAGCAGGGCGAAGGGGAGGTAATCGTTGAAGGTGGCCATGGAGTCGACGAAGGTCTGGACGGCGGTGTCGACGTCGGTGCCGAGGAGACAGCGGGAGGTGATGCGGAGGGTGAGGCGGATCATCTCGGCGTGGAGTTCGATGAACCCCGCCTGCGCGGGCCAGTCGGCGCACATTTCGTGGGTGAGGCGGACGATTTCGGCGGCGTAGCCGGCGAGGCGCTGGCGGTGGAAGGCGGGCTGGGCGAGGCGGCGCTGGCGGAGGTGGATGGGTTCTTCGCTGGTGAGGAGGCCGTCGCCGAGGATGCCGCGGGCGCGGCGGAGGACGACGCCGCGAAGGTGATGGCGGGCGTCGTTGACGAGCATTTCGGCGATGAGATCGGGGTGATTGAACTGGAACTGGCGGAAGCCGTTGGGGGTGAGGAAGGAGTTGAGGTCTCCGTAGCGATCGGCGTTACGCCGATAGAGCGCGGGAGAGTCGACGGCGAAGAGGGATCCGTCGACGATTCTGCTGAAGAGACTGGGCCCCTGGGGCCAGCTGGTGGGTCGCGTGATCGGCACAGGTGCTGCGGTCTCCGGGAAAATGACAAGTCTGTCAGGTTTTGAGGAGTCTGATGCAGTGATAATGGTTCAGGTATCTGCCGGTCGATGGAATCCTTTTTCAGCCGCTTCAAGAATCCTCTGGTTTTGATCGCTCTTCTCTTTGTGCAGACGATTGCGCTGGCGGTGCAGGTGCGCCGGGCGGAGAACCCGGCGCGCCCGGACGGGCAGCACGTTCGGCTGGTGCGGATGTGGGCGGGGTCGCTGTTTCTTCCGTTTGAGCGGGCGTCTTCGTGGAGCGGGCACGGGGTGCGGGGGGCGTGGGCGAACTACGTCAATCTGCGGCATGTGAAGCAGCAGAATGAAGATCTGCAGAAGCAGGTGGCGCAGCTGAAGCTGGAGCGCGCGGCGATCTCCGAGGACGCGGTGGAGGCGAAGCGGCTGCGTGGGCTGCTGGAGTTTCGCCAGCACTACCTTGAGGCGACGGTGGCGGCGCAGGTGATCGGAACGTCGGGGTCGGACCAGTCGCGGCTGTTGATTCTGGATAAAGGCTCGGACGCGGGGCTGAAGCCGGGGATGCCGGTGCTGACGCCGGATGGGGTGGTGGGCAAGCTGCGGGATGTGTTTCCGTCGACGTCGCAGCTGCTGCTGCTGAACGATCCGACGTCGGGGGCGGGGGTGCTGCTGCAGTCGACGCGGATTCGGGCGGTGTTGCACGGGGCTCCGGGAGGTTCGATTGTGATCACGAATCTGCCGCAGGACGACCGGATCAAGCCGGGCGAGACGGTGCTGACGTCGGGCGGAGATCAGGTGTTTCCGCGGGGGCTGCCGGTGGGGAAGATCGAGTCGGTGAAACTGGACCCGCAGCGGCCACCGTTTACGACGATCACGCTGAAGCCGGCGGCGAACCTGTTTCAGCTGGAAGATGTGCTGGTGGTGACGGCGACGGGAGACAAGCTGAATCCGCAGACCGAGCAGGAGCTGGAGGCGGATGCGGCGGAGACGATGCACGCGGCGGATGTGAGCGCGGAGCGTCTGCCGCATCTGCATGATGACAGAGCTTTGGCTGACCCGAATGCCAAGCCAGACCCGAATGCGAAGGCGGGAGATGCGACGGCCACGCCTCCACCGGATAATTCGACGGAGCTGGTGCCGAAGCCGAAGCCGGTGCTGCATGCGGACCGTTACTCGCCGGGTTCGGCTCCTCCGGCGGCTGACTTGACTCCAGGCGCGGCGCGTCCGGCGACCGATGCGGCGCCGCGTGAGCCGGGGCGCGGGGAGGATACGCCGAGGCCCAGACCGCGGAAGCCGGCGGCGACTCCGCCCGTCCCCACGCAGACGGGAGCCGCGCCCCAATGATGCAAACCCATTCCTATACCTCGCGGCGTGAGCTGGAGGAGTACCACTTCAGCCTGCCGGTGACGGTACTGGTGCCGTTCGCGCTGATTCTGCTGCAGGTGCTGCTGCCGAAGGTGTTTCCGAAGCTGGCGATTCTTGAGCTTCCACTGATTGCGGTGATTTTCTTCGCGGTGTCGCGGCGGAATCCGATCTCAGGAGCGCTGACGGGGACGGCGATCGGGCTGGTGCAGGACGCGCTGACGGGGCAGCCGATCGGAATCAACGGGATTGCGAAGGCGGTGATCGGGTATATTGCGTCGAGCATCGGGCTGCAGGTGGATGTGGAGAATATCGTGTTGCGGTTTCTGATGGCGTTCGGGTTCTCGCTGCTGCAGTCGGGGCTGCTGTTTGTGATCAACCGGCTGCTGCTTGGGGTTCCAGGGTACCGGCTGCTGTGGGTGCATGAGCTGATCCGGGCGGGGATCATGACGGTGATCGCGGTGCCGGTGTTTCTGCTGCTGGACCGGTTCAAGCTGAGAGACTAGTGACCGTAACGAGGCTTAACACCGACCGACGATGATTTTACCGATCAAGACAGATCGAGACGTCAGTGTAGAGACAGAATCGAAAGAGTTTGAGCTTTTGTCTCAGGTTTTATCTGTCGTGAACGGTGTCATCGTGTTTTGCGGTGTTAAGCCTTCCGCCGGCTGGCGCGTCTACACTTGAGACACCTATGGATACTCCGAATCCCAGTCTTCAGCGCGAGGAGAAGATCTCGCCCGGCAAGCTGACCGCGATGCAGTATGGCGTGGTCGGCATTCTGGTGGTTCTGGTGCTGGGGCTTTGGAACCTGCAGGTGCTGGGACGCGACACTTATCGGCTGCAGGCGGAGGCGAACCGGATTCGGAAGGTGCCGATTCTGGCGCCGCGGGGACGGATCTTCGATCGCGAAGGACGGTTGCTGGTCGATAACTATCCTTCGACAACGTGTTATCTGCTGCGCGACCAGATGAAGGACGCGGACGCGGACCTGTCGCTGATCGCGCAGGGGCTGCATCTGTCAGTGGACCAGATCAAGTCGACGCTGAAGCGGTACGGCTTTGCGGCGAAGTATCAACGGATCGTGCTGAAGCAGGACATTACGCCGGACGAGCAGGCGTTCGTGGAGGCGCACCGGAATGAGCTGCCGGAGCTGGAGATGCTGGAGGAGCAGCGGCGGCTCTACCCGAGGGACGGGTTTGCGGCGCACATCGTGGGGTATGTGGGCGAGGTCTCGGAGCAGATGCTGGCCAATAACGACCGCTACGCGGCGTACGAGCCGGGCGATGTGGTGGGGCAGTCGGGTGTGGAGGAGACGTACGACGCGTATCTGCGCGGGGAGAACGGGTCGCGGGATGTGATCGTGAACTCGCACGGCAAGGAGGTGGGCGAGCTGGGGCAGGAGCCCGCGGTGCCGGGGAAAGATTTGCGGCTGACGATCGATCTCGACCTGCAGAAGGTGGCGGAGCAGGCGATGCAGGGAAAGAACGGTGCGATGGTGGCGCTGGATCCGCATACGGGCGAGGTGCTGGCGATGGTGTCGAAGCCGGGCTTCGATCCGAACCAGTTCGCGGTGAAGCTGACGCGGAACTACTGGAACCAGATCATCAACGACCCGAACCACCCGCTGCTGAACAAGACGATTCAGGCGCAGCTGGCGCCGGGGTCTACGTTCAAGATCATCATGTCGCTGGCGGGGCTGCAGGAGGGCGTGGCGCAGAACCTGCATGTGGATTGCGAGGGCGGCGCGACCTTCTTCGGGCACCTGTACCACTGCGACCGGCATCATGGCGCGGTGAATATCTACAACGCGATTCCTTACTCGTGCGACACGTTTTACTACACGCTGGCGAACCGGCTGGGGATTGAGAAGATCGCGCGGTACGCGCATGAGGTTGGGCTGGGGCAGAAGACGGGGATCGACCTGCCGGATGAGGCGTCGGGGACGGTGCCTTCGGAAGAGTGGAAGATGAAGAACTTCCACGAGAAGTGGTTCGCGGGCGAGACGATCTCGGTGGGGATCGGGCAGGGCGCGGTGACGGCGACGCCGCTGCAGCTGGCGCGGGCGCTGGGCGGGATCGCGTCGGGAGGGGTGCTGCACCGGCCTCATGTGGTGATGCCGGGACAGATTACGGGGGAGATGGCGAGCGCGGTGGCGGACAGCTTTCCGGGGTCGGGTGAGAAGAGGATTGCGATCACGCCGGAGAACTGGCAGATCATCACGGATGCGATGGCGAATGTGACGTCAAGCCCGATCGGGACGGCGTATGCGGCGCATCTGGACGGGATCGACTTTGCCGGGAAGACGGGCACGGCCGACGTGGTGAGCGGACGGCAGAAGAACAGTACGAACAAGAGCACGCTGCCGAACGCGTGGTTCGTGGGGATGACGCCGCGGCGGAACCCGGATATTGTCGTGGCCACACTTTGGGAGCATGGGTACTGGGGGAACAATTCCGCAAAGCTGGCGTCGCAGGTGATCGACGCGTTTGTGACCAAGCAGCGGAAGCGGGATGGGAATCTGAAGATTGCAGAGGCTGCGCCGGCTCCGGTGATGGTGGCGGCCGGGGATGCTTCGGCTGCCGCGGGGAGCAAGCCTGCGGAGGAGAAGCCGGCGCCTAAGCCGGTGGAGACTCCGGCGGTGGTCAAGCCGGTGACGCGGACGGCTAAGCCGGTTTCGGTGCCGGAGTAAGGGCAACGGCAACCGTGCCCTGGCGCCAGGCGGGCACCACGGGGTCTTCGTGGGGGTATTGGACGCTTCGCGTGTTGGGTCATGGAATGGGTGTGCCCTGGTGGAAGACGATGCGCCATTGATCGCCTTCCAACCGCCAAAGGGAGCTGCGGACTGCGCGGCGGGTGGTTGACTCGGAGGTGTAGGTCAGCAGGGCCAAGCCGGGTGCGAGGAGCTGGCAGGCGAAGTCGCGGCTGGTGATCTGGACCGGAGATTCGGTGGCGAGGGCCTGGAGGATCTCGGCGCGGGACCAGATGCGGCCGGAGGAGCCGAACTCGCGGAAGTCTTCAGCGAGGAGGGTGCCTGCGTCACGGCGGACGGCGGGGGTGTGTAGGGATTGTTCGAGCGCTATGAGGTGAAGGGTAAGGTCTTCAGGCATGTTGTAAGGGCAACGGCAACGGCAAGTTCGTCCTGACGCCGGACGGATATCACGGGGTCTGCGGCGAGACCTTCGTGGGGTGTTGGACGCTTCGCGTGTTTTTGCGGCTGCTAGTTGAAGACTACTTTGCGAGTGCCGCGTGGGAGGATGCGGCCGATGAGGCAGTGCCGCTCGTTGGCCCGGTTGAGGATGGCTTTCACCTTCTTTACCTGCTCGGCGGGGAGAACGGCGATGAGGCCGATGCCCATGTTGAAGGTGCGGTACATCTCCTCCTGATCGACGTTGCCGAGTTGCTGGAGATGGGTGAAGAGGGGCGGGACCTGCCAGCTGGCAAGGTCGATCTGGGCGTCTACGCCGCGGGGGAGGATGCGCGGAAGGTTTTCGAGGATGCCGCCGCCGGTGATGTGAGCCATGCCGCGGATGAGGCCGGCGGGGTTCTCGGCGGAGGCGGGACCCGGCGCGGTGAGTTTCCTGATGACGGAAAGGTAGGAGCGGTGGGTGCGCATGAGGGCTGCGCCGGCTTTGTCCTTGAGCTCGTTGACGTAATGCTCCGGGGTGTAGCCGGCGGTCTCGAAGAGGAGCTTGCGGGCGAGGGAGTAGCCGTTGGTGTGGAGTCCGTTCGAGGGCAGGCCGAGGAGGACGTCGCCGGGCTCGATGCCCGCGCCGGTGAAGATTTTGGAGCGGGTGACGGCGCCGACAATGGTGCCGGCGAGGTCGTACTCGCCGTCGGCGTAGAAGCCGGGCATCTGGGCGGTTTCGCCGCCGATCAACGCACAGCCATTTGCCTTGCACGCCTCAGAAAGCCCGCGGACGACGGTTTCGACGACATCTCCCTCGAGTTTGCCGGTAGCAAGGTAGTCGAGGAAGAAGAGCGGGGTCGCGCCCTGCACGGCGATGTCGTTGACGCAGTGATTGACGAGGTCGGCGCCGACGGTGTGGTGGATGCCGAGCTCGAAGGCGACTTTGAGCTTGGTGCCGACGCCGTCGGCGGAGGAGACGAGGACGGGGTCGGGAAACTTGTCGAGATCGAGCGAAAAAAGGCCGCCGAAGCCGCCGATCTCGGAGAGGACATGCTTGTTGAAGGTCTTGCGGGCGAGCATTTTGATGCGCTGCTTGGCGCGGTCGCCGGCGGTGATGTCGACGCCGGCATCGGCGTAGGAGATGGAGGCGCGAGACGCGGCCGGGGTGGACACGTCGGGTTCGCCGGCATGGGAACGGGAGGCGGAAACGGCGGATTCGGTCTCGTCCGGCACGGCGAGGCTCCTTGGAGTGGGGAGGTAGGGCGGCTGAGACCGCGACGTGGGTAAGGATAGCAGGGCGGGGTTTCTGGTGGATTGGAATCGAGGCGAGAGGCAGGTGTGGGGGGCTCGGGGTCGGACGAACGGAATGGTTCGAGTTTTGCGTTGAGAATTTTGGGTCCGGGTTGTGAGGATGGGGAAGATTGCCGACGGAAGTGGCAGAGCGGCGAGGCTGCGGGCGGGTCTTGCGCGTCTACACTGAGACGATGCGGGTGATGGACAGATCGAAGGCGCTGAACGAGCGGGCGGGCCGGCTTTTGCCGGGTGGCGTGGACTCGCCGGTGCGGGCGTTTCGGGCGGTTGGGGGAGATCCGCCGTTCGTGGCGCGGGCGGAAGGCGCGTATCTGTGGGATGTGGATGGGAACCGCTATCTGGACTGCTTCGGGTCGTGGGGCCCGATGATTCTGGGGCATGCGTTCCCTCCGGTGGTAGAGGCGATTCGCGAGGCGGCGGGACGCAGCACGAGCTTTGGCGCGTCGCATGCCGGCGAGGCCGAGCTGGCGGAGTTGACAATGCGTTGTTTTCCTTCGGTGGAGCGGCTGCGGTTCGTGTCGTCGGGAACCGAGGCGTGCATGTCGGCGATTCGGCTGGCGCGCGGGTTTACGGGGCGCAAGTTCGTCATCAAGTTCGAGGGGTGCTATCACGGGCATGCGGATGCGCTGCTGGTAAAGGCGGGGTCGGGGATTGCGACGCTGGGGATTCCGGGGTCGGCGGGCGTGCCGGAGGAGACGGCGATGCATACGCTGGCGCTGCCTTACAACGATCTGGAGGCTGTCGAGGCGTCGTTTCAGATTCATCCCGGGCAGATTGCGTGCGTGATTGTGGAGCCGGTGGTGGGGAATGCGGGGACGATCATTCCGGCACCGGGGTTTCTGGCGGGATTGCGGCGGATCACGCGGGAGCAGGGCGCGCTGCTGATTCTGGATGAGGTGATGACGGGGTTTCGGTTGTCGCCGGGCGGGGCGCAGGGGATGTATGGCGCGCAGGGGGAAGAGATTGCGCCCGATCTGACGACGCTGGGCAAGATCATCGGTGGCGGACTGCCGTGTGGTGCGTTTGGCGGGCGGGCGGAGGTGATGGCGTCGCTGGCTCCGCTGGGACCGGTGTACCAGGCGGGGACGCTGAGCGGGAATCCGCTGGCGATGGCGGCGGGCGTGGCCACGCTGACTTATCTTCTGGAGCATTCGGCCGATCTGTATGGACAGCTGGATCGGACGACGGCGCGGATCGCGGATGGGGTGCTGCAGCTTGCACGCGAGGCCGGGGTTGCGGTGACGATGAACCGGGTGGGATCGATGTGGACTTGGTTCTTCACAGAGCATGCGGTGACGGATTTTTCGAGCGCGGCGACGTCGGATACGGCGCGCTTCGGGCGGTTTCACCGGGCGATGATGGAGGCGGGCGTGTGGCTGCCGCCGTCGCAGTTCGAGGCGGCGTTTTTGAGCGCGGCGCATGGGCCGGATGAGGTGGAGTTTCTGCTGGAGGCGGCGCGTGGAGCTTTGGCGGGCTGTGCGGGCGATGCGTAGGGGCGCGGGGATGTGTGACCTGTGGGCGCTCGGAGCTGCGACGTGATGAGACATTCCATGGGCCCGTCTCCGTTGTTGGGAGGTGTGCGGGTGCTGCCGGCGTTCGTGCTGGTCTGTGGCTCGCTGCAGGCGCAGGCGATTGTGGCGGTGCCGGATGCGCCTGGGATGGCGGGGGCGGTCTCAACGCAGCAGACGGGTTTTCAGCAGCAGACGGGTTCTCAGCAGCAGACGGCGGCGCAGGCGGTTTCTCAGGGGATTGAGGATGCGGCGAAGGGGACGGTGCGCGACAAGGGGCCGGCGCGGATCAGCGGGACGGTGCTGGAGTCGAATGGGGACGTGGTGGCGGGCGCGCAGGTGACGTTGACGCTGCTTCCTCCGGCCGGCGCGCCCAGGGACGCGCTGCCGGTGGACGCGGGGACGGAGGTTTCGGATGATAACGGGCGGTTTCACTTTGGGACGGTGCGGCCGGGCCGATTTCGGCTGACCGCGCGGGTGCCGAACCGCTCGCCGGCGACGTTTGAGGGGACGCTGCTGCAGGGGGAGAACTTCGAGGCTCCGGCGCTGCGTTTATCGGTGAATGCGTCGGAGTCGGTGAACGTGGTGGCGACGCGGGAGGAGCTCGCGGAGGCTGAGGTGACGGAGGAGGAGCATCAACGGCTGATCGGGGTGCTGCCGAACTTTTTCGTCACGTATGACTGGAACGCACCGCCGCTGAATATGCGGCAGAAGTTCAAGCTTTCGACTCGCAATGTGATCGATCCGGCAAACTTCGTCATTGATGCGGGCATCGCGGGGGTGGAGCAGGCGCAGAACGACTATAGCGGCTTCGGTCAGGGTGCGGGCGCGTACGGGAAGCGGTATGCGGCGCTGACAGGCGATCTGGTAGTCGGGACGTTTCTGGGCGGGGCGATCTTTCCGGCGATCTTTCATCAGGACCCGCGGTACTTCTACAAGGGCACGGGAACAAAGTGGTCGCGGCTGGTGTATGCCTTGTCGACGGCGGTGATCTGCCGCGGGGATAACGGGAAGTGGCAGCCGAACTACTCGGGAGTTCTGGGGGATTTGGCGGCTGGGGCGGTGTCGAACTTCTGGTATCCGGCGGTGAACCGTGACGGGGCGTCGCTGACGCTGGAGAACGGCTTCATCAATATCGCGTACGACGGGATCGGGAATGTGGTGCAGGAGTTTGTGTACAAGCACCTTACGCCGCATGTGCCGACGTACAGTCCGGCGCCGATGAGTGGTGTGCTGCCGACGCCTTAGCTCCTCTTCGTTCTGCGGCGCGCCGTGAGCACAGGCAATGGATGAAGACGGAGACGAGGGATGAGACGGATCGACGCGGATGAGTGCGGCTGGTTAAGAACAGCGCCGCCTGGCGCGAGGCGTCGGGTCGGGTGCCAGGCGCAAGGCTCGGGGCGTCAGGCGGGTTGCGGGGATGGGTCGTGCGGGTGCATGAAGCATCTGCCGGCGGCGATGAGGAGGACGAGCATCGCGGCGCAGAGGGCGAAGGTGTGGCGGACGCCGATATGGCCGGCGAGGATGCCGGAGAGCAGCAGGCCGAGGATCTGAGCGGAGAAGACGAGGCTCATGGTGGTGGAGCCGACGCGGCCCATGAGTTCGGGCGGCGTCTCTTGCTGGATGAGGGTGTTGGCGGGAACGACGATCGCGGCGATGGCGGTGCCGATGATGAGGTTGCCGACGATCAGCGACCAGACGTGCGGAACAGACGCGAGAACGCACAGACCGATGGCGATGCCGGAGAGGCCGGTGTAGACGAGAGTGGTATTGGGGATGCGCTTGCCGAGGGTGTTGAGGAGGTTGATGCCGCCGAACATGCCGACGCCAATCATGGCGCTGGCCGCGGCGTAGGTCTTGGTGGTGTCGTGCAGGACGTCGCGGACGTAGATGGCGATGAGCGGACCGAAGCAGCCGAGGATGAAGATGCCGGTGGCGAGCGCGAGGATGACGAAGAGCAGCGCGGCGTGATGGACGATGAAAGAGATGCCGGCGCGCATGTCGGCGAGGATGGAGGCGAAGCCTTTGCGTTCGGAAACGGGCTCGCCTTCAGCGGCTTCAAGTTGAACGGCGGCGGCGCGGGTGAGGGCGACGGAGGCGATGAGGGAGCCGGAGAGGATGAAGCTGAGGGCGTCGCCGAGGTAGCAGGCGGGCGCGCCGGCGAGGGTGTAGAGCACGCCGGCGAGCGGTGGGCCGATGATCTGCATGCCGAAGGTGACCTGCTGCATGAGGGCGTTGGCGGAGCGGAGGCCGTGCAGGGGGACGGCGGAGCGGATGGCGACCCCTTGCGCAGGGCCGAAGAAGCTGGAAAAGATGCTGATGGAGCCGAGGATGGCGTAGAAGGCCCACGTGCTGTGCGCGAAGAAGAGCAGCAGGCAGAGCGTGGCGCGGGCGAAGTCGCTGGCGACCATGGCGGGCTTGAGCGGCCAGCGATCGACGAAGACGCCGGCCAGCACGCCGAGGGTGGCGATCGGAAGGAGATACGAGATCTGCAGACCGGTGATCTGCTGGGGCGTGGCGTGCAGGTGGAAGGTAAGAAAGTTGATGACCGCGAAGACGGCGAGAAAGTCGCCGAAGGAGGAGACGATCTGGGCGGTCCAGAGCCGGCGCATGAGAGGCACGCGCAGGACTTCGCCCATGGAGAGCGGGTCGGGCGTGGTGGGCTGCGTCGTGGCCGGCGCGGTGCTCATGATGACGACAATACTAAGGTCCCGCTGCGCGCGGGGCGGTCATTTCGTGACTTCTCTATGCGTCGCGTAGGTGCTCCCGTTAGTCGCTTGACGATTTTGTGCCGACTAACGGGAGGCGCGAGCGACGCGTGTGAAGGTCACGAAGTGACTTAGCGGCCGATTTCGATGATCTGGAAGGTGTCGGGGATCATGGGCGGGCGGGAGTACTTCTGGCCGGGCTGGAGGGCGGGTGCGGGGCCGAACTCGGCGGTGACGGTGAAGATGTGGCCGGTTTTTTTGTCGAGGGTGATGGTGCGCGCGCGCTTCGGGGTTTCGAGAGTCTGCTCGACGGCGAAGCTGGTGGCGGCGTTCTCCTTGATAACGGTAAAGGTGCCGTCGCCCTGGGCGGTGAACGCTTCTTTGGTCGCGGGGTTGAAGGTGGCGCCGTCTGCTCCCTTGCCGATAGGGAGAGTGGTGAAAATCTTGCCGTCGCGGGCGGAGAGCATGACCATGACGTTGGGCTCGCTGCAGGCGGCGAAGAGGACTTCGGTCGTGCGATCAATGGCGAGGCCCGCGCAGCCGTCGCCCTTGCCGGAGAGATCGTATGTGCCGGTGAGCTGGAGTTTGGCGGTATCGATGACGGCGATGGCGGCTTTGTCTTCAAGGTCGATGAAGAGATGGCCTTTCCCGTCGGAGACGGCCTGCTCGACCGCGCCGCCGGCGTCGATGGTGGCGAGCATGCTGCCGTCTTTCGCGTCGAGGACGGTGACGTTGGGCTGGGCGTGCGAGAGCACATAGATGCGGCCGTCGTCCTCTTCGATCCCGTCGGGACGGCCCTGGACGGGGATGGTCTTGAGGGTGGCGAAGGTTCTGGCGTCGAACATGACGACCGGGCTGGAGGAGACGAATCCGTGGTTGGAGGCGTGGTCGACGGCTACGCCGTGGCCGCCGGTCTCGGCGATCTCCTTGACGGGCGCGAGGGTGTCGAGATCGAAGACGGTGAGGCGGGAGTCGGCTCCGCCGAGTCGCGGGATGTAAAGCCTGCGGTTGACTTCATCGGCGTAGACGTAGTCATAGCTGCCGGCGCCGGCGACCTTCTTATCGGCGAGGATTTTGTACGGGCCCTGCTGCGCGGAGAGTGCGGCGGCGGGTGCCAGCGTGGAGGAGAAGAGAGCGAGGGCGACGAGGCTGCGGATCATGCGGAACTCCTGAGGATGGCGGCGAGTGCGGGCGACGTGGCGATTGTCTCACTCGAGCCTTCGACGCTTCGAGGGAGAAACGTTCAGCTTGTGAGCGGGGATGAGGACCAGTGCGGGGGCGTGACGAAGCGGATGTCTGCTGGAAGACGCTCGAGGACACGCTGTACGGCGCGAAGGGTGGTGGAGCGGTCGGCGGCGGGCGAGTGCTGGCCGCCGTCGTGAAGGACGAGATTGGTGCCGCGGTTTCGGCGGCGGTTGGCGGCCATACCGCGTTCGATGCGGGTGGCGAGGTCTTCGGGGGTGCGGGACTTCCAGTCTCCAACCATGAGATTCCACATGGTGACTTGCATGCCGAGGTCGCTTGCGGCGCGAAAGACGGCGGTGCGGCGGGCTCCGTGGGGTGGGCGGAAGAGCTGGACGGGTGCGCCGAGGAGGTCTTCGAGGGTCTGGCTGCAGGCGGTGAGCTCCTCGCGGATGACGCCGGCGGAATGGCGCGGGAGCCAGAGATGATGCTGGGTGTGGTTGCCGAGGGTGTGGCCGGCGGCGGCGATTTCGCGGAGGAGGGCTGGTTCGCGTTGGGCGTACTGCCCGATGACGAAGAAGGTGGCGGCGGCCTGGTGGCGGGCGAGGAGTTCGAGAAGCTGCGGGGTGATGCGAGGATTGGGGCCGTCGTCGAAGGTGAGGGCGAGCTGGTTGAGTTCAGGCGGCGAGACGAGGGATGGGCCGAAGAGCTGGGACTCGTCGGAGAGGGCTCCGTAGAGAGCGATGCCGGCTGCGGCCAGGGTGGCGGACGCTATGGCGATGGGGGCGGCGAACGACGCTTCCACGGGACTACCTTGCGGAGTTGAGGTAGGTGAGGACCTCTTCGGCGTGGCCTTCGGGCTTTACCTTTTCCCAGAGGTGCTGGATGCGCTGGTGGCCCTCGGGGTCGGCGGGGGCGATGAGGCAGGTGGTGCGGGCTACGCCTTTGACCAGCTTGCCGTACATGTTTTTGGGCTGGATGACGCCGAAGGTAGTGCAGATCTTCTCGTCGGGGTCGGCGAGGAGCGGGTAGTTCAGGCTGAATTTGTCGGCGAACTTCTTCTGGGCTTTGACGGGGTCCCGGGAGATGCCGAGGAGGGTGACGCCGGTAGCCTTGAGGTCGTGGATGACGTCGCGGAACCCGCAGGCCTCGATGGTGCAGCCGGGGGTGTCGGCGCGGGGGTAGAAGAAGAGGACGACGGGGGTCTGGGCGAAGTCGGAGAGGGAGACGGGGTTGCCGTCCTGATCCTGAGTGGAGAAGTTGGGGACGATGTCGCCTTGCTTGAGCATGGGGATATGCTAAATCGCCGTGCGCGGGCGGCGGTCACTTCGTGACTTACCTGCGCTTCGCTGCTCCCTCTCGTTGGTCGGGCACGGGGTCAGGCGGTTAGGGCTGCGAGGGTGGATTCCAGGGACGCTCGGTCTTCTATGTTCAGGCTTTGAATGGAGGTGTCGCGGCCGAGGATTTGTTTGCTGAGGCCGGTGAGGACTTTGCCGGGACCGATCTCGATGAGGTGGGTGATGGAGTGCTCGGCGAGGAGCTCGACGCACTCGACCCAGCGGACGGCGCCGGTGACCTGGCGGATGAGGCAGTCGCGGATGTCGGCGGGGCGGGTGACGAGGCGCGCGTCGACGTTGCAGGCGATGGGGAAAGCCGGGTCTTTAATGTTGATGCCTTCGAGGACGCTGGCGAGCTCGGAACGGGCGGGCTGCATGAGGGCGCTGTGGAAGGGGGCGGAGACTTTGAGCAGGATGGCTTTCCTGGCACCGGCGTCTTTGCAGAGTTCGACAGCGCGTTCTACGCCTGGGATGGAGCCGGAGATGACGACCTGGGTGGGGGCGTTGAGGTTGGCGGGAGAGACGATGGCGCGGGCGACGGCGGCACGGGATTCGGCGGAGTCGGAAGGATTGGCGTCGACGGGGAGGGCGGAGAGCTCGTCGGCGGCCTGGGCGCAGCAGTCGTTGACCTGCTCTGCGGGGAGGCCGAGGATGGCGGCCATGGTTCCCTGGCCGGGAGGGACGGCCTGCTGCATGAAGCGGCCGCGTTGTCGGACGGTGCGGACGGCATCGGCGAACGGGAGGGAGCCGGCGGCGACGTGCGCGGAGTACTCGCCGAGGGAGTGGCCGGCGGCGAAGGCGGGCTGAATATCGTGAGGGCCTAGTTGCTCGTTGAGCACGCGGAGGGCGGCTACGGAGACGGTGAGGATAGAGGGCTGGGTGTGCTCGGTGAGCTGGAGGGTCTCGGCGGGGCCTTCAAAGATGACATGCGAGAGGTGGAAGCCGAGGGCTTCGTCCGCTTCTTTGAAGGTGGCTTTGGCGGTGGGGAAGTTCTCGTAGAGTTCGCGGCCCATGCCGACCGTCTGGGAGCCCTGGCCGGGGAAGAGAAAGGCTGGTTTCACGTCTGTTTGCCCTCGGGCTTGATGATAGACGAGGGCGGGACCGCTGCGCGGCCGCTTCGTGACTCCCATACGCTTCGCGTGGCTGCTCCCGCTGGTCGCCTGAGAGGATCAACGGCGCGCGATGGCTAGATGCCTACGCCGAACTCCATGTCCTGGTGTTCGTCGGCGGAGTGAGCGTAGAAGTCGTAGGGGGTGCGGCGGTTGAACTTATAGCGCTGGCGCAGCTCCCGGCCGACGAAGAGGCCGACGGCGAGGGCTCCGAGGCCGGCGGTGAGCCAGCCGAGCGAACGAAGCAGAGTTCCGCCCTCGATCTCGGGAAGACCGTCGTGGAGGGCTTCATGCAGGGCATCCTGGATGGCCTCGTTGGCGGCATGGGCGAGTACGGCGGGAAGGTCTTCGAGCTTCTGGCCCGACATGCGCGAGGTGAGCTTGGACAACATGGTGTGTGGATGATACCGCAGGTCGGGTGAGGATGAACAATGGGTCCTTTGGGGGACGGAACCGCGCACGTGCGTATGCGGCTAGGTGACGTCGACGTGGGTGAAGCCGAGGGTGGTGAGGAGCATGGTGATGTCGGCGCGGGCGTTCTTGCGGGCCTGGTCGAGGATGCCGTCGGAGAGGGCGGCGGCCTGGAGCTGCTGCTGGGCTTTGGCGCGGGCGTCGGATTCGAGGTTCTGGTCGGCGGGGATGAGGAGGCCGGTGGTGCGGGAGTAGACGCGGGTGTGGGCGTTGTCGAGAGTGGTGAGGAAGATCTCTGAGGGTGGCAGCGCGATGTGGATGGAACGGGAGTCGGGGCCGTCGATGCGGACGTCTTCAGGCTTGAGCCTGGAAAGATCGATCCCGGCGAGGGACTGGCCGTGGACGACGAGGAGGATCTTGTCGCCGGCGAGGATGTCGGGGAGGATGGGGCTGGAGACCTGGTTCGCGACGACGGTGTCGAGCGAGTAAGCGACGGTCTCGAGGCGGTTGAGGGACTGGATGCGGTCGACCACGACGGGGACGGAGATGTCGAATCTTGCCTGGCGGCCGGAGAGGACGGTGGCGATACGGCTGGAGATGCCGGTGCGGGCCGAGTGCAGGAAGACGATGACCGCGACGGCGCCGAGGAAGAGGCAGAGGAGAAATCCGAAGAAGCTGGACGTCGGGCTTTGACCGGAACGGTATTGAGTGGTCATGGTTTTTGGATGCTACGCCGTGGACGGGCAAAGGCAAAAGCGAGCACAGTGAACGCAAAGGGCACGGAGGTGCACAGAGTACCTACTTCAGCCAGGTTTCGAAGTGAATGAGGATGCGGTTGAAGAGCTCGTTACGGGAAGGCAGGCCGGCAATGGAGTGGGTTTTGCGGGGGAAGAGCTGGAGGTCATAGGGGATGCCGGCGTCGATGAGGGGGTCGAGGAACTGGATGGTGTTGGCCATGTGGACGTTGTCGTCGCCGGTGCCCTGGGCGATGAGGAGGCGGCCCTTGAGGTTGGGGGCGGCGAGGACGTCGGAGGCGGCGTTGTAGGCGTCGGCTGTTTCGGCGGGCTGGCCGAGGTAGCGCTCGGTGTAGATGGAGTCGTAGTTGCGGAAGTCGGTGACGGGGGCGACGGCGACGCCGGCCTTGATGCGGTCGGTGTGGGTCATCGCGTAGAGGGTGAACGAGCCTCCCCAGCTCCAGCCCCACCAGCCGACGCGATGGGGGTCGAGCTGGGGGTGGGCGGCGAGGGTCTGGTCGAGGGCGGCGAGCTGGTCGGCGAGCTGGATCTGGCCGAAGTTGCGAAAGCAGGCCTGCTGGAAGTCGCGTCCGCGTCCGCCGGAGCCGCGGTTGTCGACCTCGAGGACGGCGAAGCCGTGCTGGGCGAGGAGCTCGGAGAAGAGCAGCGGGTTAAAGGCGTTGTGGACGCCCGGGGTTGGGAGCGGACCGCCGTAGGGGTTGAGGATGATGGGGATGGAGGCGGGCGCGGCGCTGTTTGCCGGCATGGTGAGAGTGCCGTAGAGCCTGGTGTGGCCGTCGGCGGCGGTGAAGGTGACGATGGAGGCGGTGACGCCGGCGGCTGGCGGGATGGGGGTGGAACGCCAGAAGTCTTTGCAGGTGGACGATGCGCTGAGGGTGCAGATGCGGCCGGTGGCGGGATCGGTGAGGGTGCCGGCGGCGTCGGCGAAGTGCTGGTGGTCGGGGGCGACGAGGGAGTCGTGGACGCCGGGGGTCTGGGTGATGCGGACGGGTGCGCCGCCGTCGAGGGAGACGCGGTAGAGCTTCTGGTCGAGAGGGTTAGCGGCGTCAGGCGGGGTGCCGGCGTTTGAGGTGTAGAACAGGGTGTTGGCGGCGGGGTCGAAGCCGTCGACGGAGAAGACGTCGGCTGGGGCGGGGGTGAGTTTGCGGAGGAGTTTGGCCTGAGCGGCGAGGGGATGCTGCTCGTCGAAGCGGTAGAGGTAGAGCTGGGAAAAGCCGGCGCGCCAGCTGTTGACGACGAAGCGTCCGTGGTCGAGCCGGGTGATGTCGTAGGCTTCGGCGAGGTATTTGGGGTCGGTGTCGGTCCAGGCTTCACGGGTTTTTCCGGTGCGGGTGTCGGCGAAGAAGAGGCTGCGGGATTTCTGATCGCGGCGGAGGACTTCGATGTAAAGGGTGTGGGGGTCGATCCAGCCGAAGCGCGGGATGTAGTCGTTGCCGGCGCTGAAGGGGAGGGCGATCCAGCGGGTGGGACCGCCGGTTGCGGGGACGACACCGACGCGGACGGAGGGGTTGGGGTCGCCGGGCTGGGGGTAGCGCTGTGCGTCGAGGGTGGCGTGGGTGGGGATGAAGTCGACGATGGGGTATTCGGGGACTCTGGCTTCGTCGGCCTGGAGGTACGCGATGGCGGAGGAGTCGGGTGCCCAGAAGTAGTTGGAGCGGACGTCGAGCTCCTCGAGATAGACCCAGTCGACTTCGCCGTTGAGCAGGGTGGGGACGGTGTCGGCGGTGAGGGCGGTCTCTTTGCCGGCCGCTCTATTGGCTCCGGGGGCTACCGGGTGGACGTAGAGGTTGTGGTTGCGGAGGTAGGAGACGGATTTGGCGTCGGGGGAGAACTTGGGGTCATCTCCGGAGCCGGCGCCGGTATCGACGACGAGCTGCGCGGAGGCGGAGGCGATGTCCCAGAGGAAGAGGCGTCCGCCGAGGTCGAAGAGCAGGTGTTTGCTGTCGTCGGCCCAGAGGAAGGCGGACATGTTGTAGCGGGAGCGGTGGTCCTGATCCTTTTCGTTGATCTCGTCGGAGCCCATGCGGGCGAGTTGCGCGAGCGAGACGAGGACGGAGGGCTGGCCGGTCGCGGCGTCGACCTGGACGATGTCGCCGGGCTGACCGATTTCGGTGTCGGTGGCCTGCCAGGTGAGGCGGGAGCCGTCGGGGCTCCAGACGGCTCCCTGGGGAGGAATGCCAGTGGGAATGGAGTTGACGAAGGGGATGGTGCGGATGCTGTCCTGCGCGGGAAGAACGAAGGTGCAGAGGGCGAGGGCGGCGAGCGGGAGCAGACGCACGAGGAGGTTGGCGCGGGAATACGGCATGTGGAAATCAGTTTATAGGGAGCAGGGAGCAGGGAGCAGGGAGCAGGGAGCAGGGAGCAGATGCCATGGCGACACGGCCCAGTTGAGGAGGCGCAGGCGGATCTCGAGGAGGGGCGGACGAGGAGTTCCGGGGGGGGCAACTCTGTTAAGATTCCGCGATGAAGCCGATGCTGGTCATGAAGCGGGAAGTCGGGTTCTGGATGGCGAGTGGTCTGGCGTTTTCGCTCTCGCTGTTGAGCTGGGTCAATCCTGTTCTGATTCGTGGCTTGAATGGCCGTCTGTTCCACGAAGGTCCTCAGGCCGCGCCGGGCGAGTGGCTCTACCTTGTGCTGCGAGTGCCTGTGACCGCGCTGCTGGTGTGGATCATCTTTCGTCTTCCGCGCGACCCACAGGCGACAGCCGCCAGACCTGCGGCTCGACGCCAGGGTGTAAGTCGTCCGCGGATGTTCGACCCTCTGATGGGGCTTCGTGCGCTCGCCTGTCTGTTCGTCCTGATGGGGCATTATTTTCTGGTCGTGTTTCCTTTTACCGACACAGGGTACCCTCGTGGCGTTTTGACTCTCCTGCACTCGTCGCCGTGGGGTGGGGTGTGGGTGTTCTTCACCCTGTCAGGTTTTTTGATGGGAAAGGGCTTCGCCACGGGCAGGTACCCGCTCGACGGACGAGGCATGCGGTCGTTTCTGCGCAACCGCCTGATCCGGATCGCTCCGGTGTACTATAGCGGCTTTCTGCTGGTCACTATCTTTCGTTATCCCGCGATGCTGGACTGGAAGAATCTCTGGATGTTTCTTGATGTCTGCCTGTTCGACTTCCGCGGCGACCTGCCCATCAACTCCATTAATGCACTCTGGTCGGTGAGTACTGAGATGCAGTTTTATCTCCTGGCACCGGTGCTCGCGATGATCCTGCTTGGCCTGCGCGAGCGCCTGGGCAAGGGATTTCTGACCGTTCCCGCGCTTCTCCTCTTTATTGAGACGGGTCTCAGAATGCTTCTTGTCACCCGCCACTTGACGTTCACATACGACCTTGTCTACACGCCTCTGCTGACAAATCTCGACGTTTTCGTCGCCGGTATGTCGATCAGCATGCTGGAGGTGCCGAGGGTTCGTTCAGAGCTCGGCAAGAAGGTCCTGAGTGGCCTGCTGGCTGCGGGCATTGTAGTGCTGTATGTGGGGATCTCTTACCTGACGCAGCACCGCGTGCAAAAGTCGCTTCAGGATTTCTGGGCGAGGGGGCCGGCCCTTTGCGTGCTGCCGGCTGCGCTGTATATCTACCTGGCGGAGATGCGCGGGAAGATTGAGATACGCGGTGTCGCGACCGGCTTGCTGCTGCTGGTGCAGGGCATGGGGACGCTGACCTATTGCATTTACGTCTTCCACTCCGAGGTGTTCCTTGCGAACGCGACGCTGGTGCCGCCGGTGCACTCGCTGAAAGTAAGCCTGACTTATCTTCCGCTTGCGATTGTGGAGACGCTGTTCGTGGCTTGCTTTTTCTACTTTTTTATTGAGAAGCCGTTCGACCTGAAGAAGAAGGTCCCGGGAACGCCGCTGGCCGACGCCCCTTAGAGGCAGAGGACCTGACGAGTTTGTTGCCGGTCCAGAACTGCTGCCCATTGCGGTTCGTGAAGACCTGTGTTTCCCCCGGGCGCGCCTCCTTCGCCAACGCACCTGAGTCGCTCTGCATTGCTTTCGCCTTGACGATTGGCGTTACAGACAACGTCCTGCTCTTCGCAATGGCTTCCTGAAGCGGAGAAGGACGCGGAGGAGAGTTGCTCCGCGTCCCTGCGGGTGGGGTGAGCCGTGATGCTCGACTACCTGGTGGGGATGACGAGCAGGGTGATGGACTGGCCGGGGAAGCTGCCGTTGAGGGTGTAGCTGGTGACGGTGCCGGTTGGCGGGGTCAGGGTCTGGGCGGGCTGGGCGACGATGGCGTTGAGGCTGGCGGCGCTGTAGAGCCAGGTTGCGGCGGGCCCGGTGGGGGTGAGGTTGGGCAGGGTGAGGGTGCTGTTGAGGGTGCCGAAGGTTTTGTTGATGACGACGATCGTCTCGGCTCCGTCGGACGAGCGGCTGGCGCCGTATACGGCGAGCTGGGCCTGGTTGGCGGTCGTGGCGTTGAGGGCGGTGTCGCCGAAGGTGGAGTTGTTGCCGTCGTAGTTGCGGTAGATGGCGAAGGCGAGGTTTCCGGGGATCTGCGTGCTGTAGGTGGTGGTGGGCCAGAAGAGCCCCTTATCGAGGCCGAATCTGCCGAAGATGCCGAGCACGTCGGCCTGGGTAACGGCTCCGTTGATGGATTCGAGACCGCCGAAGTTGTACTCGTCGATGGAGGTCTTGGTGCCGGGATAGTCTTTGGCGGCCCAGCCCTGGAGGGTGGTGATGAGCTGGGGGGCGAGCAGCGGCGGGCTGCAGCTGGTGCTGTAGCCGGGGTCGGTGGGGTAGTTGGGCTGGGTGAGGTTGGGGTCGGTGTAGGTGGGATCCCAGAAGACGCGGGTGGAGTTCATACGGGAGATCTGGGTGGGGGTGTCGCCGGCGGTGGTGAGGCCGACGTTGGCACCGGTGGAGGTGTCGGCGTAGTAGGCGTGGATGTCGACATAATCGAGCAGACGGGTGTTGTAGGTCAGCTGGGCGGCGGCGAACTGCTGCAGGTAGTACTCGATAAGGGGGGTGCCGCCGTGGGCCATGCGGTCGGTGGGGTCTGCCCAGGGGACATAGCAGTGGGAGCTGTTTCCGTGGGTGTACCCGTTGATGATGTCCTGCTGGGAGTAGAAGTAGTCGTAGTAGCCGGAGATGACGGGCCCGCTGACGAGGGCGGTGGGATCGTTGAGCTTGATGGCGAGGGCGGAGCCGATGCCTCCGTTGGTGATCTCGTCATAGGTCATGGGATTGGGGTGGACGTCGCGGTGGACGGCGGACCAGTACTCGGGTTCGTTGTCGAGATCCCAGTGGGCGACGCCTTTGCCGCCGCCGGAGGCGGGATTGCCCTGGCCATAGGCGCCGACGATGGAGGCGACCCAGTTGCCCGCATAGGAGGTGGCGACGGCCTGCTCGGCGGTGGCATTGGCGGCGGGCGGCTGGGGCGGCGGGGTGGAGATGCTGGTGAGGGCGGGTGTTGAGTTGTTGCCGTAGAGGTCGGTGGTGCCGTCTACGCCGTTGCCGCAGGTATTGTCGATGTAGCTGGCCTGGTTGGGGTAGGTGGCTTTGGGGAAGGAGCAGGCAGGTGTGCTGCCGGTGAGAGTGGTGTTGCTGTTCGAGATCCAGCCGTTGACCGGAACGGTGCCGACGACCTCTGCGTTATGGGCGGCGGCGGAGGTGACGAAGGTGGTGAAGTTGCCGTCGCCCCCGAGGGGGAACATGTTGCCGGCTCCGGTGAAATTGGCGAAGTAATAGTCCTGGGCGGAGTTGGTGGTGTTGGTCTGAAAGTTGTAGCGGGAGATGTCGTCTCCGCCCCAGCGCACGATGCTGTAGTTGGCCTGCGCGAGCGAGGTGGTGTCGAGGTCGTAGCCGTTGGCGCCGTAGATGAGCGGGCTGATGGGATGGGCGCAGGTGGAGAGCGCTTCGCCGGTGGTGCAGGGAGCGGTGCCGAGATCGACCGAGAGGGCCGGACCGGCGGCTGCGGCGGGTGGGGCGAGGGTGAGAGTGACGCTTGCGGATTTGGTGGTGTCTGCCGTGCTGGTGGCCTTGATGGTGATGGTGGCGGGTGCGGGCGAGGGTGTGGTGTAGAGGCCGGAGGCGCTGATGCTGCCGATGCTTTCGCCGGTGTAGCCGGAGGGACCGGCGACGGACCAGGTGACGGTCTGCGCGAAGGTTCCGGCGCCCTGGACGGTGGCGGTGAACTGCTGCGTGGTGCCGATGGTGACGGATCCGGTGGCGGGCGAGAGGGTGACACCGGTGGGCTGGTTGGTGGCGTAGTTGGCGGTCACCGTGGCATTGGCGGCTACGGTCTGCATGCAGGCGGCGGCGTTGGCGGCGGTGCATCCGGTCCAGCTCTCGAAGGTGGACGAGGTGCCGATGGCGGAAGAGGCGGTGAGGCTGACGGCGGTGCCGGAGCCGTAGCTGAGAGTGAAGGGCGTGGTGCCGGTGGACTTGCCGGTGAGGTCGGCCGGGGATGCCGTAACCGTGGCGCCGGAGGCGGGGTCGAGGGAAGCGACGGTGAGGGTGTACGCGGTGCCGTAGGCGGCGGTGACGGTGGTGTTGGCGGCCAGAGCGACGGTGCAGGCAGTGGAGGCGACGGAGGTGCAGCCGGTCCAGCCGAGGAAGGTGTTGCCGCCGGCGGTTCCGGGAGCGTTGACGGTGACGGTGGTACCGGGCGCGTAGGAGAGCGCGAGCGGGGTGGCACCGGAGCCGTTGCCGTTGAGATCGGTGGCGGAGACGCCGACGGCTACGCCGGACGCGGGATTCGCGGAGTCGATGGTGAGGGAGACGGCGGGCGGCGGCGGCGTGGTGTAGTTGGCGGTCGCGGTCAGGCTGGCGCTGCCTGCGGTCACGGTGCAGACCATGCCGCTGACCGAGGTGCATCCGGTCCAGGAGGTAAAGGTATTGCTGCCGGCGGTTGCGGGCGCGGTGAGGAGGATGGTGGCGCCGGCGGACTCAGTGAGGGTGAAGCTGGTGTTCTGCATCGAGACGACGTTGTTGTTGGGGTTGCCGATGGTGATGGGCACGCCGGAGGCTGGGTTGGCCGAATCTACCGTCACGGAGTAGGTGGGGACGGGGGTGGCGTAGGCGGCGGTGACGGTTGTGTTTGCGCTCAGCGAGGTGATGACGCATCCGTCGGCGACGGTGGGGACGGGGCTGCATCCGCCGGTCCATTGGGAAAAAGTGTTGCCTGCGGAGGTTTGCGGCGCGACGAGGGTGACGGTGGTCCCGGCGTCGTAGGTGAGGGTGTAGCTGGTGATGCCGGAGGATTTGCCGGTGGTGTCGGCCGGGGCGTTGGTGATGACCACGCCGGAGGCGGGGTTGGTCGAGGCGACGGTCACGGTGTAGGTCGTGGGCGGCGGCGTGGTGGTGCCGCCGCCGGTGCCGGTGGTGCTGCTGCCGGAGCCTCCGCAGGCAACGAGAGCGAGGGCGAGCGAGCCTGCAGCAAGACGCACGGCGACGGGGCACAACGACCGGAGACGCATGGGACGTACCTCTGATTCAGAGCTGATAACGATATCGAAACGGAAACCCACGCGACGATATCGGGTCCGAAGGGGAGGTGTCAATGAATGTTTCGGGGGATTATTCGACGCGGATGCCGGCGTCCAGGTCGACGACGAGCACCTGACCGTCTACCTGCAGAGAGTGGAGCTCAAGGGTCTGGAGGGTGACGACGTAGCCGGTAGAGTCAGGGGCTTTGACGAGCAGGGTGCGGAGGAGATTGGCGGCGTTCACCTTCATCTCCTGCGGGAGCTTCCTGGAGAGGAAGGGCTCGAGGAGGAGGTTGAGTTCCTTGTTGTCGGAGAGGTGCTCGATGCGGGCGTCGCGGAAGCCGACGGATTCGCCTTCGGCCTCGGGAATGAAGGAGACTTCGCTCCTGGTGGTGAGGGATATACCGAAGCAGCTCTTGCCGATGCCGAGTGTGGCGTGGGTCTTGACGGAGACGAAGACGCGGTCGTCCTGGAAGAAGACCTGCGGCGAGTCCACATAGGCGGCGCAGCCTTTGGAGCCGTTGCCGCGGAGGAAGTGGCGGTCGAGGGTACCGTCGGGGCCGGGCTGGTTGAAGAGCTGATGCTGCAGGGTCCGCTCGAGCGCGGGCGCGGTGATGCGGACTTCGACGGCGCGGGCGGCGGGGGGGAGGGCGAGCAGGCAGAGCAGGAGCGCGCAGGCGCGGATACAGGTCATCGTGAGGCCTCAGCCATACATAAGGTACATTCTGGCGATGCGCACCACGATCAATATTCCCGATGCTACGCACCGCATGCTGAAGAGCCGTGCGGCGCTGCGCGCGACTTCGGTGAAGAGCGAGATTCTGGAGGGAGTTCGCGCTCTGTTGAGCGCGGATCCCACGGCAGCACCGACTTTGCGGTGGGTGCGTCCGATCGTCGATGCTGGTGAGCCAGCTCGCTGGATTTGGATAACGAGAAGATCTGTGACCTTATCGGCTTTCCCCTGATCTAAATGTGTGGGTGGCTTCGACGTTGCGGACGCACCAGCGTCATGCGATGGCCTGGCGCTGATATGAGAGCCTGCCTGAGCGGTTCGAACTGGCGTTTTGCCGAATGACGCCACGGAGTTTGTTGTGCTTGTTAACCATGGAGCGTGTCGCGGGGGAGTTCACCATGACTCGCCGGCAAGCCTGGCTGGCGTACGACCGCTGGGTGGGTAAGGGCGGAGCTGTGCTGCGCAAAAAGCCGGGCGGGCTGGAGTCGGCTTTTCGCAGTCTTTCAGATGAAAATCGGGCGTCTCCGAAGGAATGGGCGGACTCGTATTTGACTGCCTTTGCGCAGTCGAGTGCGTTGCTGCTGGTGACGTTCGACGGGGCGCTGAGTGGCAGGCATGTTGAGTCGCTGCTGTTAAGTGACTGGCGTTACCGCTCAGGCGATGCGGTTGCGATCTTTGATTTTGACGGCGGGGGAGCCGGCGTAGACGGTCCAGGGTTCGAGGTCGCGGGTGGCGACGGAGGCGAGGCCGAGGACGGCACCTTCGCCGACGTTGACGCCGGGTCCGACGCAGGCGCGGGCGCAGACCCAGGAGTACGCGCCGAGGCGCATCTCGCAGGCGATGAGAGGGAAGGCGGCGATCTGAAAGTCGTGGGTAGCGCCGCAGATGTAGGCGCCCTGGCTGACGATGCAGTGGGAGCCCATGTGAAGCGGCGCGGGGTTATAGAGCTCGGCGCCATTGCCGACCGCGACCAGGTCTTCGCAGCGGAGGTTCCAGGGAGCGTAGATGTGGACGCCGGGATAGAACTTGCAGTTGGGCCCGAGTTTCGCGCCGAAGAGGCGGAGCAGCAGCGCACGCCAGGCGTGCATGGGGCGCAGGGTGGGGCGGAAGAGGAAGAGCCAGACGATTTGCCAGAGCAGACGCCGGAGCTGGTCGGCGCGGGAGAAGTTGGGGCGCAGATAGGGATCGGCGGCGATGCTGGCGGGGATGTGGTCGGCGGCGTTGTAGTGTGCCTGTCTGGCCATGATTTTTGTTTTTGCGGTTGACTCAGTTTACTTGAGCGGAGGCGGTGCGGGGCTGCGTGGTACGGTGCAGGGATGCGCTATGTGGAACATGCTGGAGTGCCGGCGGGCGGCGCGCCGATGTCGGTTCTGGGATTCGGGTGCAGCGCGCTGCTGGGACGCGCGAGCCGGGCGGAGTCGGAGGGGGCCGTGGCGGCGGCACTCGACTTGGGGATCACGTTCTTCGATACGGCTCGGTCGTATGGGTACGGCCGATCGGAGACGCTGCTGGGCGAGCTGTTGGAAGGGCGGCGGCAGCAGATGTTTCTGTGTACGAAGTTCGGCATTTTGCCGGCTGAGGGTGGGTGGAAGCAGCGGGTGAAGCCGCTGGCGCGGGCGGTCGTCAAGGCGTTTCCGGGACTGCGGCAGGCGGCTCGGCGGCAGGCGGCTTCGGAGTTTACGAAGGGGCAGTTTTCCGTGGAGGTGCTGCGGACCAGCTTCGAAGCCAGTCTGCGCGAGCTGAAGACGGACTACGTCGACATGCTGCTGATGCATGCGGCTCCGGCGAGCGTGCTGGCGCAGGACGATCTGCTTGAGGCTCTGGCGCGGCTGGTGGCAAGCGGCAAAGTGCGGATGGCGGGAATCTCGGGCGAGCTGCCGGTCATGGCGGAGTACTTCAAGCGCAGGCCGGAGCCGCTGAAGACGGCGCAGTTTGCGCTCAATCCTGCGCATTTTGGATTTGTCTCGGAGACGCGCAAGGCGAGCGATCTGCTCCTTGTCGCAAATCATCCGTATGGTGGGCCGGGCGGGAAGGCGGGAGATCTGGTGGCGGGTCTGGCTGCGGATGCGAAGTTGCCGAAGGAGTTGCGGGAGAAGCTGGCGGCCGGGGATGCGCAGGTGCTGCCGGAGGTGGTGCTGGGCGGGATTCTGGCGGGGACGGGCGTGAACGCGGTGGTTCCGGCGATGATGCAGGTGCGGCATATCGAGAGCAATGTGCGGGCGCTGGAGGAGTGCCGGTTTTCGGGGGAGGAGCTGGGAATTTTGCGGGAGAGATTGGTGGCTCGGGGGTGAGTGAAACCCACATCTCAGGGACGAGACATGGGGCACCCGTTTTGGTCGGCGCTACAAAGAGCAAATGCGGTACTTGCGGATGTTGTCCGGAATGACGCCTTCGGGTAGAGAGTGGGTCAGCGCAGGATGCGGGTGAGGTGGTCGGCGAGACGGAGGGTGAGGGCCATGAGGGTGAAGGTGGGATTGGAGCTTGAGCCGGAGGGGAAGACGGCGCAGCCGGCGACGGAGAGGTTTTCGAGGGTGTGGACCCCGAGGTTGGGATTGACGACGCTGGTTTGCGGATCGGTGCCCATGGCGAGGCCGCCCATGGCGTGGTAGGTGTCGGCCATGGAGGGTGGGGTGTTGTGGAGGATGGCGTCGTCCCAGGTGGCGGGGGCGAGGTTGAGGGCTTCGAGCTCGCGTCGGAGGATGGGGGCGAAGCGGAGCGCGGTCTGCTGCTCGGCGGGCTGGATGCGCCAGTCGACGATGGCGACAGGGATGCCAAGGGCGTCGCGCCGGGCTGACAGGCGGATGCGGTTGTCAGGGCTGGGGGACTGTTCTACGTCAATGTTGAGAAGGACCTGGGCGCGTTTGGAGACGGCGCGGCGGCGCTGGAACTTGGCGGCGAAAAGCAGACGGGCGATGTCGCCGAGGCCGCGCAGGGCTGGGCCGAGCATGGCGGGCAGGGATCGCTTTTCGGCGGAAGCCTGACGGGAGCGGAGGAGGGTGCGGAGGGCGGCCGCGCCGGAGTCTTCCGGCTCCTCGATGACGATGTGGGCCATGACGGCGAGCAGGCCGAGGCGGGCGCGGAGCTCGGGCGAGGCTTCGAGCTTGCAGGTGTGGAGAGTTCCGGCCAAGGAGAACGTGCTTTCGGCAACGAAGAAGGGGCCGAGCTGGTCCAGCAGCTGTTCGCGCTGCGGAGATTGAAAGCGGGCGGCGTGGAAGGAGAGATGGTCGTGGAAGCCGCGGCCGATCTGGTCGTGGGGGTCTGGAATAGCCGGTCGAGAGCAGAGCAGGAGGCGGGAGCTCTCGACGGTGCCGGCGGCGACGACGAAGTGGCGGGCGTTGAAACGGAACTCGGAGCCGGCGTAGTTCAGGACGCGGGCTGCGGCGATGCGGGTTCCGTTGCCTTCGAGCGCGGCGACGTTGGCGTGGGTGAAGACGGTGAGATTGGGGTGCGCGAGGGCTTCGGCTCCGACGGTGCGGGCGAGGTTGCGCCGGGCGAAGGGAGCCCATTTGCTGTAGCGGAGGGTGATGTCGGGGGAGAACGGGACGTGCGGGTGGCCGAGCGCGGGCAGGAGCGAGGCGTCGAAGGGCAGGGTGTCGGTGCCGAGGATACGCTGGATTTCCGGGTAGTACGGGGTGAGCTCGGAGGCTTCGATGGGCCAGGAGCGCGAGGGGGTGCCGGGGAGCGGGTCGAAGATGTCGCGGGTAAAGGGGAGGAGCTGTGCGCCCCAGCGGGTGGACGAGCCGCCGAAGGTGCGGAAGCGGCCTTCGGTGACGCCCTTGTGAGTGTCGGCGGCCTGCTCGGTGGCGTAGAAGGCCTGAGAGCGTTCTTCCTGCACGAGGCCGCCGGCTTCGAGCAGATGGACTCGAATGCCTTGAGCGGCGAGGCGGGTGGCGAGGATCAGGCCGGCAATGCCCGCGCCGACGATGCAGACCGTAGCGTCGTAAACGGCGGGCTGGGCCTGATCAAGATCGACGTACATGGCGGCCTAGGCCTTGGCTGCGGGGACGGCTTCGTGGGGCGTGGCGGCCTGGTGCACGGGGATCTGGGCGGCTTGCTGATGGCCATGCCGGTAGCCGGCACCGACGAAAGCGCGGAAGAGCGGGTGCGGCTCGAGCGGTTTGGACTTGAATTCGGGGTGGAACTGGCAGCCGAGGAAGAAGGGGTGTTCAGGGATTTCGACGATCTCGACGTAGGTGGCGTCGGGCGTGGTGCCGGTGAGGCGGAGGCCGGCTCCGGTGAGGACGGCTTCGTATTCGCGGTTGAATTCGTAGCGGTGGCGGTGGCGTTCGGAGATCTCGGTTTCGCCGTAGGCTTTGGCGGCCAGCGAGTCGGGTTCGAGGACGCAGGTCCACGCACCTAAGCGCATGGTGCCGCCCATCTCTTCGACGCCGGTGAGCTCGCGGAGCTTGTAGATGATGCGGTGCGGGGTGGCGGGGTCGAACTCGCCGGAGTTGGCGTGGGCGAGGCCGCAGACGTTGCGCGCGTACTCGATGCAGGCGGTCTGCATGCCGAGGCAGATGCCGAAGTACGGGACTTTGTGCTCGCGGGCGTAGCGGATGGCGTTGAGCATGCCCTCGATGCCGCGTTTGCCGAAGCCGCCGGGGACGAGGATGCCGTCGAAGCCCTGGAGCTGCTGCTCGTAGTCGGGGGCTTCGAGACCTTCGGCTTCAAGCCAGGTGACCTGGAGTTTGAGATTGTGAGCGAGGGCGCCGTGGACGAGCGCTTCCTTGAGGGACTTGTAAGAGTCTTCGTACTCGACGTACTTGCCCACGATGGCGATGGAGACGGTGTCCTGCGGGTGGTAGGCGCGGTGGACGATATCCTTCCACTTGGAGAGATCGGGCTCGCGGGCTTCGAGGTGGAGGTACTTGAGGGCGAGAGTGTCGGCGCCCTGCTCGGCGAGGTTGAGCGGGACTTCGTAGATGGAGGGGACATCGCGGGCGATGATGACGGCCTTGTCTTCAACGTTGCAGAAGGCGGCGATCTTGGCGCGCATCTCGCGGGGGACGGCGCGGTCGGCGCGGCAGAGCAGGAGGTCGGGCTGGATGCCGATCGAGAGCATCTCCTTGACGGAGTGCTGGGTGGGCTTGGTCTTGAGCTCCTGGGCGGCGGCGATCCAGGGGACGAGGGTCATGTGGGCGAAGACGGTGTTCTCGCGGCCGAGCTCCTGGCGCATCTGGCGGATGGCTTCGAGGAAGGGAAGGGATTCGATGTCGCCGACGGTTCCGCCGATCTCGACGATGGCGACCTCGCAGTCCTGGGCGACCTTGCGCATGGCGTTCTTGATCTCGTTGGTCACGTGCGGGATGACCTGCACGGTCTTACCGAGATAGTCGCCGCGGCGCTCCTTGGTGATGATCTGCTCGTAGATGCGGCCGGTGGTGAGGTTGTTGTCGCGGGAGAGGCGGGCGTGGGTGAAGCGCTCGTAGTGGCCGAGGTCGAGGTCGGTTTCGGCGCCGTCGTCGGTGACGAAGACCTCACCGTGCTGAAACGGGCTCATGGTGCCCGGATCGACGTTGAGGTAGGGGTCGAACTTCATCAGGTTGATCTTGATGCCGCGGGCCTCGAGCAGGCAGCCGAGGGAGGCCGCGGCGAGACCCTTCCCGAGCGAAGACACGACGCCGCCGGTTACAAAGATGTACTTTGCAGACATGTTTGCGACCTCTCAGATTGTTTGCCGGAGCTGTGCGTGGTGTGCACGAGTAAGTATCGCAGAGGGAGGCGTGGTTGGGCAACGGATTCGGCGGCGAGAGGGCGCGCGCCGGGAGTCACGGGGATATTTCGATGGAGGGGCGGAGAAGTTGCCGGAGCAAGGTAAGTGCGCCTGGCGCGGGGCGGGCGATGGCCTCATACGGTGGACGCGCTTCGCGCAAGAGCCAGTGCTTTCCGGTTGAAAGACTATTGGCTCAGGACCCATGTGTCTTTGCTGCCGCCACCCTGGCTGGAGTTGACGACCAGCGAGCCCTTCTTGAGGGCGACGCGGGTGAGGCCGCCGGGAACGATGGAGACCTTGTCGCCGTAGAGGACGTAGGGGCGAAGATCGACGTGGCGGGGCTCGAGCGCGTCACCGATGAGGCAGGGCGCGCGGGAGAACTGGATGGTGGGCTGGGCGATGTAGTTGCGGGGATCGGCCTGAATCTTTTCGGCGAAGTCGGCGCGTTCCTTTGCCGTGGACTGGGGGCCGATGAGCATGCCATAGCCGCCGGATTCGCCGACGGCTTTGACGACGAGCTTGTCGAGGTTCTGGAGGACGTGCCGGCGCTCTTTGTCGCGGGTGAGGAGGAAGGTTTCGACGTTCTGGAGGACTGGCTCTTCGGTGAGGTAGTAGCGGATGATCTCGGGGACGTAGGCGTAGAGGGCCTTGTCGTCGGCGACGCCGGTTCCGAAGGCGTTGGCGAGGGTGACGTTGCCGCCGCGGTAGGCATTGAAGAGGCCGGCGACGCCCAGGATGGAGTCTCCGCGGAAGGCGAGCGGGTCGATAAAGTCGTCGTCGACGCGGCGGTAGATGACGTCGACGCGCCGAAGGCCTGAGGTCGTGCGCATGTAGACGACATTGTCGTGGGTGACGAGGTCGCGGCCTTCGACGAGCTCGATGCCCATCTGCCGGGCGAGGTAGGCATGCTCGAAGTAGGCGGAGTTGAAGACGCCGGGGGAGAGCAGGACGATGTTGGGTTCGGGGCGGCCTTCGGGAGCGAGGGAGCGCAGAGTTCCGAGCAGGAGCTGGGTGTACTGCTCGATGGGCTTGACGCCGTAGGAGCGGAAGAGCTGGGGGAAGATGCGCTTCATGACGCGGCGGTTGGTGAGCATGTAGCTGACGCCGGAGGGGACGCGGAGATTGTCTTCGAGGACGACGAACTCGCCGTTTTCGAGGCGGATGAGGTCGGTGCCACACACGGCCACGTAGACATTGCGCGGGACCTGGAGGCCGATCATCTGTCGCCGGAAGTGGCGGCAGGAGTAGACGACCTCGCGGGGGACGATGCCGTCCTTGAGGATGCGGCCCTCGTTGTAGATGTCTTTGAGGAAGAGGTTGAGGGCGAGGATGCGCTGGGTGAGGCCGCGCTCGACTTTATCCCACTCGGCTTTTGTGATGATGCGGGGGATGAGGTCGTAGGGGAAGATGCGTTCGGTGCCTTCGTCGCGGCCGTAGACGGTGAAGGTGATGCCCTGGTTGAGGAAGGAGACGTCGGCGGCCTGTTTGCGGCGCTGGAGCTCGCCCGGCGGCAGGGAGCCGAGCTGGGTGAGCAGCGGCTCGTAATGCCGGTGGAGACGGTCGGGCGTCTCGAACATCTCGTCGTAGGCGTGGTCGAGCAGGTAGTTGCGCAGCGCTTGCTGCTCGAATGGGCTGGCCTGGGCGGTGTCCATGTAGGGGTGAGTATAACGGGCAGGGAGCAGGGAAGCGGGAGCAGGGATCAGGAAAGACGGTTCAGCCGCGGCGGACAGGGAAGATCAAGCCGACTCGGTGGGGTTGATGCGTTTGCCGAAGATGGCGGTGCCGATGCGGACGCAGGTGGAGCCCTCTTCGATGGCGGCGGCGAAGTCGTTGGACATGCCCATGGAGAGCTGGGTGAGGGTGGGGTGGGCGGACTGGTGTCGGTCGCGGAGCTCGCGGAGGCGGACGAAGCAGGGGCGGGCCTCTTCGCCGGCGCGGGCGAGGTCGGTGGGCCACGGGGCTACGGTCATCAGCCCGGCGAGGGTGAGGGCGTCGAGCGGGGCGATGCTGTCGAGAAGCTGGGCGAGATCATCGGGGGCGATGCCGTGTTTGGTGTCTTCGTGAGAGAGTTTGACCTCTATGAGGATGGGCAGGATCTTGCCGAGGGCGCGAGCGGCTTCGTGGAGGCGGGTGGCGATGCGGAGGGAGTCGACGGTATCGATGGCTTGAAATAGTTTGGCGGCGGGAGTGGTTTTGTTGGACTGGAGCGGGCCGATGAAGTGCATCTGCAGGCCATCGAGGGCGGCGGCGGATTCGGCTTTGGACTGCCACTCCTGAACGCGATTTTCGCCGAAGAGGCGCTGGCCGGCGGCGTGGGCCTCGATGAGGGCTTCGACGGGGTGGACTTTGGAGACGGCCATGAGGGCTACGGAGTCGGGGGCGCGGTGCGCGCGGGCGCAGGCTTCGGCGATCTGATGGCGGACGTGGGTGAGGTTTTCGGCGATGGACATAGGAGGCTGAGAGATAGCGTCGGGGTTATGGGTAACGATGAACACGCACTCTTAGTCGTATATGGTGCTGCGATGGCCAGCGGCTACCGCAACGATGATGAGGTGGTCGCGCTCGAGGCGGCAGATGACTCTATGATCGCCGATTCGGTAGCGCCAGTGACCGGCGAGTTCATGGCTCAGCGAATGGCCGGGAGCGAATGGTTCGACGGATGATGCAATGCGATCTTCAGGATAAGCAAGGATGCGCCGTTGAATGCTCGTATCGAGCTTTCGCACGTCACGCTCAAAGCGACGGTCGAACCTAAGCGTCCAAGCCAAGGTTTTTCTTCAGTTCTTCGAGCGAGATGGTTTCACCCGAATCATTCAGGCGTTCGGTGGCGACGGCGACATCTTCGAGGTCTTCAAGATAGGAGAGGAGTGCCTGACGCACGAGGTCGTCGCGGGTCTTGCCATTCTGCTTTGCGAAGTACTGGTACTCGGCTTCGAGCTCAGCGGGAATTTCGATCACGGGCATGGTGAACCTCGCTGGATTAGTGTAACCGCCGAGTGATCCCCCGGAGTTTCTCTCGGGCGGCATGACGCCTCGCCGCCTGACCCAACGCAACCGCCGGCGATGCCGTCGTATGCGCATGCGTTCGACTCTTGTTGCTCTTCTTTTTGCTTTGCCGTGCGCCTTGGGGCTCCGGGCGCAGCAGCCTCTGTCTTCGGGTGAGTTGAATCCACTGGCGTTTCCGGGAGCGGATATCGGGGCGCAGGTGAATGCCGCGTTTGCGTCGTGCGTGGGTGGGCCGTGCACGGTGGCGCTGCCGCCGCGGGCGAGCTATGCGCAGCGGACGACAATCCAGGTGCCGGCGCGGAAGGGGCAGGTGCTGGACTGCCGGAGTTCGGAGTTGAGCTGGCAGGGTGCGGGCGATGCGATCGTGGTGGGGGAGTGGAATGACGACTCGCCGTCGGGAGAGATACGAAACTGTGTGATCTCGCTGGCGCAGGGGAATGCGGCGGGGCGGAATGGGGTGCTGCAGCACAGCCGGATCTGGTTCAGCTATCGCGCGGACGAATTCATCGGGTGGACCAATGCGGAGTCAGCGGGGCTGGTGCTGGATAACGATCGCGGGTCGAACTGGGCGGGGTACAACGAGCGCACGCATATCGAAAATGTAAGTTTCTCGAACGACACGGTGGGGGTGCGGCTGGTGGGGAACGATGGCGGGACCAACTCGTTCGGGCGCGGAGCGTTTTCGATCTGGTGCAATATGCATGACGGGCAGACGTGCTTGCTGGGGGAGCATGGGGCGGATATCTATTCGGCGGAGGAGTTTGTGCTGCATGGGAATCTGTCGTCGGTGACGCCGGGCCGGCCGGCGACGCTGCTGGCACTGAACGGGGCGGATCTTCGGACGACGAACGGGTATATCGAGGCGGAGTGCGGGTCGGGGATGCAGCCTTCGTATCTGTGGGATATACGGGATGCGAACTCGGAGTTTCAGCTGCCGGGCGGGGTGTGGAACCTGGGCGGGTGCTCGGTGCACAATGCGGGGACGTCGGCGAATGCGATCGGGTCGGTGGATTCGGGGGCGTTTGTGCTGCAGGCGGTGCCGTTCGCGATGGGAGTGCACCAGGCGAACAACCCGAAGGTGATCTGGGACGGGCGCAGCCTGCGCTACGGGATGCCGCTGCTGGGCGGGTACCCGAACGGGATCTTCCAGGTGTTTGTGCGGGATACCGGCGCGATGCCCGAGGTGGACGACGAGAAGGACGCGCGGCCGCAGCAGAATGTGATGGGCTGTACGGGGCCGAACGGTCATACCGGGGCTGCGGGTGGATGCGGGTTTGGGCCGGGATATGGGCTGAAGGCGAGCGAGGGTGGGACGCTGACGCCGCAGTTTGCGCTGGAGTCCACGGGCGGGCTGGGAATCAGGCGTGCGGATGGGCAGGTCGCGGCTTCGGTGGAGGAGTCGGGGCGGTTTCGCGAGACACTTTCGACCCCGGTCAGTGCGAGTGCGCCGTGTACGCCGGGAGAGTTCACGGACGATGCGAACTTTCACTATGTATGCGTGGCGAAGGATCGGTGGAAGCGGGTGGCGCTGAGTATGTTTTAGGAGCTCAGTGCAGGCGTGAGGCCATGATGCTGCGGAGATCGCTTGCACCGTGGAGGATGGCAAGGATCTCGGGACTGCCTTCTTCAGCGGTGTAGAAGATCACATATTCGCCACAACACGCGAGCGAAGCTCAGCACCGAGTCGCCGGGTCAGCTCCTCATCGACGGTTCCGAGGCGGCCTTTGCGCGATGTTGTGGAGGGTGTTCAGCAGTTGGGTGCCGATCCTGGTTACGGGGGCTGGCGGAATGGTGTCGAGGTAGACTCGATGTCCCGTAAATCCTCGCTCGTGTCCTCGGAGAGGAAGAAAACGCCTCAACGGACGCGGTCCTTGCAAAGAACGCCTCGAAGCGGGCCTCGACCTCTTCCGAAGTCACGACTTCGCCTCGTCGAAGTTGATCGAGACTGTGGCGAAAACGTCGATTTGCGCCTCGGTGTAAGCGGGTGGCGGATCGAGGTGAGTGAGGAGAATCTGTTCCAGCAATTCGTCGCTGGTCAGATTGCAGGTTTCCGCCGCGGCCTGAAGCTTGCTCGCCAGTTCGTCAGGAAGCTGTATGTTCGCCATAGTTCTACCTCGACGCAAGTTTGGGGAAGGAACAGGTGCGCCCTGACGCTGCCACTTCGCGGTGTTCTCGAAATGCGCGGCACTTCGTGCGGTGTTGGACGGCTTCGCCGTAAGTGCCACGGCTGCTTAGCGGCCGTGTTCTTCGAGGTACTTCTCTACTTCGAGGGCGGCCATGCAGCCGGACCCGGCGGCGGTGATGGCCTGGCGGTACTTGCGGTCCTTGATGTCGCCCGCGCAGAAGACGCCGGGCAGGATCTCGCCGGTGAGGGTGCAGTGGACGTCGTCCTTGGCGAGGATGTAGCCGTCTTCGTCCAGATCCATCATGCCCTTGAAGGCCTGCGCGTTGGGGATGTGGCCGATGCCCAGGAACATGAAGGAGACGGGAAGGATGGATTCTTCGCCGGAGACGTTGTCTTTGAGGCGCAGACCCTTGACGTCCTTCTCCTCCACGCCGAGGACTTCCTCGACGGTGGTGGAGGTGCGGAACTCGATCGAAGGGTGGGCTTTGGCGCGCTCGAGCATGATGGGCGAGGCGCGGAACTTGTGGGTGCGGTTGATGAGGGTGACTTTGCTGGCGAAGCGGGTGAGGAAGAGAGCTTCTTCCATGGCGGAGTCGCCGCCGCCGATGACGGCGATCTCCTTGCCGGAGGCGAAGAAGCCGTCGCAGGTGGCGCAGGAGGAGACGCCGTGGCCGATGAGGGCCTGCTCGGAGGGCAGATTGAGCCAGCGGGCGGAGGCGCCGGAGGCGATGATGACGGTGCGTGTGTAAACGGTTTCGGTGCCGATCTGGAGCTTGATGGGATGACTGGTGAGGTCGGCTGAGTTGAGGTGGGCCATACGCAGCTCGGCACCGAAGCGCTGGGCCTGCTTCTTCATGTTCTCGATGAGCTCAGGGCCCTGAATGCCCTCGGGCCAGCCGGGGAAATTTTCGACCAGGGTGGTGATGGAGAGCTGGCCGCCGGGCTCGTGGCCTTCGAGGACGAGCGGGCGCAGGTTGGAGCGGCCGGCGTAGATGGCGGCGGTGAGGCCGGCGCAGCCGGAGCCGAGGATGACGACGTCGCGGATTTCGGGGGTGATGGAGGTCGATTCGGGCATGATGGCTTCTCTAGAGTAAATGCGCGGGACGGCGAATCGATTCGCATGCCCGCGGGCTCTGGAGGTGTGATGAAAGAATGGAGGGATGGCGAATCTGGTGTTGGTGTACGGCATGCGTCTGCTGCCGGCGGATGAGGTTTCGAAGGTGGACGAGGCTCCCATCGAGCTGAAGAACGGCAATCATGCCGGAGTGACGATGCATGTGCTCGAGGGCAGCCGCGAGCAGATCGAGGCGCAGCTGCGGCTGAGCATCGATGCGTTTTTCGATTTTATCCGGAGAGATAGCTGCCAGCTCTTACCTTCCAGGCTCCGGCTCTGTGTCGGCGCGAGAGCGGGAGTGCTTCGGGTTCACTCGGAGGCATGCGGCTGGGCTTGAGGGGTGTTCTGTTGTGCGACAGAGGGGTTTTCCGCGTGCCTTCATGACGAAGGTAAGGGTATGCGGAGCACTCGGATGGCGGCGCGGATTTCAAAAGGGACTTGTTCAGGGTTGATGGTGGGACTTGCCTGTTCCGGGGTGGGCCTGGGGCAGGCGCGGGTGCGTCCGGTGGCGGCGGCTGAGCGTGCAGGCGCGGTGTCCAGTCCCGCGGTTTCGGCGAGTGCCGCCGGTGTGCTGCGGACGCTGGCGGCGCGGGCTGCGGTGATCTTCGCGGGTACGGTGACGGGAATCGATCGCGAGGACGCGGCGGGATTTGTGGATGTGTCGTTTCGGGTGGATCGCGCCGTGCGCGGGTGTCCGGAGGGCGGGACGTATGTGCTGCGGGAGTGGGCGGGGCTGTGGTCGGGAGAGCCGGAACGATATCGCGCGGGGCAGCGTCTGCTGCTGCTGCTGGCAGGCCGCGGCTCTTCCGGGATGAGCGCGCCGGTGGGCGGGATGGCGGGGGCGATTCCGCTGGTGGCTTCAGTGGAGCCGCCGCTGCTGCATGGAGGGAGGACGCCGCCGCCGGATACGGGGAACGGGGCGATTGAGCCTGCGGTGGACTTGCGCTGGATTGAGACGCTTGCCGTGCGGGGCAGCGGGGTCACGGGAGCGGTCTCGGGCTTTGGGGCGGCGCCGGCGCCGGGTGAGCACGGACTTCTGCCGCTGCCGGTCTTGCAGTCTCGGCCGGGTGCTCCGGCTGCAGGTCCGGGGTTGAGCGCGGTGCTGGCGCTGCTGGCGGGAGGATTGGTTTCGTCCAGTCCTGTCGGCGTGGCGCGCTGAGATGCGGCTGATGCGGTTTCTTGCGGGCGTGTTGATGCTGGCGGTGGTGCCGCCCTTGTATGCGGGCGGGCCGCGGTGGGTGGCGGGAGCTCCGTTCTATACGGTGAGCGGCGTGCCGGTGGTCTGGAAGCAATCGAATCTGCTGTATTCCACCGATCCGGGAGGGTTGAGCGCATCGGTGAACCATGCGGCGGCGGATGCGCTGGTGGCGACGGCGGCAGGTGTGTGGAACCTGCCTGTGGCGCGGATCACGGTAGCGCAGGGCGGCGTGCTGGCCGAGCATGTGAGCGGCGCGAATGTATATCTGGACTCCGCGGGGATGGTGTGGCCGGCGGATGTGGAAGCGGCGAACAGCGCGGCGATCCCGCTGGCAGTGGTGTACGACACGGACGGCTCGGTGATCGAGGCGCTGGAGGGCGCGGGCGCGAGCAATCCGGAGGGATGCGCGCAGAGCGGCGTGGTGGAGACGGTGGACCGGTTCGATCCGGGCGGGTACATTCTGCATGCGATTGTGGTGATCAACGGGCGCTGTACGGGCCCGGCTCCGGAGCAGCAGACGCAGCTGGAATACCAGTTGATGCGGGTGTTCGGGCGGGTGCTTGGGATGGCGTGGTCGCAGACGAACGACAACGTGTTTACGGGTTCGACGACACCGACATATGACCAGGAGATGCACTGGCCGCTGATGCATCCGATCGAGATCGTGTGCGGGCTGTACAGCTTTCAGTGTCTGCCGGACCCGTTTACGCCGCGGCCCGACGACGTGGCGGCGATGACGCTGCTGTATCCGGTGACGGGGACGCCGGCGGCGGGGAAGCAGGTGAGTGCGGCCACGGAACAGGCGTTCTCGGGGCAGGTGTCGTTTGCGACGGGCGAAGGCATGGAAGGCGTAAACGTGGAGGTGGTGCGCTGGCCTCGGTTCAGCGCCAGCGGCGACGGATGGTTTGAGGTCTCAGCGGTTTCGGGATCGAGTTTTCGGCGCAACGGAGGGCCGGCGTTCCTCCCCGCGGGGAGCGATGAAGCTGCCAGCGAGGGCACGATGGGGAGCCAGTATGCGGGGATCTTCCAGAGTGGCGGGTTTCCGATTCTCGGGCCGTACGATGCGGATGAGCTGACGCTCTCGACAGAGCCGCTGAACCCGCTGTACACGGGGCCGCACAGCGTGGGCCCGTATGCGGCGGGGGTGGTGTCGCCGGCCGGATCGCCCCCGCTGTCGTACACGGACCCAATCGTGGGCGCCGGGGGCGTGGCGCAGACGTACTGGGTGGTGGGAGATGCGCCCCCGGTCTGCGGCACGGGGGTTGACGGAACGTTCGCTCTGCCGATGGCGCTGCCGGCGACGGGCTGGTGGACGGGTACGATCTGCGGGTACGGGCATGCCTCTTATGTGAGCGCGACCGTGCGCGCGGGGCGGACGTATACGCTGGAGATGACGGCGCTGGACGGAAACGGCTTCGCGACGACCACCAAGCTGATGCCGGTGATGGGGGTGTATGCGGCTTCGGACGCGGCGGGCGCCGTTCCTTCACTGGCGCTGCAGGCGACGGCGTTCAATGCGCTCGGGTTGGGAATGACTTCGCTGCCGGTTGCGAGCGGGGCGGGCGGGGCTGCCGAGACCGGGGGCGGGACGGTGAAGCTGGCGCTGGCGGATCAGCGCGGCGATGGGCGCCCGGACTTTCCGTATCAGGCACGCTTTTTGTATGCCGACAGCCTTGCGCCGACGGCGGTTCCGGCGGGGGGCGGCACGGTCACGATCTCGGGCACGGGATTTCGCCAGGGGAATGCGGTTTCGATCCATGGGGTGGACGCGGCGGTTTCGAGCTGGACCGCGAATACGATCGTGCTGACCGCGCCGCCCGCTTCGGCGACGGGCGCGGCACCGGGAACGTCCGTGGATGTGGAAGTGGAGGATCGCGGAACCGGTGCGACGACTGCGATCCTGGGCGGTCTGACGTATGGAGCGGTGACGAAGGCTTCGGCGCTGCTGCTGATTTCCGCTCCTTCGGGAACCCAGTGGGTGGGGAGAGCGACGAATGCGCCGCTGACGGTGAAGCTGGTGGAGGGGGATGGGATGACGCCGGTGCCGGGTCAGCCGGTGACGCTCTCGATCGGGATGGGCGGGGCCGGGTTGGCGGTGTGCGGCGGGGCGGCGACGTGCACCGTGATGTCGGACGGCGAGGGGGAAGTCTCGTCGTTCGTGCTGCCCTCGTCAGCGGGCGGAGTGACGCTCAAAGCCGTGGCGGGAGGTTTGAGCGTGGTGGCCGGGTTCACGGCGCAGATTGCGGCGTCCACGATGCAGGTGACGTACGCGCCTGCGGGGCCAGAGCCGGTGAGCAAGACGGCGATGACGCCGTTCACGGTGCGCGTTCTGGCACCTCAGGGAGCGACGGGGCAGCAAGGTGGGGTCAACGGGGATGCGATCACGTTCAGTATCGCCCCCGGCTCGGCAGGCAGTGTGGTGTTCTCTGGCTGCGGGTTGGCGATGTGTACGGCGTTTTCGAATACCGGGGGGTTCGTGTCGATGACGGTGACGCCGGTGAGTGCCGGAGTGGTGACGCTGGTGGCGAGCGATCCGGAAGGCTTGACGGCGCAGGCGACGTTCACGGCGGTGAATGCGCCGGATGTGCTGGTGCTGACCTCCCCCGGGAACCAGACCGCAGTGGTGGGCACCTACCCCTCGATGAGCGTGCGCCTGTTCGCGAGCGACGGCGTGACCGGGATGGGGGGGCAGGTGGTTCTGTTTCAATTTCCAGCCGGACTGTCTCCGCGGAACGGCGGCTCGCCTCAGGAGCAGTTCACGGACTACTTCGGCCAGGCCTCGACGGGGGCGACCGCTTCGACGCCAGGCATTTATGCAATGACGGCGAATTTCGGGAGTTTGTCGGTGGTGCAGACCTTCACGTTTATTGCGCCTCCCCCCAGTCAGTTGAGCTTCACGAGCGTTCCGCCCGGTGTGCTGATGCCGGGGGTGCAGGCGAGTGTTCCGGTGACGGCGCATTTGACGGATGGATATGGCGATGCATTGAGCGGAGTTGCGGTGAGCTTGTCCGGGCCTACCGGAGCGCTGTTGTTTTCATGCGGGAGCTTCCTCTGCCGGTACCTGACCGATGACAACGGGGATGTTTCCTCGGCGGTGACGCCGCTGCAGTCGGGAGTGCTGGCGATCTCGGCGGCGGCGGTTCCTATTCGAACGTCGTCGAGCGTGGTGACGACGGCGTTGCTGAATGTGGCGGGCAGCGCGCCGGTGCTGAACGTCCTGCAGGCTCCGCCGCCGACCGTGACGGTGGGCACCAGCGTGACGTTTCAAGTGCAGTTGCTGGGGGCGAACGGGGCTCCGCTGCCCGGGGCGCTGGTGGAGTACCAGATCGGCGGTACCTTCGCCAATCCGTTCTGCTATTCCGGGCAGTGCAAGAGCTGGACCGATGCGAACGGACTGATGACGGTCACGGGCACGGCTTCGACGCCGGGACCGGTGACGATCACGGTCGATATCGATGGGCTGGCGGCGCAGGCGTCGTTCACGGTGGTGGCTGCGGCAATGTCGATGAAGGTGATCACGGCGCCGGCGGGCACGGCGGCGAACGGCGCGGCGGAGACGCCGTTCGCGGTGGAGATCGTGGGGGCTGACGGAGTGACGCCGGTGAGCGGGCAGAATGTGACGTTCGCGGTGAGTGGAGGCCTTGCAGGCTTTGCGGCATGCTCCTCCATTCCGTGCGTAGTGAAGACAGGCGCAAACGGCAAAGCTTCCACGGGCGCGATCGTAAGTTCCGCGGCTGGTCTGGTGACCTTGCTGGCGAGTGACAACGGGATGACGGCGACGGCGAGCTATACGGTGGCGGCGCTTCCGGATCTGCTGCAGCCGGTTTCCGCGGTGACCGGGGCTGCAGCCGTGGGAGTGGCGGCCAGCCCGGCGTTTGTGGTGCGGGTGGTGCTGGCGGACGGGGTGACGCCCGATCCGGGGAAGGCGGTGAGCTTCGCGGTAAACGCGGGGAGCGTGCGCCTGGGCGAATGCGCGCTGCCGTGCACGGTGGTGAGCGCGGCGGATGGGACGGCGGGGGTGACGCTGACGCCGCTGGCGGCGGGCGTGGTGTCGGTGGGAGCTACTCTGGGGTCCGCGGCGGTAAACGATCTGTTCCATGGGGCCAATGTGCTCGGTCTCGGGGCGGGTGAGCCGCGGACGTGGATTGCGGAGGGCGCAACGGTCGAGATGGAGCTGGAGGCAGCGGCGGTTGAGAACGGTTCGGTGGCGGGCGGGGTGGCGCTGGTATGGACGTCGAACGGGCCGTTCCGGACGGTGTCGGCGAGCTCGAAGACCGGCACGCTGGGGACGGGCGCCATGCAGGCGACCGCCGGTCCGCTGGCGGCAGGCGCGAACGCGACGGTGACGGCATGCGCGTGGACGAGTGTGTGCGCGGGCTTTGAGGCGACCGGCGTCTCCGCCGCGGTCTGGCAGCTTGCGATGGTGAGCGGCGGCGCGCAGACGGCCTCGGGCGGCGCGATGCCCGCGCCGGTGACGGTCAAGGTGACGGACGGTCAGGGTCATGCAGTAGCGGGCGCGCCGGTGACGATCGGGCAGACGGCGTATGCGGACGATGGCAGCTGTCCGGCGACAGGACGTTGTCCTCCAACGCCGGTGCTGGCGTCGGAGGTGACGGTGGCGACGTCCGATCTTGCGGGCGAGGTGTCGGTGCAGCCGCTGAGGGTTGCGGCAACGGCGACGCGGACGGCGATGAGCTTTTCCTCGGGAACACAGGGGTTTGTGACGGCTGAAGTGATGAGTGCGCCCTAGCGGCTGGAGTATGAGGCCCGGGAGCGGGAACGCTCCGGCACCGGCTCTCCGTGGTGTCTGGAACGCGGCACTTCGTACGGTGCTGGAGGACTTGCGTGTTTTTCGATGGGATGGAGATTCGTCGACCGACGCGGATGCGGCTGCATCACACAGAGGACGAAGCGACTGTCGATGCAGCGACTACGGTGTGAGGACGACCAAGCCATGGCAACGGAAGCAGATGAGGCAGGAACGGCGGTAGCACTGGCGGGCGGGAAGCCGAGTTCACGTCCACGGGTGGTGATTCTGGGTGCGGGATTCGGCGGGATTCACGCCGCACAGGGCCTCGCGCACGCACCGGTGGACGTGACGGTGATCGACAGGCGCAACTACAACCTGTTTCAGCCGCTGTTGTATCAGGTGGCGCTGGCGGTGTTGTCGCCGGCGGATATCGCACAACCGATCCGGGCGATTCTGCGCGAGCAGAAGAACGTTTCGGTGCTGATGGATGAGGCGGTCGGGCTCAACCCAAAAGAGTCGCGGGTGGCGCTGCGCAGCGGGACGGTGGTGGCGTACGACTATCTGATCGTGGCCACCGGGTCGACGCACTCGTACTTCGGCAAGGATGAGTGGGCGTCCACGGCGCCGGGTCTGAAGACGATCGAAGATGCGGTCGAGATCCGGCGGCGGGTGCTGCTGGCGTTTGAGCTGGCGGAGCGCGAGATGCTGGAGACGGGCCAACATCCGGCGCTGAATTTCGTCATTGTGGGCGGCGGGCCGACCGGCGTCGAGCTGGCGGGCGCGATCTCGGATATCGCGAAGCTGTACATGAAAAAGGATTTCAGACACATCAAGCCCGGCGACGCGCGGGTGCTGATCGTAGAAGGCGGACCGAAGATTCTGGGGATGTATCCGGACGATCTGCAGAAGAAGGCGTGGGAGCAGCTGGAGGGTCTGGGCGTCGAGATCCGCGTCAATGCCAAGGTGACGGACGTGCAGCCGGGCTATGTGATGATCGGCGACGAACGGATCGATTCCGTATGTACGCTGTGGGGGGCCGGGGTGCAGGCGTCGCCGCTGGGCAACATGCTGGGCGTGCCGACGGACAAGCGGGGAGCGGTTCTGATCGACGGGCACCTGAACCCGCCGGGGCTGCCGAACGTGTTTGTGATTGGCGATCTGGCGCACTTCGAGCAGGATGGCAAAGAGGTGCCCGGGGTGGCGCAGCCGGCGATGCAGATGGGGGACTACGCGGCGAAGCGCATCGGTGCTCAGGTAGAGGGAAATCCTCCGCAGAAAGGCTTCCGCTATTTCGACAAGGGCGACATGGCGACAATCGGGAAGTCGGCCGCGGTGGCGAACGTGAAGTGGCCCTTCAAGGCGCATATGAGCGGCTTTCCGGCCTGGCTGGCCTGGCTGTGCGTTCACATCTTCTTTCTGGTCGGCTTCCGCAATCGGTTCTCCGTGTTTCGGGAGTGGATCTGGACGTATCTGACCTATCAGGACAGCGCCCGTCTGATTACGGGTTCGCAGATTCTGCCGGGATGGAACGTACACGATCACGGAAAGGGCGATCTGACGACGGTGCCAATTGGCGCTGCGGAAGCCTCGCCTCAGGCCCCGTAGGCGGTTGACGCCGGGTTGGTGCGGACGGTGCGCGCGTGAGGTCAGTCCGAGCCCTCGGGCGTGCTGGCAGGGTCCGCGTTGTGCTGTTCTTCGGTCTGGTGAAGCGAGACGGCGGGTTTATCGGAGAGGCGCGCGGACTGTTTGCGGCGTTTTCCCCGTTTGGGGAGGTAAAACTGCTTGCGGCAGAGGGCGCACTCCCAGGGAAAGCGGCCAAAGAGTCCCATGAGGAGCTGGCCCGCGCCTTCGCGGCGGAGCCGTGAGCATTGCTGCTGACCGCAACGCGGGCAGAACGGATCGGCCATGGGCTTCAGTCTCCTGAGGTTGCGGCCATTTTACCCCGCCGCACACGTGGTTGGGGGCGCATGCATCCCGCGAGAGGGAGCGTGGCGTCGGAAGACTGGACCGCGGGGCGGGCCAGCCGGAACGAGCGCGGGAGGAGAGTTCAGGATGACGCAGGCGAAGAAGGTGAAGGGCAGCAGGGTTCGGTATGCGGTGGTGGGCGTGGGCTGGATTGCGCAGTCGGTGTTTCTGCCCGGGGTGAAACACACCGGCAACAGCGAGGTAGTGGCTCTGGTGACCGGGCATGAGGAGAAGGCGGCGAAGGTCGGCGAGCCGTACGGGATTGAGAAGGTGTACACCTACGACGAGCTGGACGGGCTGCTGGGGTCGGGCGAGATCGATGCGGTGTACCTGGCGACACCGAACTTCGATCACGTGGAGCTTGCGGTGAAGGTCCTGGAAGCGGGGGTGCATCTGCTGCTCGAAAAGCCCATGGCGACGAGCGTGGCGGAGTGCGAGCAAATGATGAGGGCGGCCGAAAGCACGGGCGCGAAGCTGATGGTGGCGTATCGCCTGCACTTCGAGCCGGGAACGCTGAAGGCGATCGAGACGGTGCGCTCGGGCAGGCTGGGGACGCTGCGGTTCTTCAATTCGTCCTTTTCGCAGCAGGTTTCCGGGCAGAATCACCGCGCGAAGCACGGCTTCTGGGCGGGTCCGGTGCCGGATATGGGGCCGTACACGATCAACCAGGCGCGGATGCTGTTCGGCGCGGAGCCGATCGCCGTGACGGCCACGGGCGTGTGCACCGATCCGGAGCGCTTTCTGGACACAGAGGGTAAGCCGTTCGACGATACCGTGGCGGTGACGTTGAAGTTTCCGGCGGAGCGGGTGGCGGCGTTCGCGCTGAGCTACAGCGGCGGGGATGTGGATGAGTTCCGGGTGGTGGGGAACAAGGGCGATCTGTTCTCGAAGCCGGCGTACCAGGTGGGCGCGGCGATGAAGCATATCGTGACTGTCGAGAAGAAGGAGTCGATCGAGACCTTTCAGAAGACGGATCACTTTGGTGGAGAGCTGAAGTATTTCTCAGAGTGCGTGCTGGAGGACCGTGAGCCGGAGCCGGACGGCGAGGAAGGCATGCTGGATGTGCGGGTGATCGCGGCGATCGAAGAGGCGCTGAAGACGGGTCAAACGATTGCGCTGGAGCCTTACACGCGGAGGCGCCGTCCGGATCCGGAACAGGTGCAGACGCTGAAGGCAGTGGAAGAAGGCGAACTGGTGGAGGCGCACAAGCCGAGCGACGGACGATGAGCGCAGGGTCCGGTGATTCCCGCCTGTTTGGGATTGCATGACGAGGTCCGGCTGCGTAGATTGGAGTCGATTGCACGCGAATCCAAAGGTTTTGCCGGCGCGTACTCTTCATAATCGAGCACGGCCTCGCCGTTGCGTCGTTCAAGTCTTATACCCCTCATGAGTGCGCTCTCCTTTCCGGACATCGTCGGTATGCTGGTGCTGGTCAGCGTGCTGGCGGTGTTTCGCAACCGAAACCGCGACGAGCGGGTGGACGGCTGGCTGATCGGCCTGATGTTCATTCTGGTGGAAATGATCGCGGCGTCGATCATTCATGGCTCGGGGCTGCTGCCGGAGCTGACCCAGACGGTGCAGCTGGACGCATATCTGCTGGCGGCGGTGGCGTTCGGCTGGGCGGCGCGGCGGGATCTGCTGCCGTCAACGGAACATCTCCCGTTCTACCTGCTGCCCGCACTGCCTTTGTTTCTGCTGACGACGATCTTCGGGATGGGGGTCACGTCGGCGCGGCCGTATGTGTCGATTAACGCCGCGAGCGTTGTGCTGGGGCTTACGTATCTGCTGCTTGTGAAGCGTATGGGCAGGCGCAGTCGTACGCTGCTGGTGGCGGTGCATCTGTTGATCTGGGTGCCGATGCTGGTGCTGAGCGTACTCGGCGACATCCACCGGGTGGTGTACTGGGGTCTGGCGTGCCTGTATGTGCTGGTGGCGATCTCGTTCCGGCCGCGCCGCCACTCGCCCCTGATCGGGACCTGGGTCATCGCGGGCGCGTTCGTGCTGTGGGCGGCGTGCTTCCTTGCGTATCCGTCGGTGCAGGGCGATGCGTTTCGCGCGGGGATGGTGGAGCAGATCTGGAATCTGCAGAAGTTCTTCGCGGTGATCGGGATGCTGCTGGTGCTGCTGGAGGAAGAGACGCAGCGCCGGCGGGACGAGGCGATGCACGATGCGTTGACGGGTCTGCCAAACCGGCGACTTTTCGAGGACAGGCTGGAGCAGGCGATCGAACGTTCGCGCCGTTCGGGGCTGAGCGCAGCCGTATTTGCCGTCGATCTGAACGGTTTCAAAGCGATCAACGACACGCTGGGCCACCATATCGGCGACGTGGTGCTGATGCGCGTGGCCGACCGGCTGAAGCGCAGCATCCGCGGCGCGGATACGGTGGCGCGTTGCGGGGGCGACGAATTTCTGGTGATTGTGAACGATCTGGCGCGGGCGGAGAGCTGCGCGCACATCGCGCAGACGCTGCGTACGGGGATCGAGGCGGTTCCGATCCCCGGTTACGATCAGGCGGGGCCGAAGCCTCTGCTTCTGGGCGGGAGCATCGGCTACGCCCTGTATCCGGAAGACGCACCCGATGAGGCGGCGCTGTGCCGGCTCGCCGACCAGCGGATGTATGACGACAAACATGGCGCGAGAGCAGAACGGGAGACGGTGGAGAATCTGGCGGTTCGCCGGTCTTGATCGCTCGTTTCATCGCGCAGCCTGAACGTCTGGCTTTCAGCGGATTGCGGTGGACAGGCTTGCACGTCCGGCAGGACCTCAGTGGATTGCCGCCATGTTGGCCAGGGTGTCCGGATCGCCGGGTTTAAGGGCGAGGACGCGGCGGTAGAGCGGAAGAGCCCTCGCGTGGTCGCCCTGCTGCTGGTAGAGCACGGCGAGGTTGAAAACGGGGGTGGGGTCTGACGGCGCGGCGGCGATGGCGGAGAGCAAAGCATCTTCGGCCTCAGGGACACGTTGCTGGTCGAGCAGGAGCGCGCCGAGGTTGGTCCAGGCGGCGCCCTGGTGGGGGTCGGCCGCGATCGCCAGGTGGTCCTGCTGCTCGGCTGCGGCGAGGTTGCCGGCCCGCTCGAAGGCGATGGCGGAGTTTTCGAGGGTGGCGTAGTCGGCGGGCGTCTTTGCGAGTTGCGCGGTGTACATGGCTAGGGCGTCGCTCCACCGGCTCTCAGCGAGGTAGACGTCGCCAAGGCTGACGCTGATTTTCGGGTAGTCGGGACGGAGCTGGAGGGTGTGGGCATAGGCGGCTTCCGCTCCGGGAAGATCGCCCGCCTGCTTGCGGATGAGGCCGAGATTGAACCAGAGCAGCGCGCTTTCGGGAGTGGCTTGGAGCGAGTGCTCGTAGAGGGTTGCGGGATCGGTCCAGTCGGCGGCGCGCCGGGTGGCGCGTCCTGCTCCCCAGAACGCCCAGAGGCTGACGAGAACGAGGGCGGGTTTGCGCAGGCGCGCGAGGTGTTCGGATGCAAGAGCGGCAAGAGCGATGGCGAGTCCGAGGGTGGCCGGGTAGACGAAGCGCTCGGCCATCCCTTGGTAGAGGAAGGTGAAACCGAGAAACGGCAGCAGCGCGAGCAGGATCCAGAGACCGCCCAGCAAAAGCAACGGAGATCGCCTGCGCATGAGGCAGAGACCCGCGGCAGCGGCAGCTGATGCAAGCCAGGCGATGAGGTTCGAAGGCGTAAGCGCATCGGGCGGAAGCGAGGTGGAACGCTCAACGCTCATGTGCAGCGGTAGGAGCATCCAGGCGAGGTACTTCCAGAGGATGGCTCCGGCTGCTCGCCACAAGCCCCCCGCCACGGGGTTGCCGGCGCCGAGAACGGATCGCACGAGCAGGCATGCGAGGACGACGCTCGAGCCCGCTCCCGCGAGGGCGAGGATGCGTCTGCGGGAAGCGCCGGTGTGGAAGCCGAGCAGGACGGACAGCGGCAGCGCGAGGACGCCGATCTCGTTGGTCAGTGAGGCGAGGGAAGCGAACAGAGCGAACGGCAGGAGAGCGGCGATGCCGGGGAGGTGTGGCCGCGGGTCCGGTTGAGGGCCGCAGAAGCGCAGCGCATTGAGGAGACTGAGGAGCAGAAAGGCGGTCGCGAGCGAGTAAGAACGAGCGCTGACCCAGGCGATCACTTCGAGATTGACGGGCAGGGCGAGCCAGAGCAGGGAGGCTGCGGCGGCGGGCAAAGTCCCGGTGCGGAGCCTGCGCAGAAGCGCAAACAGCAGGATGCCATTGCCGAGGTGGAGCAGGAGATTGGTGGCGTGGAAGCCGGCGGCGCTGAGTCCCCAGAGGTGACGATCAAGCGCGAGCGAAAGCCAGAAGAAGGGGCGGTAGATCAGTCCGCCTGCTCCGCGCAGGTTGTTGGTGAGCGCGACCGGATGGAGAAGGAAACGGTGGAGGACGGCGGACCAGAAGAGGAGCGCCGGGTTGGCGGTAATCTGCTCGAGATCGTCGTAGACGAACGGCGCGGAGAGCAGACGGCCGTAGAGGAGCGCGACCAGCAGAGCCGCGGTGACGCTGAAGGATGCCAGTGGATAGCTGCGAAGAAGGCGGGCACGCGACGAATCGGGCCGCGCGGGCGCGGCCTTTCGTGCAGCGGCTGATTGTCTTGCCTGTTTACGGGTGGACATGGACGGACGGGAGTTGGACGGACCGGCCGCCCGGAAGAGCCGCCGTCCGTTTCCTGCGATCTGCAGGTGCCGCGCTAGACGGCAACCGGCTCCTCGGTCTTTACCTTCACCGGCGTGAGCCAGTTGTGGCGGTCGGGCCGGGTGCCGTAGACGATGCCGAAGAACTCATCGTGAATGGCCTTCGTGACCGGGCCCATGGAGCCGTCGCCGATGAGGTAGCGATCGACCGAGCGCAGGTGGGTGACCTCGGCGGCGGTGCCGGTGAAGAAGGCCTCGTCGCAGATGTAGAGGAACTCCCGCGGCAGCGTCTGCTCGACGATGGGAATGCCGAGATCTCGGGCAAGCGTGAAGATGGAGTTCCGGGTGATGCCGTTGAGCACGGACGACGAGAGCGGCGTGGTGTAGAGGATGCCGCCGCGAACGACGAAAAGGTTCTCGCCGGAGCCCTCCGACAGTAGGCCGTTGACGTCGAGTGCGATGCCTTCATCGTAGCCGTTGATGTCGGCTTCCATGCGGATGAGCTGCGAGTTGAGGTAGTTGCCGCCGGCCTTGGCGAGGGTGGGCATGGTGTTGGGCGCATGGCGGTTCCACGAGGAGACGCAGACGTTGGCGCCCTCGTTGCCGGGGACGTACTTGCCCCACGGATAGTTGGCGATGTAGACCTCAACCGGGCTCGACGTGGGATTGATGCCGGCCTCGCCGTATCCGCGGAAGGCGACCGGGCGGATGTAGCAGGGCGCGACGCCGTTGGCCTCGACGGTATCGATGACGGCCTGGGAGAGCTCGGGGACGGTGAAGCCGAGGGGCATGCGATAGATATGGCCGGAGTCGCGGAAGCGCTGCATGTGCTCGGGCAGGCGGAAGATCGCGGCGGAGGTTTCGCTCGAGCCTGGTGCGGTCTGCGTGTAGGCGCGAATGCCTTCGAAGATGGAGGAGCCGTAGTGGACCACGTGCGACATGATGTGAATGTTCGCGCTCTCCCAGGGGATGAGCTTTCCGTTGTGCCAGATGTTTTTCGTGGTCTGCAGAGGCATGCGCGCGTGCTCCTTGGTGAGTTGTTGAGGAGATTATACGGGCCGCGCGAGGGCGACCGCGGCAGCTGGCAGCTCTGGTGATCAGGTGCCGGCGTGAAACAATGAACTGTGTCGAATCTGTTGCAAATCGTTCCGCTCGCACCGTCGGTCCATGCTGCGATGCAGGGGGTAAGCTCGCTGGTGCCGCATCCCGGAGCGGGTCTGACGGCGCTTGAGAACTCGCGTTACGTACGGTTTTCCCTGCTGGCGCTGAGTTCGATCTTCTTTCTGGTCGATCCCTTTGCGGCGCTGCCGACGTTCCTTGCGGTAACCGCCGGAGCGGACGCCGCGCGGCGCAGGCAGACCGCGCGCAAGGCCAGCATGACGTCCTTCGTGGTGCTCTCGGCATTCGCGCTGGCGGGGCAATTCATCTTTCGCATGTTCGGCATTACGCTGCCGGCATTCGAGATTGCCGGCGGCATCATTCTGCTGCTGATCGGGCTCGATATGCTGAGTGCGAAACGGTCGCCGACGCAGGAGACCGGGCCTGAGGCTGAAGCGGCGGCCGAGAAGGAAGATGCCGGCATTGTGCCGCTGGGCATTCCCATGCTGGCCGGGCCGGGATCGATTACGAGTGTGATGGTGCTGGTGGGGCAGGCGCAAGGCGAGTGGAAGCTGGTGGCGGCGATCCTCGCGGCCATCTTCGTGACGGCCTGCATCTGCTATCTGGTGCTGGGGAACTCCGGACGGGTCGCGACCGTGATGGGAGAGACGGGAATTCGTATTCTCGTCCGCATCATGGGTCTGCTGCTGGTGGCGCTCGCTGTGCAGTATTTCGTCAACGGCATGATGGATCTGGGTGTCGTGGCGCGACCGGGCAGTTGAGCGTGCGTCGCTTCGCAGCTTGAATTCTTGTTTAGTCCTTGTGGCGTTTAGGGGAAACAAAGGGAGACGGATGCCCGGGGGGAAGCAGCTCTTCTTCAGCATCCCTTTGCCAAGGAAAGATCAAGCAGCGCTGCCTGAGAACCGGGGAGGCAGTTAGCGCGGGGAAGAGCATCGGCGAGGTAACGGACTAAAGGGGGAAGTGCTGGAGGGCGAAGTTTTTTTCAACGGAAGCCGGATGTTTTACACAGAGCTGACGTGCTTGCAAAGATGGGACAACCGGGTTACTATCAGGAAGTCGCAAGTGACGTGAACGACGGAAGCGCGGTAGCAGGCAAGGCTTGCAAGTAACCGGCGGACGCGGTACTCTGAGACAGTCGCAATGCAATGCTTCGAGTTCTTGATCGCTTCAGTGGTCAGTGAGCACAACGAAGCGCAGTCCAAGTGTTTGATCGCAGCGCACGTCACGCCCTCAGGGCTGGCCAGCTGGCATCCAAACCCAAGCTACTGCAAGTGTTGAAGGGTGTAGCCCTGCATCGGCGGGCCGACAGCCCGGCTCGATGCTTGAGCCTGATGTGAGGAGCTCAGTGCTCCGCGACGCTTCGGCGTCGTACGCGGTCTTATCGAATCTCCTTGCAACCCTTCGGGTTGCGCGTCTCTGGTCCGAATGGGTCCGAAAAGAAAAGCTTGACAAGCTGAGGCGAGATTCGATAGTATCAGAAAGTTCGCGCTAAACGCCTTACGGCGGAAAGCGGGCAGCAAGCGGATCCGCTGAGTGCGGATCTGAAGCGCCCGGAAAGCCTGAAGCATCGGCCGGCGCACAAGTTCGAGGACACAGGATGTGGCTCTGCCCTTCCAGTCCTTGATCCAAAAGCTCACCGTTCAGACGTGATGAGTTGAGGATCTTTGACAACATGGTTGAACATGCCAGTCGTGAGATGATGCGAAGTCTGGTTTAGTCATTCTCACTAGTTATAAACCTCCGGGAGTTTTCGAGCTCCGGGGGCGCATGACCCGGTCCGACCCCTGTCGCTGACCGGCATGCAAACCAAGATTAAACGAGAGTTTGATCCTGGCTCAGAATCAACGCTGGC
>CAXTVJ010000016.1:43232-62490 GCA_964247715.1 uncultured Acidobacteriaceae bacterium | reverse complement strand
CGACGAGCACGAGTTCAAGATCGTCAAGATGAACCAGGAAGAGAAGAAGGTCGGTCTCTCGCTCCGCGCCATCGGCGAAGAGGCCAGCCGCGCCGAGGTCGAGCTCTATAAGGAGCGCGAGCACTCCAACACCGGCGGGGGAGGCAACAAGAAAGGCTCCGGCTCCAACTCTTCCTCCTCCAGTTCCTCCACCACTCTCGGCGACCTCCTCAACTGGAAACGCGCCGAGCGCGAAGGCGGCGACGAAGAGTAACCCCTGCTCAACTTATCACCACAAAGGCCGCCCACCCGGGTGGCCTTCGTGGTGTCTGGATCAAGACGTACCCTGTGCTTCATTTCGGCGTAGCGAAGAGCTCGATGAGCTTCCGCAAGCGCTCCTTCTGACGGGTGGAAGGTACCGTCTGGCTTTTCACTTCGGCGATCTCATGGAGGAGCCGCTCATGCACTTGTTAAACACAGCAACGGTCTTCATCGTACTTTCTCTGGTGAGCGTCGAGTTCACGGTTGCTGCCTTTGTGGACCCCGCCGCATGGCGGCTGGACCCCGAACCGCAGCTGAAGATGCTCAGCCGTTTGGCTGCCGTGCTTGGAACAGTGATGCCGGTCTGGTATCCCCTAAGTGCAGTTCTGTTCGGTATTCAGACCTGGCTGTACTGGCAGACGCCGGGTCGCGGAGTCCTGCTTACGGCCGATGCGATCTGGCTCCTTGCTTCAGTAGGTTCGATCCTCTTTCTGGTTCCGCTGAACACCCGCATCGCAGAAGGTCATGCCGATTGGCAGCGCATGCATCGAGTCTGGGACAGGAGACATCGTGTGCGCACCGCCGCGCTCGCCATCGCGGCCGTCCTGCTTACGTATGTCTCAGTGCGCTGAACGACCGCCGAGATGCGAGGTGATGACCAGATTCGACGCGGGCGAAGCCAGGAGCCGCCACCTTAGTCCGCCTCAGCGGCTCCCGAGCACACCTGCCCGGGCAGTTGCCGGCGATAACCCGCGCAACCCGTCCCATGCCGCATGTACCAGCGCTGCCCCTGCCGTATCTTCCCCCAGCTCCCAGGCCATCACGCCACCCAGCCCGTGCTCCCGCACATACGCCCCCTTGAACCGGATCGACACTGGATCGTCATACGTCCAGAACGCACCCTTGTCGTAGATCCACGGCGACTGCGAACCCGGATCGCGAAACATCGTCGCCGGCGTTCCCAGCCCTTCGATCTCGGCATACGGATGATCCCCGCGCACACCCTGCCCCTCCTGATCCAGCCCGTTCGCCTCCGCGCCCACACCCGACCAGCTATACCCGTAAAACGGCACCCCAAGCAGGATCTTCCCCGGCGGCACGCCCGCAGCCTCAAACGCTGCAATGGAACCCGCGCCCGTTCCCATGCCGGTCCCCTGCGTCTGCCCGTTCCGCCCGAGCAGCGCCGCATGGAAGCCCGTCCGCTTACTCCATGGCCCGCTCAGGTCGTAGGTCATCAAGCCGATTTCATCCACCAGCGATCCAAGCTGCTTCAGATCGTCGCCCCCCGCCATCCGCGGAGCCGGTCCCACTGCGATGGACAATAGCAGCCCCGGCCGCAGCGCATCCATCTGTCTTCGGAACTCAGCCAGCAGCGCGAGGAAGTCCTCCGCGTGGTCCGTCCCCGGGTACTCCCAGTCCACATCGATCCCATCGAACAGCGTTCCCGCCTCCACACCCGGTGCGAGATGCCCCGCCAGAAACAGCTGCACGCACGACGTCACAAACACGACCCGCTGCGCCGCCGTCGCGTCCGCCGCAAAGTCCGGCGCGCTTCCTTCCAGCGAGATCAGCACCTTCAGCCGCGGATAGAGCCGCTTCAGTTCGATCAGCTGATGGAAGTTCCCCTTCAGCGGCTGATCCGGCTCATCCGCCACACCATCGACGCTCTCCATCGCCTGGAAGCTGAACTCGGTATCCGCATGCGGGTCCGCCACCGAACAGCGCCCGCCGGTCACAAATCCCTGCGCATAGTTGATCTGGTCCAGCCGCGCCGCCGCCCCCGACCGCGAGAGCCGGTTCACCGTATACGCCGGCGTCTCGTAAAGCCCCCACTGCGGAAAGTACCCCACCAGCTTCGGATGGCTCGCACCCTCTCTCGCCTGACCCGACGACACGCCCTGCCCGCTACTCAACAAAACCAGAAACACCGCAATGGCCGCAACAATCCGCACATCTGCTCAGACTGCCCAAACCGTGCCCGCGCTTCAGGGTCTCTGCACCGTGACGCCCGCAGGCAGCATCGGCTCAAAATCTGCCAGCTTCTGCTGCAGTTCCGGCACCTCCTCCGGCGAAGTCGCGTAGAAGCTGATTGTCCGCCCACCCAGCTGTTCCTTCTCCGCCACCGTCCAGTGCCGCACCCGAATCCACCCCGAAGGCAGCGGCGGCCCACCCATAAACGTAATCGGCGACCTCGAAAACCACGGATCGTGCACCACCGCCACGCGAACCCCATTTCGCTTCGTCAGCAGATCGATCGCCTCCGTCGTATAACCCTGCCGACGTTTCAATGCGAACACATCTCCGCTCGCCAGCCCCACCAGATCTGTCAGGTGCAGATCGGCATCGAAGCTCGCGGCACCGATATCGTTCAATGCCACAGAGCCCCCGGGATATTCCGTCGCGAGAAACCGCCCCACCTGAAACGGCTGCAGGTAAATCGCCTGGGAGTAGCGGGCCATATGCTGAAGCGCCAGCGTCGCGCGCATGCCCAGCATTCCGAAAGTGAGTGCGGCCAGACCGAACAGCAGTCCCCCGGCGACCCCTCTCACCGCCGCCAACCGCGGCCACGCACATGCCAGCAGCACCAGTGCCGCACCCACCAGGTAATCCTCATACCGAAACACCCACCCAACATCCGCGATCGCCAGATGCAGCAGCCCGGCAATGCCCACGACGGCCATCAACCGCGCCAGTCGGGACGCCGAACGCCGCAGCAGCCAGGCAGACACCAGCAGCATCGCCACCAGCAGACACAGGTGAACTCCGCGCGAGGCGTGCTCTCCCAGAATCCCAACCCGGTTCAAGACCCAGGCACCGGCTCCCGCCGAATGCGCCCGCAACCCCTTGATCGCCACAGAATTTGGCAGCCAGTAGCCTCCCTGAGCCCGCGCACACCATGCGTACAGCAGCACCGGCACCGCCGCCGATCCGGCAATCACCCCTGCCCGCCGGAACCTGCGCTCCAGCAGCAGAGCACCCGCCGCCACCCCGGCCAGCAGCGCCCCTTCGTACCGCACACCGGCCATCCCCGCCGTCAGCAAAGCGAGGCCCGACCAGTGTCGCCAACCGTCATCCGCACGGTCGAACCGCTCCAGAAATAAGAGCGTCAGCAGCACATGCAGCGTATGCTCCATGCCCAGCACGCCGATCACGAACAACGGAACAAACAGCACAAATGCCACAAGCGCAACCGTGCGCCGCAAGGCACCTGGAAAAGGGCGCATCATCCGGTCCGCCACCAGCACCGAAGCCAGCCCAAACCCCCACGAAAGCGCCAGCGGCAGCCAGACCACCGGGCCCGTCAACCGGTAGATCGCCGCAAGCAACGCCACAAACAGCGGTGAGGAGGTCGACCCGCTGAAGGCAAACGGCGTCACTCCCCACACATGGAGCAGCGCTAACTGCCTCGCCATCGCCATGTTGATGTAGGTGTCGTCCAGCGCGTAAACGAAATGGCCATCGGCCAACCGATACGAGAGCGCAAGCACCCCGCCCGTCATCACGGCATACAACGCCGCCGCGATCCCGGCAGGCACAAACGACCATCCCTCCACCTCAGCCTCGCTGCACGGGGAGACGATCGGCTCGTCAGCGACCAGAGTAGTCATGCCTCCCGGATCATAGGTCCCTGCTGCGGGTCAGCACGATCCAACTCTCGGGCCATCAGATACTAAGCCCGCTGCGTCGCCTGGACCTGAGAAGCTCTGCGCGCCGCCAGCGCCGGCAGCCCGAACAGCACCCCTGCCACCAGCCCCGTCGATACCAGGTCGTTACGATAGAACGGAATCGCCGCCGCGTAGCACTGCATCAGGCCGGCCCAGCTGTGCACATACATGGTCCCAAGCCAAACCACGAAATTGCTCATCAGGAAGAACGAAGTCGCCGAAGCCAGCACCGCTCCGACCACCCGCCCTGCCGTCACCCGTCGCAGCATCCCGTACCCGAGCAGACATACCCCGGCATACCAGGCCCACGTCACCAGATATCCGCTCACATGGAACGCATAGTGGTACGCCTCGACCGTCAGCAGATAATCCGTCACCATCAACGCCGCCACCGCGATCGCGCCCTGCCATCGCGGCCGCCTCGCCCCGAAGAACAGCAGCCCGCCCCCGACCGCCGTAAAGTTCAGACCGGCCGTATGAAACAGCACCGGCACCAGCCGGCTCAGCAGCACAAGAAGCAAAACCAGAAAAGCAGCCATCGCAGACACCTCGGCCGCACACGCAGCCGGCATCTTCGATTCTCCGGCTTTGCCGCCCTCCGGTCAACCGTGACGACCCTGAGATCAAAAGAAAGGGCCCGGCACGAGGCCGGGCTCTTCCATTTCCGCTCAACACGCAGAACTAGTCGCCCTGCTCTACCTTCGGCGTGATGATACCGATGTTATCCACGCCTGCCTGGTGTCCCATATCGATCACATCGGCGACAGCACCGTAGTTCAGCGTCGGGTCGCCCTTCACGAACATGACCTTATCCGAACGCACCGCATAGATCGCCTGCAGCTTCGGTTCGAGATCCTGCTTATTGAACGAGTCCGTGTTGATCTGGTACGTCGTCGGCGCGCCGCCGCCGCCCTTGATCGAGACCACAATCGTGTGCGGATCCGGATCGGCATTCTTATCCTTCGGCGGCTGCGGAACCAGCGCGTCCAGACCCTTCGGCGTCACCGGTACGATCACCATGAAGATGATCAGCAGCACCAGCAGCACGTCGATCAGCGGCGTCACGTTGATTTCGGATACGGCGGTATTGGTACCGCCCCCTCCACCCATTCCCATAGCAGTTCTCCTCTTTCCCTGATCCGTCAGACTACTCTTCGCGCTTTTCGGTCAGAAGACCCAGCTGGCTCACGCCCGCATCGCGAATGCCGTCGACCGCGTCCATCACGCGCCCGTACATCGCCCGGTTGTCCGCCCGCAGATACACTTCCTTGTCGTTCTTGTTCTCGAGCTTCGCCGAAACCTTCGGACCCAGATCGGCCGGCTGCACCTGATCCGCGCCCAGGAAGACCTTGCCGTCGCGCGTGACCGCCACCGTGACCGCATCTTCCTTGTTCGCGTTCTCCATCACGACAGCCGCGTTCGCCACCGGCAGATCCACGTTCACCTTGTTGTTCAGCATCGGCGTGATCACCATGAAGATGATCAGCAGCACCAGCATCACGTCCACCATCGGCGTCACATTGATGTTCGAATTGACTTTCTTGCCTTCGTCGCGCTTTGAGATCGACATTGCTTCCAACACTCCATTCTGCAGAATCGCGCAATCGTCACGCGCCAGACCCAAAATCCGCATCGGGCTGGGTACGGCGGCGGGAAGCCACGCCGCACCCGCCCGACCACTGCTTAGCGGTGGCTCTGCTTGATGAAGTAGTCCACCAGCTCCGATGAGCTGTTGTCCATCTCCACGTCGAAGGCCTCAACCTTGTTCGTGAAGTAGTTGAAGGTCATCACGGCGGGGATTGCGACGATCAGACCGAAGGCGGTCGTGACCAGCGCCTCCGAGATACCGCCGGCAACCGCGCCGATACCCGAAGTCTTCTGGGTGGCAATCTGCTGGAAGGCGTTCAAAATGCCGATGACGGTGCCCAGCAGCCCGATGAACGGAGCCGTCGAACCGATCGTCGCCAGACCGCCCAGACCACGCTTCAGCTTCGAGTGAACGATCGCCTCCGAGCGCTCGAGTGCGCGCTTGGACGACTCGATCTGCTCATCCGTAATCGCGCCGCCCGAACCGAACGAGCGGAACTCCTGCAGGCCGGCCGTGACCACTTCCGCCAGGTGCGACTTCTTGGTGCGGTCCGCCACCTTGATGGCTTCGTCCAGATTGCCGTTCTTCAACGCGCCCGCAACCTTGGGCGCAAACTCACGCGACTGCGAACGAGCCGCCGAAAAATAAAGCGCGCGGTCGATCATGACCGCCAGCGACCAGATCGACATGATGAAGAGCAGAAGGACAATGCCCTTCGGGATCCAGCTCATGTGGCCCCACATGTCGGTCAGCGAGAACGACGTCGTGCCCGACGGCTCCTGAAACATGGCAAAAGCGCTGGTGGCGTGGACGGATGCAACTTGGGCGATGTGAGCGAGAATCACTGGAATCATTCCTCCGGTTCAGGTGCGTGTGGGTAAGTGAGTGACGGCGCGGACACTTTCCATGCTCTGGCTTCGCGAGTCGCCGAAGCGTCCGCCGTACGAGGTCAAAAGGGTTCGCGGCATAAGACCGGAAAGCTAGCCGCCGAAGTTGAAGTTCACCGTAATCGTCGTGTCGACCTCGGTCGGCTCGCCGCTCAGAAGATAAGGCTTATACCGCCACGTCTTCACCGCATCCAGAGCCGAGTTGCGCAGCATCTCCGGCCCGCTGACGACCTGCAGATTCTGGATCGATCCCGTCTTGCCGATGATCGCGTGCAGCACCACCGCACCGGAAACGTGCGCAGCCTTCGCGATCGGCGGATACTGCGGGCTCTCGCCGGCGATCTTGTTACCCGTCGCCACACCCTGCGAGATCCGAATCGGCCCCGTGGGCTTCGGAGGCGGCGGAGGCGGCTTCACCACCACGGCCGGACCAGAGCCCATGCCGCCCACCATACCACCCAGAACACCACCCGCGGCGCCCCCGGCCATCCCGGTCATGCCCGCAACGCTTGCCACCTGCGGCGGAGGCGTCGCCTCCTGCTTGGACATATCGATCTTCTTCGGAATCTTGGGCACGGTCATCGCGTTCTCAACCGCCACGATCTTCACCGCTTTCACCACGGCAGCCGGCGGCGGCGGGGGAGGCGGCGGAGGCGGAGGCGGCGGAGCCGTCAGCATCGCCGTCATGGCGGTCTTCGGCAGCGCCTCAGGGTACATCAGCGGGATGATGATCATCGTCGCCAGAATGCACAGATTGAGGACCAGCGTTCCCCATACCCAGTACTTGGCATTGGTCTTCAGCCTTCCGCCGGAATCGACCAGGGAATCTTCAAACATGGTGGCAGCCTCGGAGTAGAAATGTCTTGCCGCAACAGCACCCTCACGGGCGAGAGCACGCCCGAAGGCGAATCGGAAGGCCCCGGGAAGGCGGGCCTGACGGGCTGAAACCTATAGACACCGGGGGTACCGAAAAGGTTCCCGGCACACTCCACAAAAAGGGGATGGCTCCCTTCGTGCCTTCGCGCTACAGAGCGGCCGGCCTCTGCGTCCGCCGCTCGACCGCGCTACGCCCGCACCCGTCCCGCCGGCAGCGTGGCCGATGCCTTGCCCTGCTTCGCCCGCCAGTCCTGATACGCCACCAGCATCGGGGCCGCTACCGCGATCGAGGAATACGTTCCGATCACAATCCCCACCACCAGCGCGAACGAAAAACCATGCAGCACCTCGCCGCCAAACAGAAACAGCGAGATCACCGTCAGAAACGTCAGCCCCGACGACAGCACCGTCCGGCTCAGCGTCTGGTTGATCGACCGGTTCACCACCTCGCTCAGCGTCTCCCGCCGGCTGGTCGCCAGATTCTCGCGAATGCGGTCGAAGACCACCACCGTATCGTTCATCGAGTAGCCGATCAGCGTCAGGATCGCCGCGATCACCGTCAGCGTAATCTCCTGGTTCGTCAGCGAGAACGCCCCGATCGTGATCAGCGTGTCGTGAAACACCGCCACCACCGCCGCCACGCCATAAATCAGCTCAAACCGGAACCACAGGTACGCCAGCATCCCCAGCAGCGAGTAGAGCGTCGCCCACGCCGCCTGCCGCTGCAGCTGTTTACCCGCAGTCGGCCCCACAATATCCACCTGCTGCACCTGGAAGGTGGAGTCGTGATAGTTCGCCCGCAGCGCGTTCTCGACCGCAGCCCGTCCCGCATCGTGGTTCGCGTCCGAAGCCGTGGATTCCGGCAGTGCGATCACTTCCTGATTCTGCAGCTGCCCCGGGCTCCCGCTGATCCGCTGAATCCGCGCATCGCGAATCCCCGCCCGATCGAACGCCTGGCGGATATGATCCTCGTTCGGCGGAGCGGTGAACGCCACCGTCACATGCGTGCCGCCCTTGAAGTCCACGCCCAGCGGCAGATGATGCCAGAACAGCAGGCTCAGAATGCCCGCGACGGAGAAGATGAGCGAGAAGCCGAGAAAGTACCACTTCTTCCCGAGCCAGTCGATATTCGGTTGCCGAAACAATTCCATGACGATCCAGATCCCTCAGGCAGCAGGCCTCAGCCCGCTACTCCCTGTTGCCTATTCCCTACTCCCTGCACCTAAATCGAGAGCGCCGCCGTCCGCGGACGATCCTTCAAATGCCAGTCGAAGATCATCCGCGATACGAACACCGCCGTCACCAGGTTCGCGAACAGACCCACCATCAGGGTCACCGCGAAGCCCTTCACCGGGCCGGTACCGAACATCAGCAGAATGATCGCCGAAACGATCGTCGTGACGTGCGTATCCACAATCGTGATCCACGCATGCGCAAACCCTTCCTTCACCGCGGCCGCCGCCGTCTTGCCCGCGCGCAGTTCCTCGCGAATCCGCTCAAAGATCAGCACATTCGAGTCCACGCCCATGCCGATGGTCAGAATCACCCCTGCGATTCCAGGCAGCGTCAGCACCGCATGGCTGTAGCCCATAAACCCGAGCAGAATGATGAGATTCAAGAGCAGCGCCAAGTCCGCGTTGATGCCCGATCCCTTGTAATAGACCAGCATGAAGATCATGACCGCCGCCATGCCCAGCACTGCCGCCGTCACGCCCTGGCGAATGCTCGCCGCGCCCAGCGAAGGACCGACCGTCCGTGTCTCCAGATACGAGATCGACGCCGGCAGCGCGCCCGTCCGCAGCATCAACGAGAGGTTATCCACCTCGTTCTTCGAGAACGAACCCGTTATCTCCCCCGAGTCCGAAATGGCCGACTCGATCCCCGCCACCTCGCGCACCTTGTTCCCCAGCACAATCGCCATCGACCCCGGATCGGAGCCCGAACGCTGGTGCGCCTCGGTGTACTTATAAAAGCGCTGTCCCGCCTCGGTCGTCAGCGTGAAGTGGATCGCCGGCCGCCCGTTGATGTCCTGCGAACCCTGCGCGTTGATGAAGTCCGTTCCTTCCACCTCGCTCGCCCGGTTCAGCTCCCACACCTGGTCCGGAGACTGCGGGGTCGCCTGCCCATGCACCAGCTGCGCATTGGGCGGAACCACGCCGTTCAGCGCCGCGAGCGCCGCCGGGTCGTCTGCGTAAGGGCCGCCGATCACGGCAAACACCGCCAGCTTCGCTGTCGATTGAATCGCATCCTCGACCTGCCCCGGATCGCTCACGCCCGGCAGCTCCACCAGTATCTGGTTGTCGCCCAGCCCGTACTTCTGAATCGTCGGCTCGGACACGCCGAGCTTGTCCACGCGGTCCCGAATCACCTCGATCGACGTATCCAGCGTCCGCGTCTCCAGATCCTGAATCGCCGACGGCTTCATCGTCATGGTCAGGGTCTGGTTGGCCGCGTTCGCACCCGTAGCCACATCGTACGTCGAGAAATCATTCGACGAGAGCGCCGAACGCGCCGCCGACACCTGCGCCGGAAGCAGATTCGCCACCGTGATCGTCTCCGGATGCGCCTGGTCCAGCTTGGCCACGCTCGGTGCCGTCACGCCGGCGGCCTCGAGCGCCGTCTGAATGCGGCCCACATCGCGGTCCGTCTCCGACCCGATCGCCTCCTGCACATGCACCGCCAGCACCAGGTGCACGCCGCCCTTCAGGTCCAGCCCCAGATTGATCCGGTGCGCCAGCGCCTCCTTCAGCGTGTCGCCCAGCCCGTGCCCGGTCGGCCGCGGAATCCCGAAGATCCCGTAGATGAAAAACAGCAGAAGAACGACGATGACGGCCAGCTTGGTGCCGAGATTCTTACCCATGTCCATGGTTCCGGCAAGCCCGCGGCGACCCGAAAACCCAGGCCGGCGGCACTCCCTCCGGTTTCATCCTTATTCCGTATCCGGCTCTCCGCCAAAACACCCGCGAAGCCCGTCTGATTTCGTGTCGCACCAGTCTACCGTGTTTAGACGAAAACCGTCCCATTCCGGCGAAATTCAGCAGCCGGCCCAACCTGTCCGCACATCGAAGAGCGGGCTGAAATCACCCGCCGCAGAGACCGGATATCCCATCTCAGCGGAAAGCCCAGGCGGAAATGGGAATCGTCCGCAGCGCCGCTCCTGACCTCAGGCCTCGTCCGTCGTCACCGCCGAGATCGAGCTCTTCACAAATTCGAGCTTCACATTATCCGGCTGCAGCTTCACGATCACAACATCATCCTTCACCTGCAGCACCGTCCCGCGCAGCCCGCCTGAAGTCGTCACCTTATCGCCCGCCTTCAGCTTGCCCAGCATCTCCTGCCAGCTCTTCTGTTTGCGCTGATTCGGCGCCACCAGCACCAGATACATAATGACGACCAGCATCACCGGCAGCGCCAGCTGCTCCAGCATCGCGGTCGGAATCGCCGCCAAAACCAATCCAGGGTGAATCACTGCAGTCCTGTCCAGCCGGCGCGCGCATCACGCACCAGCCCCAAAAAGAGTGCCGCCACACGCCTTCAGCGCACAACGCGGCAAACGGCCCAGAATCCGGGCCGCTCACGCTAAGAATCGACGCCCCGCCGTCCCATGTCAAGGAAACCGCAGCTCACCATGCTGCAAACACCTTGCAGAGAGGTCAACCCGCCTGAGACCATCCACGCAGGAGGCACCATGGTCAAACGACGCGGAATTCCCGACCAGCGGGGCATGGGAGCGCAAAGCGACTTCCTGGGCCAGACCTTCATCCCCGACTCAACCCACCGCGCCGAACAACTTCGACGCGCCCGGACTCTTCTCGCATCCGGCATCCCGCCTGAAGACGTAGCCGTGATGCTCTCGATCCCGATCGACCTTCTCAAGCCCCCGCCACAGCCCTAAACCGCCGTCGCCAGCCCGTGCCGCGCCGAGATCGCAAACACCAGCCTCGAAATCCCCGAAAACAGAATCGCAAAGCCGATCAGCGTCCCCACCACCCACGTCGCCGTGCTGAACAGATGCGCCCAGATGATTCCCGCCAGTACCAGCGAGATCACCGCATCCAGCAGCATCCACGCACCCCCGCGCGCATGCCGGATCCCGAACCCCGCCACCAGCTCGAACAAGCCCTTCAGCAGCAGATACGCACCCAGGAAAGCAGTCAGGCCGACCAGCCCGACCAGCGGATGCAGAAACAGATATCCGCCCACCAGGATATACAGCACTCCGATCAGCGCCTCCCATGTATGCGACCCCGCCCCGCGCACATGCCACGCCAGCCAGAGATGAAAGATGCCGGCCAGCACCACCAGCCACGCCAGCACCGCCTCCACCGCAACCCCCGCGAACAGCGGAGCCAGCACCGCCAGCAGACCGATCACGATCAGCAGCACGCTCAACGCAATCGACCATCCGATCGACTCCCGCCCGATATGCCGCCGCACCACTACTCCGTCCAAAGGTTGCAATGCCATCGCCCTGCCTCCGATGCCGCCTGTTCCGAAACGCTGAACCACCACCGAAGTCAGGGTGCCCCACCGTCGCGCAAGCTAAGGTGGGAGTGTAAACCCATCACGCAGCCACTCCGTAAGAGAAAAAAGGCGGCTGGCCCGCCGTTTACCCCAGCCCCAGCCGCGCCGCCACCACGGAAAGCGCACGCTCCTGATCGCCCGGCGCCACCCGTACAACATACTCCTCGTCCTCGCTGGTCACCGTTGCGGGAATCCGTTCGTTCTCCAGCAGCGCCTTCACCTGCTCGGCCTCCGTGTGCGTCTCGAACGTCCCGACCACGCCGTCGCCGGCCCCGTCGTCCGCAAAGTCCTCGCCCTCGGGCGGAGGAAACAGCCCCATCGCCGCCCGCAGCACCGCCCGCGCGCGCTCCAGCTCGCCCGCCTCCACCCACACCTCGTGCCGCGGAGTCGTCCCCACCGCCTCATCCCCGCCAAGCTGCTCGATCGCCGGCGCAATCCCCGCCTCGTCCAGCGCCTCGCACGCCCGCGCGAGCTCCAGCCCGTCGACAAACGTAATCAGCGCCGCCATGCCCAGCCGCACCTCGCCCCCCGGCTCGAGCGCCTGCTCCACCGCCGGCTCGCCGCCCGGAACAATCCCCGGAATGCCCGCACCAAACGCATACGACCGCTCTTCCGCAGGCTCATCGATAACCGCCGCACTCCCCGTACCGTCAGCCGCAAAGGGCGTCACCTCCCGGCGCGCCGTCAGGCCGCGCCGCCGCAGCTCTTCCGTCAGCGCCACCTGCGCGTCATCCGTCAGATCGCCCATATCCGTGCTCATGTCGAGCAGGTGCTCGTCGCCCGTCTCACGGTAAAGCCGCCGCAACCGATCCAGTTCCGCTTCCATCGTCGTTCCTCGCTTGAAGACAGCCAAACGTACGCCGCCCTCTGCTCAGACGGCAAAGCAACAAAAAAAGCTGGCCAGACAAACCTCTGCGTTCGTTATCCGCAATCTTTCCGCAGGCGTCAATCCGGACAAAATGCGGAATCTCCGTATTCCCGTCACTCCGCCGCAGCCGCCAGCTCAGCCCGCACCCGCTCCATCGTATCCAGATAAAAACTCAAATTGTGCACGCTCAACAGCGTCCCCGCCAGCGGCTCGCCCGACGCAAACAAATGCCGCAGATACGCCCGCGTATACCGCCGGCACACACTGCACCCGCACGCCGCATCGATCGGCCCCGGATCTTCCGCGAACTCCTGCTTCTTAATGTTCAGCCGCACTGGTTTTCCATCCACCCGCGCAAACACCAGCCCATGCCGGCCCGCCCGCGTAGGCAGCACGCAGTCCATCATGTCCACGCCCATCCGCGCGTACTCCTCAATCTCCTCCGGATACCCCACCCCCATCACGTACCTGGGTTTATCCTTTGGCAGCCATTCCAGCGTCCGCGCGATCATCTCGCGTGTCACCTCGCGCGGCTCCCCCACCGCCAGCCCGCCGATCGCGTACCCCGGCAGATCCATCGCCACCAGCCGCTCCGCCGACTCGCGCCTCAGATCCGCATACATCCCGCCCTGCACGATCCCGAACAGCCGCTGCCTCTGGCCGCCAAACTCCGCAAACCACGGGACGTCCTGGCAGTGATCTGCGACATACTGCGCCGACCGCTCCGCCCACGCATGGGTCAGCCCCAGCGATGCCTTCGTCCGCTCATACGTCGCCGGATGCTCCACGCACTCGTCGAACGCCATGATCACATCCGCGCCCAGCGCAATCTGCACCGCCATCGAGTGCTCCGGCGAGAAGAAGTGCCGGCTCCCGTCCAGATGCGACCGAAACTCCACCCCATCCGGCGTCACCTTGCGCAACGCGCTGAGCGAAAACACCTGGAAGCCGCCCGAATCCGTCAGCATCGGCCGCGTCCAGCTCATAAACTTGTGCACCCCGCCCAGCCGCCGCACCCGCTCATGCCCCGGCCGCAGATACAGGTGATACGTGTTCGCCAGAATGATCTGCGCCCCCGCGCCATTCGCACCCAGCGTCTCGAGCGTCTCCTGCGGCACCGCCTTCACGCTCGCCGCCGTCCCCACCGGCATAAAGACCGGAGTCTCCACCACCCCATGCGGAACCGTCAGCCGCCCGCGCCGCCCACCCGCCGCGCTCTCCCGCAAAACCTCAAATCCTTCACCCATCCGCCCATTCTAAAGAGAACAGCCAAGGGGAGTTACTCAGCAGTCGGCTCACGGGACGTATGACGGATACGTAGAATCTCCACCAATTCGTTGCGCACGCGGTATCGCAGCACATACCTGTCCCTGACCAGGATCAGCTCCCGTACTTCATCTCGGCCGATTGGTCGGCCACGATACAAAAAACGCACCAAGACTGCGTACCCCGAAATAGAGTCGGCTCACCACGTCCGCGGCAACCAACGGAGACTCAGCGTGCAGATAATCTGAAAGGATCTCGAGATCCGAGGCCGCCGATGGAGTCCAGCGAACCTTCATCGCCGCTGAAGCATTCGCTCGAAGCGCATATCCATCTCCGCCTCGGTAAGCAATTCACCTCGGTCAGCCTCGGCCAAACGCGCCTGCAGAATCTCATCCTCTCTGACGCTCCTCCGCAACGAACCGTTCAATCGCGTGAGAAAGGAGCACCTCGATGCTTACACCATTCTGTGTAGCAAGCCGCTCGGCTTCTATCTGTACTGCCGCGGGAAGTTCGAGGTGCACCGTCATGCCCCCACGCTAGTCTTCGCGCTCATACCCGTAAGCGGAAATGCTGCCCGCCGAGAACCCAGCCTTATGAGCTTCGTAAACAGGTCGCAGATGATCAGCCTGAGCGGCGATCAAGTCCAGCCTGCGGTCTTCGCACGCTACCTTCCGCTTCCCGAGCTCTTGCGTTCCTACCCCGCCATCGCCGCAGGCATCATCCCGCTCGCCGAACTGGGTGTCATCCGGGCCGTCAACTCCGGCGCCATCCCCGCGCGCAGCTTTCCGCGGCCCCTCGCCTGCTCCAGAGCCTCCACGCAGGCTCCACATAGCCCCGCCCGCTCCTTGCGCAGAATGATCATCGCCTCCGCATGCGTCATTCCTCTGCGATACGGCCGATCCTCCGTCAGTGCGCTGTAGTAATCCGCCACCGCGATCACCCGCGCCTCCATGCTCAACTGGCTGCCCTTCAGCCCGTGCGGATACCCGCTTCCGTCCAGCCGCTCATGATGCGCCCCGGCGATCTCCGCCATCTCCGCGAACGGCCCGATCCGCTCCAGAATCTCCCGCGAAAGCCGCGGATGCTCCCGCACCACCGCCCACTCCGCCTCCGTCAGCTTGCCCGTCTTATCCAGAATCGTATTCGGCACCGCCAGCTTGCCCAAGTCGTGCAGCAGCGCCGCCCGTCGCACCAGAACACTCCGCTCCGGAGCCAATTGCAATGCTTCCGCAATCTCCGCCGCCACCTCCGCCACCCCCAGCGAGTGCCGGTAGGTGAACGGACTCTTCGCATCCACCACATCCGCGAACGCCTCGCAGATCCGGTCGATCTCCTCCGGCAGGGCGCCAGGACCGATGCCCAGCCCGGTACCCAGCCCGATACCCGGCCCTGCGCCCGACTCCGCATGCCGGCCCTTCGGCTGCATCGCCACCACCAGCTCACGGGTAACGCTCGGATCGTCGCCCGGCCGGCAGTTCTCCCACAGCACGCCCGCCCGGTCCAGCCGCACCGCCACGTCCACCAGCCGCGGGTCGAACCATGTCCCCGAACGCGCCCGCAGCACCGCCATCGCCTCGCCCTGGCTGCGCTCCGACGCAAACACATCCAGATGCTGCGCCACCCCCAGGATGCGCGCCGCCAGCGGGATCTCCTCGCCGCGCCGCCGTTCCGGGTAGCCCGACCCGTCCCAGTGCTCATCCAGCCCGCGAATCGCCTCGGCCGTCTCGCTCGTCAACCCCAGCTTCCGCGCAATCCCCGCGCCGCGCTCGCACCGCAGCGCAATCATCTCCTCGTTGTTCTCGTTCTGCGCCACGACAATCTGCAGCATGCGCCCGATGCGTTCCATCGCGCCCGACCTCGGCAGCACCTGCTTCCACAGCAGCTTCACCGCCCTCAGCGAAGGCCTGTGCGGCTTCGTCCAGTCCACCAGCTTCACGCCATTCTTCACCGCGCGGTCGTCCCCACCCACAATCTGGCACATCCGCGCCGCGTTCGAGCTGCACCCCGAATCCTTCATCAGCAGCGCATAGTAAAGCGGCCACAAACGGTCATCACTCAATCCAAGCTCCACCGCCATCCGCATCCCGAACACGCACGACCGCAGCGCATGCCCCGGAACCGCCCCCTCCGTCAGATCCACCGCGAACGATAAAGCCGAAATGATCTCGGCAAACGTCAACTTCGGCTCGTCCCGTAGTACTTCGTGGCTGGCCCGCGTCTCCGGGCGGCACTCCGCTTGCTTGCTCATGGTCCAGACTCCCGTCTCCACTCAGCCCGGCCTGGAACGCTGCAGGCCGGGTACGAACGCAATCCTAAGCGCGGTCGTCAGCCCCTGCACCAACAAAATCAGCCGTTTGCCGCCATCGTTGCAGCCTCCCGCCCCATCCGGGGGACACCCGCATGTTCCCCATTGGGCATGCCCCGAAGCTCCGGGCTATCATCCTTGCCATGGCTTCCCCGGCTCCCGAAACCGCCATCGCGTCTGCTCTCCACCTCAGCGATCTCGCTCCCCGTACCCTCCAGTCCGAGATCCGCGCCATGTCCGTCGCCTGCGACCGCATGGGCGGCGTCAACCTCGCCCAGGGAGTCTGCGATACCGACCCGCCCGCCGTTGTCGCCGAAGGCGCGCAGCGGGCCATCCGCGACGGCCACAATATCTACACTCGCCTCGACGGCATCGACCGCCTCCGCCGCGCCGTCGCCCGGCAGCTCGCCCGCACCCACGCGCTCTCGGTCGACCCCGACCGCGAACTCCTCATCACCTCCGGAGCCACCGGAGCGTTCCAGGCCGCGCTTCAGGCCCTGCTCAACCCCGGCGACGAGGTCCTCCTCTTCGAGCCCTTCTACGGCTACCACGCCGGCATGATCCGCGGCGTCCGCGCCATCCCCGTCCCGGTCGCCCTCCACCCACCCGCATCCGGCGAAGGAGAGTGGCAGCTCGACCCCGAAGATGTCCGCGACGCCCTCACGCCGCGCACCCGCGCCATGATCGTCTGCACCCCCTCCAACCCCGCCGGCAAGGTCTACACCCGCGCCGAGCTCGAACAGCTCGCCCAGATCGCCGAAGAGCACAACCTCTTCGTCTTCACCGACGAGATCTACGAGCACTTCCTCTACCCGTCCGCCGCCGCCCCTGTCGCTTCGAGCCAGGCCCGGACCCACATCTCGCCCGCCAGCCTCCCCGGCATGCGCGAGCGCACCATTCTCATCTCCGGCTTTTCGAAAACCTTCTCCGTCACCGGCTGGCGCGTAGGCTACCTCGTCGCCGACGCCAGATGGATCCCGTCCATCGGCTACTTCCACGATCTCCTCTACGTCTGCGCCCCCGCCCCGCTCCAGCACGGCTGCGCCGACGGCGTCGAGCAGCTGCCTGCCGCCTTCTACACGCAACTGGCGCAAGATCATCTCACCAAACGCACCCTCCTCGTCGACGCCCTCCGCGCCGCCGGCCTCACCCCGCACATCCCCGACGGTGCCTACTACATCCTCGCCGGCACCGGCGAGGGCGAATCCATCCTCAAAGGCGCCAACGCCGCGGAAAAGTCCCGCGACCTCCTCCGCCGCACCGGTGTAGCCTCCGTCGCCGGCTCCGCCTTCTTCCGCCCAGGCTCCGCCGTCGGCGAAACTCTCCTGCGCTTCTGTTTCGCCAAGAAAGATCACGACCTGCACGAAGCCGCCCAACGCCTCCGAACCCTCTAGCCCCGTACACGCGAAGCGTGTCCAATACCCTGCGAAGTACCGCCCGCCCGGCGTAAGGGCGCCTTTAAGTCTTAGAATCGAACTCGGCGCATCTGCGCGTAAGGACAGTCACCCTATGCCATCCGCAATGGCCAGCAGCCCTGCTCTCAAAGAAGTCCACTCCCAGCTCAAACAGAAATTCGAGAAGACCGTCGACGATTTCCGCCAGAATCTCCTCTCCGCCCGCACCGGCCGTGCCAGCGTCCACATGCTCGACCAGGTCAAAGTCGACTACTACGGCTCCGACGTTCCCGTCGCTCAGGTCGCCCAGGTCACCACGCCCGAGGCCCAGCTCATCCTCGTCCAGCCATGGGAGGTCTCCCTCGTCCCCGCCATCGAAAAGGCCATCCGCACCTCCGGCCAGGGCTTCAACCCCATGCACGACGGTCGCATCATCCGCGTGCCCATTCCGCCTATGAACGAGGAGCGCCGGAAGGAAGCCGTCAAAAACCTCGCCGGTGTCCTCGAAGGCCACAAGACCTCCATGCGCAACATCCGCCGCGACGGCAACGAGCAGATCAAGAAAGCCGCAAAGGAAAAACTCATCTCTGCCGACGACGAGAAGCGCGCCAACGAAGAGGTCCAGCAGCTCACCGACGCCGAAATCAGGCGCCTCGAAGACCTCTTCAAAGCCAAAGAAAAAGAACTCCTCACCGTCTGAAGCCAGGTCTCCACCGCACAGCGGTCGAGAACCCCAGGATTGTTCGCCCCCCCCGCGACAAGGGCGCACTTGCTTTGCTCTCAACGAACCAAATCCGCCCAATCTTCCTCTGGCGTCTGCGCACCCGAATCCTTCCCCTCGGGCCGCGCACGCTGGTGATGGGCGTCGTCAACATCACGCCCGACAGCTTCTCCGACGGCGGCCTCTTCTTCACCCACCAGGCCGCCATCGCCCACGCGCTTCAACTCCTCGACGACGGCGCCGACCTCCTCGATCTCGGCGCCGAGTCCACCCGCCCCAACTCCGCGCCCATCACCGCCGAAGAAGAGCAATCCCGCCTGCTCCCCATCCTCGACGGCATCCTCAAGCTCCGTCCCGAAGCCGTCCTCTCCGTCGACACCTATCATGCCTCCACCGCCCGCGCCGCCCTCCGCGCCCGCGCCGAGATCGTCAACGACGTCTCCGGCCTCCGATGGGACGCGCGCATGGCCGAAACGCTCGCCGCTCATCCCTGCGGCTCAGTCCTCATGCACACCCGCGGCACCCCGGCCGAGTGGCGCACGCTCCCTCCGCTCGCCCGCGAGCAAGTCCTCCCGCTCGTCCTCCACGGTCTGGCCGAGACCCTCGCCGCCGCCGCGCAAGCCGGCATCCCCCGCGAAACCATCGTGATCGACCCCGGCTTCGGCTTCGGCAAACTCGGCGACGAAAATTTTACCCTCCTCGCCCGCTTCGCCGAACTCCACCAACTCGGCCTGCCTCTGCTCGCCGGCATCTCCCGCAAGCGTTTCCTCACCGCGCATCTCGCTCATCCCACCGCCGAAGCCCGCGAACACGCCACCACCGCCGCTCACACCGCCGCCATCCTCGCCGGAGCCCACATCCTCCGAACCCACAACGTCGCCGCCGCCCACGCTGCCCTCCAGGTCGCCGACCGCCTCCACACCC